>JBEGVZ010000136.1:0-3703 GCA_041178085.1 Pseudomonadota bacterium | reverse complement strand
TTTCTTGACAGTTGAGTGCACTTTGGAATATCTATTAAGTTGAGAGTTCCCAAAAACAAATCCCAAACAAATCACCAGGAGTGCGTCATGAGCCTACAAAGGTTCGGTCTAGGGATCAGTGTATTCAGTGTGGCCATTGCGGCCGAAATAGCGTCAGCCCAGCAAGTCATTCGCTGGGATGTTTACTCACCACGGACGGTCATCGCAGGGAGCGGTTGCCAGAAGGACGTTGATGCCTTCGCGACGGAAAACGGCAACGACCTGTCGATCGTCTTCACCCGCCTTGGCGTTGACTTGCCAGGCGGCAGCACCGCCCAGCTGGCGGACCGGAAAAACTGTTCCGTCAGGATTCCGGTGGAACTGGCTAAAGGATACTACGTCGGGGAGTTGACCCAGCGCGTCAGTTACGGCGTGACCAAATCAGCTGGAGCGCAAGGCAGCGTTGCCACCCGGAGCACGTTCTTCGGTTACAACGTCAGTCCTTACACAGTGGTCGTACCGTATGGCCGTCAAATCAACAATCCGCTAATGGTTCAAAGCCGGGTTGACCGGTTCAGCGTGCAGACAACCCCGGACTGGTACCGCGGTTTCTGCGGCGCGAGTCGTGCGCCTCAGGGCTTGTATGCGGCGAACCTTGCCGTCTCTGGCCAAAAGGACAGCCGCTATGAAGACTTGCTGCTCTTCGTCGACGGTCTGGACTTGAAGTTCGAGGTTCTGACCCGGTTCGTTCAGTGCAGGTTGTGAAACTTGAGGGAACTCTCCAGCAGG
This sequence comes from Pseudomonadota bacterium, assembly GCA_041178085.1. Classification (GTDB taxonomy): domain Bacteria; phylum Bdellovibrionota_B; class Oligoflexia; order Oligoflexales; family RGVZ01; genus RGVZ01. Next base: position 2,935 of record JBEGVZ010000136.1, on the reverse strand, counting down.
CGGCGCACGTATCAAGACGTGCGCCGCTGCTGCGGCACAAGCAGACGATTTAAACGACTTTGAACCGCGAAGATGCGGAGGTGGATCATGATGGCGACAATTGAAACCATACTTTCTCTTGCCTGCCTGTTGGCGGCAGTGGTTGCCTTGTCCTTCCGGGCAGAAGCAGCCAGCCAACAGCCGGCGAACACGCGTCAGTTCGACAAGTGGTTTGCCCTTGGCTCCGGCTGCAAGGCCCGCGAAGACCTGCCAGGCGACGTCATGCCCGTCAATGCAGAGCAACTGAAGAACCCGCCCAATGACCCGGGCAGAGCTGAGTTTGGGCTCCTTCTACCTGCGTTTAAGTTGGCGCCCCAGGGCAATGCTGCGCGTGGTATTGCGCGTGAGTGTGCCATCCGGGTTCACCTCAACTCCCCGACGGGCTACCGGCTGTCTCGCCTGCGGGCAAGGCTCAAGCTCGATGTGACAAAGCCACTCCCTGGCGACCTGTTCTTGCATCAAGAGCTTAAGCTGGGCACAGAAACGATCGATATCAAACAGGTAAGGCTGATGAATCAGGCGCTCACCGATCGCGCTATCAACATCGACCTGGATTCAACTCAAGCTACTGAAAACAATCTTGCAAAGCTCGAATGCGGTGCAAAAAAGATTGCTGGCGTTGATTTGACCTGGATCTACAAGAACCGGGAGGTCGAGGGAAAGCCGGAAGGGGTCAATGTCGAGATGGGCGGGGACAAAACCGTCATGCTTGAGGGGCAATGGACAAAATGCGCACCCGATGCCCCGCGCACTTGAGCGGAGCATCGGACTGAAAAAAGGATCAGGAATTCGCTGATTTTCCTGCCTGCGGCCGGATCACAGTCATGGCCGCTGAAACAAGACCCGCGATATCCGCCAGGTTTGCCGGCAAGATCATCGTGTTGGTTTCTTTTGCCATCGCACCAAATTGTTTCACATATTCCTCTGCAACGCGCAGCTGTGCCGCATCCCTGCCGCCTGGCCCGCTCATGGAAGAGGCCACCATGTTTAGACCTTCAGCCGTAGCCTGAGCAACAGACTTGATCGCGGCGGCCTGACCCTCTGCCTCGTTGATGCGTCGCTGCTTTTCGGCCTCGGAACCCTTGATGATCTCTTGCTTGTCCCCTTCGGCACGATTGATTTTTGAGTCACGATCCCCTTCGGATTCAAGAATCTTTGCACGCTTTTCGCGCTCAGCGCGCATCTGCTTTTCCATCGCGTCAAGAATCTCTCGCGGTGGCTGGATCGACTTCAACTCGTAACGCAGCACCTTTACGCCCCAAGGATCCGTCGCGGGATCGATCGCCCGGACCACGCTGGTGTTGATGTACTCGCGCTCCTCAAACGTCTTGTCCAGCTCGAGTTTTCCCATCTCGCTGCGCAACGTCGTCTGCGCCAGCTGAATCACAGCCCCGACGTTGTCACTGACGCCGTAGCTGGCCTTCGAAGGGTCCATGACGCGCATGAACAGCACCCCATCCACCTTCACCTGGACGTTATCCTTGGTGATGCAAATCTGTTCCGGGACATCGATGACTAGTTCCTTCAAGCTGTGCTGGTAGCGTACGGAATCAATGAACGGGACAACCACGTGCAAACCTGCATTCAACGTCCGGTGGTACTGACCCAGGCGTTCCACCACGTACGCGCTTTGCTGGGGAACAATGCGCACCGTACGCAAAATAAACACACCGACAACAGCCAAAAAAATCAGCGCTTCAAACATGAAAACCCCTTTTCAATAGTTTGCTTCATCACTTGATGATCAACTTCACACCATCCACAGCAGCGACCCGGACATCACTCCCTTTGACCAGGGGGCGTCCCGTCTCATTTACCGCAATCCAACGGGCACCCTGGTATTGCACTTCTGTCTGGTCTCCGGGTAGCACATCCGCTTCCAGACGGACAGCAGTGCCAACATCAGACTTCAGGTCCTCACCACGCCCCTTCAGGCCGATCCGCAGCTTGCCTCGAAAGAAAAAGAGAGCCGCGCCGCTCAAAGTTGCAAAAAAGACAATTTGCCAGGGGATGCTGGAGAGCAGACCGAGCCAGGTGGCTGCCGCCGCGGCGAAAGCACCAAAAGCGAAAAACATCAGAACGAACGTTCCAGAGAAAATTTCCAGGCCCAACAGCACCATCCCGATCAAGAGCCAATTGACGGCAGGATTATCCGAGAAAACAGTCATTGCGGTGCCCCCTTCGTATTTTCCAGGGCTACGGGCCCTGGCGAATCAACCCCCGTAAAGCTTAAGGGAACCGCGCCAGGTTTTCCAGCCATACAGACCGGAAGCTCATAAACAAAAAAGCCCCGGTTAAGACCGGGGCTTCTCGAGGCCGAAAGAAATATCTTCGGAGATCAGTTGGTCGAGCCAGCGTTAGGAGTGGTCGAACCTGGAACAGGAGGCGTCTGAGGGGTCGTCGGGACGCCGAAAGCTTGCTGCAGGATCTGGTTCCAGTCCCACCCGTTGGTCCTGAATCCGTTCTGAATGTATTGGGCACCAAGGCGGGTACCCGCCTGAAGGATCTGTGAACCAACCTGGTCAAAGATCGTCGAACCGGAGTTCGGAGTAGGAACTGTCTGTGTTCCTGGAATGACCGCGTTGCTGTTCCCGCCCTGAAGGGTGCGGCTGTCGCCGGTGAACTTCAGCAAATAGCGGGTCGAGAGCTTGTCGTAAGGTTGAAGTGGAGAGGACGGACTAATTTGACCGTCTGATACTGAACACGCAGATTGGTTATTGGTCGTCGCCATGCAACGCTTGACATCACGCAACACGAACTGCACATAGGCCTGCGGCTGCGAAGCTGTCGGAGTCCACAGCAGCAAAGGCTGCAGCGAAGCGCGACCTTCGATCGTGACATTGCCCGGTCGCTCCGCCAAAGCCAGGGAAAAAGCTGTTGGATCGTTCGTGCCAGA
>JBEGVZ010000135.1:0-6684 GCA_041178085.1 Pseudomonadota bacterium | reverse complement strand
CCCATCAATTGCACCAGCTCCGGGGAACGTTCGTTCAGCCATTCCATGGAGATCATTCCTACCTGCAGGGAACGGAGCCATGCAGAGTAAGTTCCGAAACGGTCGTCTGGTGTGATGGTGGTCGACCACGCCATAACCGACCAAGGATGCTCGTGCCACGCATTATCGCTCGCATTGTATAGCTTGGTGGACGGGCGCTCCGGGCAGGGCCCGTAAAGGTCGTCCAGGCCGACGATTGAGTGTCCGATTTCATGCAGGATAACCTGATTTCTAGCTACCGGCGGCATAAGAAGGTGTTTTTGATGGATGAAAATACTGCGTCCGTCGATTACGCTGATCATGGACGTCATCTGCTTGCTAAAACTTGTGTTAAATTTCGCCCCTCGCGGATCGACGGTATCCCAATCCAAAAAAACGTACATGTCACTCTGGGATTCGGTGTCGCTCCTCGCGATGCAGCCAAATTTTAAAGGACGATTACGATCTGGCCCGGATATCGATAATGCAATGGCTCCAGTTTGCATTTCTATTTTGGGGTAAATCACGCCTGACCCCCTTGGAACATGAAACCACATGAGTGACGATGCCCTCACGGATTCAGCGGTGGCGGCAGAGATATCTGGCCGGTAATTTGAGCGTCGTCCCAGTCCTGGGCTGGTAATGTCGACTACACAAACCCGGAAAGTTTGCGGCTCCTGCGGCCCCTGGCCTTTGATGCCGACCTTGCCCATGAAATTCAGGCCAGGCCTTACGGCAAATGCATCCGCCTCGCGTGAGATCCCGGTCATGGCAATGAGGGCTGAAGCCGCGAAATATAGACGGGCTTGGATCTTTGGCATGCTGACTCCCGAAAAGTTCCAGCTTATCGGAAGCTTGACCGCGACAAATTAACGCCGGCGATTTCGATAATCCAATTGGGATCTTACCCTTCGGAATTACCTTCAATATTCATGCTGTGAAAACATTCTCAGCGTTGATGGCGTCCAGTTGTTGCGCCAAAATCGCAGGGAGTTCGCGCTACTTGTAAGAGTAAGGAACTACGATTGAAGTTGTTTTAACCATGAGTAACCACTCGTTGTTCCACGCGACGATCATTCTCTCCGATGGCGGGAATTCACCTGAAAAGGTCCATTTGTTGGGTTCGCCGCAGGAGTCCAGGGTCGGAATGCTGGACTTTGAATTCAGAATCTTCCGTACGGCGTCTTCTTTGAGGGTTGAGAGCGTTGCAATCTCCGAAGAGAACCTGACTTTGAATAAGTGTTGATACATGAAACGTCCTAATCCGTTTTTTAGGAAGAAGTCGCACAGGCTAGAGTTTTTAGACTGCTCTTCATAAAAAACCTTGCCGGCTGTTGAGGTCCCATTCGCGGAAAGGAAAATTGACTTAACAACACCTGATGCCCCCAGAGCCTTTCGCTCCGTAATCGCAGTAAATTTGAAATCCAATTGCCCAGGCTCGTTCCCGTTTACAGGTATTTGCTTTTGAACCACTACTCCCAAGATATCTTGCGGGTTTGCGCTGTTTTTGAGCTCGAAATGACTGCCCTGCGCCGAATTCGCCAAGGTTGCGGGTTGCGTTGGATAGTATTTGCGATTGGCCAGGTCAATGCGGGTAACAGTGGCGAAGCAATTTTTCGCATTACTTGGAATTTCAATCGACTGCGGCTGGGAGTTTGCTCCATTGATGGCTGTGGACCAGTTATCGCACTTAACGTCGATCTTGTAGGGGGCCTGACGCCCGACAGGCCAGTAAGATGAGTCAGCGCCACCGCCATCCAGGGCGAGTTCCCCATTGGATGTATCAAACGCAGTATCCTGCGCAGGGGTTGTCAACGATTGGTCTGATTCCACGGTCGGTCTTCCGCAAGCCGTCGTAGCAAAAAGAATCAACGCCACTTGTTGGAGTGAAGTTTTAGAACCGGCTTTCATAATGCTCCTTTTGCTCACTTACGCGATGAACACAAATACGTTGGGAATTCGTTCGGACTGAATTTCACGTTTCTTTAACCCTTTGCTAGAAGCTCATGAGATTTCAATTTGTTGAATCTGAAATTGCGCGGGAAAGTCGGGGTGTTCTACAGTTGTTGAGCTTTCTTTGAATTTTAAAACCAATGATTTTAGTGGTTTGTACCGAATGTTTAAGTTTTAGTGAAATCGGTCCGTAAACTCGAGCATCAGGGAGGCGGAGAAACCTTTTCGAGGAGCCAATCGATGAGACGCGGTATTCAAACTTTTGTAATGATTCCTTGCCTGTTGTTGATGGCATTTATGTCACCTGGCTGCAATGTTCAAACAACGGACGCGCGGAACAAAGTTGGACTGACAGGTGAAAAAAACAATATGAGCCTCGGTGAAAACGGTTCACCGGTCGGTCCGAATTCAGAATCAGTTAGCTGCGATACGGGTGGCAGCGCCGATAGTAACCCTTCTGGTGGTGGTAGTGCGGTTGCGCTGGGTCTGACAGACACCTGTAGTACATGTCCCACGTTAGGTCAGCTTCCGGATGGGATTAAAGACAAAATCTCAGAGGTTGATCGCCTGTTCGATGATGCGCTTAAGATTCGACAGCAAATAGTAGATCTAATTGCAGCCCGATTGAAAGAGCTGGATCCGATTAAAAGGCGGGTGATGCTCGAGCAAATAGAAGCCTTGGGAATACAGTATTCCAATAAGATTATTGCATTGAACGGGCGGAGGATTGCTCTCGAGGGTATTTTGAGAGGTGCCTATCCTAAATGTATGGCAGCATATACGCAGCTGCTGACCCGCCGTCTGGCGCAAACCGGCGTTCCCATGTTTTCAACCACCGCGAAGATCCTTGGCGTTTTAGGTACAGTCACCTGTAGCGCTTTGACTACTGTGGTTCTGGATGCGAATACTTGTTACGCAGCTGAACCTGAGCCTTGGAGAAGTTACTCTTGTGATGAGCTTGCGACTGAATTGCCCGAGAAGCGCGCCAACAAAACAAGTTTTTGTGAAAACCTGTTTTGGCGGAATTTTGGTAACCCGCCCACTTGCCAATATTGTGCGTCTGATAGGGAACTGAAAGCAAGGTTCGAAGAGCAAAAATTGGCGTGCGAGGTTGCACAGAGGGAGCTGGATGATCTCACGGAACAATACAACCGTAACTGTCGAGGTCTTGATTGAGCGAGTGTGGGAGGGGGATATGAAGATCCCATATTCTTAAGCCAAGGCGGTTGGCTTCGTGGACCTTTGGTAGATGGGGGGAGATTGTTTGCGACTGGGATGCCAGCGCCGGCAAGACGGCGGCATGTCTTTAAAGGCGGGTCCGCCAGTCTGCCGATCGGTTTCTATTTCTTAAGCCCGCGTTCGGCCCGACGTACCATCCACAAAGCCATCAACCAGCCATCGCGCAGAGTGATCTGAGCGTTTACCCGTCAAGATTCATTGAAAGCAAGCAGGCGCGCAAAATCATCGTGCAGCAGCGCTTCATCACGGCCTGGCCCTGTGCCTGCGGCGACTACCTTGACTCCGCAAAGCTTTTCAATCGCGGCGATGTATTCGCGTGCTTCCGGCGGGAGTTTTTCGATCGACCCGGTCAGTGGTAATTCCGACTTCCACCCTTTGAATGACTGGTAGATGGGCTTGCACTCTGCCAGGACAGCCGCACTCCAGGGAAACTCGTCGACGCGTCCCAGGCGCGGATGGTCATAAGCCACGGCGATTTTGAGTTCGTCCATGCCAGTAAGGATGTCGAACTTATTCAACAGCAATCCATCGAAGCCATTCACTTGTTGTGCGTAGCGCATCGCAACGGCATCAAACCAGCCGCAGCGTCGCGGACGTCCAGTCGTGGCGCCAAATTCCTGTCCGCGTTCACGCAGCAAGTCGCCAGTCTTGTCAAAAAGCTCGGTGGGGAATGGACCTTCGCCGACCCTCGTCACATACGCTTTAGCGATCCCGTAGATTCCCGTCACAGCGCGCGGCGGAAGACCGAGGCTGGCGCAGGCACCCGCCGCGATCGTCGAACTTGACGTCACATAGGGAAACGTCCCATGGTCCAAATCCAGGAGAGTGCCTTGTGCCCCCTCCATCAGGATCGACTGTCCACTCGCAGCTTGTGCGCGAACTCTTGCATCTGCATCACAGACGAACGGAGCCAGGCGCGTGGCCGCAGCTGTGAAAGCTTCCCACTCGGGTTTTTTAGAAGCAAAATGCGCAGCGAAACCCTCGACCGTCGTAGTCATCGCTTCGATCCACGCAAGACGGCTTTGCGGATTGACGTAGTCGCCCATGCGCAGCCCTGATCGCGCGGTTTTGTCTGAATAAGTTGGCCCGATCCCACGTTTGGTTGTGCCGATCGCCTTGCCTGCGGATGCGCGACGGGCATCCTCGCGGTGCCCGTCGGTGGCAATGTGCCAGGGGGTGATCACGTGTGCGCGTGCTGACAGCCAAAGATTTTCTGGCGTGACATTCGCAAGGGGAAGCACCCGGTCCATTTCACGGACCAGTTCCCCGGGGTTGACGACGACGCCCGCAGCCAGCACACAAATCTGTCCGCCTTGCGGGCCTTCGTGGAAGACGCCGCTGGGAATCTGGTGCAGGACGACCTTCTGGCCTTTGACATAGAGCGTGTGTCCGGCGTTGTTGCCGCCCTGGTACCTGACGACGATCCCCGCACCCGCGGCAACACGGTCAATCCATTTGCCTTTGCCTTCGTCGCCCCACTGGGCGCCGACAACAATCGTGATTCCCCGGTCCAGTTTGCGCTTCATGCCTGCCCCGTGATGGAAGGATGGAGATGCTTTGACACGTCAGGTGTCACCCCTCTATCGCCGGTCCGTGGCGGGCTTGTCATCCTGTTTTTTTAAAGGGTTGACCGTCCCGGTGGTCGGCGTAAAGTCAGGGGCGTGTCAATCTCCCTCGGGGGTGATTTCCTTGGCATCAGGAATCGAATCGATCTCTCCACTGGACGGCCGTTACGCGTCGAAACTGGCCGGATTGACCCCCCTGGTTTCAGAAGCGGGGCTGATACGGGCCCGCATCCGGGTCGAATGCGAATGGTTGAAATTCCTTCTCGCTTTGTCGGAAGTTCGCAAGTCTCTGGAATTAAAGTCGAAAATAAAGGTCGATGGGTCGGAGCCGTGGGCGAGGAAGCTGTCGACCGGTGAACTTGTCGATCCTTTGCGGGCAGTTGCGCGGGTGAAGGAGATCGAACGCACCACCAATCACGACGTGAAGGCGGTTGAATTACACGTACAGGAGGTCCTGGCATCAGCCGGAGCTCCGCATTCCGTTGTTGCCCTGGTGCATTTCGGTTGTACCTCCGAAGACATCAACAACCTGGCCTACGCGCTCATTTACGAACAAGTCCGCCGTGAGCTGGTTGTGCCAGCCTTGGTTTCTTTGATCGAGCGGCTAGCGTCACTTGCAGAGTGTTACGCAAAGCAACCCATGCTGGCACGAACCCACGGTCAACCTGCTACCCCGACCACGTTTGGCAAGGAAATGGCAGTTTACGGCGCCCGCCTGGCGTCGATTCTGGACGACGTTGAAAGTGTGCGCATTCAGGCCAAGTTCAACGGAGCCACTGGGGGATTCAGTGCGCACCAGTTTGCGATGCCTGAAATTGACTGGCCGCGCGCCGGTGCAGAGTTCATCAGCGGCTTCGACGGCATTCAAGTGAACCCGCTGACGACGCAAATCGAATCCCACGACTGGATCGCGCGGATTTCAGCTGCTTGCGGTCATCTTTGCACGGGTACGACGGGTCTGGCGCGTGACTTCTGGCAATACATCTCTGACGGCTGGTGCGTTTTGAAACGCGTCGACAGCGAGACGGGTTCCAGCACCATGCCGCACAAGGTCAATCCAATTGATTTTGAAAACGCCGAGGGCAACTTCGGTGTCGCCCGCGCACTATTCGATCACTTCGCAGCGAAGCTTCCTGTGTCCCGCCTGCAGCGCGATCTTTCGGATTCAACCACCATGCGTAATCTGGGTGTGGCATTTGGCCACTTGCTGTTGGGTCTGAAATCCATGGAGGCGGGCCTTGACCGCATCCAGATGGACACGGTGGCCATGACTGGCGCCTTGAACCAGCACTGGGAAGTTCTTGGCGAAGCCGTGCAGTCTTTATTACGCGTGCGAGGCGTTGAAGGCGCATACGCGAAAATGAAGTCCGCTACACGTGGTGTCAGAATGGACGCAACATCATACGCCCTTCTGATTGACGAGCTGGAGAAGTCCCACGATACGTCTGCGGCTCTTGGCAGCGATGATTTCAAGCGTCTTCGCGGCTTGACGCCTGCAACCTACACGGGGGCGTCATCTCATCTGGCTGAGATCTTTGTCGCCGCCTGGCGTCAGCGCGGATTCGGAGCTCGCGACGCAGAAGGAGTTCATTGATGGCTTCGTGCACTCTTACAGAGATTGCATCCCTGATTGGTGCCGAGTTGGTATTGCCCGGCGCAGGCGAAGCAGGTTGGGCTTTGGGCTCGGCCACCATTGTTTCGGGGGTGGCTCCTCTTGAACGTGCAAAGACGGGTGAGCTGTCTTTTTTGACCGGTGGGGCCTTTGAAAAGTTTCTTCCCGGCACGCGCGCAACAGCGGTGATCGTCGGTCCTGCCCACGCGGGCACGAAAGTTTCCTGCGCTCTTCTGGTTCATAAGAATCCCTACTGGGCATACGCCCGTGCTGCATCACAAATCGTCGGGCCAGAAC
>JBEGVZ010000134.1:0-3021 GCA_041178085.1 Pseudomonadota bacterium | reverse complement strand
CACTCCTTGAACCCACCGTACAGGTCCTTACCGGTGAAGTTGTTGGTCGTACCGTAACGAATATCCTCGACCAGGTCCTTGATCACGCGCCTGGCCCGGACAAGGTCAGACCCGCTTGCTGAATTTGCGAAAGCAGTACCCATCACCACAAAAAAGTGAAAGACTTTTGCATTATGCCTAAACACAGACACCTCTTTGCGTTTGTCAGCTCGACCCTTGTCGGCCTTGGTTTTTTCCTGCTCCCAGTGAGCTACGGCGGTCGCAGCACAATCCCCTTCGACCTTGTCACCAGCTCCATTGCCAGGAATTTTCCCAGGCTGACTGCTGTCTGGGCGATGCTTCTTTTTACCACCGGTATTATCGGCTCCCTCGCCCTTCTGCTTCAACACGGAAAAAGCGAAACAGGGGACGACAACCGCTGGTTCGATTTCCTTGGCCGCTCGCGCTTCATGGCAATCACGCGCATAGGTGGGGGGATCCTTGCGTTGATGATGGGATTTGGCGTCGCGCCGGGACCGCTCATGGGGCCTGATGTGAGCGGTGTCATGTGGGGCAAGCTTGGACTGACGGTCGGGATTGTGGTGCCGCTTGGGGCGATGGCCGTTTCACTTCTGCTGCATTATGGATCACTGGAATTTTTCGGCGCACTCATGCGCCCCGTCATGCGTCCCCTGTTCAAGCTGCCGGGCAGGTCTGCCCTGGACGACTTGATGTCGTGGCTGGGCCCCTATGCGGTCGGATTCTATTTCACCCGTAAATTGATGGATCAGGGACTTTATACGCGCAGGCAAACTTTCACTGTGGCGACATGTTTTTGCACGATCAGCATTGGCTTCGTCGCAGTGATTGCATCCACCCTCGACATCCTGCACTTGTTCAGCGAGGTGTTCGTCACCTACTTCATTGCCGTTTATGGACTGGCAGCAATCCTGGTCAGAATGTGGCCCATCACGGCGGTGCCGGAAACTTATACAACGACTCCGCGACCGGAACCTGAGGCCAAGAAGGGCCTGCTTGCCCTTGCCAGGGAGGGTTTCCACGACGCGATCGAAAAAGCGGCCCAGGCGCCCGGCCTGCTGCGGATCCTGTGGGATTCTCTGGTTGAAGGTGTCCAGATCAGCGCAACGATCCTTGGCAGCATTGTCGGAATTGGTACGGTGGCTCTTCTGGTCGCGCACCACACTCCGCTTTTCACCTGGCTGGGTTATCCGCTTGAGCCTGTCCTGTCATGGATCGGGGCGCCGGAGCCTGCGCGTCTGGCCCCGGCGATCATGGCGGGATTCACCGAAGTTTACGTCCCGTCACTTCTGGTCAAGGACGCGTCGGTGCAGACACGCTTTTTCATCTGCGTGATGAGCATCTCGCAGCTGCTTTTTTTCTCTTCCGTGGTACCGGTACTGATGGAGGTTTTCCGGGAAATCCCGGCGCGCCTCTCGCATCTGGTCGCACTGTTCTTCCTGAGGACTGCGCTGCTGATCCCGTTTCTGACGTTGGCAACCAAGCTGCTCGTGCCATGACGGGACAGCGCCAGGCGCTTATTTCAGGTAACCGCGCTTTTGCTGGTCCCGCTCGATGGAGCGGAACAGGGCACCAAAGTTTCCTTCACCGAAGGAATGGTGGTTCTTGCGCTGGATAATCTCGATGAAAATCGGTCCGATGATGTTCTTCGTGAAAATCTGGAGCAGATAACCCTCATCATCCCCGTCGATCAGGATATTCAAATCTTGAAGTGCCTTGTGATCTTCCGTGACGTTCGGGACGCGATTGAACACTTCGCTGTAATAGTCAGCGTCGATGTCCAGCGTCTGGATGGATGTGCCTTTCATCGCGCGCAGGCTGTGGACGATATCCCGGCTCTGGAAGGCAATGTGCTGGACTCCTGGACCTTTATATTCCTCAAGGTATTCGTTGATCTGGGATTTTTTCTCTGTGCCTTCGTTGATCGGGATGCAAAAGCTGCCATCAGGTGAGCGCAGCGCGTAGGAAGTCAAACCGGTCTTTTCGCCGCGGATGTCGAAGTAGCGAACTTCATAGAACCCAAAGATGTTCTTGTAGAATTCGGACCATTGCTTCATCGCCCCCTGTTCCACGTTGTTGGTCAGGTGGTCAATGAGTAGGAAGCCTTTCTCTTTAACCATGTTCGGCTTGGCGTGGTCTTTAAAGCCGAGCTTCTTGTAGCGCGCGGGATCCGTGTAGCCATCAATGAAGTAGATCAGGCTGTCGCCGATTCCGTAGATCGCCGGGACAGGCTTGCCGTCAGCGCCGTTATAATCTCCCTTGGCTGCGCGAGCGCCCCGCTTGACGGCGGCTTCTTGCGCCTTGACCGCGTTCTCGACCCGCCAACCCATGGCCGATACGCAGGGGCCGTGAGCCCTGGCGAACTTCACTGCATGGGACCCTTCATCCAGATTGACCAGGAAGTGGATGTCATTCTGGTTGTAGTAGTCCACCTTGCGGGAGCTGTGGGTCATCGTCCGGCTGAAACCAAATTCGGTGAAAAGGCGGTCCAGCATGGAGGCGTCACCGGCACTGAACTCGATGAATTCGATTCCGCGCAGTCCCGTGTGGTTTTCGATTTTTTCTGGCACAACTTGCTTGCCCATGGATCCCCTCCTGGCTGCCCGTGTATCTGATGTGCAACAAAGATATCGACAGGTCACACCAAAAACAAACATGATTTCCCGGTCGTGGCAGGAATCCCCCCCACCGGACAGAGGCGCACCCGTTGTGAAGCGTGTCGTGGAATTGAATGCTGACATTGGCGAGGGCTGGGACGACGATGCCCTGGCCCCATGGCTGGACTCGTGCAACATCGCTTGCGGGGGGCACACGGGGGATGAAGCATCGATGACGGCTGCACTGCGTCTGGCGGCACGGTTCAAGCTCAAGGCCGGTGCCCACCCCTCATGGCCTGACCCTGCAAACTTCGGACGATTGACCATGGCGATGGGACAGACCCCCTTCCTGTACGCCATGCGTCAGCAGTTGGACCGGATCCAGGCGATCGCCAGTCGCGAGCAG
>JBEGVZ010000133.1:0-17622 GCA_041178085.1 Pseudomonadota bacterium | reverse complement strand
TGCGCCAAGCAGGTAATACCGGTCAGGACGCGTACGGAACACCATGTTAAAGTAGTTCTGGCCGGTCTGATCGTTGCGGAACTCACCGCGGTACTCAACCCCGACTTCAAGCTTTTTGACTGGCGAGAGCACCTCACGCAAGTCCTTGATTGCACCTTCGATCTCAGAGATCGTCGATTCATCGGAAATGAGCTTGCCGAGCGTACCTTCGCCACGCTCCATTTTTTCCGCGATCAGACGGATGTTCTTGCTGGCGCCCTTGACGTCACCCATTGATTCGTCGAAAGACGCGATGATGTTATTGAGCTTCTCGCGGTTATCTTCGTCCATGACTTCCCGCAGGCCAGCCGTGAAATCCTTGATGTTCGCCACGATTGCCTTGACGTCCTCTGGACGGTCCCCTATTGCGCCACGAAGCGCCGCCAGGGTGGAGCGCAAGTCCGCCGTCGAGCCATGGATGTTTTCGACGATTTCCTTGATGTTTTTCTTTCCATCATCAGATCCCATCGCCTCGGCCAACACGGATGTGATTTTTTTGACGTCTTTGCCAATTGACCCGGCAAGAGCAAGGACTGCCTGCATGTCGGTGGATCCCTCAGATCGCGGGATCAATCCACCGTCTGGTATGTACTGCCCGGAGTCCTCTGCACGGATGACCTCAAGGAATACGTCACCAAGAAGGCCGCGCGTCCGCACTTCAATGTGCGAGCCGACGGGTACCTTCACATTCGCATCGATCTCCATATCGATCCGGGTCATGTTGACGTCGAGTTTGACGTCTTTGACTTTACCGACGATCACACCGTTGGTTTTCACGTGTGTCTTGGAGATGATACCGGCAGCATCACTGACGATTGTGTAATACGAGTAGCGTTTTCCAGATTCGAAACTGTCCGGACTCAGCACAAAAAACATGTACACCAGCGTGACCAGTGCGATCAGCGTGAAGAAGCCCACTTTGAATTCTGTGCCCAGAGTCTTCATCGTCAGAGAAACTCCATCGGTCCTTCAACCCGGCCTGAAAAAAACTGCCGGACCACTGGATCCGAGGTGTGCCTGAAATCATCAGGCGTCCCCGCCAGGGCAACCTTACCCTGGTACAACATGATGATGTTCTCGGCTGTTGCCAGCGCGGCCTTTAAGTCGTGGGAGATAACAATCGACGAAACACCCGGAACATCCCGGTTTATTTGGACGATAAGTTCGTCAATCATCTCCGAAACCAGAGGATCCATCCCCGTGGTAGGTTCGTCATAAAGGACGAATTTTGGCTTTGCGACAAGTGCCCGCGCCAGACCAACCCGTTTTTTTTCACCGGTGGACAATTCCGTTGGATATTTGTGCTGGATCCCGGGGAGCCCCACCATGCTCAGGACCTCTTCGACCCGCTCAAGCATTGCTGGGAGCGGCATTCGCGTATGTTCGCGAAGGGGAAAAATGACATTTTCACCCACTGTCAAACTGTCAAAAAGGGCCGCATTCTGGAATAACATTCCGAACTTGCGACGATAGATGCGCAGCTTTTCCTCGTCGAATCCTGTGATGTTTTCGCCATCGACAATGATTTGCCCGCGGTCGGGATGCATGAGCCCCATCAAGTGCTTGATGGTAACGGACTTACCTTCCCCGGACTTTCCGATGATGAAAGTGATCTTGCCCGGAGGAATGACAAGATCCAGGTCGTCCAGGACAACCCGTTTGCCAAAAGCCTTCCTGACATCCTTGAACTCAATCATCCATGTGCCTTTTCACAGCAAATACGCCCTGCGTTCAGAACTTCACTTGCATGTAGGTGATGAAAACATCGCAGCAAAGTATGGCAAGCAGGCTGGTAACCACTGAGTTGGTGGTCGCAATGCCTACCCCTTTCGCGCCACCGGAGGCGAGTAATCCAAACCGGCAAGAAATAAGCGCAATCAAAACGGCAAAGACGGCAGACTTCTGCAGCCCGTCCCAGATGTCCGATGGTGTGCAAATCTGGGCCATTTTTTCGATGAAAATCCCGACGTCGACCTTGAATATGCCTACACCAGTGATGTACGCACCGATCACTCCGATAAAGATGAAAAAGATGCAGAGCAAGGGTATGATCGCCAGGGAGGCGATGAAACGCGGTACCACCAAGTAGTTCACTGGATCGACTCCCATCGCCTCCATGGCGTCGATCTGCTCGTTGACCCGCATGGTTGACAGCTCTGCCGTCATGGCGGAACCCACCCGCCCAGAGATCAGAAACCCGGTCATCAATGGACCAAGTTCACGCGTCAAAGCCTTTGCGGTCGCGGCGCCCATCAGGCCTTCGGCCTTGAAAATCTGGAAGATGCCGCCAATTTGCAGCCCGAAGACGGCCCCCGTGAAAAATCCCGTCATCAGGATGATGCCCAGCGATTGATTGCCGATGAACTCAAGCTGCTGGAAAATCAGGGCTGGCCGCATCGCCTTGCGAAAGGTCTGTGACAGCACGTCACCTACGTAAACAAAAAAGCGCCCGATCGCCACAAGGCGGTTGGTCGTCTCGACTCCGAGCCAATTCACGGCAATTTCTGCGGTCTTGACTGGCATGTTCCACCGGAAGGTGTTTGGAAGACGAGCCCGAGTACACAGGATGCATCTCCTCAATTATCCCCGATTTTCAGGGCAACTCAAAAGATGCTGTTGTTGATTGTGTGGCCGGAAATTTGGTGAAAATGCCAGTTTTTCATGGAGGGAAACGCTACAACTTGGTTGTTCTTGTGGGCAGGACAATGTTTTTTAGCAAGTTACCAAGTCAACGTGCGTTGACATCATCGCTTCTTCAATTTTTTTGCGATTGACGCACGGCCGACTGCCCGGCCGATGAAACCAAAAATGCCACGCGTACTAAAATGAGCGGGCAAGGTCAGCAAGGGCGTGAATCTCGTGGAAATCACCACCCTGTTCACGGATTCGCACAACAAGGCGGCTCTTCTTCCGCGATGAGGCAAGGTTCTTCAACAAGTTGACAATGACCTTTTCCTCGCCTGTCACGCGGGCCTTCACAAAGTCAGATATAGGGCCGCCCTGGGATTCCGCGATCGCGGCAAGGTCGCCATCGAGCCCTTTGCGGGATGGCTCTGGCAGGCAACGATTGATCAGGAGCGCATCGACCCGGTAATCCATTTCTGCCAGCTGATCCGCAAGGAAGACCGCGGAGCGTTCCGCGGCCCTGGTTGGCACTGCCACCAGGATGAAGGCAGTCTTGCGATCACGCAGCGTCGCAATCACCTGCTCGCCTGTCTTGTGAAATCCTTCGATCACTTCCTGCATAAGCACAAGGAACTCACCAAATGTCCGCAGTGCAATGAAACCCGTCAGTGATGCGACACCACCGGCAAGTTTCTCGCTGGCACCCAGCAAGCGCCCAAAGCCCAGCTTGCCGACCGCAAGAACTGGCTTGATGAGCCAGCTCATGACCTTATTTTCCATGAACCCGGCCAGCACATTTGGACGCTTGAGAAAGTCGAGGGCATGAGTATCAGGGGGCGTGTCCAAAACCACGAGATCAAAACGCTTATCCTGCGCAAGCTCCTGTAGTTTCGCAAGGGCCATGTACTCAAGTGGGCCGCTGAGATTCGTTGATGCCGCTCGGTAGAGAGGATCCTTCATGATCCGCGCGGCGATCTTATCGTTTGGTGCATGCTGGTTCACCATCTGGTCGAAGACGGCCTTCTGGTCGAGCATGGCTGCGTGAAGAGAACCATTATTGCCACTCACGCCCGGCAATTCCACTTGATGCATGCCGTGACCAAGGTCGATGCCAAGGGCACTGGCCAGTCGTTTTGCCGGGTCTATGCTTAACAAAGCCACTTTTCTTCCCGACATGGCCGCACGAATTGCCAGCAAAGCCGAAGAAGTCGTTTTACCAACCCCTCCAGCACCAACCATGACGATGATCCGCTTTGATGCGATGAGCGCATCGATATCGACGTTGCTCATGAAGGGAACGCCTCCTCGCGGAGGAAAGCCTGGTGAAAGTCATCAGCGAGCGGATCATCCACAAAACCCATATCCGCCAAACCTTGCAAGGCCACACGTGGGAACGCCTTGAGCGTCTCATCGAGCATGCCCATCGCTTCGGACGCCTTACGGCTGCGGGTTATGAGGTAATCAAGCAGGCCGGATTCACCATCTGCAACAGAAGCCTGGCTGACCCTGGGAGGAATGCGGTTGACAATCACAGCATCGAGTTTAGCTGGGGATTTTGCTTCGATCACCGGCAGGAAATCCTGCGCCTCAGAAATCACCAGTGGTTCAGGAGTGCATACGTAAATCACCCCACACTGATCCCGGTGCGAAAGAAAATCCCTGACTTTTGCGGTGTCGCGCATCATGGGGCCAGCCATGCCGGAACCAAGGATGGCATCGGGCGTCGTCATCAAGGAAAGAAAATGGCCGGATGCCGGGCTGTCACATATCACCAGGTCGGGACGCGATGACTCGTCACGCAAAGTGCAGGTGTAAAAAAGGCGGCCAAGAAGCATCGCCTCTGCAAGTCCGGGTACCGTGTTGAAGAAACTTTGGACAACGCGGTGACTCAGCACCGACTCGAATAACTTACCCTGTCCCAGGTACTTGGTGACGTATTCGCGGAAATTGCCCGTCGCATTGAGGTTGATGCAAGTGATTCCGGGCGCGGCCGCAGTCTCGTTGTGACCGACAGGCTCCAGACCGAAAAGAGGTGCGAGCTGATCGCGGGCAGAATTTTCCACCAGCATGACGCGCCGACCCGCAGCAGCTGCTGCCTGTGCGAGCGCAGCAGAAACAAGGCTTTTACCGATGCCCCCCTTGCCGGTCACAAACAGGAGTTTGCGACTGGCCAGGAGCTGCGTCAGCGACGGCCTCTGCTTCATGCTTGCTTGTTGGCCTCGACGCTTCCTGAGGTCAACTGACGAGATTCCTCATCCTTGATGCCGCGTTTGAAGTTGCGGATCGACTCACCAATCGCTCCACCAAGTTGGGGCAATTTCTTGCCACCGAAGAGCAATGTAACGACCGCAAGGATCAGGATCAGCTCCCAAAAGCCTGGCATGGACATGGGTAACCCCCAAAAAAAATTTCAATTAAACCAATATGTTGAGGTGTTAGCGGATGCCTGGTCGTTAAATTCGGGCTCAAGGGGCCACAGAAAACACCGACCCACAACCTGTTGCGTTTTCCCCAACGGGGCGCACATTAACACGTGGGGTCGGCATGTTACAGCGGATTTCAACATGGCTAGTTCGGGCGGCCGTAGCCGCCCTCGCCTGGGTCTACCTGCATGGTCCGCTGATCGGCTAGTGATGGCCGTCGGCCAGACTTTCCGCAAACAACGGATCAGCAACAGCCACCATGGGATTCTTGCCCGCAAAGCGCAGGAATGTGAGCATGAATACCCCAAGGACACCAAAGAATACGCCAACTTCCAACAGGGGCGAGCGCCATGACCCGGCGCTGACGACCTGTGGCTGGACCACCAGTACGTAAGCCAACCACTGGGCGAACAAGATCAGGCTGGCCAGGGGGATCGTGATCTGCGGAGTCCATTTGCTCACCTTGGGCAGGAGGGCAAATAGCGGGATCAGGAAACTCATGATGGGGGCCGCGATCACGATGTAAATCCACGGCGCGTGAAGGCGATGGATAAAGTACTCGGTCTCTTCCGGAATGTTCCCATACCAATAGGTCAGGATATGGGCGTAGGTCAGATACGCGAAGAAAATCGTAAAACCATGCATCAACTTGCCAACATCATGAAAGTGCTGGCGCTTGATGATTCCGCCCACCGTTGTCCCAGAAATCATGAACATGGTGATCAGCAGCGTGGCCATCAATGTCTGCATCATGATTGCGAAATTCCAACCGCCCCAGAGGGTCGAGAACCAGGTCGGAGCCAGCGACATCAACATGTCAAAACAGAGCAATGAGAAAAGGATTGCGTAAGCAACCAGGACTGGCGCACTCCAGTAACGGAGCTTAGCCTGAACTGCCTTGCCATGGCGTTCCGCCTCTTCCTTCTTACCGGCAACAAACATGCGGTCCCTCTGGACCTTCATGCCGATCTGCCACCTGGCAAGCCCAACCAGTGCAAGGATAGCCACACTGTCCCGGATAAGCATGAAATTTTCAACCAGCCAGGTCCGCTTACCCCAGAAGTGATGGATGATCGCCGGATCCTTGATCCAGGAATAAACGTTCCGTGCATTGGCAACGTCAAACTTGATCGCCACGAAGAAGAGTATGAACACGATTGCAGCAAAAGGCAGGAAGCTCGAGAACGCTTCGTGCAAGCGCATCACAGGCCTTCCCCAGGTTGCGCCGATTACGTCCTGCATCGCAGCAAAGGCGCTACCACCAAGGGCGATGGCAAAGAAGAAGAACGTATTGAGCAGCAGGCTGCCCCAAATCCGCTCCTTCATACCAAGGTAAAATCCGGCAGCGATCGTGAGCAGCCCGACGGCAAGACAAAAAGTGATCGCACCGCGCAGGTTGGCGGATGGCTTCAAATTCAGGTCGTTGCGCTGGTCAAATAGTTGCTTGGTGTTCATTGGGCCGCCTTCTGCAAATCACGGATGTAATGGATGATCGTCCAACGTTCCTCGGCGCTGATTGCGTGGCCATAGGAAGGCATCACCGCACCACCGAACGTGATCTTGTGAAAGTAGAAACCGTCCTTGCGAGTCCTGTTGATGTCACTCAGCAGGGTCGGCGCCTGCACAAACGCGTCGGTGACGGAGCCAACACCGGCACCATCACTGCCGTGACATGGAACACAAAAAGTGCTCCAGAGTACTTTGCCTTTGGCCACCACCTCCGGTGACGTTTGCACCGGATTTTCCATGGTCTTTTCAGATTCTTCGATGGATGCGGCGTAAGGCTTGGGAAATTCAGAAGGACCTTTCCCTGGATTCATGAGAACCGCTTTGTAGCTTTTTACCGACAATGCAACCGACCCCTCCGGGGGCTGCAGGTAATCGCGCTGTGATTTGATTGCCGCAGTATCGGCCATGTCGGGCACGTACTGCATCTTGGTTTGATCCGGGTCCTTCTTGCATCCTGCTACGACAAGCAAGGTGACCGCCGGGACTGTCGCCAGAATATGCCTGAGACGTATCATTTCAGCCTCGCCTTCAAGGTGCCTGGGTGGCGTTGATTTCTTCCGCACCAAGCTCCCGCAGGAGCTTGGCCTGGGGGCCATCCACCGTGGCACCCGGAACATAAATCGCAAACTTGTCATCGGTCGTGCGCGGATCCAGTACCCTGAGTTTGGGGTTTGGAATGCGCCCCATGATCAACATGCCGGCGATCGTCGCAATCGCACCCAGGAGAATCGTCAGCTCGAAACCGATCACCACATATGCCGGGATGCTGAAGAATCCACCGGGTTTCCCGCCGACGATCATGGGCCAGTCGTAATCCAGGCCGATGGCAAGGCAGAAGCCAAGGGTCACGCCAGTCAAGCCGCCCACAAGAGTGAACTTCCGCACCGGGCTCGGGTCAAAATGACAAGCGTGCTCGATCTCGTGATAAGAGGTCGGTGAAAAAGCCTCATGCCCTTCGAATTCAGACCGGCCACGGACTTTCTCGATCGCACCACAGAAAGTGTCCAGGTAACTGAACACCGCCATGATCCCACTTGTGTTGGTACTCATTTGTGTCGTCATTGCCTCAGTGTCCTTTCGCGTGGCTGGGTGTTCCACCATGCGCGCCGCCGTGTCCACGACTCATGGGCTTCGGCATGATCAGCTTGATTTCCGACAGCGAGATGATCGGGAAGAACTTGCAGAACAGCAGGAAGAACACAAAGAATAGCCCGAAGCTTCCGATCGTGATCACGATCTCCCAAAGTCCTGGTTCAAAATGCCCCCACGATCCCGGCAGGAAGTCCTCAGCCAGACTGGAAACGATGATGTTATAGCGCTCGAACCACATGCCGACGTTGACAAGGACTGCGATCACGAAGGACACCGGAATATTGTTCCGGATCCGCTTCGACCACCATGCCAACGGGAAGATGCAGTTACAGAACACCATGGTCCAGAAGTAGAAGGAGTATGGCCCGGTCGCACGTTTTTCGAACAAAGCCCACTCGTAAACGTTACCGCTGTACCAGGCGACGAAAAACTCGACCGCATAAGCGTAGAACACAATCGTCGAGGTCAGCAGGGTCAACTTGATGCAAGCCTCAAGGTGTTCCGGAAGGATGTACTTCTCAAGGCGGAACATCTTACGGACCGGGATCAGCAAGGTATAAACCATCGCACAACCGGAAAGGATTGCACCGGCGACAAAGTATGGCGGGAAGATTGTCGTGTGCCAGCCCGGCTGGATCGACATTGCGAAGTCCCACGAAACGACGGAGTGCACCGAAAGAACAAGGGGGGTCGCAAGTGCCGCAAGGAATCCGTAGCCAGCTTCGTAGTGGTACCACTGCTTCACAGTGCCACGCCAGCCGAACGACATGAAACCATAGACCAGACGCTTGAAGCCTTTGCTGCGATCACGGATCGTCGCCAGGTCAGGAACCAGGCCCATGTACCAGAAGAGCAGCGAAACAGTGAAGTAAGTCGAAATTGCAAACACGTCCCACACCAGCGGAGAACGGAAGTTCACCCACAGGTTGTTCGTGTTCGGCAGAGGCAGTGCCCAGTAGGCTCCGACCCACATCCGCCCCATGTGGATCAGCGGAAATACCGCCGCACACATCACCGCAAAAATGGTCATTGCTTCGGCACTGCGGTTCACCGTGTTCCGCCACTTGGCGCGGAACAAGAACAAAATCGCCGAGATCAGTGTGCCTGCGTGACCGATACCGACCCAGAAGACGAAGTTCGTGATGTCTACCGCCCAGTACAGGGGTGGAGCAAAGTTCCACAGACCAAGACCCAGGATCGTATGGGCGGCCACAAAGCCTATCCCGAGCAGCAAAGCCGCTGCTGCCACACTGAACGCCAGGTAGAAGGACGGGTGCGGGTTACGCAGATTGACCAGGATCTCGTCATTGACGTCCGAGATCGTCTTTTCCCACTTGACTGTGTTGCTGTATGCCGATGCGTCCGTCATGTCCGTTCTCCATGTCCGCCGTGCTCACCCTTGGCATGGGTGTCATGTCCTTCGTCGCCTTTGCCAAAACCTTCGCGATGGCTGACCTGTGCCAGGTAACTGACGTTAGGCAAGGTCTTGAGCCCGAATTCATTTTTCTCAGGATCGCCACCAAGAGCCAGGTAGGCGCGGACGTCAGCGCGCATCTGCGAAACGCGACTGCCTGGGTCCTTGAGGTTGCCAAACACAATCGCATCCGACGGACAAACCTGCTCGCATGCAACCTTGATTTCCTTGTCAAACACCTTGCGACCTTCGCTTTTCGCAGTGTGCTTGGCATCACGGACACGCTGGAAGCAGAAGTTGCACTTCTCCATCACCCCGCGTGTGCGCACCGTGACATCAGGGTTGAGAGCGCGGATGTTGCGGTCCTGCAAGCGATCGCCGATTGTATTCCAGCGATGCGTCCACCAATTGAAGCGGCGGACCTTATAAGGACAGGCGTTCGCGCAGTAGCGGGTACCAATGCAGCGGTTGTAAGTCATTGAATTGATGCCATCTGGATCATGCGTCGTCGCATAAACGGGACACACGGCCTCGCAAGGTGCGTGCGAGCACTGCTGGCACATCATCGGCTGGATCGAAACCTGCGGGTTGTCCGTATCGCCTTCGAAGTAGCGATCCAGGCGGATCCAGTGCATTTCCCGGCCCAGATTGACCTGTTCACGACCAACTGCCGGGATGTTGTTCTCCTGCGCACAAGCAACCTGGCAAGCACCGCATCCGGTACACTTGGTCAAGTCGACACTCAGGCCCCAGCGGTACTCCGAATCTTTATACAAATTGGGGTACAAATCAGGGACATCGTCCAGACTGCGGATTGTCTCCCCACTGCGAACCTTGCCCGCGCGCGCTGCCACCTTTTCGGAAACAGCCGCCACGCCAAGCTTCTTGACGATGTCGTGGCGGTTCGCGAGGTCATTATGCTTCTGCATGGCTGCCAGCTGGAACACTTTTCCAGTGGACGCAACCTTGACCGTCGCACCGCTGGTCACCGGCATACCGGTGGCTGCGTCGACCTTCCTCGCAAACAGCGAGAGTGGGTCAACACCGTTGGCCCCACTGATCTTGCTGACATGGGCAGGATGACCGTTCCCGCGATGAACGATCACCGCATCGGGATGAACACCTGGCAAGGGATAAAGCGCCACTTCGATCTTGCCTGCGTCTGTCTCCAGCCGAAGGACATCGTTTCGGCGCAAGCCAAGTTTTTTTGCTGTGCCCGGGTTCATCGCCACCCACGTATCCCACGTGATCGTGGTCATGGCGTCGCCCGTCTCCTGAAGAACGGGCTTGTTGGCGCCGCGTCCGTCATGCAGCCGGATGTCAAGCGGAGCCAGCAAACGCAAAGTTCCGCTGTCCAGCAATCCACTTGCCTTGACTGCTCCGGTGGCCGCATCCCGCAGCGAACCACTGCCGCGGTTTGCAAGTTCCCCAACGAATCCTTTTTGCAGGACCCGCTCCATGAACACGTCGAAATCGCCCTTCGGCCCGAAAGATGCCTGCAAGGACTTCCACTTTTCCCGCAGGTAGGCACGGTAATCACTGTACGGCATCGACTTCTTCA
Organism: Pseudomonadota bacterium; assembly: GCA_041178085.1. Lineage (GTDB taxonomy): Bacteria > Bdellovibrionota_B > Oligoflexia > Oligoflexales > RGVZ01 > RGVZ01. The sequence continues at coordinate 6,959 of JBEGVZ010000133.1, read as the reverse complement.
TGTGCGCCGCGATCCACAACAGAGCATCCTCGGCCTGGCGACTGTCCGTCGTGGCCAGGACCGACGGCTGCCGGGCCGACCAGAAACCGGCGGCAGGTTGCTCATCGCCCCATGATTCCAGATAGTGATTCAGAGGCAGCACGAAGGAAGCAAGATCATCCGTTTCAACCGGCTGGGTCTGCATGGAGACAACCAGCGGGATTTTCTTGACGAGATCTGCGAAGCCAAATGACGCAGGCAATGTGAACGCAGGGTTCGTGTCGATGATCAAAAGCGCATCAAGGCCAGCAGCCTCCTGCGCGAAACGCTTCATGTCCCCAGGCTTTACCGGTGCAACCATCCAGCCGCGATCCAATTGCAAACCGGATCCGTAGGCGCCGACCAGCTCGTTGACCACAATGGCTGCAACTTGCAACGCTGTCGCGTTCTCGTCAAAGCTATGGCTGCCGCCGGCGAGGAGGAGCGAGCCCCCCTTCAACATGTCCGCAGCAAGCTGGTCGAACACAGCCTTGGACACACCAAGACCTTCCGCCGTTGCGAGCGCCGCGGAGTTGGCTGCCAGGATTTTCTTGGCGATTGCCTTGACGTTGGCCGTGCCTTTGGCTTCTGGACGTTCCGCCAGCGAGCGCATTAGGGCCAATGTGGTCAGCAACTCCGAATTGGGCGGGATCACGTGGCGGTCGTCCGCTCGTCCGCCCGTTGCAGTCATGGCAGATTCGAACTGGACCAGGCGAACCATCGCCCCGTTGTCCAGGTTCCTTGCATCGGAAAATCCCTTCGACAGGAATACCGGAGAGGTGCCCACGTCGAGGAAGTCCGACCCGATCCCGACCACAGTTTTCACACTGCGGAAGTCAACGCGGGGCATCGCCTCGACGCCAAAGGCGATCGCGTGAGCCTGCGCGATCGTGCTGTAAAGCGCGTTGGGTTCGTAAGTGTAGAGGCGGGATTCCGAACCACCGGTGGCGCGCAGCCACTCGCGGTAAAACTGGTGGCGATGGCCGGTTGAACCACCCGTCAGGATTCCGACTTTTTTGCCGGCGAATTCCTTGGCCAGCAGCTCGTAAACATCGTCCCAGGCAAGAGCATCGGTGCGATTGGCGCGTTTGATTGCGGGGCCTTTGCGCCTTTCGAGGTGGTAAAGTCCCTGCAAACCGGCCTGCCCAAGGGTACAAGTCCCGCCAAGGCTGATCGGATGCGCAGGATTCCCCTCAATCTTGACTGGACGCCCTTCCTTGGTCTTGACCAAAAGACCGCAACCGGCAGCACAGTCACCGCAGGTCGTGGCGTAGTAATTGGCAACACCCGGCACGAAGTCCACAGGCTGGTTGACGTAAGGAATCGCCTTTTCTGCCGGGCGACGCACACAGGCCGCCGAACTGGCTACCGCAGTCGCTCCGAAAAGCTTGAGAAAGTCGCGGCGATCCAGATTCATCGACAGCGCCTTGCGCGCCTCGTCTTTCTGGTCTTCCGGGGACTGTCGTGCGGCAAGCTCCGGCATGACCTCTTCGGTCTCCATGTAGAGCGCACCTTCGACCATCTTCTCTGCCGGTCGCTCAAGCGGACCGTCCACCGGACCGAATATCACAGGACCGCGCTCATCCATCTCAAACGCGACGCCCTGCTTGCCTGTTTCGTGGTTATTGATCGTCATGAGTTTTCCTGTACCTGGGTATCAGTAGTGACAAGTGATGCAGTTGATGCTGGCGCCTTTTTCCTTGTGGCAACCGATACACCAGCCCATTTGCAGCGGGGCAACCTGCTCGACGACTTCCATCGACTCAACCGGACCATGGCAGGTCTGGCAGGAAAGCCCTGCCGCGACATGCTGCTTGTGCGTGAAGTGGACATACTGGGGGCTGTCATGCACCTTCACCCACTCAACCGGCTCGTTTTTGTTGTACTTCTCGGTCAGCCACTTGATCGGCTCCTTGTCCGTACGGGTCACCTTGTGGCAACCCATGCAGGTGTTCATGGAGGGAATACCGGCCGAGGCCGACCGCCGCGCTGCAGAGTGGCAGTATTCGCAAGGGATCTCACGCTTGCCAGCATGCAAGGCGTGGCTGAATGGAATCGGCTGAGTCGGCTTGTAGCCAACGTCATCCACCGTGTCACCCGGGGTCCACATCCACCACGCGCGAGCTTCACGGGCTCCCGATGTCAAACTCAATGCAACAAGTATCAGGAAGGGGGAAACCAGTTTCTGGAACAACGCCAGCCTCCTCGGTTGAGAAATGAGACGGTATATTGTTAAGCATAATTCGGTGGATCGTCTAGCGATTTCAAAGGTATGCAGTGGATCTGGTCTGTTCAAAAAACAGGCATGTGAGAACAATTTTCAATTGGCGTGATGGTGAGCGAAACACAACAAAAGCCCGGGCATTCCATATTCCAGCTGGCATCTGCCCATCAGCCATGCGGGGATCAGCCCCAGGCCATAGAGAGCATTTGCAAGGCCCTTGGCGCCGGCGACCGCCACCACGTTCTGCTTGGGGTCACGGGATCCGGCAAGACCTTCACCATGGCCAATGTTATCGCCCGGTACAACCGCCCGACCCTGGTCATGGCACCAAACAAGACCCTCGCGGCCCAGTTGTTCAGCGAACTGCGCGAGCTTTTCCCGCACAACGCAGTGGAATACTTCATCAGTTATTACGATTACTACCAGCCAGAGGCCTATGTCCCCAGCACGGATACCTATATCGCCAAGGACTCGGCCATCAACGAAGACATCGACAAGATGCGCCACAATGCGACCATGGCATTGTTCGAACGACCTGACGTCATCATCGTCGCAAGCGTCAGTTGTATTTATGGCCTGGGCTCGCCCAGCAGCTATGCAAAGCTTGTCGTGGAACTGGCAAGCGGGCAGAAAATGGACCGGGACAAGTTGCTGCGCGCGCTGATTGACATCCAGTACAGCCGCAACGACGCCAACTTCAGCCGGGGCAACTTCCGGGTACGCGGCGATGTCGTGGACATCCTGCCAGCCAATCAACGTGACGAAGCGATCCGGGTGGAATTCTTTGGCAACGAGATCGACCGCCTGCTTCTGATTGACGCGCTCACCGGCAAGGTGCTCCGCGAGGTCGAGCACCTGTCTATCTACCCGAAAAGTCATTACGTGACTGATCGCCGCGACATGAAGCAGATTGTGCGCGAGATCCTGAAGGACCTGGGGGAACGGCTGCGAGAATTCCGTGCCCGGGGCCAGCTGGTCGAATACCAGCGGCTTGAGCAGCGAACGATGCATGACATCGAGATGCTGGAACATCTGGGCTTCTGCCCGGGAATCGAAAACTACTCCCGCTACCTGAACGGCAATCCGCCCGGGGCGCCGCCGCCCACGTTGCTCGATTATTTCCCGAAGGACTTCCTGACCATCATCGATGAAAGCCACATCACCGTACCGCAGCTGAACGGCATGTTCCGGGGGGATCGCGCGCGGAAACAGGTCCTTGTGGACCACGGATTCCGCCTGCCTTCTGCCCTGGACAACCGCCCCCTCAACTTCGAGGAGTTCCTGGGCCGCGTACACCAGACGGTCTACGTCAGTGCAACGCCATCGGCCTTTGAAATGCAGGCTGCGGGAGGTCACTACAGCGAGCAGGTGATCCGCCCCACCGGACTGGTAGACCCGCTGATCGAGATCAAGCCCGCGAAAGACCAAGTCGACGTCCTGTTCGGCGAAATCAAGAAGACGGTGGCCAACGGCGGTCGCGTGTTGATCACGACGCTGACCAAGAAAATGGCCGAGGATTTAACGCGCTTCTACGCTGAATCAGGAATCAAAGTCCGCTACTTGCATGCGGACATCGAGAGCCTGGAGCGGGTTGAGCTGCTGCGCGACCTGCGTCGCGGTGACTATGACGTCCTGATCGGCATCAACTTGCTGCGCGAGGGACTGGACCTGCCTGAGGTACAGCTGGTGGCCGTGATGGATGCCGACAAGGAAGGTTTCCTGCGCTCGCGAGCATCCCTGATCCAGATCGTCGGGCGCGCGGCACGGAATGCCGACGGGCGAGTCATCTTCTTCGCCGACCGGATGACCCAGTCGATCGATGAGTGCATGCAGGAAACAAACCGGCGTCGTGAGAAGCAACTTGCGTACAACCAAGAGCACAACATCAGCCCGAAGACGATCCTCAAGGCGATTCCTGAAGACCTCAGAGTGATATACGGCCTGCAGAAGGAGGAAGATCCGCTGATTGGCGATGCAGCCAAGGCAAGGATGAACGAACTGCAATTCAAGAACGTCCAGCAGATCGAAAAGGAAATTGCCAAAAAGACAAAGGAAATGCGCAAGGCTGCGGCAGACCTGGACTTTGAAAAGGCCGCTTCGATCCGGGACGAAGTTGCGCACTTGCGCAACCTGCTGCTGAAAGTGGGAGAAGAAACCACATGACAGCAACCAGCAAGAACATTCGCGACAAGATCAGTGGCCTTCCCGCAACACCTGGCGTCTATCTGATGAAGGATGTGCGCGGGACCATCATTTATGTCGGCAAGGCCAAGTCACTCAAAAGCCGCGTCAGCAGTTACTTTCAAAAACAGCAGTTCAGCCTCAAGACAACTGCCCTTGTCCGGGAGATCACCGACCTGGAGGTCATCCTCACCCAGACAGAGGTCGAGGCATTGCTGCTGGAACGGACCCTGATCAAACACCACAAACCCCGTTTCAACATCCTGTTGCGTGACGACAAGGAATACCCGTTCTTGCGCATCGACTACAAAGAACCATGGCCGCGAATCGAAAAGGTCCGCCGGCGCAAGGATGACGGCGCGCAATACCTGGGACCTTTTGGCAGCGCCGGCAACCTGCGCATCATGCTGGCGGCTACCTACAGGATTTTTCCGCTGATACGCTGCACGAGGCACGAATTCGCAACCGTGACACGGCCGTGCAACTACTACCACATGAAGCTTTGCCTGGGGCCTTGCAAATTGCCGGTGGACCGGGAGATGTATGTTGCCACGGTGCGTGACGCCGTGGCTTTCCTGGGCGGCCGGAACCGGGATCTGGTCCGGCAACTGAAGGAAAAAATGCTGGCGGCATCGGACAACGAAAACTATGAACTGGCCGCAACTTACCGGGACCAGTTGAAGGCGTTTGAGAAAATCACGGAAAAGCAATCTGTCATCGTCGGCGAAGACGTCGAAGCCGATGCGATCGGCTTTGCCGCCAACGACCAGAACACTTCCTTCCACGTTGTGACTGTCCGCGATGGCAAGGTGACTGGATCGGACAGCTTCACGATGGAAACGGGCGCGCACGGCTGGACAGAAGCAATCACCGAATTCCTGCTGCAATATTACGATGGGCGCACCCCGCCCCCGGAAGTTCTTCTGCCCGAAGCGATCGAGGATACCGGAGACCTTGAGTCCGTGCTGCACACCCGACTCGGATTCCCCCAGCGCGGAGTGCGCAAACAATTGATCGACATCGCCCTCAAGAACGCGCAGTTCAACCTTGGGGAGGCCATCAACGACAATGGCCGGCGAGAAACGGAACTGGAGATCCTCAAAGACAAGCTTGGCTTGCCGTCCCTGCCGCGAAGGATGGAATGCATCGACATCTCCAACTTCCATGAAACGGCCATCGTTGCCTCCAACGTCTGCTTCATTGGCGGCAAGCCAGCCAAGGACCAGTACCGCCACTACACGATTGAAACCGTGACCGGCGCACCGGACGATTTCGGAAGCATGCGGGAGGCTGTTTCCCGGCGCCTTGAACGTGCGCGCCGCGACGGGGACACGCCGGACTTGCTGGTGATCGACGGCGGCCGAGGACAATTGCAAGCGGCCTTGGATGCGGCAGTCGCTTATCCTGACGTGCATCTGACGATTGTCAGCCTGGCCAAGAGTCGGGTGGAAAAAGTAAAGACCATTGGCCGCGCGATCGACACGGGTGCGCCGCGACGGACCTTCGAGCGCGTATTCCTGGATCCGTCACGGGAACCCCTGCCACTGACTCCAGGAAGTCCGGAATACCGCCTGATGACACGCCTGCGCGACGAGGCACACCGTTTCGCCATCACCCACCATCGCAAGCGTCGCAGCCAGGCACTTCAAGGGTCGACCCTGGAATCCATCCCGGGAATCGGCACGAAAATGCGCCAGCGACTGCTTGCTGAGTTCGGCGGACTGGAAGGGCTCCAGCGCGCGACGCTGGAACAGCTCCAAAAGGTAAAGGGGCTGCGCAAGGACGCAGCCGTGACGCTTCATGCGGCGCTTAGCGAGATGGAGTCGCGTGCCGCGGCTGGCGCCACGGAAGACAAAGAAGATTAGCAAAGTTCCACGGCTCACTTGATGATGTACGCGAGCCGGTTCAATACCTCACAAGTGGTGCCAAACACGGGCGATGGATTTAGCCACGCACCCGAGGTTTCACCTGCTCGTAGCGTGACAAAGACGCCCCTGTCGTCCGCGGAATTCGAGGTCCAATTCAGGCAATGGTCGGTCATTGTCGTGGCTCATTTTGCCCCGTCCAGTTAGAGGTCGTGATCGTGACCGTTTCTCTTGGCAAACCCGGAGGGCGTGGCGGAACCCGGCTGGTACTAAATCAAGCAATTGATGCGTTGCCGGGATCCGCTGGAAGGCCGACGTGACAAAATAGCGGTGTACCTCATCCGGGTCACATATCGCGACCACGGCGCGAAGCTATCCTCCGCAAGGCAAGCGAGTGATTTGAAATTACCCACATTCAAATCACTTTTCGCTCGTACGGACCAGGGAGACCTCACCAGAGCCTGAATCACTCCAACGCACTGAGTTATTATCGACGATGACCAGCCATCCCTTGTAGAAAATTGGGTCCCTGCATTCAAAGGTGGATCCATGCTTCGAACAACCAAGCTCAAGGAGCTTGGATTGACCACACAAACCTATCGAAACCGCGTCTAAAGACTGCCCCAAGCGGTACAACGCCCGGATGTTCAAGCACAGTGCCTTTTCACCTT
>JBEGVZ010000132.1:0-6024 GCA_041178085.1 Pseudomonadota bacterium | reverse complement strand
AACTCCCGGACCACAAATACGATGAACGGGGATGCGAACTCCAATGATGGATTCGCGCGCGCACCGACCACTCAAACCCCTCAACCCACCCCGCCCCCAGAAATCACCAACGCATCGGCGAACTTCACGCAGTACGGCGGTTTTCTTGATCATCCCAGACGAGAAGGCGACGCAGAAATCCGCAACGGGCAATTCGTCTTTCAGATGACCCAGACCCAAGCCACTGTGATGCTGCGTGGCCTGACCGGGCTATCAGGTCGAGGGGATGTCCGGGATAGCGTGCAGGCAATGAACGGAGATACCGTGTACACACGGGTTCCAGCCAGCTCCCTGCCCAATGAGAGTCGCTATAAAGACGCCCGATTTCTGATTTTCTCTAATTCCGTCCGCAACAAAAAAGGCATCGTCTTCTCCACCAATGCAGGTGAATTTTTTCCGATGTTCCCGCTCGCTGGAGGCAGCGAAGAAGACTTCAAACCTTTGAGCAGTTCGCAGCCAGAACTGAGGTACCCGGTCACCTTCAACTCGTCCAAAGGTGGAAAGTTCAGCACCACGGTGATTGTCCGTCGCGTCTTTAATGGCAGTGTCCCGTGCGGCAATCTGGGAGGATTTGCCGAACTTTTGAAGAATCAAAAGGACTACATGGGAATTTCGATTTCGCTGGCGCCGGCACCACCGGACGCCTTTAAAAACGAATTCCCGTTTGGAACTACAGTCTATGCAAATCTGTATTCAAACGGCGGCATCATCCAGAAGGTCGGCACCTGCACGCCATTTCACGACTCAAAGTATGGCAACGGCTGGGTGTCAGCTGCGTTCAACCGTTGAACCTTCTTCAACGACTTTTTAACGCGTTTCGCCGATCTCGTAAGGCAGGTCCAGCTCGACCCAGTCGATCGTCCCGCCCATGATGTTGTGGAGGTTGGTGAAACCTTCCCAAGCCAGCTTCTGGCAGGCCTGGGCCGAGCGCCCACCCACCTTGCAAATCAGGTAAAGCTCCGTATCGCGAGCGTGAATTCCCGCTTTTTCAAGCGCTGCCGCTGAAATCTCGTTCAGGACAATGTGGACGGCCCCCTCCGCACGGATGGTGGAGAACTCCTCCTCTGTGCGCACATCGACAAGGCGTGCACCACGCTTTGCACTCAGAGCCGCGAAGGCTTCCTGGGGAGAAACTTGCTTGAACATCTGAAAACACCCGGGTTGACAAAAAATTCACACAATCGCCGGAATCAGCGATTCACACGGTAAAATTCTACAGGACTGTCGGGAATGCTGCCAGCCTCTACTGCAGGCGCCTCGCCCTGGCCGGCTGTGCGCTGTATTGCCGCCCCTTCGGCGGGCCGCACCGGGCGATCCGCGTTGCGCAATCCTGAAAATCCGGCGACAGCAGGGGAAGTGCCGGCGCGGGGGGCGACCACCGAAGGCTGGAACGCGTCGGTCAACTCCCAGGCATCAAGGAACGCCCGGTATTCGTCCATCCGCAGCAGAACCGAAGGATTCCGAGCCAGCAAACCCCCAGCCCAACGGCGGACGCGCGGCGACGCGTCAAAAGTCGCGGCAATCACATAGAGACCAGAATCGGGATCGCTGGCGTTGACGAGGCTGCGCAAAATATCGATCCGGGCGGCATCTGGAACGAGCGGCAGCGAAAATTTCAGGACATACCGCTCGGCCATGTTGTTGGAACGGACAAAGCGCTTGAAATAGGCGTTCAGCAGATTGCGGCGCTCGCGCTGGCCCACCGCCTGTTCCACCTCTGAGGTCGTCAACTCGACGCCGCTTTCAGCCAATGCAAAAGCCGCCTGCATCCGGACCCATAGCTTCGAGTCGGCCAAGGCTTCGCGCAGGATCCGCTCGGACCCTTCCGGGCGGGCGACGCGCATCTCCTCAACTGCCCGGTAATGCTGGTAGGGGAATTTATGCGTGAGCCCCGCCGTCCAGCCCTGCTCTTCCGTCGCGCCAATCTTGCGGCGAGACTGATTCAGGGGCTCGAGAGCTTCCAAATCTAGGTTGTTGCTGATGATGCGGTACGGATCGCGCAGTTCAACGTCCACGTTTTCGACTTCGTCCCCTTCCTCTTCGGGGGGCGGCGCCTGCACCACCGCCTTTTCTTTTTTGGCCTTGACCGGGGGCGTCACTGGAGGAGGAGGAGCTTCCTCCGCCAATCCAAGCATTTCCATCACTCCGGCAAAGAGCGCATCAACAAACGACGGTTCCTCTTCTGGCAGCGCGGGGGCACCGGCAGGAGTCGCCGTTCCAGCCGGGGCTTGGGCCGGGGCTTGGGCCGGGGCTTGGGCCACGGACTGGGGAGCGGGAGGCGCTGCGTAATCGTTCTCATCCCCACCTGAGCCGAGGACGTATACCAGCCCCCCCATAATCAAAAAGGACGCGACAAAGAGCCCGCCCAACTTCAACACCCGCCCGGCCGGGTTTTGACCCTGAGAAGTCACACCGCCGCCGAACACCGAGAGCGAACTGAGGGCACTGGGCGGAGCTGGTGCGGCCGCAGGGGCCGGATAGGAGCCGGGCATGGGCAAGGATGACGGGATCGGGCCCTGACTTGGGGTCGGGCCCTGAGCCGGGCTTGGCCCTGGACTCGGCGCACCCATGGATGGGGGCGGCGAAGGCTGCGCGGGAACTGTCGCGCCGGGGTCGTCTGGCAGGTCCAAAAAATCAAGGTTCAAGCCGCCATTGCCAGGCCCGTTGCGGGTATCCAGCTGGATCGTCCGGTCGTCGCTCTTAAGCGGTTGGCTCACCCTTAAACCCCCGGGAAAACGCCATTCCTTTGCCGTTCAGGCGCATCGCGCGCCTGGCCTTGAAGGGTTTCGCCAGAACCCCAAAAAGATTTAGAAAAAAGTACAGGGGAAACCAAAAAATGTTGATTCCACGGGTAGTTATGGTACAAACCCCGACCTGATCGACCCCGTCGACTGAGTAACCTAACCCTTGAAATTCCTGAGGGCTTTTTGATTATGTCGAAGAAACTCGAACTCGTTCGCAACATCGGTATCTCTGCCCACATCGACTCGGGGAAGACCACCCTGACTGAACGCATCCTGTTTTATACGGGCCGCATTCACAAAATCGAAGAAGTCCGCGGCGGCGGCGACGGCGCCACGATGGACCACATGGAACTTGAAAAAGAGCGCGGTATCACGATCACGTCTGCGGCAACGACCGTCCGCTGGCGCGACAATATCGTCAACATCATCGACACCCCGGGCCACGTGGACTTCACTGTGGAAGTGGAGCGCTCGCTGCGCGTTCTTGACGGCGCAGTCCTCGTCCTTTGCGGCGTCGCTGGCGTACAGTCCCAGTCGATCACCGTTGACCGCCAGATGAAGCGCTACGGCGTTCCTGCGGTTGCCTTCATCAACAAGCTCGACCGCCAGGGCGCTGACCCCTACCGCGTCATGGAAATGCTCCGCGAGAAACTCGGACACAACGCGGTGCCGATGCAGATTACGATCGGCCTTGAAAGCAACCTCGAGGCGATCATCGACCTGATCAAGATGAAAGCTTTCTACTTCGACGGGCCGAAAGGCGAAGATATCCGCGAAGAAGAAATTCCGGCCGAGCACCTTGAACGCGCCAAGGAATACCGCGGCATCATGCTCGACAAGATCTCGATGTTCAACGACGCGATCATGGAAGCGATGCTCGAAGAAAAAGAAGTCGCAATTGAGGACATCTACAAAACCATCCGCAAGGCGACCATCGCCCGCGTGATCACGCCCGTGTTCATGGGTTCTGCCTACAAGAACAAAGGCGTGCAGTTGCTCCTCGACGGCGTTTCGCGCTTCCTGCCAAGCCCGCTTGACCGCGAATACTGGGGCCATGACAACGACAAGCACGAAAAAGTCCAAGTTTACTCTGATCCGGACAAGCCGCTCATCGCCATGGCCTTCAAGATCTCTGACGAGACCTACGGCCAGTTGACCTACACCCGGATTTATCAAGGTACGCTCAGGAAAGGCGACACCTGCTTCAACCCACGTATGCAGAAAAAGCAACGTATCGGCCGTATCGTGCGCATGCACGCCAACGACCGCGAGGACATTGATGCAGCAACGGCAGGCGACATCATCGCGATGGTCGGCGTCGACTGCGCATCCGGTGACACGTACTGCAACGAAAACCTGAACGTCTCGATGGAATCCATCTGGGTTCCGGAGCCAGTCATCGAGCTGGCGATCAAGCCGGCCAAGCAGGACGACCTCGTGAAGGTCTCGAAAGCCCTCAACCGCTTCATGAAGGAAGACCCGACCTTCCGCGTGAAAGTCGACGAAGAATCCAACGAGACGATCATCCGCGGGATGGGCGAACTCCACCTGGAGATTTACGTCGAGCGCATCAAGCGCGAGTACAAGGCTGAAGTGATCGTCGGCCAGCCGAAGGTAAACTACCGCGAAGCACCGACCGTACCGTCGACCTACGATTACAAGCACAAGAAGCAGACCGGTGGTTCGGGTCAATACGCACACGTGGTTGGAAACCTGATCCCACTGCCGGATGACAGCGCGGAAACCTTCATCTTCACCAACAAGACCGTTGGTGGATCGGTTCCGAAGGAATTCGTCCCGGGAACGGAAAAAGGCTTCCGCGAATCGATCGACAAGGGTCCTTTGGCTGGGTGCCAGGTGATCAATTGCTCGATCGAATTGACAGACGGTGGCTATCACCCGGTCGACTCTTCCGAAATGGCATTCAAGATCGCTGCCCGCGCTGCTTTCAAAGAAGCTTTCATGGCTTCGAAGCCTGTGTTGCTTGAGCCGATCATGAAAGTCGAAGTGGAAACACCGGTCGACTTCCAAGGTCCGGTTCAGGGCGACTTGTCGTCCCGTCGTGGATTGCTGCTCGGTAGCGACATGCGTGACGACTACGCAGTCATCCTGGCAGAAGTTCCACTGGCCGAAATGTTCGGTTACTCGACCGACCTGCGGTCCAAAACGCAGGGCAAGGCTGGATTCACCATGGAATTTGCCCGCTACCGTCCGGTTCCGAGCAACATCCAGGAACAGATCGTTGCCAAGTACCGCGAAGAGCAGGCCAAAGGTAACAAGTAACGTTGCGGCCGTGGCCCGGGAAAGGGCGCGGCCACGACCGGAAAGATCCCAGTTTTCGGAGACCCTCCCACCCGATCAAGGTGCGGGGGGCTTTTTTTTCAACATCGGATGAACTGGAAAGGTTGTGCCCATGCCCCTGTCCAGATTGAAATCACCAAAGCTTGGCCATAAAGATATCCAGGACATCTTGGATGCGCTTCTGGCCCATATCTTATCTGTGGTTCAGCCCATCGACGTTATTTTGATCGGATCGTACCTGCGCGGAGAAGCGGACGAGTTTTCTGACATCGACCTTGTGGTGATCGTCAATGACGGGAAGGATCCATCCGCCACTCATTTCGCGCTTGTTCGCGACCGTCCTTTCCGCGAACGCCCATTGGATCTGATCGTGCTTAACCAGAGCGATTTTGACAAAATGTGCGACGTTGGCGGCATTGCATTTGAGGCCAAGAATCACGGCAAAAGCCTGCTCAAGAAAGGCGGTTGATCATGACCCCTCCCCCGAAATCCGGCGAGCGCCAGTTTGACAGGGAATACGCAAAAACCTTGATTCAGATTGCGATCGAAGACTTGCAGTCCGCAAGGGGGCTTCGCAAATCAAACGAGGGGCGCAGGGAAAATGTTGTTTTTCTGGTCCAGCAAGCAATCGAAAAAGCGATCAAAGCGGTGATTTGCCACCAGGGCTTGCCCGTTCCCCTGGTCCGTGAATTGGGAGCACTGGTGGCGCGCCTTCCTGCTAATCTGGATGTTCCGCACGGTTACGACTTACTGAAGTTCAACGACTACGGCGGTATCCTGCGGTACGAGCGTGGTCACGGCAAACTGACCACAGCAGACTTGGATGCCGCCCTGGCTGCCGGGGCGGATGTCGTGGACTGGGCGCAAAAGCAAATCCCCTGATTTTCCGCAAAAGTGTGCCAGGAATCACACTGATTTCAGGCCGGGCAAAATCTGCCCG
>JBEGVZ010000131.1:0-6738 GCA_041178085.1 Pseudomonadota bacterium | reverse complement strand
GATCCCAAGGCCCTTGCTGCGTTTGAAACATACTGTGGCAGCTGCCATGTTCCTTTTGGCAAGAACAATCCCAAGCAGTGGAACAGCATCCGCATGAGCGCGGCCGATATCATGGCGCGCCTTGACTGGGATAACGGCGAACAAGACCAGCAGATGCCGCCGCGTGACTCAAAGGAGTATGCGGCTTTAGCGAAAAATTCTGACGACCGCCAGTTGATGATCAAGGCCGTGGCTTCGGCCAGGGCATCTGGTGGCGGGTTGGCGACCAGTCTGCCTTTGGGGAAGATCAGACTCCCGCCAGGTTTCTCCATTGCGGTTTATGCGAATGTCCCCGGTGCGCGGTCCATGACCCTTGGCGATGATGGAACGGTTTATGTTGGGTCCGGTGGACTCAGCGGGCGGCACAAGAAAGTCTACGCGGTCCAAGACCGCGATCGCGATGGCACCGGTGAAACGGTCACCGTCATTCGTGACTGGGCGGCGGCGGATCCGGGTGATGAGTTGGCAATCCCCAACGGAGTGGCCTTTCATAAGGGTACGCTCTATGTCGGGCTGATCGATCGCATTGTCCGTTTTGACCGGATCGCCGAAAGCTTTGCGAAACAACCAGTGCCGGCTACCGAGAAAGTCCGCTTCCCGGATGTGATGCACCACGGTTGGAAGTTCATCGGGTTCGGACCCGATGGTCACCTGTACGTACCTGTGGGCGCCGAGGGCAACATGACGGACGACCCGGCGAATTTTTCGCTGATTTACCGCGTATCGGCGGACTTCACCGGCAAAGAGGTTTTCGCGAAAGGTGTGCGCAACACAGTTGGCTTTGACTGGCATCCAGTCACTGGTGAATTGTGGTTCACGGACAACGGACGCGACAATCTTGTGATTGATGGCAACGGCTCCGATAACATTCCGCCGGATGAATTGAACCGCGCCCCAAAGGCGGGGTTGAACTTTGGTTTTCCATTTTGTCATGCTGGCGACATCACCGAACCGGATCCGGAATACGCAAAGTTCGGCAGGTGCAGTGACGCAGTCCCCCCTGTGCAGAAGCTCGGTCCGCATGTGGCCGCCCTTGGCATGCGTTTCTATACCGGCAACGCATTCCCCTCCGAATACCGTAACCAGGTTTTCATTGCGGAACATGGCTCGTGGAATCGCAGTGAGCGGATCGGCTACCGCGTTTCCCTTGTCCGCCTGAACGGTAACCAGTCGGTATCATACGAGGATTTTGCGTCTGGTTGGCTCGGAGAAGATGGCCAGCGCTGGGGGCGTCCTGCGGACGTTCTGGTCATGCCAGACGGGTCCCTGCTCGTTTCAGACGACATGGCCGGGGTGCTGTACCGTGTGACTTACCAGCGTTAAGGCAGCCCGGTTCACGGATACTTTACAGACTTATGCGCCATGGATGATGCGCTTGATGGTCACATTCTTGGCCATCAGGCCTTTTTTTTGTTGAAAAAGTAGGCTCATCCAATGAAAACCGGGGCACCGGAGGTGTCCCATGGATTTTCGCCCTGACGTTTTCACGCCGTCTTACTGGATGGAAGTGCCCGCAATTGAAGGGCAAACGACCAGGCCGAGGGATGGTGGCGGGATCCTTGTGATCGGCTCGGGCCTTTCCGGGGTCAGCGCCGCATACTGGCTGAAAGAGGCTGGCTTTGAGGACATAACCGTCGCCGATTATGCGCTGCCGCATGCGGCGACCTTCCGTAATTGCGGTCATATCCTGTATGGCACCGTTGAATCAATGAAGGCGCTGGTGGCCTTGCACGGCCGCGAAACCGCGCGTGAAATCTGGCAATTCTCCATTGGCATCTGCCACGAAGTCCGCGAGACGGTCCGTCGCCTTGGCATCGACTGCGAATACGACCAGTCGGGATACCTGGTGATTGCCATTGATGAAACTGAAGACGCTGAAATCCATGAGTCGATTGAACTTCTTGGCAGCATGGGCTTTGAAAGCCGCTACGTCGACAAAGCCGAGCTGCGGAAACTTGGTTTCCTCAAGGTTCACGGGGCGCGTTTTGAGGCGGGTTCAGCCCAGGCTCACCCGATGAAGTTCCGCAATGGTGTGCTGAAAAACTGCCTGGAATCTGGTGTTGCCTACCATAGTGGCGTCAAGGTGACCGCCGTCGAGGAAGAAGGCGATCACGTGGTCGTTTCCACCGAGCCCTGGGACAAACTGCGTTACGATGCCGTAGTCGTCGCAGCCAACGCCTACAATCCTCTGCTTTCGCGCTTTTTCGCGGAACGTCGCCTGGTCGAGCCTTTCCGCGGCCAGATCATCACTTCCCGTCCGCTACGCCACAAATTCCCGGTACGCCATCCGCATAGCTTCGACCACGGTTATGAGTACGCCCTGGTCACCAGCGATAATCGCTTGATGATCGGTGGCTGGCGTAACAACACACCGGGTGGTGAACTGGGAACCTACGACATCGCGCCGAATAAAGTGGTTGAGCAAGGGCTCAAGGACTTTGTTCGTGAGCATTACGACATCAAAGAAGACATCGAGTGGGAATATTCGTGGGCGGGGATCATGGCCGCGTCAAAAACGGGTTTCCCGTTCATTGGTCCGACCACCAGTCCTCGTATCTACACATGTTCAGGTTATACGGGGCATGGTTTTTCGTGGGCGCACGGCAGTGCAAAACTGCTGGCTGACGTCATGGCTGGTAACTCGATTCCTGCGGTGGCGCGGCACTTCAACCCGAAGTGGTGAAGGTCAACCAGCCGATCAGCGCCGCAACCGTCACTCGGTAAACCATGAACCAGAAGAAGCCGTTGTTGCGCACGAAGCGCATCAGAAAGCCAATGGCAAGGCAGCCTGAGGCAAACGAAACAACCGTTCCCGTGTAAAGGATCGGGTCGCCCAGGTGGCCAGCGATATCGCGGAGCTCCAGCAACGCGGCACCGAACATTGCGGGCGTCCCAAGCAAAAAAGAAAATCGTGCGGCGTCAGGGCGTTTGAAGCCCAGCCAGCGTCCGGCGATGATGGTTGAGCCGCTGCGCGATACCCCGGGAAAGAGCGATGCAGCCTGGGCCAGGCCGACCAGGATGCCGTCCTTGATCGTCAAGTCGTTGAGTTCCCTTTTTGCTGGTCGGAAGCGGTCCGACCACCAAAGCAGGACTCCGACCAGGGCCAGCGGCAGCGCAACCATGGCTGGGTGGTGGAGTTTTTCTTCGATCAGCTTGTGAAACTTCAGGCCGATGATGCCCGCGGGTACCGAGCCCAGTATGAGCGCTGGCAGCAGCACGTCCGAACCGAAGCTTTTGGTGCCTGAGGTTACCCGGCGGACGACGGCCCGGCCCATGGCCAGCCAGTCCTTGTAAAAGTAGACCAGCACAGCCATTACCGTGCCCAAGTGGAGTGCCACATTCAAAGCAAGCGGCAAAGGCTTCCCCTGCAGGGCAGCAGAAACGATGATCAGGTGGGCCGAGCTTGAGACGGGCAGAAGCTCAGTGATGCCTTGGACAAGGCCCAGGATGACGCCGGTCAGGATTTCTGGATTCATGGCTTCGCTTCTTGACTGGATGTTTGCTGGCTATCTTAATATGTGAGAGAGTTG
Organism: Pseudomonadota bacterium; assembly: GCA_041178085.1. Taxonomy (GTDB): domain Bacteria; phylum Bdellovibrionota_B; class Oligoflexia; order Oligoflexales; family RGVZ01; genus RGVZ01. The sequence goes on along the minus strand of JBEGVZ010000131.1, from coordinate 3,169 downwards.
GCGTCGAGCGCTGGCTCAGGCCCGTTTTGGATTAACCGGAGGTTGCGAGTGTCCCAGGTTGTCGTAACGAATGATGCCCTCAGTGCCAGACGCAAGGAATCCTTGCGCCAGGAACATAAGATTGACCGCGAGTCCGCCTTCAAGCAATGGCGACGCAACGACATCACGGGCCGTGATCCGGTCGCGATGGCCGTGGGCTTTCTGGCCCTGCCGGTGGCGGCCTTCTGGTCGTTTGTGGCAGGTTGTATCACTATTTCGTTTTCAGTGATGCTTGCTGTTTTCCGGGTCCTGGGGCGCATTTTCCGCTGATCAAGCGGCGGTCAAATCTCAAAACAAAAAAGGGCAGCCTCCTTGGCCGCCCTCTTTTTTTGTGTGTAACCCGTCGCTTCGCGGGTCGCAACCCGAATTTACATGTGATCTATTTAGCAGCGATCAGAGCTTTGATCTTGGTAACGATCCTGTCGATCTCGTCATCCGTCAATTTCCCAGACTTCACGTAGGCTACGGTACCCTTGCGATCCAGGATGATGAAATTATAGGCATCGTCCTGAAGTCCCCAGGTCTTCACAAGCTGACGGCTGAAATCCTTTGCATAGGTCGCATGCGGGAATTTCTTTTGTTTGGAGGACAACGACATGCCGATCATGAAATTGGGTAAACCTGTCGCGGCCATATTGATCACGGCAGAAGAGTGGACGTCTTCGACCGGGAAATGCTCTACTTTCAGTCGATCTTCAAGCGCTTCGCCCTTCTCGCGTTCGTCCGGGTCCACGTAAAAGATCAGTTGGACCCTTCCCAGGAACTCCCTGTAGTCCCAAGTTTTTCCATCCAGCATACCGCCGTGTTCGCCGGTCAGCCCAGCGTCCGGAGGAATCGAACCGACTTGAAGGGAGGCAGCGTGGGATTTCTGGTTTGTCGCAAAAGCGATGGCCATCAGCATCAATGTCAAAGACCGGAAGGTGAGTGGTTTCATATGTATGGACTCCTCTCAGGGCGCGGGGCGTCATTCCCCGTCGGGTACGAATCAACGGAGGAGTCTGTCAGAGGCGGGGGGGTTTATGCCAGCCCGGAAATTTGGGAAACTGGCAAAGGCGTGCAGTAACCCCAGGGCGGACGGGACCTTTCCCATGCCGGCGGGTGTGCCGATGACCCCGGAAAAGTTCCTGCGCTTAAGTCGTTGAAGGTTTTGTGCCGATTCCTTAAGTAGAGAAGCCTTGAGAATTCAGGAGACAGGTCCGTGAAAAGCAAGAATGGCGAAAAAGTCATGGCCAAGCCAACGGTGAAGGCAGCCTCCTTGCAATCACGGCAAGAGGAAGTGGCGCATGACCATGGTCATGCGCAGGCGGACGCTCCGGGCAAGGTAGTACCAATGGATCTTGAATCAGTTCTTAAGTCGGCAGCGGGCAGCAAGCTGCTTATTTGTATCCGTGGTTATCCTGACCCGGACAACATTGGTTCCTCACTCGCTCTGCAGTGGTTGGCTCGCCAACACGGAATCGATTCGCGAATCATTCATTTCGAGGAAATCTCCCACCACGAGAACCGCGCCCTCGTCAAGAAGCTCGACATCGAGATGGACGAGTGGAACGAAGGTTTTGATTGTACGAAGTACGACTACTACGCCATCACGGATTCCCAGTCGGCTGAATTGCCGATCAAGTTGCCCGCTGCCTGTCAGCTACTGGCTTTCGTGGACCATCACAAGCCACTTGGTACTGTCCAGGGACGCTGGGTGGACATCCGCGAGGCATCGGGGTCGACCTCCGCAATTTTTGCCGAATACCTGATGGAAAGCCCCCACCGCTTTGAGGGCCCATCCCCGGAAGTGACGAAGATCGCAACGGCCCTGATGCACGGAATCCGGTCGGATACGGACAATTTCGTCAACGCCACGATGATTGACTACCGTGCCAGCGAATTCCTGTCCCAGTTTGTGGACAAGGATTTGCTTGCCCTGGTTTCACGCCAGTCCATCCCGGCAAAGACGATGGATCTGACCCAGGTCGCCCTGCAGCGAAAAGACATTCGTGGGACGTTCATGTTCTCGGGCGTAGGCTTTGTCCGTGACGAGGATCGCGACGGGATCGGCCAGTGTGCCGATTACTTGCTCCATCGCGAGGGTATTGAGACAGTCATCGTCTACGGCGTCGTTGGCAACGAATACATCGATGGTTCGCTGCGCACCAAGTCTCACACCCTTGACCCCGACAAGTGGCTCAAGGATGTTTTCGGTCAGGACAACGCCGGCAACTTTTACGGCGGTGGACGCAAAGACAAGGGCGGCTTCCAGATTCCGCTCGGTTTTTTTGCCAGCTGTTCCGACAAGGAACTTCTTTGGATCCTGATCAAAAAGACGATCGACGAGCTCTTCTACGAGAAGATTGGCGTTGAAGGGAAGTCTTCGCTCGACGGTGAAGGCGGTTAACTGCCCCCAGCACCTGGGGGCAGGTTTTAGAAACTCAATCGATGTCCACGGAAGCTTCGCCAGCAGGTAAGGTACGAACCTCAAACTTGCCCATTTCCTGGTCATCGGCGTCGCATGCCATCGTGTTGGCGTGGGAATACAGGAACCCTTCCTCTGCATTGATACAAGCTTCAAAGTTGCCTTCGACAAGTGGCATTCCATCGTCATCGGTCACGTTGATGAACATACGGTCACTATCCACGGCGAAATCCCGGAGGCAATCACCAGCCTTGATGGTGAACCAGCCATTGGTGACGACTTCGGATGGAAATTCCGACCTTGTCCAGGCGAAAATCGCCTCCACAGTTTCCGTTCGGTTGTTACAGATTTTCACATTTGAGCGTGCAATTTGGGCGTCTGCGGCAACAAAGTGATGTTCGAATGGTTCAGCGGTCAAATCCTCGCGTTTGAACAGCTGTTGCATTTGACTGTTCGCTTTGCATTCCAGGCCGCCAGCATCCGCATATTCGAACCCATCATAGTCATTGGTGCATAGTGGGACGTCGCCGGACCAGCGCAGCTTCCGCCCATCGCTCTGTGCGAAATAATAAATGCTCTGAGTGCGGGCTTCCCGTCTTGTCTCATGGCATTGGCCAGGTGCGACCGGGTACCAACCATCGATGTTAATCTTGGTTTCTGCTGATTGTTGCTGGCCGAACGCAAGGTATATCTTTTCAGTGCTGTCGTTGCAGAACTTGGCGAGAT
>JBEGVZ010000130.1:0-27767 GCA_041178085.1 Pseudomonadota bacterium | reverse complement strand
GGATTCGTCGTCGCGTCACTCACTTTCACGTGGTTGGCAACTGCTTGCGACAACCAGCAACTCGTCATCACGAAAAAAAACGGATCGGAGCTAAACACGACTCAAGACGCTGTCGTAACCGACGAGCTTGATGGTCTGATTGCAAAAGCAGAGGGATTGCTCCTTACCGCCAACCAGCTCAAGGATCAGCAACTGGTCGACTCCCTGACCCTGTGCATCGCAAAATTGAAAGAGCTCAAAACAGAAACCGACCCGGCAAAGCTGATCCGCTTGATGGCAGCGATCACAGTTGAAATGCAATCGTTCGACCTGACTTTATCCACCCGCATCCGGGATAACGAAAACAGGATTTCGAAACTCGAGGAAGGTTTCAAAACTCTGGAAGGAGCAATTAGTGGCCTCCGGGAAAACTTCACCGCGACTCTGGATGCCCTCGAAGTGCGGCTGGGCGACCGGATCGTGCAAGTGGGGGAGTCTCTTCAGGGGCAAATTGACCAGTTAAAGACGAAGTATGACGGCCTTGAGGCTGATTTCAAGAATATGGATTCGGTTCTCGACAAGCTTGAAGCGTTGGGACTGGAAGACTTGAAAACAGACTGGTTAGCAAATCGGGAGATTTTTGAAGGTTTTATTTCAAGCACGAATGTTGAGATAGCGAATGCCAAAGGACGGATCACTGCCCTGGAATCGGCGCATGCTCAACAGGTCGCTGAAATACTCGCTTTGCAGGCAAAAGATATGCTTCTGGACCAGCGAATCACAGACCTTACGAACTCAACCAAGGCGAAAATTGAAGAAGTCCGAACAGAACTGATCACCCGCCAGGACAGCCAGATCTCTGGCCTGCAGTCACAGTTCAACGCCCTTTCGGAGACGGTATCTGAACTGGTAAAGGCAGCTGAAGCCCTGAAGGAATTGGAAGGTAAGGTCGCAACTCTTGCCAGCAATGCGGACCAGATGCAGGGCGAAATCGACATTCTTAACCTCGCCAAGGACCGGGCCGAGGTCATTGCAGCAATCAAGGCAAGGATGGAAGTTGCGCTGGCATGGGCGGCCCTCAGGACAGGTCACATCGACCGGGTTTTCTGCAAGAACGGGACGGCGCGCGCCCTATCGATCTATGACTACCGCGCGGCCAACGAAGCAAACGCGTTTTGCAGGGATAAACTTGCTGTTTTACGTGATGCGACGGTAACGATCCAAACGGTCAAGGGCATCTTGGATAGCATTGCCGCAGCAAACATCAACGACCGGTGTAACCTCCAGTTTGCCCCGCAAGCCGGCCTTGCCCCGGAACCAGCCGAATCGCTATCTGACTACGATCTCGCCGGGTCGGTCGACTTGCGGAATGCCGTCATCAGGGACTGTTCAAGTGGCCCTGTGCGAGTGCGCGCACTGCTTATCGAAAGCCTGTCCCGGTTGGATGTCTTCCCGGAATTCCGGACTGTCCGTGAGCTCCAAAAAATGGCTCCAGCGGCAAGACGCTACCTGATCGGAAGCATCGCCAGGTTCCCCGAGAATTTCAATCCGTTGAACTTCAGCGGCAAGCCAGTGATCGCTCCGACCGCCGATGAATTGATTTCAACTGCCTACGGCAAGATCGAGCGGGTATTCCGCGAAAGTTACATCGCTCGCAGATACCGGATGGCCGGTGACCCTGATACGTTCCCGCCCACCCCGTCACAGATTGGCCCCAATCCGGCAGAAACAGTCTACACTCGCGCAGAAATCGTGAATGATGCGGGCCTTGAAAATGTCGAAAAAGAGGAAATCACGAATTGCGCTGCCGTTGCAACGCGCAGCAACAACCCGACGAATGCGCTCTCACTGGTTAAAGCATCAGGGTCTGCGTGCTTTCCTTACCCATCCGATCCGGTCGCATCTTGTCCGGTCAACGATGATTTCGCCTTGTTGCGAGATCCTTCCAACCCGGCATCGGGTGCCTACGTTTATGAGATCTTCTATCAAGGCATCAATGAGGTCGTCCGTCCCAAGCTGCTCAACGGAAGCCACTTGACCATAGGATCCAATGGATCTTCCTTCGGAGTCCGCAGGGCCCTGGGCGCAGCCAACTTGCCCCGCACCCGCTGGATCACAGTTTCAGCCCCTTATGCGGCACTGGGTTCGGCTTACAGTCATTGTCAAAAATTCACGCTGGTGGAGATGATTGAACACGGCACCTGGGTCCACCCGGGGGAGAAAGACGGCGCCGGCAACAAGGTCTCCGAAGGCAAGAGTGCATTTGACCGGTACCTCAATGGCTTCGATTGGTCTGGAGCTGGTGAAACCAGCGTAAATCCGGTATTCCCTGCCGTTTCTGGAGGCGTGACCTTGCCGACTAACCTGCACGCCCGCTATCTCAACTCAGTCGCCCATGCGCGAAGCATGCCGCTCGCCTTCTATTATGACCTTGCCCGCCCTGTTGCTCCATTTGATGTGGTCAAGCCAGCCGGATCCTGGTCGAAAATTGATTTGGCAGCTTTCAAAGACCTTGCTGCCTCCGGATCGAGGTCCCAAGCGACCATCCAAATGATCGGGATCGCTCCGGCAGGAAAAATTGTTTCGCAGCTGACCGGGGGCAATTACTGGGGGCTGGGCACCTTGCGTTACTTTGGACAAGCCCACAATTTCGACGCCAGCAAACCGCTCTATTCCAACTCAACTGCTGGCTCCCACAGCTCCGCTTACGTCCGTGAACAGGAACTTGCTGCGGGAATCGAAGTCATGGACGGTGTGGCCTGCGACTCGATAAAGGTCGCTAACCCATTCTCCACCGACGTCTCAGGGCGCAAAGTGATCTTCGAAAGATCCAAGTACCATCTTATTGAAGGCTTCGGCGGACGTTGCTCGATCGACATTGTCTCGTGCGCTGCCTTCAAAGGTCAGCCGGTTTTTGGAAGGAATGGAAACTTCTATCAAAACCACTTGAACACGAGTTCGCCGGGCCCGGATGGTAATCTTGCCGAGATCAAAGGCGACCGGTGTGAATTCCCACCGCCGCCTGCGGGCGGCTGACCGGTGAATGATTGCAGGGTCTGCCTGTGATTTTTCGGGGCGGGTGAGAACGGTCACCCGCTCAAAAATCACGAATAATAAACTTTCCAGCCAGATAGTATGATCTTATAAATTGTATAATTTTTAATAGAAGATTATATCTCCCGGAATTGGGGCTCATTAACCGTCGCGCCCACGAAACCCCGGGAGGTTGCCATGAAAAAGTCCATCCTATCTGCCTGTTTGATCTGCGCTGCGGAAGCAACTGTTGCCAGTGGAGCATCGTTCCCGGAAGTCTGGTCGGCAACCAAATCTGGCCCGTACCAGAAATTGCCGGAGCATCAGGTAACGCTGGGAAGTTTCTATGAATACGGGGTGGACCGGTTGAAACGCGCTGTTGACCGCACCCTGTCGGATGACCGGGATATCCTCCCCACGTTCCAAAAGCTGGTTCATCCTGTAGGAATTTGCTTTGCAGGTACTTGGAGCATCACCGAGCGTAATCCTTATACGGGCTATTTCGCCAAGGGCAGTGAGGGCTTGATCATCGTGCGTGCCTCCGAAGCCATGGGCAATGCACGCCGCGGTTCCTGGAGGTCCTTCGGACTGGCTGGCAAAATCTTCCCGACGACCGACCGCAGCGACCCAAGGGCGCACAAGACGGCAAACTTTTTCACAATCGACGACTTGGGCGGCACCGGAGCAGAAAACTTTCTTGACACGGACAAAACGAACGAGCCCGACGTTTCGACTCATTTGAGCAGCATCTTCAACGCACGGACCCTGCTGAAAATCGTCTCAACCTTCAAAGGGGCGGATGAAAACCCGACCTGGCGTCCAGTCGAATCGATCGCGGGCCTGGGAGTCGAAAATCCGCGCGCGATCAAGGCACCGCGCTGGATGATGCTGCGTTCAGCAAACCGCGAACGCGTCAACCACCCGGATTTCCGCAACGAACTTGACGTGCGCAACTACGACGGCGGACTCCGCTTTGACATCCTGGTCTCTGACACAGACAACCAGGATTGGCGGGAGATCGGACAAATCACCCTCAATTCACAAACAGCCTCAGAGGGATGCGACCACCGCTTGCACTTCACGCACCCGCGGGTTTCGAAACGTTAAGACCGCGAAGGCGCTCACAACAAATGATGGTTGCTCCCGCAATTGCAAAAGGCATCAGGAAAATCTGAGCCAGCGGGAAAATCAACCAGACGCCCAGCCCGATCAAGGCCGGCGCATCGCCCAGAGCGATACGGATGCGTTCGTTAAGAGAAAGTCCGCGCCGGGCCAGAGGGTAGTCGTAAAGATTCCACCCCAGCACAAGGGCTGAAGCCACCGGAGTCAGGACGTTTACGCCGGGAATCAGCAGAACGAACAAAGGCACACCCACACTGATCAGGCCTTTTTTAATTTCGTCAAACATGACCCGCAGAGAAAACAGCGGCATCGCGGCGACTTGTGACTGGTCGCCCAGCACACTGCGTTCAACGGCCAGCGAAACCCGTTCAAAGACAGGAGATGAGATCACGGCCGCCACGCACAAACTTGCCGCAAGAACAAAAACAAACATTGCAACACCAACGGCCGCCTTGAGCAGGTACCACATCGCAAGAATTGCGTACCCTTCAGGACGGGCAAAAAGAAGCCAGTCATACAACTGAGGGCTGTACTCAAAAAACGCCCATACACCCGCACTGAAGGTTACGGCCGCCACCACAAACGGAACCATCAACAAGGCCAGCCAGCGCGGATTGCGCGACAACCATCCGCAGCCGGTCACAAATGCACGGATGCCAAAGACAAAGCCCGTGGCACTGGCGACCGCCGGCCCGGGGATTGATTTCACACCTGGAATGGATTCAATCTTCACGCGCGCCCTCGTCTCATTGACGCGCCCCGGTCAGCGGGGCGCCCTATGAAACTAACGCGTATAGGGGTTCTGCATCAAGTGGTGGCAAGTCTGCAGCATTTCTTCGGGGGTTACCAGCGAAGGGCGCTCGTCCCCGCCAGCAAAACCATCTCCGGCCTCGCCAGTCAGCTCCAGCTGACCCTCTTTGGTGGCGGCAGCCCGCGCCACCTCAAGCACTGTCTCGAAGATTACCTTGTTGGCGACGTACATACCGTCATAGTCGATCTTGTCAGGCGAGTCCGACGTCTTGTGGTAGTTCGGGTTGTTGCTCACACCCGTATGGAAAAACACTCCCGGAATTCCCTTGCCCATGAAGTTGACATGGTCACTTCCCCCGCCGGCGCGGTCGGAGATATTGACTTTGATCTCTGGATACCGTGCGGCCGCCGTCTGGATGATGCGACGCCCAGCCCGGGAAGTCCCGCCGCCCAGGGCAAGCAAGGTGGCGTTGTTGGTCCTCAAGTACCCGACCATGTCGACGTTGATCATGTAAACCGTCTTTGCCAAAGGGACGACGGGGTTTCGCACATAGTGCGCTGAACCCAGAAGGCCTTCTTCCTCGCCCGAAAACCACATCAGGATGACCGAACGCTTTAAGCTGCCACGCACTGCTGCCAGCGCCTTGGCCTGGTTCAAAACCGTGATCGAACCTGATCCGTTGTCATCTGCCCCGTTACAGATCGGATCGTTGCCCGCACCAAACGAGCAGGTGTAGCCGCGTTCCATGGTGCCTGCATGATCGAGGTGGGCGCCGATGACAACGTACTCGTTTTTGAGGACCGGATCGTTCCCTTGCAGTACAGCTAGAACGTTGTGGGTTCTCTGGCCCGAAGTAGGACCCTCTGACATGGTGAATGCCTGGCGATAGTTTCCGGGCTGAAGGGGTGGAATGTTCAGCTTTTCCAGGTTTGCGATGATAAAATCTGCCGCTGACTCGTGATCCTTGGTGGCTGAAAGGCGGCCGTTGAAGTCATCGGAACTCAGATGGTGGAGCTCCTGCTCCATTACCTGACGGTTAATCTGTGCGAGACCCACTTCGAGCGGGTTGCCCGGATTTGCGTTGTTGCCGCCCGGACGCAGACGGAACTTGCGCGCCACGGAGCCCGACACGCCATCCACCACAACAAAAGTTCCGGACTGGTCCGGACTGAATGGCTGGGAGAAACCAAAGATCCGGTACCCTTCACGATCACCCTGAGCTTCAGCAATCCGGTAGGAAGGCGCGCCGGAGCTGCACGCTCCATCCCCCTGACACATGGCCAGGGACTCATACTTCTTTGATTGAAGCGTAATTTCGATCTTTCCGGCTTCGCTGTTGCTGTTGCGGACCTGAACGTAAACGTCCTGGGGGGGTTCAAAGGTCTTGATCTGGGCCGCGTTTTCCATGCCGCAAGCCGGAACCAGAGCCGGGGCGAAAAGGCTGGCCCATACGGCCAACAGGCGGAAACGTGATGTACGCAACCCAAAAGCCATGGGTAACCCCCCTCTGGTACACAAAAAAAAGCTCTAATAGGGATCTCAGGATGCAATTTCCGTTCTTGCCCGGCAGGGTTCGCCGAGGATCCGCAAAGTTCTCAAATTAATCAATAATATTGGAGCTTTAATGCGTCACATTGTCCACCTCGAAGCCACCCGGCCCGGCCGCCAGGAAAGCCTCTGAACAGTGTCTTTACAAAAGGCGCCCCCAGTGACTGACCTTTAACCAGAAAAGATTTCATAAAATTCTTAAAATCGGATATATTCCGCGCGATTTTCGACTGGGAAACGGGGGCTTGAATCTTGGCGAACCCGGCTTGGAAAACGATCTTAAAACGTTGGCTGCCAGCACTCCTGCTGTCAGCCGGACTGATCACGGCCTGCTCACGTGCAGAGGTCGACACCGGCAACAACGGCAACCCATCCCACTCAAATCCAGCCTCTCCCGATGACGTTACTGGCCAAGGGGACGGAAGTAGTGCCTGTTGGTCCAGCCCAGCAGCTCTTCCCTCCGCCATCACGGATTTTTGCCTTCAGACCCCAGAACCTTTGCGCGTCGAATTCCAGACTGCGATGGACATGATTTGCAAGGCGAAACGCCTGGTCAACCAGCTGCGCGCCAACTGCGGCTGGAATGGCGCCGGCACATCAACCGACCACTTGCGTGTGCTGGAATCAACCCAGCCCAGCGACCCGGGCAGCGACTTCTACTACCTCTCCGCCTACTCCATGACCGTGGCGCCGGCGGACTTTTCCTACCCTGGAACGCTATTGTTGGTGACAACCAACCCAGAGGCTTTCAGGAAAGGCTTCGAAGTTCCCGGCGGGGCATCTATCGCTCCTGCGCCGGGCGGATACCAGCAAAGTCCGTTAACGGTTGCCAGATACACCTTTGAAGTAAACGGGCTCGCGAAGTTCGCCTTCCTGGGGGAAGCACAGGTCCTGCGCGTCAGCGACCGCCTGGTCGCCGTGTTCAACCGTGCCGTGGACGATCTTGAAGGGTTGAAAGCACGCAGAAACCTCACACTGGTGCTGAAGCTCGAAGATGGCCGGGAAAAACTTCTGACCGTGGAAGAACGACTCGTCCCCGACCTCGGGCAGCACCAGATTGCTCTCGCCAAAATGATCAAGCTCGACAAAATCGAGATGGAAAACCGCCACCGGAACTCGCTGGTCACGTCACCGCCGAAGGAACTCCGGGAAATCCAATACTGAGCCAGAAAATACCCATGAAAAAACTCGCAACAAAAATTGCCACCTGCCTCTTCATGCTGTCTGCTTGCGGACGCGTAGAGCGGGATCCGCACTTTGATGACCAGAAGGACTACGGGCGACCGATCCAGACCGGTACCAATCCAGGCGACGTAGGCAGCGATGCTCCACTTGACAACCGCCACGCCGACCCTGCACCCGTGGTCATCCCGCCAGAGGCAGATCCAGACAAAGTGGTGGCTTCGGTCCTGTTCAAGGGTCGGGTTGACCCGGATTCCTTCCGGTTGCTGACCGCATCCGGCACTGTCCTGAATCCTTGGAACCTGCCCGGCAGCAGTTGGCTGCGCAGTAATTTCGACGGTGAACAACGGATCGCCCTCTACGGACGGCAGACCTATGGCAGCGAGGAAACTGGCGTCAGCAAGCTGATCCAGTCTGGAATCTCGGGAAGCGCCGACCTTGGCGTGCTGGCAGGCGGGGAAAGCGAAAGTGGTACCCAGATCCTTGAACGGGTCATCGGCAAGGACAATGAAAAGGGCACCTGCCCGACTGCCATGGTCTGTATCCGCTCAATGGTCTGGAAGCCCAACCAAGGCCAAACGCGGACTTACTGTTACAAAGATGCGGACACTGGCCAGCCCAAGCTTTTCCCGTATGCGCCGGCTCCGAACTTCCCCCTCAAGGACGCCCTGCGGGCGGCTGACAGTTATGGTCCTTACACTGTCGAAAGCCACGCGGGAGAAATCGACTGCCAAACGGTCGATTCGAAGCCTGTCGAATCGCAACAAGTCTTCGTCCGCTTCCACGTAAACCCGAATCCGGAAATGGTCCACGTCACCCAGAAGCGTAACAAGATATTTCCCGACTACTCTGTCAGGGTCATCGTGGACAAGCTGGGCCTGCCCGCCCCGCAGATCAACTCGCAGCCCTACGTCGATGCGAGTACCAAGCTACAGGCTGAATCCGAATACTTCATCAGCTCCAAAAACAAGATGCTGGTCAAAGTGGTGAAACGCGCACGAAAAAGCATTCTTTTTCCGGGCGATGATGAGACTTGGATCGGCAGTGTCGTCCGCTTGTTTGGCAAAGTGACGCCCATCACGGGCATCATGATGGACATCCATGCCGAGTTCTGCATGGATCTTTTGAGTGGCAACTTTGACAACATTTGCCGCGAAGAAAGCGGAGATCCTCAACCATGAGACGCATTGGTCCTGAAGCCGCCATCACAGCTTTGATCGCCCTTCTGGCGCCGTTCGCAGCGGCAAAGGGTGCCATGGCGCAGGACCCTTTCCCTGCAGGGGTTGAATCGAAAAGTGCGGGCATGGAATCCGCGGTCGCCGCCCGTTCTGCCCCCGCCGCCCTTTACAACCCCGCCAACCTCGGTCAGGAGCCCGCTGAGGGCAGGACCTACCTGGAGGCTGGCGCAGTGCGTGCCAGAGCGACCTACGAGCATCCTGAATTTGACCAGGTTTATGTGCAGATCATGTCGCCCACAGCAACACTTGGCGCCACCGGATCCCTGTTGGACCCGCGCCTTCGTGCTGGATTCACGGTATTCCCGACCAGATCTGGAAATCTTGCAATCAACGGCCTGCCGCAACGCGTGAGCGGCGAGATCCAACCACTGGCCGTGGAAAATGCGGAACATGCCGTCAAAAGCGCGTTAGGCCTGTCTTGGGAACTGGCACCTGGAATCCATTTAGGAACCGGCGCCATCCACGCCACCGAACGACGGGAGATCACTGCCCGCGTGGTCGGATCGGCAACACCTCTGTTGAAGCAGACCATGAAAAATAATTTCGTACGCGGCATCGCTGGCCTTCGTGCAGATTCCAGATTCGGCAGCTTTGCCGCTGCCTACACCTCTTCGGTCACCAAGTCCTACGAAGGCAACCGAGACATGGCTGGCAGTGAGCCGGGTGTCAGGCCTCAGGCCGTGTCCTACGATCCCGCCGTGATCGCCGCCGGATGGAGCCTGGCACTGGGCCGCCACTTTGGTGCGGAAGTAAGCTTGAACCAGAGAAAGTGGAACGAATCCGCCGCCATCATGCGCGAAGGTCTTGCCGATGAGACCCATGGCGCGGACATTCATGACGTCCTTGAAAGTGGCATCCGCGCCTGGTGGAAAACACAACGCGGCTGGCGCCTTGGTGCTGCCATTGCCGAACTGCCCTCCCCCTGGGGAGAAGGCGGCACTTCGGCTACCGGAAGCCAGCGGATGATGGGACCTGGGTTCGGCATGTCCAATGGCGTCGACCGCAGATCGCTCGGACTTTCCGCGCAGACGGACCAGGTGACGTTGGGCAGCCTTGACTTCGGATCACTCGATTTTGCTTTTATGAACACCTGGGGCTCCCGCACGGTATCTACTGTTGGTGCGGCACCTGGGCATTACCAGATGGACGTGGTGACGCTTACAGCATCTACCACCAAGGTCTTCTAGGTGCGCTGATGTACGCGGTGCTTGTTGTCACAGGATTTTTATTTGCGAAGATCGGGCAAAAGGGGCAGGAGCGCCTTGCCCGTTTATGGGCCTTCCTTGCTTTTGATGTCCTGCGCTTCCGTCGCAAACTCATCCTTAGAAACATCGGAATTGCCTTTCCCGAGATGACCGGGAACGACCGGATCAAGACCGGGCGGACCAGCCTCTACCATTTCTTCCTGACCATGATGGAATTTCTGGCTTCCCGTCACTTCGACATCACGCACAATGTCAGCGTGAAAAACCCTGAAGTCGTTAAAGAGATCCTGGCGCGCGGCAAAGGCATGTACGCAGTGGTCAGCCATATGGGTAACTGGGAAGCCTTTGGCGCGACCATGACTCGAAAGGTTGCACCCAGTCGCGTCATCGTCAAACGGGTCGGTGGAGCTTCGACCAACCGGTTTGTCGAAGACACCCGCCGGCACAACGACTTTCTGACGGTTAAACGGGTCAAGAAGGGTGACGGTTTTTCTGCAATCCGCGACGCACTTGCGGCCAACGAGATTGTCGGATTTGTCATGGACCAGGCGCGCCCTGGGGAGCCCAAATTGCCGTTTTTCGGCGTCCCTGCCAAAACCAACACCAGCTTGGCGGCCATCTGGCAACGATGCCCGGCACCCATGGTCCCAGCATTCATTCACAGAATCCCAGGGACCCGAAACATGCAGATCGAGTTCCTGCCAGAAATCGAGCTGGAGACTTCTGATGACGCAGCGGCCGATATCCTGCGTCATTCCGCCAGGTTCAATGCGGCGGTTGAGGCCATCGTAAAACGCCATCCTGAGCAGTATTTCTGGCTTCACGCCCGTTGGAAATAAAACTCCTGTTTGCGCGCCGGCGGCTCAGGCGTTATCCTGCGGCCATGCGTTTATCCATAATCTCACTCCCCATGGCCATCGTTGCGGCATTTCTGCTGCCACTTCCGCACGCCAAAGCCAGCACGCAAGTTGCGTTTCTTGAGGTTATGGACGGACGCGGTGACCGTGTCCAACTCGAGCCTGATTTTCCCTATGCACATATGGCAATTGAGATCGACGGTGGTTGGTTGCATGCCCACCCCGCGAGTGGCGCCGAATGGGTACCAGCTGGTGGCCTTGAACGTTACGGGCGCATTGCCCGGGTGTTGGATGTGCCGTCGAAAATGAAAGTGCGCACAGACTTGGTCGACGCATTCATCGGACAACCCTACGACCGCGAATTCTCATGGGACAATCGTGCTCTTTATTGCTCCGAACTGGTTGCAAAGATCTTGGATATCGAGCCGGTGCCCATGGTGTTTGATCCGCGCTTCTGGCCAGCGGACTTCGCCCGCCTGAACGGAAAGCCCGGAATTTCCCCCGGACTTGTCTTCCGCAAGATTTCTTCAGAAGCCTACAGCCATTCTGCACAACGGCCGTAACATTCCGTTTTCCTTGAAATTAAAATTTTCCGGTCAAGCCCCCTAAGCAATCTCCGATCTCCTCCCATGCACCGCCATCGGGGAGCAATCATGGCACGCAATCTTTTCAGAAACCTTGGCCTTTTTCTTGTGGCCGGCATCGCCATTTTTTCCGCCGCTTGTTCGCGTGGGGAGGAAGAAACTGCTGCGATCAAACAAACCCTGGGAGTTGCAGGACACGTCTTTGGAGAATCCACCACTGCGGATGGTGCACGGACATTTTTCATCATTCTCTGGACCCGCGTCGAAGATGCAGAAATTAAGGCTGTCAGAATTGACAACGTACCCATCGCCAAGGGTGCTTCCATTTTTGGGGATGCTAACAATTACAAAACAGGCCGACTCGACAGCACGTTGACTAACATCGAACTCGGCAAAAGCAGGTCCGACTACGAGTCCACGCTCAAGAGTTGGGCGGGGGAACCGTTTTTCAATATGACTGGTCATGCTGACGCCTTTGGAATGGGCACGGGCAAGCACCAGTTCACGGTCGACGTATCCTGGCAGGGACAAACGATCACCTACGATCCCTGGGCTGCAACCAGGTGAACCCACGCCGGAACAAGGTTTTGTCACCCCAAATTTGACAGTCTTTGTGGACACTTGCCCTCCCCATTCGCCCATATTCGCGCGAATTTTTTCCCTCAAGAAACATCTCCATTTCGACGAATCGTTATTGAGAGAAAAAGGGGGATGTTATGCGGAATTTTTATCTCAGCGCCATTTTCATCCTTGTTTTTGGGAGCACGACTAATCCCGCAGCCGCCAAGTCAGACAGTCCGTCGCCTTACGAATGTCCTCGCACCGAAGAAAATCATCCTGTGGTGCAAGGATTGAAATCCATTGAAGGCGCCCTCTCAACAGCCGCATCTTATTTGCTGACCGGCGCTGGTTACGCGATCGATGGCACCGCTTACTTGCTCGTGCCGGCAGCTGCAGGTTCTCTCCTGTGCATGGTGCCCGCAGTCCAGCTGGCTCGCGTTGAGGACAAACATTGGGGCACCGGGCAAATCTCGGGATTTGGCGGTATTTTCTGTTTTCAAGAAGTGATCAATCGCATCGACAGCCGGTTTTATGTCCCGCAGCTGGGCAAGCGAGCCTACAAGGCAACGGCAAGTTGGCGATGCCAGTGAAACGCGACCAGGGTTTTATTCCCACTCGATCGTCGCGGGCGGCTTGCTTGTGATGTCGTAAACAACCCGGTTGATACCACGAACTTTCTGAACAATTTCGCGGGAAACATTGGTCAAAAATTCCATCGGTAATTCCCCGACGTCTGCAGTCATGCCATCCACTGAAGTGACCGCGCGCAGGGCGAGCACCGATTCGTAGGTCCGGTTATCTCCCATCACACCAACGGACTGTACGGGTAAAAGCACGGCAAACGCTTGCCAGACCTTGGCGTAAAGGCCGGTTTCACGCAAAGCATTGATGAAAATGGCGTCCGCTTCTTGCAGGGCCCGAACCTTGGCGGCAGTCACCTCGCCTGGAATACGAACGGCGAGTCCCGGTCCAGGGAACGGATGCCGGTCCACCAGTTCCGAAGCAAGCCCCAGGGCACGACCAATGGCCCGAACTTCGTCCTTGAACAAGAAACGGAATGGTTCACACAGCTTCAGGGCCAGTCGGTCAGGAAGACCGCCGACGTTGTGATGGGTCTTGATCACCTTGGAGCCAGCACCGTGCCCGGCAGACTCAATGACATCCGGGTAAAGGGTCCCCTGCCCCAAGTGCGAGAATGCGGGCAATCCCAGACTCGCTGCATGCTTGCGGTCGTCAGAAGCAAACGCCTCGAACTGCTCGACAAAAAGTCGACCGATGCGCTTCCGTTTATCCTCGGGATCAATGACGCCCGCCAGGGAAGCCATGAATTTGTCACTCGCGTGAATCACGCGAACGTCTCGCAATCCCATGCCACGCAGAGCTGCGCTGACCCATTCGACTTCGTCCTTGCGCATCAGGCCCGTGTCGCAGAATACGGCAGTGACGCGATCAGGACCCAAAGCCTTTTCGACAACTGCAGCCAGCACCGTGGAATCGACTCCCCCTGAGCAAGCCACCAGAACCCGCCCCCCGGGGCCGACCTGCTCGCGCACAAGGTCCACGGCTTCTTCGACCATCGTGCTTGCAGTCCAATCCTGCTTTGCCCCGCAAATGTTGATGGCAAAGTTTTCCAGCAGGATCCGGCCAGACTCCGTATGTTCCACCTCTGGGTGGAACTGGAGGCCGAACCAGGGACGCGACGAGTGACTTGCAGCGGCGAGTACTCCCCCCTCGGTCAGGGCAATCTGGGACCAACCCTCGGGCAGTTTTTCAACATCGTCCCCATGGGACATCCAGACGATGGACCCTGCAGTTCCCACGGGAACGCCTTGCATCAAGGGATGATTGGCGGCGCCCTGCGCAACGCGCATGCGCGCCTTGCCGTATTCGCGTTTGGCGGCGGAGCGCACGCGCCCACCATGGACGTGGGCAAGGAGCTGCAGTCCATAACAGATGCCAAGAACCGGCACACCGGCTGGCGTCACCCAGCGCGGCATCGTGCGCGCCCCTTCATCACCAACACTGTCTGGTCCACCCGAAAGGATGATTCCAGCCGGTTTGAACGAAAGGTGGGTCATATCCAGGGTTTCGTGCATCAGGCGGGCCGGGTCATGGACCTCAGCGTAAACACCCATCTCCCGCAGGCGGCGCGCAATTAGCAGGGTGTACTGGGAACCGTAATCAAGAACCAGGATGCCGTGTTTTGCCTGCGGATTGTGTGTCACCGGGATTCATGTCTCCGTGCGATAATTGGGTGCCTCACGTTCAATATAGACGTCGTGCACATGGCTTTCACGGAAGGCTGCAGAGCTGATCCGGATGAATTTGGCACGCGCCTGCAAATCTTCGATGGTGGCCGCACCGACATAGCCCATTCCAGAGCGGACACCGCCTTGCAACTGGAACAACGTGCCAGCGAGGGGACCCTTGTAAGCCACACGACCTTCGACCCCTTCCGGCACAAGCTTGCCTGACTCTTCGACATCGGACTGAAAGTAGCGGTCCTTGCTGCCACGGCTCATAGCGCCAACACTGCCCATACCACGGTAAACTTTGTAGCTCTTGCCCTGGAACAGGACCATTTCGCCTGGCGCCTCATCCGTCCCGGCAAGCAGGCTGCCCACCATGACCGAGGATGCACCGGCAGCCAGCGCCTTGACCAGGTCGCCGCTAAACTTCACACCGCCATCGGCGATGACCGGCACTCCACGCTCCCGGGCCGCGCGGGCGCATAGCAACACTGCCGTGAACTGGGGAACGCCAATTCCTGCGATCACACGGGTCGTGCAAATACTTCCCGGGCCGATCCCGACTTTGACGGCGTCCACGCCGGCTTCAATCAGGGCGATGGTAGCATCCGGTGTGGCAACGTTGCCTGCCACAAGTTCAAAGTCATGCTTTCGGAAATCATGGCGAATCTGGCGCACCGCATCAATGACCCCCTGGGAATGCCCGTGGGCCGTGTCGACGATGATCACGTCGCATCCGGCGTCAAGAAGTTCCGCCGTCCGTTCACGGAAGTCGCCGCCAGCACCCACCGCTGCACCGACAAGAAGACGCCCCGAACTATCCTTTGCCGCGTGCGGGTGACGACGGGCTTTCTGAATGTCCTTGATAGTATACATGCCGACCAGGGTCCTGCCTTCGACGACCGGCAGTTTCTCGATACGATGCTGATGAAGGATCTCGACAGCCTGTTCCGGGGTAGTTCCCTTGGGGGCTGTCACCACCTTGCCCGTCATCACTTCCTTGACCGGGCGCTTCAGATTCTTTTCAAAGCGGATGTCACGGCCGGTGACGATGCCGGCGAGTCCGCCGCCATCCACCACGGGAAGACCAGAAATATTGAAGCGCCTCATCACGGCGATCACGTCCCCGACCGTGTCTGTCGGCTCGACCGTGACCGGGTCGATCACCATCCCGGCTTCGCTCTTCTTCACGCGCCGGACTTCACGGGATTGTTCTTCTACACTCAGGTTCTTATGAATGATTCCCAACCCGCCTGCGTGCGCCATTGCGATCGCCGTTGCACTTTCCGTGACCGTATCCATGGCGGCTGAAAGCAGCGGTAAATTGAGTGAAATATTGCGCGAAAATTTTGAAGTAAGGGACACTTCGTGCGGCAGTACGCGGCTGTGCTGCGGCAGCAGCAGCACGTCATCGTACGTCAGTCCCTCGTCTTCCATGGCGAAGATTGAGTCGCCAGAATCCATCCTGAATTTCATGGCCGGCTCCCGCAAGCGGGGGGGGCGTGAACCCCGGTTTGCAACATGATGAGCCCAGCCATGACTTTAGTCAACGACCGAAATGCTGCCGCTACCGTTACCAGTCCAGGATGTAAGCAAACATCAACGGCGCCACGATTGACGCATCAGATTCGACGATAAAACGCGGCGTTTTGACGTCCAGCTTGCCCCAAGTGATCTTTTCATTGGGGACAGCGCCAGAGTAGCTGCCGTAGCTGGTGGTCGAGTCGCTGATCTGGCAGAAGTAGCTCCACTTGGGAACGTCCTTCTCCATGTCCTGCTCGATCATCGGCACAACACAAATCGGGAAGTCGCCGGCGATACCGCCACCGATCTGGAAAAAGCCGATGCCGGTGTTTCCACAATTGTTGATGTAGTAGTCACAAAGGTAAATCATGTAGTCGATTCCGCTCTTCAGGGCGGAACGTTTGATTTTTCCTTCCATCACGCGACCGGCAAAGATGTTGCCAGTGGTCGAATCTTCCCAGCCCGGAACGATGATTGGCAGGTTTTTCTCACATGCAGCGACCAGCCAGGAGTTACGCGGGTCGATCTGATAGTACTGCTTCAGAAGACCCTTGCGGATGATCTGGTACATGTATTCGTGCGGGAAGTAGCTTTCACCCTTGTCAGAGGCCTCTTGCCACACTTGCATGATGGCGCCTTCCAGGCGGCGAATGGCCTCCCCTTCCGGGATACAGGTGTCCGTCACACGGTTCAAGTGTCGCTCAAGCAGGGCTTGCTCGGCCTCGTCACTCAGGTTGCGGTAGTTGGGAACCCGCTCGTAGAATTCGTGGGCAATCAGGTTGTAAATGTCTTCTTCCAGGTTGGCGCCCGTGCAAGAAATCGCGTGGACCTTGCCCTGGCGGATCATTTCGGCAAGGCTCAGGCCGAGCTCAGCCGTGCTCATGGCCCCTGCGAGCGTCACCATCATCTTTTGCCCCGAGGCAATGTGCGCCTTGTAGGCCCGGGCCGCATCACGCAGCGCAGCGGCGTTGAAGTGACGGTAATGATGCTCGACGAATTGCGATAAAGGACCCATGAAAAACCACCATCCATTGGTTGATGACTTAAAAAAAACGAGACCCCGTTATACTCCAGCCCCCCCCAAACGCCAGTAGAATCAATGTGCTAAACAGCGGCAAATCAGCTGGCCGACCGTCGCCCGACGCGTCAAAGAAGGACTGTCGGATGGGCAACCGGCTAAAGGCTGACGCAAAAACAAGAATTACTCAATTAAATCAAATGCTTATTCTGTATTTAGGGGGTCCAAGAAATCAGGGGTAAATCGGGAACTAATCTTTGCCGATCAACCACTTATGATTTTCAGGAAGCGAAATTCAAGGCACCACGCTTTCGCCGGGGCATGCTTTTTTGGATTGGCATGCGTTGCTGGCCTTTCTGGCTGCCATGCGAAACTTAAACCAATATTGGCTTACGGACCGGAGCACCCTGCAGCAACGATCAATCGCCTGACCGATATCCCGACTGGCAATACCACCAGTAACCAATTCTCAATCCATGTATCCGGGGACAATATCGTTGGATACCGGTTCAAGTATGGCCCCACGGCATCCACCGACTGCGGAACTCTGGATGGTTACAGTGAGGAAGCTAACAGCGATACCCCGATTTCTGTGGATACGGCCGGCTTTGCGGTAGGCGAGATTCGGCTATGCGTGATCGCGAAAAATGCCGGAGGTATCTGGCAATCCCCGGACAATGCAACCATGGGGACCTGGACCAAAGTCCTTTCTCTGGCCGCCCCCCTAAACCTTACTGCGACCCCTTCAGACAACACTGCCACTATCAGTTGGAGCACAGTCACGGGGGCAACCGCGTACGACCTGTATGTCCGTTCCAGCGCCGGTGTGACCCTTTCCGACCCTTTGATCCAGAATGTCACTTCACCTTACGTCCACGGTGACCAAACCAATGGGAAACGACAATTCTATGCCGTGGTAGCCAGGGATAACTACACCCAGAGTCCACTGTCCCAGGAAAAACCAGTGATCGTTGGTGTTCCCGGCGCAATTGAAAATTATTTATTCGGACGTCATGCAACCACTTCAACGCCATTTGGGAACAACACCATCAGCACGACGAACAGCAATAGCACCGCATACGCATCGGCATTGCAGTCGGACGGAAAACTCATTGTTGCCGGCGTTGCATGGCGAACCGCATGGAACAATACCCGGATGGCAATGGTGCGCTATCACCCGGATAGCAGCGTTGACACGTCATTCGGAACCGAAGGCATCGCAGACGCTGCACTGGATGGCTCGTTCAGAGACGTCAAGATCCTTCCGGACGGAAAAATCCTCGCCCTCGGACTGAAAGATAATGGAGATGTTCTGCTGTATCGTTTTCTGGCGAACGGCGTGCTCGATACAGCATTCGCAACTTCCGGCAGCTACACCATGCCCCGCGGAGGAAGCTCCTGTGGCGGCAAAACTGAAATGGTCGTGCACAGTGATCTGAAAACAACTGTCCTATGTTCATCGCTCAAGCTGATGATGTTCCGTATCATGGCGGACGGCACGCCGGACAACACGTTTGGCACAGCGGGTGTGGTCACCATTACGCGGGGAGGAACCTCGGGCCTGACCTACAATGCTTTTACTCTCACTGCGTCGGGCAAATACCTTGCTGCAGGCTTTTACTCAGATGGTGGAACCAACTACACTCCCACCCTGACGATGGTGAATGCTGATGGCACGCTTGATAGCAGCTTTGGTTCAGCGGGTCACGCTGATCACCCGTCTCTTTCAAGTTTTCCATCAAACGTAAATCAATTCGCTGCTGTCACCATCGGAGTCGATGGCAATATCTATACGTCGCCTGCACAAGCGTTGCGTGTATTTCGATTTTCCCCAACAGGTTCACTCGACACGGCGTACGGGAACAATGGCGTCGCCTTCGCCGGAAAACTCACAGACAACGACCGAAGCGAGATCTTCGCGCAGCCAGACGGAAAAATCATCGTAGCCGGTGGCGGTACCGCCCGTTGGAGTGTCGCGCGTTTCACGACGTCCGGCACGACGGATCAAACATTTGCGACGAACGGGCTCTGGTTCGCAGGAGTCGGCGAAGGGTACCTCATGGATACCATTCGCTCGATTGCTTACGACGCCTCAACGGGGTCTGCCATCCTGTCTGGCAGCATCCAAGTGTTTGGCGCCAATACGTTCTGCACGATAAAGCTTACCAAGGACGGAGGTGTCGATACCACCTACAACCCGAACGGAATTCTCTACAAAACAGGCTGGACCACCACAGACTATTCTCAAACAACTGGTGGAAACGCAATGATCACGCTTTCTGACGACAGCATCGTTGTTGCCGGAAAAACA
Organism: Pseudomonadota bacterium; assembly: GCA_041178085.1. Lineage (GTDB taxonomy): Bacteria > Bdellovibrionota_B > Oligoflexia > Oligoflexales > RGVZ01 > RGVZ01. The sequence goes on along the minus strand of JBEGVZ010000130.1, from coordinate 8,605 downwards.
GGTGCCGACGGAACACCGTCCTTTTCGCTGTTTCGCTTTCAAGCGGACGGTTCACAACTGACAAACTGGGCGTCGGCACCGACTTTTCCCGCCAACTCCAGGGCGTATGTCCTTACCGTGCAATCGGACGGCAAGATTGTCGCCGGGGGTCAGGCATCCAATGAGTTTGCACTGGCGCGCTACCTGCCAGATGGCACGTTGGACACAACCTTTGATTCCGATGGCAAGCTAATCACTGACGTGGGGAGCATGGCTTCGAGTATCTTTGCCATCGGGGTCCAGAATGGGGGAAAAATCGTCGCTGCGGGAACAACGACCAATTCCAGCGACGACTTTGTCGTCGCCAGATACCTGAGCGACGGCACTCTTGACACGACGTTCGGAACGAACGGCCTTGTCGTAGCCGAAATGACTTCCGGTGCCAGAGACTTGATTGAAGCGCTGCTGATCCAGGAGGATCAGAAAATCATCCTGGCCGGTTCCAGCGAATCAAACGGCTTGACGCAGTTTGCAGTGATGCGCCTCTTGCCTGACGGAACCCTCGACACCAGCTTCGACGTGGATGGCAAAGTGCTACTGTCTTTTGGCGGGTCGGGAACCCGGGAAGACAAAATTCTTGCGGCAACACTTCTACCAGATGGCAAAATTGCTCTTGCCGGCTACGAGGATTCCGGTGGCATTGCGATTGCGGTGCTGAATCCCGACGGATCGGCCGACACCAACTTCGATTCCGATGGCAAGTTGATCGTTGATATCGATGGGGACGCTTACGCTTTGGCCAAGGGCATCGCAGCGCAGCCGGACGGGCGCCTAGTCGTCAGTGCAATGTCCGCTGCAAACGGCAACTACAGGGAGACACTTCGGATAATCAGGCTCAACAGCAACGGTACGCTGGACAACGGATTTGGCGCTAGTGGCATCGCCGCTCCCTGTTTCGAATACTGCCCCGCAGGTGCCAACCAATCCGCCTTTGGGATCAGTTTACAAAGCGACGGAAGAATCGTGGTTGGTGCAAACGTCGATCCAGTCTGGACGAGCTGGAATTCAATCAGCGTCGGATTGCTGCGACTGATTCCTTGAACTTTCCCCACCCACCAGATGAAGCACATTGCGGCCGGTCAAAACTGGATGTCGAGCTTGCGTGCAGTCAGTGGAAGTTCCTGGAAACCCACTCCCTGTACATACGAACGGGCCGTGGTTAGTTCCTTGCCGTAAACGTGGATCGAAATTGCCTGTTCACCTGCGTAGTGCTCGACCACGTGGCGGTCAAAGTCAGGCGGAAGGACAAAAGCAACGCTGCCCTGGGGAAGGATCATCTGGGCGACTTCTTCGGGGTTCTTCTCACAGGTCGTGAAGCTGGTCACTGCGATCGTATCTTGCAGAACGCCTTCGACCCCCCACGTCCCGTGGTCGTGGATCGGAGTCTTGTCACCGCACCCCCAGACCAGCATCATTATGACGAAGCCAAAATCTTCGTCTTTATAAAGCATGTAACGACCTGGGCCTTCGTGCATGTTCTGAATGCCGGCGGCACGCATGCGGGGAAGGCTGTCCCGGACGAATTCCTGGATGCGGACAATCTCGTCTACGCCGACCTTGCCGGCAGCCAAAACTTGACGAAGTTGATCGATCAACATCCGCATCAAAACATCCCCCAAAAGGGTTTCGGTTCAGAAAGAATCTTTATTTTTTGCCCAAGTCGCCACTGACTTTCAAGGCAGGTTTTACCTCAGGCACCGGCCCCCCCTGCGCAACATCAGCTTTTGGCTGCGGCTTCTTCTCGGGCTCCATGGCCATGGCAACGACTTTGCAGCTCCCTGGATCCTCGGCAATTCCGAGCGGCACGATTTCAAACCTGCGCGACTCCATTCCGCGGGCCACCAGGGCGGAATGCACTGCTTCTGCACGTTCCCGGGCGATGAACAGAAGGTAATCCAGCATTTCCTCTGGCTTCACCCCCTCTTTTCTGCGGTCGGCATCGCAGTGAAAACCTTCAATCCGGATATCAGTGACCTCAGTTTTTACCCGCAGCCAGCCAGCAAACCGTTCGAGGGACTTCAAGTCCGCGATTTTACTGGTACCTTGCTTGAAGGTGATGGTCCGGACATGCTTTGGCTTTGGCATGGATTTTGGCGCACCGACGTCTCCAGGGGCTGCCTGTACCACCGGAGCAACGAAAAAAGCCACCCACAAGATAGCCCGCAAACTTCCACGAAAACGGCCCGTCATAAGCATTTTGTCCCGCCTCATTCAGCTTCAATGGAAACAATTGCGAACATTGTAACATCAACCAGCCCGCGGTCTGTAATCTTCAGTGTCGGGATGACCGGCAAGGCAAGGAAACTCAGCTGCAAGAAAGGCTCATCGAGCACGCAACCAATGTCCTTTGCGGCAGCCTTCAAAACGCGCAACACCTTGGTGACTTCTCCGGGAGCCAGGCTGGTCATCAACCCACCCAGCGGCAGGGGTAACTCGACAAATGAGCCATCCCCTTTGGCGACGACGATGCCGCCGTCGATCTCAATCAAACGGTTGACGGCTGCAGCCATCAGGTCATCGGAAGATCCGACGACGATGGCGTTGTGCGAATCATGATTGATTGACGTGGCGATTGCCCCCGCGCGGATACCGAACCCTTTCACAAAGGCGACGCTCCGGTTTCCCGTCCCGTGGTGGCGCTCAAATACGGCGATTTTGAGTACATCGTGTGCAGCATCGGCCAGGATCTGCCCGCCAGAAACGGGCAAGTCCAGAACAAGGGCATCGGTCAGGATCTGGTGCGGCCTGACACCGATGACCCGCGCCCGCTGGGCTTTCTTTGCGGCACTGCGGACAGCAAAATCACCCGCACGCAAATTGCGAAGGTTCATGTTTTTACCGGCCGCAAACCCAGCCTGAATGTCTTTGACTGCAGCGAGCTTCTTCCGGTCCACCTTCTCGCCCCGTTTCCAGACATCGACGATCCGGCAACCACCGCCCCAGACCAGCTCAGGCTTGCTGGCGGCTTCTCCGTGCCCAGAAACAGCCTGCGGCTCCACCAGGGCGAAGTCCGCAACGTACCCTGGAGCGATCGCTCCGCGGTCTTCAAGGCCGTAAGCCCGGGCGGGGCCGAAACTGGCGGCACGGAACACTTCTTCTGGGGCGTGGCCAGCGCGGAGAGCCTTGTTCACGATGCAGTCGATGTGGCCCTCATCCGCAATGTCGGCCGGGTTACGGTCGTCACTGCAAAATCCAAGAACCGGAGCCGTCCGCTGGTTCAGGATCGGCAACAACTCATCGGCGTCCTTCGCACACGAACCTTCGCGGATCAGGACGTGAATCCCTTTGCCTAGTTTTTCCCGGGCTTCGGGGATGGAAGTCGACTCGTGGCAACTATGAATCCCAGCGACGCCATAAGCGTTCAAGTCCTTGCCAGTCAAACCAGGGCAGTGACCGTCGCGTCGCTTGCCGCTGAAGTCCTGCAGTTTCTCAAGAATGTCTCCGTCACCGGCAAGAAGACCGGGGAAGTTCATCATCTCCGCCAGACCGAGCACGCGCTCGTCGCCAACAAAGCGTTTGAGGTCCCCCGCATGAAGGACCGCACCGGCGGACTCAAGTCCTGCTTCGGGACTGGTCGACGGGACGCAGCTTGGCACCATCACGAAGACGTCCATGCCGAATTTATCGTTCAACAGATGCCGGCTTGAATCGACGGCCCACTGAATGCCGTCCACGCCCTTGACGTTGGCGATCTCGTGGGGGTCCCAGATGACAGTGGTCGTCCCGCAAGGAAGCACCGCTTCCTGAAATCGCGCGGGTGTCATCAGGCTGCTCTCGATGTGGACGTGGGCATCAATAAAACCGGGGACCACGAACTTGCCGGTCGCATCGACCTCGGTCAGACCTTCGTAAGATTCCCCGACTCCGACGATCACACCACCGTGGACGGCGACGTCTCCTTTGGCAAAAACACCATTAAAAACATCTAGATACGACGCGCCCTTCAAAACCAAGTCGCACTTGACCTGACCGCGGGCGGCGCGGATGGCATCTGCAAGGCGGGCCGCGGACTCGTAGCTGGCTTTGCGCTGAGAGGCTTTATGCTTTGTCATATTGTCACCATGCTCCCGTAACGATAAAACAACCAGACTTTTCTGTCGCCACACCGGACACTTGAGAGGTCGTCACTCCATGAACAAACCTAAAGAAGATCGTAGCGCCATTTCCCCTCGCCGGAGCGAAAACTATCCAGAGTGGTATCAGCAGGTTATCAAAGCTGCTGATCTGGCAGAAGTGTCTCCCGTCCGCGGCTGCATGGTGATCAAGCCATGGGGCTATGCCATCTGGGAAAACATCCAGGCCGTCCTTGACCGGATGTTCAAGGAAACAGGCCACGTCAACGCTTACTTCCCGCTCCTGATTCCAAAAAGCTTCCTGGAAAAAGAAGCTGAGCACGTCGAAGGGTTTGCGAAAGAATGCGCCGTCGTCACGCATCACCGCCTTGAAGCCAGCCCGGATGGCAAGGGGCTTGTCCCGGCGGGCGAACTTGAAGAACCCCTGGTCATTCGCCCGACTTCTGAAACGATCATCGGCGCCAGCTATGCCAAGTGGGTGCAGAGCTACCGCGACTTGCCAATCCTGGTCAATCAATGGGCCAACGTGATGCGCTGGGAAATGCGGACGCGGATGTTCCTGCGCACGGCCGAATTCCTGTGGCAGGAAGGCCACACCGTCCATGCGACAGCGAAAGAGGCCATGGAAGAAACTCTCAAAATGCTGGACGTGTACTCGACCTTTGCCAACGACTACATGGCAATGCCAGTCATCAAAGGGGAGAAGACGCCAGGCGAACGCTTCCCCGGCGCGGTCAACACATTCACGATCGAGGCCATGATGCAGGACCACAAGGCACTGCAAGCCGGCACGTCGCACTTCCTCGGCCAGAATTTCGCCAAGGCGTCGGGCATCAAATTCCTCTCGGCAGACAGCAAAGAAGAAATCGCGTGGACCACTTCATGGGGTGTTTCGACGCGCCTTATCGGCGGCCTGATCATGACTCACAGCGATGACGACGGACTGGTGTTGCCGCCGCGCCTTGCCCCGAAGCATGTTGTCATCAACCCGATTTACCGCAACGACGACGAACGCAAAACAGTCATGGAATACTGCGAGCGCCTGCGCCGTGATCTGGGCGAGCTGAAGTTTGGCGAAGACCGTCTTGGCACCACGCGCCTCCAAGTATGGCTTGATGACCGCGACATCCGTGGTGGCGAAAAAACCTGGCAGCACATCAAAAAAGGCATTCCTGTCCGCCTTGAAATCGGTCCCCGGGACATCCAGAACGATAGCGTGTTCATGGGCCGCCGGGACCTTAGCCCGCGGGACAAGAAGAGCGTGGAACGCGGTGAACTGCTTGCGACGCTGGTATCGACTCTGGAGGACATCCAAAAATCCCTTCATACACGAGCGCTGGAAGCCCGCAAGGCAAACACGCGCAAGATCGATTCGTGGGCTGACTTCGAAGAGTTCTTCGGCAAGGGTGGCGACGAGGACAGCACAAGTGGCGGATTTGCCCTTGCGCACTGGTCAGCCGATCCTTCCGATGCGGCGGCGATCGACGCAAAACTCAAGCCGCTCAAAGTCACGGCACGCTGCATTCCGCTCGATGGAGCTGCGCTTGACGCAACTGATTCAGGCAAGTGCGTGTTCACCGGCAAACCATCGAACCAGCGGGTCATCTTCGCGAAGGCCTATTGAATTTGGACATTTTGCTCGACGACAACCAGTGTCTGGTCATATCCAAGCCGTCAGGTTTGCTGGTCGAGCACGATGCCAATCATCCAGCCCAGCGCGGTCTGGACTCTGCCCTTGGCCAGGCCAAAGCATGGCTCAAGGAGAAATACCAGAAGCCCGGCAACGCCTTCCTTCAACCTGTCCACCGGATCGACCAGCCAGTGAGCGGCGCGGTCGTTTTCGCGCGCACATCCAAGGCGGCAAGCCGCCTGGCTGAAAGCTTCCGCAGTAGAAAAGTGGAGAAATATTACCTGGCCGCGGTCGAAGGCACATTGCCGCGGGCGCTGTCTCGACTGACACACCATTTGCGGGAAAGCGAACGCAAGGGCGTGATGGAGGCGATTTCCTCCCCAACACCCGACAGCAAGCCTTGTGACCTGGAATTGAAACGCCTCACAGACCATGTCGCCCTGGTCAAATTGGGGAGCGGCAGAAAACACCAGATCCGCGTCCAGTTGGCGGCGATCGGGTGTTCCATTGCAGGGGACGCAAAGTACGGAGCCAAAACCAGACTTGATGACGGAGCGGCAATCGCCCTCCATTCCTTCCGGTTGATTTTCCCTCACCCGACCCGCGATGAGCTGGTTGATGTCATTGCTCCGCTACCGGACCTTTGGGATCAGCTCGACGGGCACGTACACCGACGACATCTTGAGGAACTCGCCATGGAAGCCATCCGCGCGTGGGGCGGCACGCCGTGAAACCGTACCCCTTAAGGTTTTTCCATTTGGTTTGCGCAAATTGCGTTTTTGCAGTCCTGATGCCACCCCAGGCCACTGCGAAGCAACTCGATGACAACAAACACGGTATCGTCGAAGTGAACGACAACGATTGGCCGCCCTTTTTCTTTGGCGGCCAGAAAGACAAGCCCCCTGGGTTTGCCAAGGAGCTTGTCCAACACTGCCTAGACCGGCAAAAAGTCCGTTACCTCTTCCGCAACGCTGGGATCAAGCGGAGCCACAAGGAACTGGAGGAAGGACTGCTCGACCTGAATGTCTACTCGCACGATGAGCGGCGGGATAAATTCCTCGTTTTTGGCAAAGAGCCATTGTTCCGCGCGGCGTACAAGCCGTTTGTACGTGCGGACTCAAAAATCAGGATCAATCAGCTCTCCGACTTTGATTCGTTGAAGATCGGACACCTCGCAGGACTCGTCTACTCAACGGAGTACGCGAACTATCTGGCGAGGAAGGAAAAGTCAGGACAAGTCGCCACCGTCAATGACCCTGGACTGAATCTGAAGATGCTGGTGGAGGGAAAGATCGACACTTTTGTGAACACGACACCAACCGTTTGGTGGAAAGTCAAAGAACTTGGCTACGAGGGAAAGATCAAAAGCCTTGATTTCAAGATCAAGGAAAAACCCTATTTTATTTCTGTTTCAAAGGCCTCAAAGCGCATTCGCGATCCGGAATCCTTTGTGCGATCCATGGACCGATGCATCCGCGAGGTAAAAACAACTTCGTTTTATCGTCAATTGACCCGTCAGTATGGCGACGTTGAGCCTTGAGGCGAACGGTTCCCCAAACAACTCCTTGCGTGATATGATCTCATTGGAGAAAATTCACCACGTGAAGAGCATTCTCAAAAATATCCGGACTGCACTGACGCTGATCACGATCGGCGTTGGCTTGCACCACACGACACTCACACAGCATATGCTGTGTGAGGCCCTTGAATGTGCCGGTGGCGAGTCCATGGAGATTGCGACCGATGACTCTGGCGACGCACACGACCATTGCGCCGTGATTCGCCTGCCTGCCGGCCAGAAATCTGAAACGCAAGGGGACGGCGGCCAATCATTGCCCGTTTTTGTGGCACTGACCGGGCAATTTCTGCCGGCTGAAAAAACCATTACCCCTTCTGTCAGGCTGCGCTCCACACGCAATCTTTCACAAAATGCAAATTTCCACTTCACTCGCTACGTCCGGCTAAACTCATAAGCGCCCTCGCCGATAACTCCTGAAGTTTCAAAACGTTTTCACGCGTCAATCTCGTTTTTGTTTTATCAACGCTTCTTTCACGGAGGATTCCATGAAGCTTGTAAAATCCGTTCTTGCATCTGTCGTTTCTGTTGTCGCTGGTGCCTCGATTGCGCTTGCATCTGCAAAAGCCACTGAGCACAAGGCTCATGCGGACCACGAGCATGCCCCAGGATGTGGTCATACTGCGATCAAGCATGAAGACCACACCGACTATCTTCATGATGGTCATCTGCACCATGCTGGCGCTGACAAAAAAGTTGTCGAGCACAAGCTGGCTGACGCAAAAACCAAGGATCATGTCAAAGCTGCTGCAGAAGCTGGCCACAAGCATGGTCCGAAATGTGGCCACGAAGCCATCCAGCACGGCAGCCATACCGACTACATCGTCGATAGCAAGCTGCACCACGTTCATGGCGACCACTGCGACGAGCATGGCAGCGTGAACTGATTCCTGGACTTTTGTCGAGGATATGGCCGCCGGCAGGAATGCCGGCGGTTTTTTTATCCGGCGCGGATGTGGTAACTGACTCCCCTGACGCCAATCACACCAATCTCATCCGGTTTGTCTTCAGTCTTGAAGCCCTTGCGCTCAATCAACCAATCGCATTTGAATTCCCGGCAGACAACAGGTCTGGCAAAGTAAATGGTGCACCCGGCACTGCCAAGGAAACGACACTTCTGCCCTGCAGGTTTGGCGATATCCTCACCGGTATCAAATGTGGTGCTCTTTCCGGGTTCAGAAGCAATTTCCAGGGCCGAGCAACATGCGGTACATGGTCCGCAGGACCGACCTGGCTGATTGGCTTTTCCCTTGAACTGAGCCATCGATTCTTTCCCCGGCTTCGATT
>JBEGVZ010000129.1:0-14227 GCA_041178085.1 Pseudomonadota bacterium | reverse complement strand
CAGATCACCCTGGGCAGCGGCCTTGCCTACGACAAGATCATCGAGGAAGCCAACCAGCTGTCGATCATCCTTAAATCGGGCGCCCTGCCCGCCACCATCAAGGTGCTTGAGGAACGACAAGTCGGTGCAAGCCTCGGGCCTGAGCTGGCAAGTCAGGGCCTCAGGGCAACGGCTGTGGGGCTGATATTTGTATTCGCGTTCATCATATTTTATTACCGTCGGCCAGGCTTGATCGCCTCACTCGCGCTGCTGCTAAACGGCATCTTTCTGCTCGCACTGATGGCCATGTTCAACTTCTCGTTGTCACTACCAGGCATCGCAGGCTTCATCCTGACCCTTGGCATGGCCGTTGACGCGAACGTCCTGATCAACGAGCGCATCCGCCAAGAGCTCCGTGAAGGAAAAACCGGACGCAGGGCACTGGAAACTGGATTCCAGCGCGTTTTCTGGACGATCGTAGACTCCAACGCAACCTCGTTGATCGCAGCCACAGTTCTGCTGCAAACGAACTCATCAGGTCCCATCCGGGGCTTTGCCATCACCTTGCTGCTTGGCCTCCTCGTATCGCTTTTCACTTCACTCTACTGCTCACGCCTGATGTTTGACTGGATCGTATCACGCTGCACAACCGAGCAGGACACCCGCTTGTGGCTGGGTGGATCCGTTACTTCCAAGGAGCACAAGCCACTCAAATTCAATTTCCTTGGCAAGGCACCGGTGGCGATCGCCGTGCCGATATTGATTGTGCTCATCTCACTGGGCGCACTTGCAACGAAAGGCATGAACTGGGCGGTTGATTTCGCCGGCGGAACCGAGCTGGAGGTGAAGTTCAGCCAGGCGGTCACGTCGACCCAGCTGGAACAGGCAGCAACCAAGGCCGGGATCAGTGACGTCACTGTCCAGGCTCTCGGAGGCGGTTCCCAGCAATACCTGCTCCGTTTTGACCGTGACGAAAAGAAAGCTGCAACGGGCGACGTCATGGCAAAGGAAAGAACGATCTCCGTTGACTCAAGGACCGACAAGTTCAAGGCCAACCTTGCTTCAGACTTGGCCGCGGCCTCGCCAGAAATCTTGCGTGTAGACTATGTTGGACCTCAGGTCGGCAAGGAGCTGCGCACCCAAGGAGCGGTGTCCCTGCTCTATGCACTGATCGGGATCGTGCTCTACATCATGCTCAGGTTCGACATTCGGTTTGCTCCGGGATCTGTCGTCAAGATGGTGATGGACATCCTCCTGACCCTTGGATTTTACGTCCTGGCGCAACGTTCCTTCGACCTGACGTCCATTGCAGCTCTGTTGACGGTTGCGGGTTACACGGTCAATGACACGGTCGTGATCTATGACCGGATCCGGGAAAACCTTGAAATGCACCCCCGTAAACCACTTCGTGAGAACGTCAACAACGCCATCAACGAAACACTCGGGCGATCCATCAACACGTCTGTGTGTACGCTGCTGTCACTGCTCGGCATCATCTTCTTTGCCACTGGCAGCATCTGGAACTTTGCCATGGCAATGGCAGTCGGTGTGGTTGCCGCAACCTGGTCGTCAACCTTCCTGGCGACCATGTGCGTGGTGTGGTTTGAGGGCTGGAAGAAGTCGGATGCGCCCTTGCAGGCTAACACCGCGTCTTGATCCTGGGGCGAGTCGATACAAAACAAAAGGGGTGCTTCTTGAAGCACCCCTTTTTTTTATCAATCCCTGAACCAAGTCCGCCTTTTAAAACCAAATTTTAGTGAGCGACGGTCAAAGTTCCGCCGCGGGTGATCCCTGGCGCTAGAAGAGTGCGAAACCTGCTCGAACCAGACATAAATACTTAGTTCTGTGACCGGTTCAGGACGTTTCCCGCAAGGCGACTGGGGCCGGACTCAACGAATTTCAGGCCCGGTTCCCGGAGTAAATCATCCTCCCCAGAACTTGCTTGCAAGGGTCAGCCTTGCCAGCAGGGCCGTTTTCATAGTACTCCCCCGGATGGGTCCAGAGTGATAGCTAGGTCCCAGGTGGTGGTCATCCGCGAACCCCGCCAGGACCGGAAGGTAGCAACGGTACCGGTTTTGTCCAGGTATCTGGTGTATCTAGCTATCACTGTGGGCCCTTTGCTTTTTCTCTTGGCAAACCGGGCGTTTCAAGGCAATCGGGATTAATGACCAATCCATCGATCCAACAAACGAGCCCCCAGGCGCCCCATCAGCCTCTTGCCCGCAAGTACCGCCCCCAGACGTTTTCGGAACTGGTTGGACAAGACACGACCGCAACGGCTCTAGCCAATGCCATCAAAATGGCCCGTCTGCCCCAGGCCGTGATTTTTTCCGGGGTGCGTGGTGTCGGAAAAACCACAACCGCGCGTCTTTATGCGAAGGCACTCAATTGCGACAATGGCCCCACCCCCGCCCCATGTGGGCAATGTGCCAGCTGCCTTGCAATCACGGCCGGCAACCACGAGGACGTGCTCGAGATCGATGGTGCATCCAATACCAGCGTGGATGATGTCCGCCTGCTGCGCGATTCGATCGCTTATGTGCCCCAGCGCTCCAAGTTCAAGATTTACCTGATCGACGAAGTCCACATGCTGTCCCAGAGCGCATTCAACGCCTTGTTGAAGACCCTCGAAGAGCCCCCAGCCCATGTGGTGTTCCTGTTTGCGACGACGGAACTGCAGAAAATTCCGCAGACGATCCTGTCGCGCTGCCAGGTTTTCCTGCTCCAAAAGATTCCGCCTAAAACAGTCATTGCGCGCCTGGAGGAGATCCTCCGGCGGGAGTCGATTCCTTTTGAGCCAGGCGCCCTGCGTCCCGTGTGCCGCGAAGCCCGCGGATCGATGCGCGACGCTCTGACGCTACTTGATCAGGCCATTGCCATCGGCAACGGCACGGTCACGGCCGCCCTTTGCGAAAGTCTGACCGCCCAGGCACCTCGCGAACTGGTGATGGCGCTCCTGAATGCGATGGTGGTCAAGGACGCAAAAGAATGCGCCAGCGTGATCGCACGAGTTGAGCAGACTGGCACTGATCTTTTGACCGTGGTTGAGGATGTTGCCCAGCTTGCGCGACATGCCTTTGTCATCCGCGACCTTGGCGTCGACTCACTTGATCCGTCGCAGCTGGACCTTGATTCCTCGGAAGTTTCGACCCTTGCTGACCTGGCCCGAAAAGCCGCTGACTTTGACTTGAACCGCATTTTCCGGACTCTTGTCCGTTGCCGGAGTGACCTGGACGGCAGCCCGCTTGACCGCTGCATCCTGGAAAACTACACGCTTGAATGGTGCCTCGATCCGGGCCTGCCTGACCTCGATCAGCTAGTGTCAAAGGCGAGTGCCACGCCGCTAAAGACAGAATTGAAACCCGATTTGAAGCCGGCAGTCACAGCCGGGCCTGCACCCCAGCCCCTGACCGCACCACCGGTGCAAGCAAGCGCTCCAGCAAGGGCTCCGGCTGCCAGCGCACTGCCGCCATCATTTCCGGCGACATGGAGCGAACTCGTTGCCCACTGGCGCCAACACCGTCCGCTCCAGGCCGGCAAACTTGAGGACGCCAATCCGGTCCATTACGGGCCCGACTTGATCTCGCTGCAGGTTGCGGAAACTTCATTCGCCCGCTGCCTGCTTCAAAAGGACGAGCAACAGAAGCTGCAGCAAGCTTTTGCGGAGTTGTTTGGCTTCAAGGGGCGTATCGCGATTGAAAAGTCCGGAACAGCTTCTGAGGTCACTCCACAGGAGTCCCTTGCGCAAAAGACCGAGCGCGAAACCCGCGCCCGCCACGAATCCATGCGTCAGGCTGCCATCAATCACCAGACGACGCGGGACTTTCTGGATGTTTTTGCCGGAAAAGTGGAAAATGTCAGTATCAAGAATGTCGACTAAGCGACGCTTCTGACAATCAAACACGTCCCGGGACAGCATGGCTTTCACCAACTTTGAGACACGCGAGATCCACTGCAAAGTGGTCTATTTTGGCCCCGGGGGTTCAGGCAAGACGCTGAACTTGAAATCGATTTATTCCAGTACATCCAGTGAACTCAAAAGCGGGATGATGGATATGTCCGGAGCCACCGGGCCTACCCCCTTCTTTGACTTTCTTCCGGTAAGTCTGGGGACAGTCAAAAATCACCACGTGAAGCTCCATCTTTATACGATACCGGCTCACCCACTTTACGAAACGCTGACCCACACCATATTGAAAGGCTTGGATGCTTTCGTGTTTGTGGCGGATTCCCGGATGGAATCCATGGCTGACAATCTGGATTCACTCACACAGGCAAGACACCTGCTTACAGACCATGGCTACAACTTCACAGACCTGCCGCGCGTCATCCAGTACAACAAGCGGGATCTTGAGCAGCTGGTTCCAGTTGATATCCTGCGGGAGGAACTAAACCCGGCTGGTTTTCCCGATCATGAGGCGATTGCCACCCGCTCCATTGGCACGCTCGAAACCTTGCAATCGGTGGCCAAACAAATCGTCAGCACACTTTCCGTCTAGGAAAACCATGATCATTCATTGCCCGACACCTCATGCCGTTGTGCTTGTTCCGCTGGATTCCGGTTCAGGATTATGGCTTTTTCCGTCTGATCCGGGTCCTTGGGCAGGATTGCGCCTTGAGGTCACGCCACTCCAACCAGTGATCCCGCAAATCATGGAGTCCATTGCAGGACGTCTTGGCGTCAGCCTGGTGAAGGCGGGTTACGATGTGTCACAAAGTTTCCAGGAAGTGGTTCAGCTGCCGGAAGGGCCAGCCACACTTTATGTCGTCCAGCCACCGCGCGCACCTTACCGACTGATCCCGGCAAGCGCCTTGCAGGCCGCCACACCCTCCGCGGGTAATGCCATCCGGTTTGCTACCCTGCCGGAATGGCTCGGCCGGATGCCAGTCGAGCGGCAGCGCCTTGCCTGGTTAAAAGCATGGCAAGTTTATCAGGGGGTTGCCGCATTGGAAGTGAAGGCCGTCGAGCTGGACGAAGTGATCAGGGCAACAACTCCACGCGAACCACAACCTTGACCCCGTTTTCCGGGGCATCCTCATTCCCCGGTGTGGTCTGGTTACGCAGGTACACGCGGACACTGCGATTCAAGTAAGCTTCAGGGTCCTGGTCAAGAGGCGGGCATCCATCGGAACAACCATAGGCATTCATCTTGCCTTCCTGGTCTTCGACGATGATCTGCGGATAGTCCCCCTGCTCAAGTTGCCGGAAAATCCCTTCTTCGAAACTGTCCACGAGAAACTCATCACCGGGTTCGCCAGGATTTGATGAGTCCTGGGAACTGAGAGAAAAATAACGCGAGGCAATCGCCGCTCCCACCCCAACCACTAGAACCACAGCCGCGATGCGAATGATTTTCGTGCGACCTGATCGCACCGGTTCTGTTGTTTCCTGGCTTTCAGCAAGGGAAGATTCGTGTTCCAACAGCATCAACTCCGCTTATTTTTGGTTCCGGGAGGCTAACACACAAGGCATATCATTGGCCAAACCATTGACAGTCGCCATTTAAAACTCGCCCGTAACCCGCTGAATTTCAATAAAAAATAACCCTGAAGTCGCGGCCTGATCCTTGCATCAGAAGCCCGGGTGGACCCGGTTTTTTGTGGAGTTTCAGCCATGCTGGGAACAAAGACAGGCCAAAGAAATCGAAGATTATCACGTCGCTTGCTGCTTGCTTGCGCAATGACCGCCAGCACTTTATCGACTTCTGGCGCATTTGCCGCGAAGGTTGAGAGTTGCAGCAGCGACAAAAAACAGTGCATCGTCAACTCCCGTGAATTAATCACAGGCGACCGGGTTGGATTGTTTGGAAGCAACGATCGTCTTGTCGCATGGGGCAAGGTCCAACGCATGTCGGGCTCCCGCAGGGTTGTCCAGATCGAGACGGCTTACGCACGCATCGGGGGCAGTGAACGCGTGGCACTTCTAACTAACGTCACCGACCCGCTCAGCATCGAACAAATGTACACGCCTCAAAAAGACAAGGGCGACAACATGGTGGAAGCCTCTCTTGGCTCTGCCAGCTATGCCATTGGTCCGGGAGCAAGCGGTTACGAAGTCTCAGGTGCCTGGATCATCCGTTCATGGATGGACATCGAACTGGTCAGTCGTGGATTTTTTTCCAGCATGCAGGGCGAAGTAGCGCGTTCAATTGTCAGCCGTGATTACCTGGGACAAGAGTCATTGGGCGTGGATGTTCAACCATTGGCGGCAAACATCGTCGGTGGTGTTGCTGGGATCGGCTATACACTCTTCAGTGACAGCACAGTTTCGATACGCCCCGAAGTTGCGGGGGGCTTTGGTTACGTGGCGGGAGTTATCGGGGACCGGGACCTTAATGCTGAGTCAGGGTACCAGAACAAACTAAACAACGGATTCGGACTGGCCGTACGCGGCAACGTGCAGGCCATTTTGAACCTTTCGCGGTGGCACATTGGCGTGGGGCTGGGTCAAACCCGCATCCACGATGCCTTTGCTTCGACGGTGGGGTTCAGCCTTGGAATGTCGCTATAAAACTGCCCCCATCGGCTGGTGATGGGGGCAACGTATCTTGTGTAATCATTGACTAAAGACGCTTTTCCCGTAGCTTGACGCACCGAACTACCCGGTTGACATCGAAGCGCCCGATATTCCAAGAACAATTCCGCTTTCAAGCACAACGGGTGGGGGCAGTTTTTTATTGCTTCCTGTACGGCTCCGGATGGTTGAACCACTCGTAAGGCCCCGCGGGGACACAGGGACCATTGGGATCCCAGGGGATGGTCGCTGGCGTATTTTCGCGCAAGAAGATCGCATCATCCTGGACCGTCATGGCGGCACCAAACCTGTGCAGACAGCCCGTTCCATCCTCATATCTGACCTTAATCTTGCCAGCACCACGGTAGTGGCCGGCGCCCTGAGGGTCGAGGGTCGCCTCGACATCATGGATACGGCCGCGATCCACAAGCCGTGCCCGCATGACAAGGGAATCGCCATGACGGTGAACCGCAATCTCACCGTTTTCGTAATGGGAATCGCCGGACGTCTTGAAGATGACGGGATCTGCAGCAAGAAGCTGCCCGGATGATACGGCAAGCGCAAAAAGGGAAATGCCGAAAATAAAATTCCTCATGACATCATTCTCCCGGGTCAAATGGAAGTTTCCTGGCAAGGACGTACCCCTCAAGTTTACCACGGACTGCCCGGATTGGTTTCAGGCGGTGGAAATTCCATTGCCCGTCCCTACCTTCTGCAGTATCCACAGGGCAGCTTTTCGTTGACGAAATCAAAGGCGGAATCCGCCAGGGAGATTGACCTTGTTTTCAAAAAAATTCTTCGCTTTGATCTTGGGTGTCCTGATCAGTTCCGCAGCCAGCGCTTCGGAGATCAAAAAAGGTCATGTGCTTTGTTCGGCCGACTTTCCTGCCCAGGTCGGGTTTGACCTGGTTCAGTACAAAGACGCAGCCAAGAAGTTCCAGGGATCATTCACCATTCTGGAAGACCTGGTCGTTCATGGATCCTTCGAACCGATGACGGAAACCTTTGAATTCAGCCTGCAACGCGTCGTTGACGAATTTGACAACGTCGAGACCTTGCTGACGAATACGTCGACACTTACCGCTGGCGAGACCTGGAAGATGTCCGTGGCACTGGGTGCCGCCCATGGGAACCGCGTCGCCACGTTCACTTGTCGTTCGCACTGGTACCGCTGACCGTAGAATTGCTGACGCTGTTCCGGCCAGGCGCAGGCTCGCTAAAAAAGAGCGTGCAAAGCCTGGACAACTTTTGGAGCTTCGGCATCCTTCACGCCGACCATCAACGCGTGATTGCGGACATCCCAGAGCATGACTTCACCTGCGGTCGATGCCGCAGAAAGCAACTGCGCAACAGTTTCAGGGTTCTGCAGGAAGCCGTTGCCCACCACCGTCACAGCGGACATTCCGGCCATTGAAAGCTTCACTGACTTGGCGCGAACAGCCGCGAAGCGCCCGCCAGCGAGTCCGTCTTTGATCGCTGCTGCAAGGTTTTCCGGGACCACGAGGCGCGTGACGCTGCCTACCTGCTGGTTGACTGCGGGGGCCTCGCCGTTCGCCCACAGGAACTCGAGCACAGCAGGGTTCAGCTTCACAGCGTCACCCGCACCGGTCTCAATTTCAAGCAGACACATCTTTGACTTGCTCGCGATCGCATGCAGAGTCGCCTGTTCCATCCCGTGCTTGCTCGTGCTCATGTCAACATCCAATCCCGTCGCGGGTTCTATCAAAGTGCCGCCAAGCTGCGGCTTGAAGCTGGAACGAATCTCTGCCACCAGGCCAAACCTGGCGGCGACGTGCGCTGCCCGCGCATGCAATACGCCGGCTCCGGCCCATGCCAGTTCCGACATCGCATACCAGGGCAATGAATCAATCTTGCGGGCTCCAGGGACGACACGAGGATCGGCCGTGAAGACGCCATCGACGTCCTTGTACAGTTCACACCGCTGTGCGCCCAGCACAGAGGCCAGTGCAACCGCACTCAAGTCGGACCCCCCACGCCCAAGCGTGGTGATTTCCTTGGTCTTGGGACTGACTCCCTGAAATCCCGCCACGATCACAATGGAATTTTCCTGAAGGCCTGTCCGTATCCGGTCGCCCAGGATTTTTTCGATGCGCGCATTGCCGTGGGTCTCATCGGTGAGGATGCCGCTCTGGGAACCTGTCAAAGAAACCGACTTCAAGCCCCGTTCGTGCAAGGCGATGCTCAGCAACGCCATCGTGATCCGCTCACCCGCGGTGAGCAGCATGTCAAGTTCCCTGCGCGGCGGGTCCTTGCTCAAGGCGCGGGCCATGTCAATCAGGTCGTCGGTCTGTTCGCCCATGGCGCTGACCACAACGACGACGTTGACGCCACCGGCCCGGGTGGCAGCGACGTGGTCGGCGACCCGGTTGATCCGTTCCAGGGAGCCGACCGAGGTTCCCCCGTATTTTTGGACGACAAAATCCATCTGATGATCATACCCAAGAAACCCCTTTCCGTGCGACTGGCAAATCGCGTAAAACCTGAGTCAGCATGCACACTTCTCTGGACACCGACCATCACGGGCAGGCCGCGCGAACCATTTTCGGGTTCGACGCCCTGCACGACTTCCAGAGGGAAGTCCTTGCCGCCATTGATGCCGGCCGTGATTGCCTTGCCGTCTCGCCAACTGGCAGCGGAAAAACCCTTTGCTACGGCGTGCCTGCGGCGATGGAAATGGCAAAGCCACCGATGAATAGAAGCCTCGTCCTGGTTGTCTCCCCGCTCATAGCCCTCATGCGCGACCAGGCAGAAAAGCTCGGCGCCAAGGGGATTCCGGTTGCGTCTTTTGACAGCCTGCAAACGCGCGATGACCGCGACGGACTGTGGCAATCGCTTGCCAGTGGCGAGGCCGTCGTTGCTTTTGTTTCTCCGGAGCGTCTATCGAGCCTGACCTTCCGCGAACGCCTCGCCGGAATGCGGAAGATCACCCTGGTGGCAATTGACGAAGCCCACTGCACGAGCCAGTGGGGGTTCAACTTCAGGCCCGAGTACCGCCACATTGGAACTTTCCTGGATTCTTTCCCCGGCGCCGTGCGCCTGGCGCTTACAGCCACTGCTACACCGGGCATCAAGGCTGACATGATCGCCAACCTGAAACTCCGCGACCCGGCCCTGGTCGTAAGCGAGCTGGTCCGCGACAACCTGTCTACGTCAGTGACCCAGGCTACTTCCGTCCAGGATCTTCCCGCATTGATTGCTAACGCCATTTCACCGGAGACGACCCTCATCTACGCTCCGACACGCAAAGATGCCAACACGATCTGGCGTGATTTGCGGTCACGCAACTTGCACGCAGGCATCTACCACGCAGGCATGGAACCAGGTTCACGCCAGGCCAGCCAGCGCGCTTTCCTTTCGGGAAATACCGGGATCATGGTCGCCACCAGTGCATTTGGCCTGGGCATAGACAAGGCGGACATCCGGCACGTGATCCACGCCGGGATGCCACAAAACATTGAACAATATGTGCAGGAGACTGGTCGCGCAGGACGCGACGGAAAACCAGCTCGCTGCACCATGTTCTTCCATCTGCGCGACTATCACACGCGCAAGTTCCTGATTGACCGCCAATATCCAGAAGTGAACATGACTCGCAAGGTGTGTGAGTTCATCGCAGGGCAACTGGAAGGTCAGGATCAATACGGCAAAAACCGCTACTGGCTGCTCAAGCAGCTGGCCGCCAAAGGAACAAAATCACGCGATGCAGAGGCGGCGCTGGATTATGCGCTGCGGGAAAACCTTTTCCGGCAGTCCGAAGTGCTGGACCCATCATCCATGGAGTCAGACCTGATACTCACTGCTGGCAACCGCATCGAGGATTCTGGTGCATGGTGGCGACAGTACGAGTACCGGCGCCAGGAAGCCCTGTGGAAACTCGAACAAATGCGCCTTTTTGCCCGTCTGGCCGCGTCTTCAACTTCGCGTGGCCTGGCCATGTTGCGCAACTACTTCAAGGATCCATCGCGTGACAAGTCCACAAACCATTAAGGCGACGATCCTGGGATCGGGAAGTTCACCCGGCGTGCCGGTGATCGGGTGCGACTGCGAAGTATGCACCGGCGGCGATCCCTTCAACCAGCGCACCCGTGCGTCTCTCCTGCTGACGAGTGGCGCTGGCACGGACCAGGAACAGCACGCTGTCTTCGACACCGCTCCGGAATTCCGCATCCAGATGCTGCGCCAAAAAACCCGGCACCTTGAGCACGTGATCTACACGCACACCCACTCGGATCATTGTCACGGGTTTGATGACCTGCGTGCGCTGTTTTTTCGTGCGCGTCACCCGCTTTCCGTCCACGCAACGGCGACTCACCTGCAAGACATCAAGAATCGTTTCTCGTATGCGTTCAGTGACACGGAGTACCACGGCACCAGGCCGCAACTCGTGTTGCATGAGATCACACCGGGCAAGACGTTCACGGTTTTTGGCATCGAAATAGAACCGGCGACGGTCAGTCATGGCAACCAGGACGTCACCGTGTTCAAAGTTGGCGGACTGGTTTATGCAACGGACTTCAAGTCCCTGCCGGAAGAACTGGTCAACCGTTGGCGGGGAAAAGTCCACACGCTGATCGCCAGCGGACTGCGGATGAGCAGCCATCCGACCCATAGCAGCCTGCCAGAGACCCTCGAATTGATCAAAAAAATCGAAGCAAAACAGGGTGTTATAACCCATATGGGTCATGAGATTGACTACCACTCCGTATCCCGCACCCTGCCCGGCAACGTCCGCCTTGCATTCGATGGCCTTAGCGTAGAGGTTCCTGTGGTGCTATAGTCCTCAGACCACACAGTTTAAGGACCAAATTCCATGCTGATCGGGATCCCAAAGGAAATCAAAAATCGCGAAAATCGTGTCGCCGTCGTTCCGGGCGGTGTTGAAGTGCTGGTAGCGAATGGCCACAAGGTCATGATCGAAAAAGGCGCTGGCCTTGGCGCAGGCATCCCGGATGCGCGCTACGTCACAGCCGGAGCCACGATCGTCAACAGCGCCAAGCAGGTCTGGGACGAAGCCGAGATGATCATGAAGGTGAAGGAGCCGATCCCGGAAGAATATTCCCGGATGCGTGCTGGTCAGATTCTTTATACTTACCTCCACCTGGCTGCTGTTCCTGAACTGGCCAAAGCCCTGCTTGATCGCAAAGTCACTGCGATCGCTTACGAGACGATCGAACTGGCCAACGGCTCGTTGCCGCTGTTGACCCCGATGAGTGAAGTTGCTGGTCGCATGGCGGTCCAAGTCGGCGCGCAATGCCTGCAAAAACATAATGGCGGCAAGGGGCTGCTTCTTGGCGGAGTTCCCGGCGTTGCACGTGGTCGCGTTGCGATCATCGGCGGTGGCGTCGTCGGTATCAACTCGGCGAAAATGGCGATCGGCCTTGGCGCACAAGTGACGATTCTTGACGTCAACCCGGCACGCCTTGCGTACCTGGACGATATCTTCGGCAACAACATCCAGACTTTGATGTCGAATCCGGAAAACCTGGCACGCGCCGTGCGCGAGTCAGATCTTCTGGTCGGCGCCGTCCTGATCACTGGAGCCAAGGCCCCGTGCCTGGTAAGCAGCGACATGGTTCGCACCATGGAACCCGACTCTGCAATTGTCGACGTGGCAATTGACCAAGGCGGGTGTGTCGAGACGATCCGTCCGACGACCCACGATGATCCGGTGTTCAAGGAAGAAGGTGTACTTCACTACGGCGTCACCAACATCCCGGGCGACGTGCCGAAGACCTCCACCTACGCACTGACCAATGTCACCATCAAGTACGCGCTGGATCTGGCCAACAAAGGCCTTGCCCGCGCCCTCGATGAATCCGAGCCGCTGCGCAAGGGCCTCAACAGCTTCAACGGCAAGTTGACGCACAAGGCAGTGGCAGACGCGCTCAATATCCCGCATGCGTCTTACTGACCGGCACCAGATCTGTTCTTACCTGCTTGCGGCGACCCTGCTTTCCATGTGGGGTTGCCGCACAGCTGGACCTTCCCTCAGTGTCGCTGACCTATGGTCCATCGAGACATCGAAAGCCCTGGATGACGCCTGCCGGCGGGATGATTACACGGCCACGACCGCCGAAGTCACGGATGAGGCAAAGGGACTTGGCAAATGCATCAACGATCCAGCCCTGGCACGCCGCTGGATGAATGCTGTTCAGACGCGGATCGAAAACAACTGGCCTACCGATTACCCTGCCCTCGGCGCCGAAAAGGTAAAGTGCCTGGAAGGCCTTACCAACGGTGTAATGGCGCGACTCGGTGCCCGGATGCGCGACTTCTGCAAGAAACGCGGCAGTGACGCTACGCGACAGATGATTGCATCGGAAACCTCTGAATTCCAGGACCCCAAATGCACCGACTTGGTGCGAATGACGCCAGAGGGGTGTTTCGTCGAGGCTGAATGTCCATCCGCTTCAAGCAACTCTATCAGTGCGCGCACGAAGCCGCGCAAGACGCGGGTTATATGCCACGATGGCGTGAAGAAGATCCACAGGATCAAGGACCCGAAAAACCAGAACCTTGCGTGGAACGAGCCGTTCGTCATTGAATTGAGCGGATTGCAGTCGTATGCCCACGTTACCTACGGGCCGCCCAACTGTCATGGCACTGCGCAGGCCGTGGCCGGCGACCTTCTTGGTGACCTGCAGCTGGAAGACGTGATGTTCGCGCGCCTTGCCGATGAACCACGGTGCGGCAAAGAGGCCCGCGAATTCGTCGCTGCCAACAAGAATACAAAAATCGCCGAACTCGCGCTAAATCCGGGTGGGCTCCTGATCAACATGAAGCATGAGGACTGCACGGCCAGCCAGTGCGGCAAGGTGCAGCTTTGGGTAGATCATTGCACCGACGAGACAATGGCTGACCAGACCCGATCGTCAACCCAGCCTTTTGAATCTGCCGTCTTCATTGAAGACATGTGCGTGGAGTGCTGGGCTGGCATTCTTGCAAAGAAAGGTCTGATTCGCACCGATGAGTCAGCCCGCCCCGGATGCATTCTCACCACATACGATCACAGTGTCTTTATTGTTCACCGCTCGGCGGGGTTTTGTTTTGCTTACGAGGCGACGTCCCCCTATGGCCCGCCACAGCTTCGTGCAAGTCCGTGCCGTTTACTGGACCAACGCTTTGAGAACCACTTCTGCCCGGGAGCGACCAACTTGCCAGCCCTGCTCCCGCAAAAAGGATAGAGCCGCGTTGTTGATTCCAGGAACAGAACCATCCTTGCACCTGCAATCCTCCTATTGGCGCACGCCCCTCCAAATCCTTTGAGTCCCCCCGCCAATTTATTCGACAGCATTGTATCCTTGTATATTTAAAATTCCCGGTGGACGCTGGTCCCACGCGACATACAATAATCCCTGCCCCTCCACCACGCATGCACAGCAAGAAGGGAGTAAATCTTGGCGGTAACAGGGCCCAAGATTATCTACCGGCAAGTTATGCTTGGCAGCCTCGCCGCATTGATGGTGGCGTTGCCAATGCTTTCATTTTCATACGGCATCACGCTGGACGAGGAAGCACAGCAGGCATACGGCGAGTTGGTTTTTCGTTATTTCAGCTCAGGCTTCGGGGACAAGTCAGCGTTAAATTTCTCGGACTTGTACCTTTACGGCGGCATGTTTGACTTCTTTTGTGTCGTCTTCCAGAAAATCTTTCACGGGATTGATAAATACGCAGTCCGCCATTGCGTGAATGCCCTGGTTGGATGGATAGGCC
>JBEGVZ010000128.1:0-47081 GCA_041178085.1 Pseudomonadota bacterium | reverse complement strand
CTGGGCAGAAGGAGTTTTTTCCCATGAGCCAGACCCAGGGCGTTTACATCGTCAGTCCGCTGCGTTCTGCGATCGGCAAGGCTTTTAAAGGAAGCCTGCGGGTCAAGCGCCCAGACGACCTTTGTGCCGACATCATCCGCGCGGTGATGGCGCGCAACCCCGGACTTGATCCGGGGCTTGTCGAAGACGTGATCGTAGGCTGCGCCATGCCAGAGGCCGAACAAGGCATGAACGTTGCGCGTTTTGCACTGCTGCTTGCTGGATTGCCGGATCATGTGCCGGGCGTCACTGTGAACCGCTTCTGCTCATCGGGGGTCCAGACGATTGCCATGGCGGCCGACCGTATCAAGGCGGGAGACGCCGATTGCATCCTCGCAGGAGGCACAGAGTCGATGACGATGATCCCGATGATGGGACACAAAGTCGTCGGCAGCCGCACGGTCATGGACCAACATCCTGAGTTTTACCTCGGCATGGGAATGACCGCAGAGAATGTGGCGAAGGACTACAAAATCTCGCGCGAGGACCAGGACCGTTTCTCCGTGGAGTCACACCAAAAAGCCGTAAAGGCGATTGAAAGCGGATGGTTCAAGAGCGAAATCGCGCCAGTGGAAGTTACCTTCCGCACACCCGGTCCCGAAGGAAAATCAAAAATAGAAACGCGCTCTTTCGATACCGACGAGGGCGCACGCCTGGATACAACGCTCGACGCGCTGACCAAACTGAAGCCTGCATTCCTGCAGGGAGGTTCCGTAACTGCCGGTAACAGCTCACAAATGTCTGACGGTGCCGCGATGTGCCTTGTTGTCTCGGAAAAATTCGCCGCACGTCACAATCTGAAACCAGTTGCGCGATTTTGTGGTTACTCGGTGGCAGGTGTCGCACCGCGCATCATGGGAATCGGCCCCGTCGCGGCAATTCCCAAAGCCCTGGCACGTGCCGGCATCAAGCAGGACCAGATCGAGCGGATTGAATTGAATGAGGCGTTCGCGGCCCAGGCGCTTGCCGTCGTTCGCGAGCTGAAACTCAACCAGGGGATCATCAACCCGACGGGCGGCGCGATCGCCTTGGGACATCCGCTGGGGGCAACCGGAGCAAAACTGGCGGCGACGCTGATCCATGGTATGCACAGGGACAATCAAAAATACGGCATGGTCAGCATGTGCATCGGCACGGGGATGGGCGCTGCGGCAATTTTCGAAGCTGTGCGCTAAGACTTGCCATCCCCGCATCCGAATATCCGGTGAACACTCCTGGAAAGGGTTTTATTCCTGGACCAGGAGGTGCATCACCACCCTGCGATTGAAATCAAGGGCGCAGAAGGCTTCAATAACTTGACGTCCGCCTTGGCGGCTCTGATCCATTTGTGCCGGGCGATCAGACTCACATTCCGCAATCGACCCATAAAAGCCTGGCGCTGTTTTGTTCAGGTAACCATTGGGTTCGCTGATGGCCTCGCCCATCGATGCGATGTGCAAGCGAATACCCTTATGGCCCGCTGGAACTTTATTGCAATAGACCGCAACCGGCGGATTCTGGATGCTGGCAAATGAGTTTTGCGCACGCCCGACGTAGCTGGCGCAGATTGACGCGTCATCCACAAGAAATTCGTCGTTGTAAAAAGTCTGGCGCGATGAGTGATAGTAGCCAACCGTAAGACGCAAAAAAAAGTCAGAAACCAGCGCGGACTTCGATACCACAATGCCCCTGCGATCAAGCTCGCTGGTCACCCGCTGAAGAAGCCCCTCGTACCCTTCCACCGGTTCTCCAGACACATTGAAACCGGAAAAAAAGTGTTCTTTTCTGCCTTTGCCAGCCGCCTGAATCTGCATTTTCCACGATTTGCTCAACATTGATGATGATTGCGGCTGACAGTAAGCGACATGGGAGCGCAAGCCCGTCTCACTCTCAAACAGTGTCGTTTGCCCACCAAGGGCCTGCTCGCAGGAGGCCTCATCTGAGTAAAGGGATAAGACCTCGGTCCCGATATTGCTCCAATCGGCATACGAGGTCATTTCCAGAGGCTCTTCCGCCCGGTACGTGACAATACCGTCCAGCAGCGCATCATTGAAAACGCTGACTTCGCATGCAGTCGAAACAACGTCTACCCCCGCCTGTTGTGCCAGGCGCGCACCGATATTTTGAACTGCTTCAAAGCAGGGGGAGTTCCGCTCGTTGGCAGCAAATTCGTATATTTTGTAATCGAAGGAACCAGCAAAACACAGGCCAGAAAAACCAAACGCAGCGGCGCATAGTGACGCGTGCAATTTCATGAATACCCTCGTTGTGCAGAAGAAAAGTCTTCTACCGGTCTACTTGGCAATTTTTAAAAGCTCAAGCGCAGTTTTCCGTGATCTTGGTCACAGCAGCCCGAGTATCCTGGCATCCACGCGCATGGCGCTTCGGGCCCGGGCAAAAAAGCATCCTGATGCTCTGAACAGCGTATTTGTACCGTGAGCTTCCCAGACGACCCAGGTGACATCGCGCTGGTGAACGTGCGGGTTGCGGCTACCAAACTGCCCAAGGGCGGGAACCTTCCTGGCCAGCCGGTACATTGCGGCAAGGATGAAATCCATGCGCGAAAACCAGACAAGATGCCTGGGGCGGTCTGATGCGTAAAGGCCAGCCACTTGCGCATATTCGCCTCCGACACAGAAGGAACCGTAGGGAATGGCTGGCTGCAGGTTCCACCAACGTCCGATTTGGTGCCTGGTGAAGAAGTCTGGTGGGTGTTTGGCTGCCATCCTGGTCAAGGCGCCAGCCCAGACCAAAGAGCCGGCCGAGTGGGTGATCGCGGTCGGGACAATTCCTTCGCCGAAGCACTTCTCCAAATAGGGAACAAGAAAGGCGGCAGCATCTCCCGCCCTGCGTTCGGCATCGCGCCAGAAACAGCTCCACCAAAGGGATGCGGCAAGAAAGAACTTCAGGCGGCGGACCACGCTGACACCGATCAAGCTGCGCGCCAAGGATGACACCAGAACTGAATTCCAGGCAAGCAGATAGAAATCGGCCTGCCGTCGCGAAGCCCCAAGGCCACAGGCATCGGCCACGGGACCGACAAAGTCAGATACCGCCTCCCCCTCGTTGGCGTAGTCGACTCCGTGAATGAACATGACTAGATTCCCTTCGGGCCTGAAACCCGCGACCCCGTCCACGGCACCCATGAAATCGATCCGCGTGCGACCATCCGGCCGGGAGATACGAAAGCGAAGAAGCCGCGGCTCCGCCTGCAATGACCGCAGGCCGCGCAGTTCCCGGAAAACAGCAGAGAGAGTTCGCATGGAAACCTCCTGCCAACAGAATGCCCTCTCCTTGTGAAGATCTGGGTGAGTTGAATTTAAAGAAACTTTAAATTTGAAAGTCGGACTGGGACGGTTACTCTGGAAGGAGTAGATCCATTGGCGGGATCCCTTCCATCAGGAGACTTTTTCATGACCGTCCATATTTCAATCGACTACCAGGGACAGCTCCGTTGCAAGGCCACCCACGGACCATCCGGAAGCAGCCTTGTGACCGATGCGCCCACAGACAACCACGGCAAGGGGGAAGCCTTCTCGCCAACTGATCTGGTCGCCACAGCGCTCGGAGCCTGTGTGATGACGACGATGGGAATCCTTGCCCAGCGCTTGCAAATCGATCTGGCTGGCATGCACGCCGCCGTGACCAAGGACATGGTTAACGCCCCCTTTCGCCGAATTGGACGCTTGACTGCAACCATCACGGTGCCCGCGGAAAAGGCAGCCAAGGTTTCGCCCGCGGACCGGGAAAAACTCGAACGCGCGGCCCACACCTGCCCCGTGCACAAGAGCTTGCTGGCTGACGTGGAGTCCTTGATCAAGGTCGACTGGTTATGAAGCCGGGAAAAATTTTTGCTGCCAGCCTCCTCACTGGATCGCTGCTTGCTGGCTGTGTCACTGACAGCAGCACGCGGGACTCGAAAAGAGACGGATCAAAAGCCTCGCCGGCAAATGTAGATGTCGTCAGAGACCTTGTTTTCGCTGAAAGGACCAAAGTCAAACTGCGCGGCGACTGGCACCCGTCCCGGTCACCAGCCCTCATGCGCGCCGGGAAACCACCCGCTTGTATCGTCATCCATGGGGGCGGCTGGTACAAAGGCGACAAAAAGGACATGGAGTCTGTCGCCCAAAGGCTTGCTGAGCGTGGATTCGCCACACTCAATATCAAGTACCGCCTTGCCCCTGAGCATCGCTTCCCTGCTGCTGTTCACGACACCAAAGACGCAATCCGATGGGTACGGGCCAATGCTGCGGACCTTGGCATCGATGCCTCCCGACTCTGCCTGTTTGGCTATTCAGCCGGGGCCCATCTGGCCCTGATGGCGGCCTTCACGCGCCCGTCGGACGGACTTGACGACACTGCACCGCCGACAGCAAAGATATTTCGCTGGGGCTCGGATCATGACACGGCCGCAAAAAAGCCGGCAGACTTGTCCGTGCAAGCCGTCGCTGCCGGAGGAACACCTAGCGACCTGACCGCCGGTAACTACAATGAGTACTACGAGAAATTCTTCGGCAAACCGCCTTCTGAGATTCCGGAAACCTACAAAAAAGCCTCCCCGATGACCTTTGTCCGGAAGGGGCTGCCGCCCGTGTTTCTGTACCACGGCAAACATGACTGGATTGTGGAAGTGGAGCAGTCACGCCGCCTGGTGGACAAACTCCGCAGAAACAATGTCGATGTGGAGTATCTGGAAGTCACCTTCGGTCATGTGGCGACTTTCCTGTTCGATGAAAAGGAAGTCGGTGCTGCAGTGGATTTCCTGTCGTCACGACTCAACGGCGAGAAAGCATGAACAAGCCAAAGCCGGCCATGAGGGCATTCTGGGCCGGCATGAGTGTCCGGAGAGATGAAAAGTTCAAGTGCCAAAATAGATCGTGGTGCGTGCCAAGGTATACAAACAGCAAGAACAGGACGTAAAGAAAGCCGCCCGCGAAACACGTGATGACAACTTTTTCCTGCTCTTGATCGCCCCCTTTTTTCCTGATCAAAAGTCCAAGTGCTACTGAGATTGCAAGCAGCCACGGTGGCGCAAAATAATCAGAAAAATAATCAAGACACAGCCGCCAGGCTGATGGATCAACCACCCGCCCTTGTAGCCTTTGCAACATGGATGGGAGATCTCCGGACAGGTCATTCGAAAGACCCCAGCGCAGGCAATTCAGGCGCCAGATCGCAAAACAAAAGACCCCGAGCGCGGCGACGGCACAAGCGTATGAGTGATTCTTGAAGAAATGCTTCTCCCGCAGGCGTGCAGTAATTTGTCCGCGAAACAGGAAACCGCTGACACCCGCAAAAATCAGGGCGAGCGGCAAACCCTCGTATTTCAAAAGAGGCAACATGACCAAGGCCATGGCCGCGAAAAACCCGGGCAATTCCCGACGTTCCGATGGCGGGCGGGATTTTCCTGGAGTAGGAGCGACCAGACAAAACAAGGCGCCAAGAAAACCGGTCAACCAAAGTCCAAGGAGGCCATCCATGTAACCGTTATAGAGGAGCGTCCCGGCGGCAGACGTTCCTGATATCAGAAGGACCAGCCCCAGGAGAGGCTGACCTGCGCTGATCAGATCGCAAAAGAAGGCAAAAACGGGAAGTTGTACCAGCGCCACCGAAAACTTCGGCAAATAGTCGTTCCAGAAAGTTGCAATGTTCGCAATTGCGGCGCCGGTGGTCGCAACCAGCTTGGGATAATCCGGATGGCTGAATACAACCGATGGATCGTCAAAACCGGCCGCCATGTTGATCCCCTTGGCAAAGAAGATCATCTTGCCGTGGAAAAACCACATGACCTTGGCATCACCCATTAAAATTGGAGACACCACCGACAGCCAGGAAATCATCAGACAAAAAACCGGAAACAACCAAATGTATCGCCACGCAAGGACAAAGCGGCTTGCAACGACCGACCTGGACATCTCAAGAGCAGGCAAAGCGCCAGCAACAGCAGTGGCAAGGCACATGATATCCGCGTAAAGACTGTTGCCCGTGAGAAGTTCTACGGCATAACGCAGCAGCAGGCCTGTCGCGAGGGGTAGACCGGCAAACGAAGTCCAGGGAAATGAAGGATAGAACAGGTTTTTTCTGAACATCCTCAGCAGTGCGATTCCACCCAACCAGGGAATCAGCGTTGCCTGCACCAGGGTCAAAGCAACAACATCACTGTTCGCAGGCAACATGCGCCACACCCCTGCCAATTTCCTCAACGCGGCAACCAGGCTCCTGGAAATCAACCCCGGCAGGTATGAACCTGTGGCGAGCACCTTTCACAAGACGCTTCGGCCAGCAAGTATCGATCGTCCTCTGCAGCGCGTTACCGTTGTCCACGAATAAACGCGGATCAAGGTCGTAGCGACCCACCTTCTGGTCATTCAAAAATTCGCAGATTGCGGCTGCCTCAGGCGGCAGCATGTCTAACCGAATGATCGAACTTCCGGCGAGCTCAATCCGATCAGAAACCTGGTTAAAGTGCGAAATGACATCCTGGACCAAAACGACCATCGCCGCTCTGCGCTCGAACAGGATGAAAAAAAAAGCGGCAGCTGCGAGATACAACTGCCACCTTTTGGAGTACACAGACCGGGTCACTTTCACGCGTCGTTGGTCCTGGCCTTGCCGATACCGGCAGCCTTTCCGCCGCGACGCTTGCGTTTTGGCTTGTCTGCGGCCACGTTGACCTTTTCAACCGTGCGCAAGTAACGCTTGGTTGCCTCTGGCAGTTGATGCCAGATCTGCCACGCGAAAACCGTACCAAGAACCGCAAACGGAAACAGGAACATCGGCCAGTAGGCCCAGTTTTTGGTAGTCAGGTACCCCAGGGAAATCGACTGCAGTCCGCTGCCCAGGTACACACAGCCGTCCACAATGCCCGAAGCGGTTGCGGTGGCCTTGCGGCCCCCGAAATCTGCCGCAGCTGTCCCCGACATGATCGAATGAACGCCAATCACGGACAGAATCATGGTGATGGCACAAGCACCCAGCAGCACAGGATGATCGGGAATGGCGTAGATCATCAAACCGGTCAGGACCACCATCGAACCACTCATGATGGCGGCAGGGGGACCACGGCGGGACTGGAACAGGCGATCGGACAAGATCCCTGCGGTGAATCCGCCGACAATGCCGGTCATGCAGATCAACAGGCCCCAATGCTTCAGGAAAAACTCCGCACCAATCTGGGGGACTTCCTTCGCGAACACAAAATACCACTGCATGATTCCGTTGCGCAGGACCCCCGACGTGAATTCAACGCAAGCAATGGTCAGAAGGACAGGATTGGTAAAAATCTTTTTGAGCAGGGCTTTGACCGCCAGGTCAACCTCTCCGTCGTCACTGGAGGCATCGTGCGGATCGAAGTCGCCGAACTTCGCGTGAGCTGGTGAATCTTTCAGAAGCCATGCATCGATGAGTGCCCAGAAGATCAAAAGCAGCGCCGGGATAAAGAACACGAACCAGAAAGCATCGGTCCGGCCCATCTCGACCGCAAAGGCCGTCCGCAGGAATTGCTGGAAAGGCGACAATTCCGCGGTGGGGTTCAATTTCACGGCGTCGGCAATCGCCTGCCCCCAGTCAAACGCGAAGTAGACACCGAAAGAGAT
Source organism: Pseudomonadota bacterium (assembly GCA_041178085.1). GTDB lineage: Bacteria > Bdellovibrionota_B > Oligoflexia > Oligoflexales > RGVZ01 > RGVZ01. Next base: position 39,468 of record JBEGVZ010000128.1, on the reverse strand, counting down.
CAATGTCCCGAAAATTGCACCGAAAAGACCGCGTTCCCGGACGTGGAACCAATAGGCCTTGACCTTGATGATCGAAACCGCGCCGTAGCTCTGGAAGAACATGTTCAGGGAATAGAGAATCGCCATCGTCAGGGTCAGGTTGATCGCCCGCCCGCCGTGCAGGAAGTAGAAAAGAACAGCCCCCATCAGGATGTTCGCAAAGGAAGATCCGATGGCCGCGAAGAGCATCCCTTTCCGTCCACCCATCCGGTCCACCATGGGGCCCGTGATCAGGAAACTGAGTCCATAGGCAAAAGTCCCGACCCCAAAGATCAGTCCAAAGTCCTTTTTGGTCATCAGATCGCCCAGAGCGTTCTTCGATACGCTCAGGTTATAACGAGCCATGTAAAGGAACGCGTAAGTCATGCCGAGCGCGAACCAGTTCACGAAGCGGTGCCACATGAACTTTTTGCTGTGCTTGAGTGGATTGTTAAGGAAGTAAAGGCTGACCACGATCGCCATCGTGATTCCGACAATGATCAGGTCCACATACCTCAAAAAATCCACAAGCACCCCCCGCAGGGTTTAGAGGTTCCAGGAATTCGAATTTGAAAAACTGACAGGGCGACCGGGGTCGTATCGTATCCACGCCGGATTTTCAATTGCGTTTAAGCTTCGGTTTTGCCAAGGTTTAGCCATGAATTCTTACCTCTCAGAATGGCTTAATCTTGCCCTGCGCTGGTTTCACCTGGTAGCCGGCATCTCCTGGATCGGAAGCTCCTTTTATTTCATGTGGTTGGACAAGGCCCTGGAGGCACCAGCCAAGCCCCGGGAGGGGGTTGAGGGAGAGCTTTGGATGGTCCACAGTGGCGGCTTCTATCAGGTTGAGAAGCGCCTGATCGGCCCCGGGTCCATGCCCTCGGTCCTGCACTGGTTCAAGTGGGAGGCCACTTTCACCTGGCTGAGTGGTATCACGCTGCTTGCGGTCGTGTACTACCTGTCCGACTCGGCCTACCTGATCAACCCGGCCAAGACCAGTATTGGCCACGGAACGGCATCGGCCATTGGGATTGGCGTGCTGGCTGCGACCTGGATCCTCTACGATTTGCTATGGAAATCCCGTTTTGCAAAGGAACACTCTACTTTTGCCTTGGCCATCTGCTACGCAGCAACGGCCGCGATCTCCTGGGGGCTGAGCCAGATCTTCACCGGGCGTGGTGCGTTTATCCACGTCGGGGCCATGTTTGGCACGATCATGGTTCTGAACGTCTGGGTGCGGATCTTGCCAGCCCAACAGTCCATGATCGACGCCACCCGGGAGGGCCGCACCCCGGATTACAACCTGGGCAAGGCCGCAAAAACGCGCAGTGTCCACAACAGCTACATGACCCTGCCTGTCCTGTTCATCATGATCAGCAACCACTTCCCGTCCACCTACTCCGGACCGTGGAGCTGGGTGATCCTGCTGGGAATGACTTTTGTCGGCGGGGCAATCCGGCACATGCAGATCATCGCCAAACCCCGGGTCGCTTGGCTGGCGCTGCCAGTGATCGCAGTCCTCTCCGCTATCATTGTGACTGCAGCCCCGAAAAAAGCGTCTGGGGACGGTTCGCCACCACCAAAGTTCTCGGAAGCCTGGGGGATCATCCAGACACGGTGTACGACATGCCACTCGCAAAATCCGACCGACGATGTGTTCACGGTAGCACCGGCAGGAATGATGTTTGACGACCCACGCACTGCCCAGGCATTCGCAGCGCGCATCAAATTCCGCGCAGTCGACTCCCACACAATGCCGTTTGGGAACAAGACGAACATCACGGAAGAGGAACGCCAAATTCTCGGGCGCTGGGTGGACGCTGGTGCTCCGATCACGGACAACTGACCTGGCTTGGAGCCCTAGACCCAATGAACACGCAACCACGAAGCCCTGTCACCACTCACGTACTGGATTTGAAAACCGGTCTGCCTGCGGCTGGTGTGCCGGTGCTCCTTGAGCACCACCGCCATGGCAAATTCGAACGCATGAACGAAAGCCGCACCAATCACGACGGTCGCTGCGAAGCTCTTCTACCTCCCGGACAGCCTGTATCCACGGGCACTTACCGCCTGACATTCTCCACCGGCGAATATTTCAAAACCCAGGGAGAAACCTCTTTCTTCCCTGTAGTGGAAATCACCTTCAATATCACTGACGCCGGTCGCCACCATCACGTCCCGCTTTTGCTGAGTCCGTTTGGGTACTCAACTTACCGCGGCAGCTGAGCGGGACCTGACCATGGCAGCATCAAAACCAAGCGGCCGCAACAAGACAGCCTTGCCGGCGATTTTCGGTACGGGAGCGCCATCGATCATCAACCGCCTCGACCGCGCAAATCGCGCATTCGCCGGACGATACACTGGCATGAGCGAGAGGCGACAGCCGGTGCACACGGTCTATGGTGGTGCGCACCTCTTTACGGCCGGAACTGCCGCAAAAATCCGTGATCATGCCATCAACGCCATGACCAGCTGGGCGCCCGACGCCAGGGTTTTTGCGGACATCTTTGAAATGGATCACGTCCTCGCAGAAAAAGTGCACGGCCGCGTCATTGCGAAGCTCAAAGCCGAAGCCGTTGAGGACTTTCGCATCGATTTCGAGGATGGTTACGGAAACCGTCCCGATTCAGAGGAGGACGGACACGCTGTGTCTGCGGCGCGTGAACTTGCGACCGGCATGCGCACCGGCACCCTGCCGCCCTTCGTTGGCTTTCGCATCAAACCGTTCAACCTGGAAAACCGGACCCGCAGCATCCGGACGCTTGGCCTCTTTCTGACGGAGTTGCTCGATGCATCGGGTAATCGCCTGCCAGATAACTTCGTCATCACCTTACCCAAAATCACGGTGCCGGAACACTCCCGCACAATGGCGGAATTGCTTGCGGCCGTAGAGAAAAAACGCAAGTTGAAGCCAAGGTCACTCAGGTTCGAGATCATGGTTGAATGCCCGCAGGTCATCATTGACCACACGGGTCGCTCAGCGATCCGGTCCATCCTGGATGCCGCCGATGGACGCTGCACAGGAGCCCACCTTGGGGCCTACGATTACACTTCAAGCTGTGAACTGGTCGCTTCGGCGCAGGCTCTTGACAGCCCGGCCTGCGACTTCGCTCGTCATGTGCTGCAAGTGAGCCTTGCCGGTACTCCGGTCCATATTTCGGACGGCGCCACCAACGTGATGCCCGTTCCAGTTCATCGGGAAAAGACAGCTTCTGCCCTTACCAGGGAGCAGCAAACACAGAATGCGCGCGCTGTGCATGCCGCGTGGATGCTGTCTTACCGGAACATCCGCCATGCGCTATCTTGCGGCTACTATCAGGGTTGGGATTTGCATCCAGCGCAAATCCCGGTCCGTTATGCTGCCATGCACGCTTTTTTCATGGAGAGCCTGGACCAGGTTTCGCAACGCCTGCAGGGTTTTATCAACAAAGCCGCGCAAGCAACCCTACACGGATCGGTCTTTGACGATGCCGCGACAGCTCAAGGCTTGCTTAACTTCTTCCTTCGGGGCCTTAACTGCGGTGCAATCACCCAGGCAGAAGCAACGGCCACTGGTTTGACGCTGGAGGAAATCCAGACCCGGTCTTTCCTGCGGATCCTGCAGGGACGCGGTCTGGTTTGATCGCAAACAGAACGTTCAAACGATCTGCAAAGGCGCCAGTCCGCCACCGGTGCCGATGTTGACGACCGGCCCAGAGGCAAAACGGGAGACGCCACCAGCGCATTGAGGCGGCTGGTTGCAATCAACAAAAACCGAAAGGTCAGCAAACCCGTTAATCACCCTTGCGTCCAAGTCAGGGTGGGCAAGGGTCGTCTTGTGTCTCATTCCGTCCATGCGTTTCTGGACGATCCAAGCCTGGCGAATCTGGGAACGAACATGTTGCAAAAAAAGATCGAGTGAAACTGCCCCGCTCACACCAGTTGCGGCGCGCAAGCGCTCCTGCACGGGGGCCGTGTTCCATTCACTGCCTACAAATACCTGTCCACCGCCGTAACTGTACGAACACTTGAATACCAGGTGTTCAAGGTCGGAAGATCTGATGTCAGCTACAGGAACGCCCTGGGCATGGTCTCCGATCACACGGGTCCAGGGCACCCGGCGCTTGATGGCATCTCGGAGCGAAGCAGGCAAACCCACCTCGCGAGAGAGAGAATCATCGTCAGCGATGGTCGAGACGAGGGCAAAAAACGCTTTTGCCTCGTAATGGGCGCTGACCGGATTATAGATTCCTGCATGACGATGCTGGCGCAATGCAGCCAGCAAATCCAACCGCGGTGCCAGACGCCAGGCAAAGATATGCCGGTAAACAAGATCCACGGGATTGGTCAGCAGCTCAAACCGGCCCGGAGCCGGGATACCACCTGAGGCTTCCCTCCACGCAAGTTGATCCGGTGTGCAAAGGTTCACCTGGTGGTTGCGTGACCATACCAGCTTGAAATGCGAGAGCTCGGCCATTTGGGAGTCATCCGGGCGATGAAGGATTGCGATCCTCAAGCGGCGATCCAAATCAGCCCCTTGGCCTGCCGCCTCGCGGTGGTCGCGCCGGTGCAAGCCAATCAAACTGGCCAGCAGTTGCGTGGTATTCCCTTCATCAGGAAGCTGCCGTTGCGTAGTGGCTAGCCAGGCATCGCGTGCCATGTCGCTATAGGCCTGCATGGCCGGTATGGTGCAGTTGGCTTCGATGACACGCCAGGAGCCCGCGTGCCAGAACAGGTCGAAGCGAATCGTCGCGTGATCGAGCGAAGCCTCAGGATCCCTTGCAGCCAGCTCTGCCTCGATGCCTTCAAGCCCACGAAACACGAGCGCGCGCAGCCTTTCCCGTGCCGGCTGTTGCAACCATCGTAGCACCAGGGGAAAGGCCGAAAGCACCGTCCGGCAATCCGCGACCAGGCCCTGCCATTCATCTGCGGGGACAAAGACAGGCTCGGTTGCAAGAGGAATCGGCCGCCAGCGACTGTCATTGGCCTGCCAAACGGCCAGACCGCGAGCCGCTGCCTCGCCTGCCAGTTGTTGACGGAAGGTCTCTGACGGGCCGACCATGCAGAAATCCTTTACAAAAGGTAACGCCAGTACAATCCTATAACCTTCACCACCCGGAGGCCTTTCCCCATGGCACAAAATGCCACTGCAAAGACCAACGTTGCAGGGATCATCCTGCTCGACATTGCAACCTCAGGTCCCGAAGCAGGGGACGACCAGATCACCGAGGTTGCCGCCCTCAAGTATACCAGCGATGGTAAAAAGGATGTGTTCCACCATCAGTTTACTGGCGATGACACTGAACCAACCGACCAGGTCTTTGGTGACCTCTTGAAATTCATCGGCAACATGCCGCTTTGTGGACAGAACGCCGTCCAGCTTGGATTCCCTTTGCTGGCACGTGAAATGCGGGATGCGGGAATCAGCCTGGATCAACTGCCGTCGGGACCGGTTGCGGATATCAAGATCCTGACCTGGGTGAACCACCTTGGCAACAACAGCCAGACCCTCTTGAGCCTTGCGCAGTCCCTGGACGGCGACATGGAGCAGATTGAAAGCGCAACGGGTGATGACATCCTGCTGGAAGAAGCCCAGGCCGACCTGGAGGACAAATTAATCCGCCTCACACACCAGGCAAAGTCAAATGGCATGCGGCAAGGGCTGCGCAGCTTCTTCCGGCTGCCCGACGATTACAGCGAGAAATTCCCAAAGCTTCAGAAAGCACTTTCTGAGCGGGGAGAAGTGGGGATTGTTTATCAGAAAGAAGGCCACCCCGCTGAGGAGCGTGTGATCAACCCCAAGGTCATCACAGGTCACGTGGTACACGGCTTCTGTCAGAGGCGCCAGGGCCCGCGAAAATTTTCGCTAGCCAAGATCCAAAAGGAATATTGACCAGCCACAACCGGCGTTAGCCGCCAATACCTGCCCCGCGCGCAACGCGTTTCTGCCATGCATCCAGGGCGTCGCGGACCGATGGATCGGCATAACGCAGTCCCTCGGTGCAGACGAAAACTGCTCCGTCATCGGGCAAACGATCAAGGATCCTGAGCAACTTTGGCAAATCCACGAAAGTGGCGGTCCCACGGAGCTCAATCCGGTCGTCCTGCCGTTCAATGTCAAGCCGGACAAACTTACGGAATAGCGACCAGGCGCTGATTGCAAGTCCAGTAACCACTCCGTACAGGACACCAAAGGCCACCACCGCAACGCAAGTAGCCGCAAAAGTAACCAGATGCCTGCGTTCTTCCTGAGCCAGCTTTTTTACCGCCGCAACATTGACCAGGCGTGATGCGGCATGGATCAGGACAGCTGCAAGCGCGGCTGCGGGAATAAACTCCAACATGGACGCCAACGCGAACATCGCCGCCAACAACAAAATGCCATGAAAGATCGCCGAAAGACGGTTCGTGGCGCCGGCCTGCAGATTCGCGCTGCTACGGATGATGACGCCTGTGATTGGAGGTGCAGCGAACAGACCGCATATAAAGTTACCGATGCCCTGCGCGAAAAGTTCGCGGTTATACCGTGAACCCCTGCCCTCTGCGATCTTGTCCAGCGACACGGTCGACACCATGGTTTCAATGCTGGCCAGCAACGCAATGATCACCGCATATTCCAGAATCACTGCCAATTCGGACGCATCCATCCTTAGCAAGACTCCGATGCTACCGGTACCTTCAATCAAGTCCTCTACCATGGACTCCGGCAACTGAATGGTCCGGGATGTCAGGCCCAGCATGAAATGCATGGCCGTGCCCACCGTGATGGCCACCAGATAAGCGGGCAGCTTTTTGACCCAGGTGGATCCAATAGATGAGGTTATGCGCGACCACAGAACCACGGTTGCAAAAGTCACAACCGCCACGAGCAATGCATGCTGGACCACAGCAGATGTGGCCAGAGACACCAGATGGCGTGGCAAAGCAGAAATGTTGCTGACAAAAGTCGAACCGGGTGTGCCATCAAATGCAACCTGCAATTGCCCGCTGAAAATAACGAGGGCAAAACCCGCCAACAGCCCGTGGATGACGCTTGGGCAAACGGCCCTGAAAAAAACACCGGCGCGAAGGCTACCAGCAAGCGCTTGCAGAAGTCCTGCAATCATCACTGCAGCTCCAAGAATCGCCACCCCATGATCCGACACCAGTTCTCCGATGACTGGAATCAACCCATTCGCGGGACCGCTGACCTGCAAGGGGGCACCACCGACCAGGCCAACCACGATACCGCCAATCGCTCCAGCGATAAGTCCTTTGTCAGGCGTCAAGCCACAGGCAGCTGCGATGCCGACACAGAGCGGCAAGGCAACGAGAAAAACGACAAACCCACTCATCAGGTTCCGCGGAATTGCGGCACCAGAAAAACCATCAAAAATTTTTTTCATGCTGCCTGGACTCCATTACCATCACGCGCAGGCCGGTCCTTGTGCAGGATCGACAGGGTGATTGACACAATCAAGGTGAGTGCGATGATTCCCAGCGACCAGCTGATCGGAAACTTCCCACCCGCCAGCTGGTTGAGCAAAGACATCTTCAAACCAACGAAGATAAGGATCACGCCAAGGCCATACTTCAGATATCTGAACATTGGGATCAGACCAGCAAGTAAGAAGTACATCGAGCGTAGACCCAGAATCGCAAACATGTTGGACGAGAAAACTATGAACGGCTCATTGGAAATCGCAAAAATAGCTGGAACAGAGTCAACGGCGAACACAATGTCGGTGAACTCCACCACCAGCAAGGCAAGGAATAACGGGGTAAAGAACCATTTTTTCTCCCCCATGCCATCGTCGGCGCGGACGACGAAGTCTTTACCATGGAAGTCTTTGGTCAGCGGCAGATGCCTGGTCAACCATTTGACAAGAGGATTTTCGCCCGGCGACTTGGCTGCTTCAGGCTGGAAGAATAGCTTTATACCAGTCAAGATCAGGAAGGCGCCGAACACGTACATGACCCAGTGGTACTGCATCAGCCAGGACCCCAGGGCGATGAACAATGCCCTGAACACGATCGCCCCGAGAATTCCGTAGAATAGAACCCTGTGCATCAAGGCCGGCGGGACGGCAAAGTATCCAAAGATCACTGCGATGACGAAAATATTGTCGACTGCGAGAGACTTCTCGACCAGGTAACCGGCCAGGAACTCACCAGCCAGCCGTTCTGCAACCCCTGGTTGTCCGGCAAACTGGTATTTCGCCCACAAGTAAAGACCACCGTTGAACAAAAGAGCCAAAGCAACCCACACAGCGCTCCAGATTGCTGCCTCCTTGAACTTGACTTCGTGGGGGCGGCGGTGAAAAACACCAAGGTCGAGAACCAGCATGAGGCCAATCAGGCCGAGAACTACGGCGTAGAGCCACCAGTAGCTCGACATGACGAGCAAGTTCGGAACGTTTCCCATTACCCCCCCATAGCAGGTCACTGCGACCCGACAAGGAGTATGACGGAAAAATAATCGATTTTATAAATTGATATTTTAGGTTCTATACATCTTTTTTAAGAATCTGCGCGTCTTGTCAATCCACAGAAAAAACGCGGAAAATCTGAGTCGCAACAGGGTTTTGGAAGCGCCTCTCACCCGCCATCAGCCAAAGGTCTTCGTGGACGTCATCCATCTGCCCGATGACAACCAGTTCTTTATTGGAAACAAGCTCGTCGGCCGCAGGCAAGGGCAAAGGAGCCAACCCCATCTGATGTGTCACCAACAGCTTCTGCAAGCTGGTGTCTTGGGTCTCCACGAAAACATCGACATTGATCTTTTTCAATTTAAGCCAGTGATCGATATCCAACCGCAGCCTGCTGTGAGGGGTGGGTAGGATCATCGGTTGCCCAGACAGCGACTCCGGAAACCCTTTTTTTAGGCCTGCAAATTTCCGGTCCCCGCAGATCACCACCGGCATCCGGGCAACACGCCGGGACCGCACATCTGCTGCCTCTCCAGGATTGGGGCCGTGATTGGCCAAAATCAAATCGATCCGGTGTGCCTTCAATTCACGTAACAGTTCCTGAAACGGCCCCTCCAATACGGCCACTCTGCAACTCGCGCTTTTCTGCGTCGTGGCAACCAGTTGCATCAGCACATGTTTCGGCACACTGTCCAAGGCCCCAATCGTCAATTCAACCCGACCAGAATGCAATTTGTCGTTGATGGCTTCCACCATCTCATCGCCCAGCTTGAAAATCTCGTTGGCATAATCAAGGACCATCCTTCCGGCCTCGGTCAACTCCAACGCTCGTCCCTTGCGTTCAAAGAGCTTTTGACCCAGTTGATCCTCAAAGATCTTGAGCTGCGTACTGAGCGTTGGCTGTCCCAAGCGTAGCTTTTTGGCCGCCTTGACCACACCACCTTCCGAAGCAATGGTGCGGAAATAGTACAAATGATGGTAATTGAGCCAAGTTTTCATCAAAGGTCCCCAACCGAACATTCATTGCTTAAACTGATATTTATACACTCTATTATCTATTTATTAAGATGTACATAGTTTGCGATTATCCCGATGCAGGTTAGTGCCTGCGCTCACAACCAGTGACCGAGGAGATTCTCGTGAAAACACTTCAACCGACACCGTCCGAAGCCTTGAAGCGATTGACGGAAGGCAACCAGCGATTTGTTTCCGGGGTACGCTCTGTAGACTCGATCGCCAGCAGCATGAAACGCGAACAACTCGCTCGCAACGGTCAGACACCATTCGCCATCGTTCTGACGTGTTCTGATTCCCGCGTTCCTGCCGAGCATGTCTTTGACGCCGGACTTGGAGACCTTTTTGTCGTGCGTGTTGCAGGCAATATTGTCGCTCCGTCACTGATTGCCAGCATCGAATTCGCCGCACTTTCCTTTGGAACACCCGTTTGCGTTGTCATGGGACATTCGAAATGTGGTGCGATCCAAGGCGCGGTCAAGGGAGCCTTGAAACACCAGCAGTCGCTCACGCCAAACCTTAAAATCCTGATTGATGAATTGCAGCCAGCGGCCGAACAAGCATTGAGCACCAGCACAACCAGTACTCCCGATCAGTTGGAAAAGCTGGTCAAGACTGCTACGGAGATCAATGTTGAGCACAGCATCGACCGGCTGATGTCGAGTAGCGAAGCCCTTCAAACCCTGCAGAAAGAGGGCAAGTTCCAAGTAGTTGGTGCTGTCTACGATATCGAGTCCGGGAAAGTGGGGTTCCTGGATCAAGACAACGCCAGGTTACCAGAAAAATCCGGGGAATCACTGCATCGACTCAAGGTGTCTGAGAAAAAACAGAGGGATCTTGACTCGAAATTGTTGCCCGCTACTTGAAGTCATCAGGTACGTGCCACGCATGTTACCTGTCGGGGTGGTGAGGGGGCAGGCACTGGTGTAGGAAAACGACTCGCCTGGCGCCAGGACTGGCTGTTTTCCCACCACCCCGTCCCCTTCGACTTCCTGAACCCGCTGATGCCCATCCGTGATCACCCAGTGGCGACTGAGGAGCTTGACTGGTTCCCGGCCGGCATTACGGATCTGCACATGATAAGCAAACAAGAATTGCTGAAGAGACGGATTTGACTGGTCCGGAACAAATGCCGGGGTGACAGTGATCTCGACATCATTGGTGGTTTCGCTATAGCTCGGCAGTACTGAGTTCACGTCCATCTCCTCACGCGGGGACTGAAAATATTCGTCCCGCCGTCATTCACACACTGAGCTGATAAACCCGTCTGCGGCCTTGAGCAAGGTCTTCTGCCGCTGAGCTGGCATTTTCTTCCAACTGGCCACCATCATCGACAAACGGGGATTGCGCGCAAGGAACGGCGACTTCTCCGCGACAAACTTCCAGTAGAGGCCGTCCCAAACCTCACACCAGGGGCCTTTTTTGTATGGGCTCATCTTGAGAACGTAGTTCGAACCGCAAACATATGGCTTGGTGGCAAAGACGCCGCCATCACTGAACTGTCCCATACCATACACATTGGGCCCCATCACCCAGTCGGAGGAATCGACGTACATCTCCATGAACCAGCGATGAACTTCCTCCGGAGCAACACCAGACAAAAGCATGACGCAGCTGATGATCATCAGGCGTTCAATATGATGCGCCCAACCAAACTTGAGCGACTTGCGCAGAGCATCGTCAAGGGGTGGCAGACCAGTTTCTGCCTTGTACCATGCCGCCCCAAGCCTTGCCTTGTGGCCGAAAAAATTGGTCGAATCTTCCTTCTCGCTGAAATTCTGATAGATCCCTCGAATGAACTCGCGCCAACCGATCACTTGCCGGACAAAACCTTCCAGGCTGTTCATCGGGGTTTTGTTGGTTCTGGCAAACTCCAGGGTCCTTTTAATGACGTAATCCGGGGTCAACAGACCCAGGTTCATCGCAGGCGAAAGGACTGAGTGGAAAAGAGCAAAATGATCAGGAGTGATCGCGTCCTCATAGCGGCCAAAGTCACCAAGCCGCTGTTCCAAAAAGTCATCAAGCCATTGCCCGGCATTTGATGCGGTCACCGGCAGCCAGAAATCTGCACTGTCACCAGGATGGTCGGGGAACAACTTGTCGATCGCCGCAGCAACTTCGCGAACATGGCGCCCATTCTTGACCTTGGGCAACGGTGGTACCTTGACGTCGCTGCCAAGCCGCTCGCGGTTATCGGCATCGAAGCTCCACTGCCCGCCGACAGGCGTCCCGTCCTTGTTCAGGAGAATCCCCAGCTTCTTGCGACGCCCTTCATAAAAAGTCTTCATGAAGGGCTTCTTGACGGATTTCAGATAATCGCTGAACTCCTCCCGGCTGGTCATAAACATCGGACTCCGTTTGACCAGGCACTTGCGACCAGTCTCGCGGACCAGCCGCGCGATCCGTCCTTCCATGAACTTGTCTTCGATCTCGAAATGGACCAGCCCAGCATCCGGATTCGCCAGAAGCACTTCCCGCAGCTTGACTTCAAAAGGCTTCGGATCAGGCGTGTCATCCGTGATTCGGGTGTAATGAACCAGATACCCAAGACGCGTCAGCTCTTCGGCCCAGGCCCGCATCGCAGCAAGGAACAAAATGATCTTGTGCTTGTGAAAACGGAAGTATGTGCAAAGTTCCCGGTCTTCCGCCATGAAGACCAAAACTCCCTCCGGCGGCGGCAGTGACGCCACCGGAAAGAGCTGATTACCCATGATGAGCAGAACTGAATGGACTTCAGTCCGGCCCCGGGCGGCACGGGTCATTTGGAAACTTCTTTACCCAGCTTCTTGAGCAAATCACCGGCAGAAGTCAAAGCTGAACCCACATTTTTCTTGACGGTGGACTTGATGTCTTCGGACGAGGTATCGCCAAGCTTCTTGATTTCCACCTGCAATTCGGCAAGACGCTTTTCCAGGCCGTCAACTTCCTCTTTCATGCGTGTCTGCGCCTGCTCGGTGCGGGCGCCAGCATTTTTGGCAAGTTCAGCCTTGAGGCTCGCCAGCTCCTTCTGCAGGGACTCAACCTTCTTCTGTAGCGCCTCATCCGATTCATCCACCGGAGTCTTCTTGCTTTTCGACTTCACTTTCTTTGGCGCTACTGACTCAGCAGCCGCTGGAGCCTCTTCACCGAACGCGCTTCCGGCAACAGACATCGTTGCAATTGCTGCAAATAAAACCGCACTTTTGAACTTCATTTTTTTCTCCCATACCCGCGAACCGCTGTTCGCAGTGAATCTGGTCAACCACCCGCCCTGACGACCTTCATGCCAAGGCGACTCATGAACTGCTCAACCTTTTCCCGCACATCCCCACGAAGTTCAAGGGTAGAACCTTTTACGGTGCCACCGCACCCGAACTTGCCTTGCATTTCCTTCAGCATGGCCGCGGCCTCTTTTTCTTCCAGCGGCAAATTAAACAGCACTGTCACTGCTTTACCACCGCGCCCACCCGTCTCAAGACGCATTTTGGCCGGACCTGATCCACGCACCCAAGGTGATCCCGACTGCAGGCCGCCCCCTTTCCGCAAATCTCCGACCCCACCGGTCGAATAAACAGGCCGGTTATCCTTCATGGTATGGCTCCCTGGTCTTTCCCTGACGAGATGAGATGCGTGGCGGAACCGGGAACCGTGTTACCTGCATGCGCCGCAGCTCCGCCAGCGGATAGAACGTCCCACGCCACACGACACCACCTCGGCGCATCGTCTGCAACATCGAGTTGAAACCGATCAGTGCCGCCAGCACAAGCCCCAGCGGCATCAACGCCACATGGCGCAACTTCACCCCCAGGTTGCGCATGGATACATACTGCCAGAGGATGGCAAAGACAAAAAGCGCACAAGCTGTCACGCGTGTCCAGGCTTCCGAACAGATTGGCAACCCAAACGCGAACACCGGCAGCAAAGATGCAAGGGAAGCTCCGCCCAGAGCGCGCAAAACGGAATAATGTAAAATTGCGAAAGCGTTTTTTTCCATTCCACGCAGCAATGACATGAAGCTGTCGTAGTACTCCAACGACACCGATGGACCGCTGCTCATCAGGGCCCCGCGACCACCCGCCTGGTGACACATGATCGCCAGACCGATGTCGTCGATCACCTCCATGCGCAGACGCTTGAACGGCTGGATGTTACGCATGAATTCCCCGCGCACCAGATTGAACGCACCCACGCCCATCGGTGCCCGGCAATTATCCGTGCCCATCTTTGCTGGATCGATATCGAAAAAAAGAGTCCACATGGCCTGAACCAGCGCCACATCGAACACAAGGCCGGCCGGCTTGATGTCCGGCGTCAGTGCCAGGTGGTCAAGGCCGCGATGTTCCATCATTTGTACCGCGCGCTTCAGCGCATCCCTGCTGAAGTGGATGTCGGCATCGGTGCACAGGATGAAATCCCCCGTCGCGAACTCAAGGGCACGGTCCAGGGCATGAACTTTGCCCAGCCAGCCGTGGGGAAGTTCCGTGACATTGATCGCCTTCACGCGGGGGTCACCCGCAGCCACCGCCGCCAGCACCGCACCCGTGTCATCGGTCGAACGATCGTTGACACAAACAACCTCCAGATCGGGATAGTCAACAGCAAGCAGGCTCCTCAGCGCTGGACCGATAGTCTTACCTTCGTTCAGGGCAGGGATCAGAATCGACAAACGAGGCCATGTGCCACGCCCGGATAAGGCCAATTGTTCCGCACCGGGAAGACTCTTGAGGGCTCTCGTATGCAAGCCAGCCCTGATCCAGATGACCAGGATCGCGAGTTGGGCGGCGATGATCAGGTAGACTTCCATCTTTCAAAACTTGCGGCTGTAGTAATGGCAAACCTGTTGATTGATCATGGGACTGTTACCGGAGCCGTTGCATTTCCCACCGTCAAAAGACCGGCATTGTTTCAAGGCCACATAGTAAAAGCCAGGTTCGTCGGGCGTTTTAACCATCCGAAGGGCAACGTTGCTGCGCGCACCCGACATCAGAAAAAGCTCCTGCGCATCGCCCCCGTCTGATTTCCAGGCGCCGTCGTTCCAGGTTGCCGGGTCGCTCCCGTCAACCTCGTTGCGAACTCCCTCTGGGGTCATGCGCAAGTAGTGATGGGAAGAACCAACCGTATGCCTTTGCAAGGACTTCAAGTTGATGCCAAGCACAGGATCCGGAGTATGGCGGATCGCCAGAAGGGAGTCGTCCATTCGCTCGTCCATTCCGGTGCAAAAGCCCGCCCATGCAGTCTCTGCCGGCAAGTCTGCCGGTATCACGGGGTTGGCGGCATGAAAAATTTCGAGCAAACGTTCAAACTTGGGCCCCGCAAGCGCCAGTCCAGGCATCACCAGTCCCGCGGCGAAAACAGAGAGAAAAAATCCTGTAATTGGACGCCCATGCGCGAAATTCATTTTCCGCCAACCTTTCCGAGACAGAATGAGAGATCCCATTTGACAGGTTTAAGGAATATAATAGGGCATGCTCCATCGTCAGGTGAAAAACATCGAGATGCCGGTTCCTGTGAGTTTTTATCGGCTTGCTCCTGCACCCAGCCCGCGCGGGGCAGGCACTACCCACGACGAACCTCTTCTATTGATGCTGCACGGCTTCCGCGAAACGGCTGACGAATTCCTGACCAGAGCCCTTGGCCGGGGTCAACCGCCCCCCATTGAGACCCTGGCTCCGAACGCGCCTTTTCCGATGCCTTGGCGCAAAGCAGGAAAATACAGCGAAGCCTACTCCTGGTATTTTCGGGATGTCGATCGCAGCGCCGTATTGATTCCACCTGAAGTGGCCGCCCAGGGCCTGTTCCGGTTATTGACCGCGCTGGAACTGGCTGAACGACGGATCGTGATTGCCGGGTTTTCGCAGGGCGGTTTTTTTGCGCCGCACATCGCCCGCCTGCTGCCACGCGTGGCAGGCATCGTCGCCGTGGGTGCCGGGTTTCGTATCGACGAGTACCAGGGCGTCCGCCCTTGCGTCATTCATGCATTGCACGGGGCGGATGACCAGATCGTGCCCGCACAAAACATGCTGGATGGACTCCGGGAGCTGCATGCGGCTGGTTTCCCGCCCGGTCAGGTAAAGATCCTGGACAACCTTGCACATGAAATGGACGACCGGGCGCGGCGGGCTTTCCGGGACATGGTGGGAAGCTTTTGAACTGCTCTACCTGACTGCGCCTGGACCCCCGGCCAGGGCAACTGCCTGAAAAAACGACAGCTCTGCTTAGCGAAGGCGACCACGCCGGCCCTTCCGGGCCCAAAACCCGTAACCAGAAGGGTCCTTTTCGGCGATCGGAAGCCAGGCGCAGTCAGGTAGAGCAGTTTAGGAAGCTTTTGAACTGCTCTACCTGACTGCGCCTGGACCCCCGGCCAGGGCAACTGCCTGAAAAGACGACAGCTCTGCTTAGCGAAGGCGACCACGCCTGGCCCTTCCGGGCCCAAAACCCGTCACCAGAAGGGTCCTTTTCGGCGATCGGAAGCCAGGCGCAGTCAGGTAGAGCAGTTTACGAACTCACCCACCAAGTCCGCTTGACGCCTCCCAGCCAGTGGCATAAGCCACTAATAAGGCAATTAAAAATGCAAAACTGCGGCGTTCGCTTCTCGAAGAAAGGATTCTACGATGCGCTTACGAGAAAAACTCAGTGTTGTGCTGTCAGCGTTGTTTCTAATGACGGGTGGGGCATCAACCGTTTCTGCCTCAGGTTTCGCATTCACCACGTCCGAGGAATACGTGAACACCCAGGTCCTCGGCACCGTCGAGTACCAGGGCGGTTTCCTCCAGGACGCCAGGGTGAACTTCCCCCAGCCAATCGCGATCACCAACTTCTCTGTAGAAGTCCCGGCGTTCTGCTCTGGGGTGGAAGTACTCGAAGCGGGATACACGGCTTCCCGGGGCCCTGTCCGCGCCGCACCCGTTGCGGGTGAGAAGAACAAGTTTGCCATTCCTGCTGGCACAGCGGTCGCCTCCTTGTGGGTGACCCTCAACGGGCCGGCAAGCCAGTCCTGCACAATTCCGCTCATGTCCGTGGATGATGGTTCGACGCCTGCTGACCCTGTCGCCCACGAGCTGGACGGCCGCTATGCTGGCACGCGCAATGTGCAGATCGAGCTCCTTGCAGGACAGGTCGTCCGCCACAATATCATGCTGCAGATGGCAGGCGTTCCCAACCCATCACCTGTCCGTTTCACAACGGGATTCGCAGCAGACTTTTATATGCATGGCCAGTGGGAGTCCCGTGCGTTTGCCGACCAGGTGATCCTGTCACCAGTGTCGAACCAATGGGTGGCGTGCCGTGTCCCGCTTTCTTTCAGGATGCTGTACACGCCGGGCAATCCCGATCTTTTTGCGCTGTCCATGACCAGCCCAAGCTACTTGAGCGTTGACATGTTCGGAAGATGCACGGTCGCAGGCTCGCGCACTGACACGGCTACAATCCAGAGGCTCCCATGAAACACTCACGCGCCTTTTTTCCAAGAATTTTCAATGCACAGTTTGTCGCATGTGCAACAGCGATTGCCTTACCTGCAATTACCTTACCTGCGTTGGCGGGGAATGCCGTTGACGAGGCTGCATGCCTTGACGGTGCGTCTGATATTGCCGACAAGCTGGCTTGCCTCGATGGCGTTGAATCGCGCGAACAGACACCGACTGGTTTGCCTGCAGGCGTCCGTCACTTCGAGCTGAAGTTCACCCAGCCGGTGGACCACAACGACACGGGCAGTCCGACCTTCACGCAACGCGTCGTCGTGCTGCACAGAGACGAAGCAGAACCAGTGGTACTCCAGACCAGCGGATACTCGATCTTCGGCGTACGCGAAGCGGCTATCACCAAGGTTTTTGAGACCAACCAGGTCCAGGTCGAACACCGGCACTTCAAAGACTCGGTCCCTGCACCTGTGCAGTGGGAAAATCTTGATATTGAGCAGTCGGCAAAAGACTTCCATGCCATCACGGTCGCCCTGAAAAAGATTTACCGTGCAAACTGGGTCAACACTGGTGCCAGCAAGGGTGGCATGACTTCCGTTTTTCACCGCTGGTTTTTTCCGGATGACGTCAACGGGACGGTGGCTGATGTTGCACCCCTTTCCTTCAGCACCAGCGACGAGCGTTACATCTCATTCGTAGAGCAAGTGGGCGGGGAACGCTGGAAGAAATGCCGGCAGGCACTCGAGCAATTGCAGGTGGCCCTGCTGGAAAATCGCGAGAAGCTGGTCCCGAAAATGAGCGGTGACTACTCATTCCTCGGTGGTGCTGACATCGCCTTTGAGCACGCGGTGATCGAATCGCCATTCATTTTCTGGCAATACGGCAACCCCGAGGCTCCTGGAAAGGGATGCAAGGACATTCCCGTGAAGGGGAACCCGGAGGAACAGTTCGCATTCCTTGAAGCGATCAACACCCTGTCCAATTACCA
Source organism: Pseudomonadota bacterium (assembly GCA_041178085.1). Taxonomy (GTDB): domain Bacteria; phylum Bdellovibrionota_B; class Oligoflexia; order Oligoflexales; family RGVZ01; genus RGVZ01. Next base: position 21,664 of record JBEGVZ010000128.1, on the reverse strand, counting down.
GTCAGGTTCGATTGCGGAGTTTCTTCCGTACTTCTACCAGGCAGCTACGGAGCTCGGGAACCCGGGCAACAGCACCGCGCACTTGCAGCACCTGCGCAAGCACGACTTCACCATCGACCAGTACACCCCAAGGGATGTCCGGTACGCCTATTCCAATGCGGCGATGCGTGATCTTGAGCGTTGGATCAAGGAAGAAGCACAGTCGATCATGTTTGTTTACGGTGAGCTGGATCCCTGGACTGCCGGAGCATTCCCTGCGGGGCGCAGCGACCGGGACAACATGACACTGATGGTGCCAGGTGGAAACCATGGCGCGAAGTTCACGCTGCTTGCCAACGGTGACCGGAGACGTGCCGAGACCACCATCGGACGTTGGCTAGGCAAGCAAGCGGTCCCCGCGCGGGCGAAATCTGAGCTCATCGGCACCCTTGACGAACTTGAATTCAGGATACGAAAGCGCAACTAGACGCCTCTTCACTTGGAAGAAGTGATAGCCGCCAACAGCAACGGCCAGGTCCTTTACGGGTCCTGGCCGTTGATTTTAAACATCCCCGGATACGGGACACGCATTATTCCAATTCGACCTCACCGAACTCAAAGTCGGCGCCATCACAGCTTGGCGAAGCCTCTTCCGAATCCTCTTCGTCACAGGCCTGATGTGCAGCCGCTGTTGCACCACTCGCGACATCCACCGAGATAGTCTCCTCCACCGCGCAATCCCAACCCGTTGGCGCAGCGATTGAGAAACCAGCCGCCAAAGACTCTGGTAATTCCGATTTGGCGATCTTTACATCTTCTGCGACCGCTGAAGGATCATCGAGAGCGTAGCCTTCACCGTCAAAGGATTCCCGATAGGTGAATTGCTGCCCTTGCATGTCAAGGCTCATCAATGCCTGCCCGGCTGATCCATTGGTCTTGATCATTCCCTTGCGGTCGAAAGAGGATCCAGCAAAGTCACCACGCTGCGAAACCTTCATGGTGCTGACGCCGCTATCACGCAGCGTCAGATCATTGTCGCCAGCAAACGAGGACCCAGCCCCGTCACTGAAAGTGAACTGCCCCTTCAAGACCTTCACTGCCTGATCCTTGAAATCGAAAGAAAGCTTCATGCCCACACTGCTGGCCTGGTCACCGAAACCAAAATCAATGTTGCCGGAGGATCCGTTGCTATTGGAACTATCGATAACGATTTTTTGCAGCAAATTCGTGCCTTGGCAGGAATACATGATCAGCTTGTCAGCCGCGCTGTTATCCACCCATACGCGAAGGTCCTGATCACCATCTTCGCCACCAGCGATGTTGACTTTGTACTTCGTTCCAAACTTGATTTTTTCTGATTCAGCTTCCAAGTGACATGCCATGCTGGAAGCCGTGGCAAGGTTTTGGAGCAACATGCCAATATCGCTCACAGCCTGGCAGGCCTCGCGCGAGCGCTTGCGGTCCATTTTGGTCAACGCCAGAGATGGCGTAATGCCACCTGCCTTTTTGATTGAGTCCGGCAAGTCCAGTTTGAAGGAGCTGGACAACTTGAGTTCTCCGAGGGATTCCGCTTCGATATTTTTTGACTCTGAATCATCTTTTTGTCCACAGGCGACCAGAAAAACCCCGGCCAAAGCTGCGGATACAATCAAATTTTTGCGCAGTGTTGACATGCCAGTCCTCTCCCCCAGTTTTGTGATGGAGTAGGATCGGAGCTTCTAGCGGCTAAACTTAAAGGACAAGCCGGGACAAGGAATCTCTGCCACGGCTAATAATCGGAAATTTTGCTGTAATTTCGGAAAATCTTGCACTTTCACCAACGCAAGACCAACCAGGAAGGGCCATGGCGCGCTGGAAAACTTCCGGAAGGTTCGACTTGATCTCAAGCCACCCACCGAAAGGATGTTGAAAGGCGATCGATGCAGCATGGAGCATGAGACGATCCACTGCGACATGTTCACGCCACAACCGATTGTGTGAGCCGTCACCATGGGCGGTATCACCAACTACCGGCCAGCCAAGGTGATTCAAGTGCCGACGGATCTGATGATATCGTCCCGTTTCAGGAATTGCCTCAACCAGGCTGTAGCGGCTTTGCGCATACTTTTCATTAGGCCATGGCAATTCGATCTGTGCCAGGCACTTGAATGTGGTGAAGGCATCTTGAATTGCGTTGCCCACCCGCAGGGAATCCGCACACGAGCCATCGCGGGCGAATCCACGCACCAGCGCAACATAGGATTTTTTTACCTGGCGCGACTCGAAGCTGGCATTAAGGAGACGCTGCGAATCCTTGTCCAAAGCAAACAGCAACACCCCACTCGTCCCGCCATCAAGGCGGTGCACCGTGTGCACGGCCTTGCCTAACTGATCCCTCAATGCCTGCAGCACAACTGGGCGTTGAGCACCTTTGCCCGCGACGCCTCCCCGGTGGACATCCCATCCAGAGGGTTTGTCCACCGCGACCAGGTAATCATCCTGATAGAGGACTTCGAGCACGAGCCGGTTTAGTTCGCGTACTGGCACAGCTGCGCGCTGACCACCCGCACGAAGTCGGATGCAACGCAGGCTTCAAACATCTGCCAGTTGGGCAGCATTCCACCAGCAGAGCGGCAATAGAAGTTGTAACCGATACCCATCGGAGTCACGAAGCGGCTTGCCGAAGCGACGTTGCCAGCCAAAGGCGTCGTGAAACCGATACCCCAGTTACCCAGGCGGATCGAGTGACGGTAGCCACCATTCGGATTCATCCAGGTCATGGTCTCACCGGCCCCGTAGTCCTGTACAAAGTAAGCCAATGCCTGGCCGGCACGATTAACAACGGCGTAGCGGGCATTCCAACGGGTGTTGTAAGGCAACCCGGGGGTATGGGGGTTGATCAACAGCAATCCGCATGACTTTAGGTTGGCTTCGATCGCTGACGCTGCGCGCCGCCCAAAGTCAGGCAAGCTCTGATCAGCCAAGCCAGATTGGGTTCCCGCCAGCAGACCAGACAGGACAAAAACCACTGAAATCACGGATTTTTTTGCTTTTGAAATCATGACACTCCCCAAGTTTTCAAGACCGGACGCTGGCTCAAACCAGCAAGCAACTTTTTTTTGACCTTTTTATATAAAAAATGATAAAAGTCCACCGCTTTTATTAATTTTAATAGAAACCCCGACAAAACGTCAGGAGCGCAAGCTGTGAACCGCTTTAACCCTACCCAAAAATTCAAGTCGCGGCCCACGATATCCGCCCTGGCTGGAGTGATAACGATCCTGTTCTTGGCATCCGCGACCAGGGCCTGGGCTACATGCGACGGAATTCCGGACGATCCGAACTTCCCCAACAGCTGCGATTTCTATCGCGACCGCAACAGCTGCAGCCTGATCCGGGGCTGCACTTGGACCCCAGAGGATCCAGTGATCCAAGTCTGTAACCGGACCGCAACGAGCGTCTCCATCGCAGCCCGTTTCACCCGCGCTTCATATTCGTCCATGACAGACCAGGGCTGGTGGACCATTGAATCTGGCAAGTGTCAGAACTTCTTTGCAGTGAACAGTTCGAAATTCAGTTTCTTTGCAAAGCAGTACGACAGCCAGGCTGCATGGGTCGGCAACGCCGAACCAATTTGTTTCGACACAAGAGGCAAGGCATTTGAGCTGACGCGTCCCGGTTCACAGCCGGACTGCGGAAGCCTTGCTGCCATTGGTGCCTACCAGACATTGCAAGTGAAGCCCGACGACTTCCTGCGTGTCGAGGTATCGGGTGCGCCAAATGTAACATTGAACGGCGAACAGCCTGACCCGGTGTCCCCCCCAGGAAACGGGGCGCTTCGACCGGCTGCTTTGGCTTATTCCCCGTCCACCGGCATGTACTCAGTGCGGCACGGCGAAACCGTCGACCAGGCCAAGACCAACGCGCTTGAAGGGTGCCAGGCAAATCACAGCGACTGTGAACTGGCATTGTGGCTGGGCAACGACCGGCCGGCCTGCATGGCCATCTTGAAGGGACCAGGTGCCTTCCTGGCATGGGCATGGTCCCTCAATGGAAGGGAAGACGCAATCAACCAGGCCTTGGACTACTGCCGGAAACAAAACCAGTCCTGTCAGGTTGATTACACCATTTGCAACGATAAATAATTCACTTGGAGATACGACATGTTTTTTACAACTGCATTGGCCGCCAGCATCGTTTGCACATCACTCCTCCCGATGTCCGGGGACCCGCACAGCTGGGAAACTGTAACGCGCATTTCGATCGACGAAACCAATTCGAAAGCTGAGCTCAAGAAATGGGGTTTCCGCGCGATGGAAGCATGGGGAGTTGAAGACATTGAGACACTCCTGACTGATGACCGTCTGCGTGAGCCGGCTAAAACGTTCGAACTGGAGGACGTCATTCACTTTCATGGCCCGAAAAAACGTACCTTCGAACTTTACAGCGTTGACAACACCTGGGCGTGGACCATCCAGGGAGTCTTGCGGGTAGACGCCGAAAAGGGTCAATTCGAAGTGGAATACGACTACAAGACGTTCACCAAAGAGATGAACTGCAAGTGGGCAAAGTAGCCCTGATTCCGGCCCGTTGACCCGCAGGTGTCCACTACCTGGACGGATTACACGGGTCCCCTGTCTGATCCCCAGCCAGCCTGAAGTTACAAGCCCCTGGAAACAGGGGCTTTTTCTTATGGCAAATTTCTTGCTCATCCCATCCGGAAAGCACTCAGCCATTGCTGTCGTTGGTCTTGTCAAAACTCGATTGCAGAGCCCCTGGAGTTCGCCGTGTTGATGCGCAGAAAACGCACCTTGGACCAGTTCCCTCGCCTGCTTGCTGCCATGTTCTTTTCCCTTACCTTGCACATGCAGGTTTCCGCGTGCAGCGTTGGGGAACAAAGAACGAATGGATCACTCTCTTCGAATCTGGAAAAGGAATTTCCAGTCCGCCTCGAAGCGACAACGAACCCGGAACTGACTTGGATATGGATCGCTCCTGAGAACCAACAGGGCGAATTCGTCGTCTGTTCTGGGGGAGAATGCGGGCGGGAAGGCGTCACCGTCACGCAGTTCGAAAAAATGAATCAGGATGAATCCCGGACCTACTTCAGGAGCAAGTATCCGGTTGAGGTTTCCGAAAAACGTGAGCTCGCAATCGCCCTCGTCGACGGCTCCTGGGACCCGGCAAACCTGTCATCGGTGAAATTCCGGATCTTGAGAAAGATCAAGATACGCTCCACCAACCCCGGCAACCTGCCCATCCTTGAAGAAGGCAAGGCAGGAGATTTTAACCTTACTCTTCAGGAAGTTTTCAACCAAGGTGCCAGCAACTGGTGCTGGGGCTACTCGGCATTTCACGCCATGAAGACGTTCTTCAACCACCTGCCCCCGACCACGGACCAGGACGTGGAATCCTACCGCGAATCCGTAAATTCAGTGAAAACGACTAAAGACCTGCGCGCACTGATGGGCCGCCACGCCGACCAGTGGCAATCCGGATCCCCATTCCAGTTTCTGAACTTGTTGCGCCGGGATCGATCCCTACCCGACAAGATGGGCTGGCGAAATCTCAAGGGAAGCCGGGACGAGGTCATGGTCCAGCTGGAAAAAAACCTGCGAAAGGGCGTGCCTGCGGCGTATTGCTACGAAAGCCATTGCGTAACGATCTATGGCTTCCACACGGATGGCTCAAGAATCCAGACCTTCACGATTGCCGATAGCGCAAACGGTCGGCGCCTCAAAAAGGCATTCGATAGCGTCCGCGGCGACTACTGGGCCATGTGGAGTTTGCCAGATGGCAAGATCGAAAAATTTCCCGGAACAAACTTCCCGTTTGGTTCTGCGTATAGCGAAGCGGTCGATCCATATGAGGTAGCACAATGAAAATACGCACGCTCCTTCAATTGATGACAATGTATGGCACAATCGCGACAAGCGAAATAGCGCTGGCTAACGGAATCCAGTGGCACCTGATCAGCGCGAAGGGGCAAGGATCCCTTGCCGCGGCATGCCGGGTCGAAAACATCTCTTCCACTTCGAGTGGTGACAACGCCTCCCTTGTGTTAACTGGCTTCGATATCGATCTTTCAAAATTCGGAAAGCGCCACGGAGCGCATGCCAGCGGTTACTGTGACATCAACATGGCGATGGTCATACCGCAGAACCATTATATGTCCTCCATGAGCAGTGCGCTCCTGGGCGGTGTCGTGAAGGACAAGGGTGCCATGACGTTCATTGAAGCCAACTGGTACATGACGCGCCTGCCACAATCATGGGAACCTGCCCTGCTCGCCAGTGGACCATTTGGTATGGTCATGCGCGCGTTTCGCATTTTCCCACATCGGGATAATGTCAACGAGCCGCTCGTAACTCTTGATGCACAGCGTAATTTTTCAAAAGTCCAGCAACGACAGATGTGTCAGTGGACCCGCACCCGCGCGGTCACTGTCGGCTACCGTACCCGGCTTTCCATCGTTGCGACCAGGAGCCGGATCGAGCAAGTGAACATCGCCCAGGTGGACGGAATCGACAACAACGTCTCCCTTTCTGCAGTAACCAGTAACTGTCCATGATACAATTGCGGGATGTCGAAACCGCGCCCAAAACACCTTTTCTTGCACCTCATCCAGCCCTTGAGTTTGGTGGCACTGGTGCAATTTTCAGGGTTAACTGCCTGTAAAACGACGTCGGCACCCTCACAGTTGATGCACGATGTGGGGGATCCTGCGGCCCATGGATCCTTTGATTACCTGGAAATGCCGAATGAGGAATATTCACGGACGGTCAGGGGACCACTCCTTCCCGAAGATCACTCGCTGGTGACCTATGTCCAGGGTCTCGCAGACCAATTCGATCACCTACTGCGAATGCGCTACGCAAGGCAAATGGCTGGCGTGCCGCGAGCCCGCGTTGCAGTTCGCAAAACACCGGAATCAGGCGCCTTTACGGCAGACTTTCGACGGGTATGTTACGAAGTTCCGGTGGTCATAACAGAGGGTATTCCTGACCTCCCGGAAAACCGCCTTCAGGCTATTGAACCAGCGCCTGGGCTTCTCCGCCCATCGCAATTCATATCCTGCAAAATGATTCCAGTGGCACCTGATCGCTATTCAGAGTTTGCTGAATGGTACAGCAAGCGCTTTGCCCCGTGTGGGCTCGCCATGCGCGATGGAATCGGCGAAGGCGGCAGGCCGGGTTTGGTAATGACTGGACCATGTAAGAACGAGGACTTCTTTCCCCGAAAATCCCGCACTGGCGGGATTATCGTAAAAGCCGCACCAAACAGGATCCTTGTTTTCAGCGGATTGTTCCGGCTATTGAAATCTGAAGATGAGCTGGCCGCCGTCATCGCCCATGAACTCGCACACTACTACCGCGCACATGTGGCGGATGTCAGGCAATACGAATACTGCTACAAGATTACGCCAGACAATCACGGACACCGTCCGAAACCGGATCCGGAAATGGATGACTTGTGCGAAAAACTTCGGCCGCGCATCAACTTCCCACTGGAGGAAGCAACCAGCCGACGTCTCGGGGTCTATACCATCGAGCAAGAAGCCGATGAGATCGCGGTAGAACTTCTTGCGATGGCCGGAATTCCGCCTACAGCGGCAGCGGATGCATGGCTTGCCCTTTCTGCAGACATGACCAGCGAGGCGCCAGCGCCTCCAGCATTACCCATGGATGAATGCCGGCGCCTCCGGTCCAATGGGTGGCGCGACTCACAGGGCCAAAACGTCTTCGTTCCGGTCGGAGATTACTACAACGCACACCATAGCTGGTGTTACCGTATCCATAATATCGACAAGGAAATTGCGGCCCATCGATTCCCGGAAATCCCGCGGGCATTTCCGGCTGCCGACTGGCAGGCAATCCAGCGTCAGTTGTAGTGCCTGACCTGAACCGCCTGTAAAGTGAATAACGCAGACATCAGCAGCCAAGACAGCAGAAAAAAAGCTGCCATCCTGCCGCGCAATTCCCCGGAACGCGGGCGGTCGCGCAATGCATGCGCCAGCAGCAGAGCCGGGAATATGAAGTAACGACCCTGGATGCCGCGAACTTCATGATGAGGAATCGGCGTCCAGGAAAAAATCATGGCTGCGAAAGTGATCGCCATGACGCAAAAAGCAGCAAGGACAGCGATCAGGGATTCCAGGCGGCTGACGCTGGAGTCCAACCTCCCGATCGATAGCAAACCGGCAACACAAACAGCCAAAGCAGCCACCGGATAAAAGCTTTCCGGCAATCTTGTGTCCAGCCATCCCATCAAGCCAACAAAGCCAGTCCACCAGTAATTCCACTGGGCGGGGTTTGAGATTGTCCGCCAGACAAGTTCCACAGCGACACCAGGATTTTCCAGGTAGTAGGAGGCGATATCGGCCCCTGTCAGGGGCCTGGGTATCCGCAAATCACGGGTCGTGGCCATGGCCAAAAATGCCCAACCAAGGATTGTGATTGAGGCCGTAACACCAAGTTGAAAGATGGCCCAAGACCGCCGCTTCCATGCCAGAAGGAAAATGAAAAGCACCAACGGAGACAAATTCTGGTGGGCACAGGCAAGAAATATCCCAAGCAAAGTCAAAAGCATGACTTCGCCATCTGACGCTAAAATCCTGCCTGAAATCATGTAGGTCCGCCGGCCCATTAAACGACTGCACAGACCAAGATAAAGGATCGTGAAAGCAACAAGAAGCTGATCAATGCTTGCCGAGGAGAACTGGAATAGCATCATCGGCATAGCCAGGAGGAAAAGAGTCAGCAGTCCAGTTGGATGCACCAGAGACGCGATCAGGAGCGCCGCCAAGGCGACCGACCATGCCAAAACCCTGGCCACCCAGTAACTACCGTAGATGCCCAGTCCCACGGCCCGGCCCAACCTCAAACCAACGGCCTGCGGCAGGTAAATAATTGGAAAATAATATCCCGTGCCAGGAGCTTCCGAGAAAACTTCCTGTCGACTCCATTGCATCTGCTTGGCTTTCTCAAACTCGGCCGGCTGAAACTTCAAGTCTGGCCGAAAACGGATGCGCGCATGAATATCCATGTAAGCAAGCAAACCGGAATCGACGAAAAAACCTGAACTTCCTCCCGAGGGGTTCTTAGACAAGAGGATCTCACCCTTGCCCAGAGCCCATGCGCGCTTCAAATGGTCCATCTCATCCGGCGATTGGAGCGGGGGAAGGATCCATGCAATGCAGAGCGTTGCCAAGGCCAGTCCAAACAAAAAGATCCGGGTATCACAAAGCACATCGAGGATGGATGCGAGAGAAGGTTTTCTATTCACTTGGAAACGTGCCCGCTGTATGCGCTGCCGCGCATGGACTCAAGGCTTGAAATGTCAGCCTGATCCATCGACTCGCGGATCTCATTAAGGATGCGCGCCACAACCCAGGGGCCAGAATAAACGAAAGATGTATAGATCTGGACTGCGGTTGCACCAAGGGCAACCTTGTTCAAGACATCCTTACCCGTCATGATACCGCCTACACCAATCATAGGTGTGCTTCCGCGATGAACTTCCCAGGCCCAAGTCAGGGCCTGATTGGCCAGGTTCAACACGGGCCGCCCTGAAAGCCCTCCGGGCTCGGGCCGCTCCACACGGTGCGTATTGCACAGCACAAGACCCGCGTAGCCTAATTGAGCCACCGCACTTACCAGATCCTGAAAGACAGGCTTTTCCATATCAGGATCAAACTTGACCCAGACACGCCGGAGGTCATCACCGAAACCAGATGCCAGTTCCTTGAGGAAAGCCGGCGTTGCAAGGGAGCGAAGCCCAGGTGTGTTGGGAGAGCTGACGTTGACCACAAAAAACCTGGCCAGGTTGCGAAGTTTGTCTTGGACCGTCAGGTAATCCCGATGGGCCTCTTCAAGGGGAGTGTCCTTGTTCTTGCCAAGGTTTATACCGATCGGACAAGCCTCATTATCCCAGCCCAGCTGCACCAGACGTTGCTGGATCGTGTCGACTCCGGCACTGTTGAAACCCATGCGATTGATCAACGAACCTTCCCCGGGGTATCGAAAAAGCCGGGGCTTGGGGTTACCTGGCTGCGGACGTGGAGTGACTGCGCCAACCTCGATGTATGAAAATCCAAGCGCAGCCAAAGAGGGAATCGCCCTTGCATCTTTGTCAAATCCAGCGGCAAGGCCGACTGGGTGTTGTAGTTTGCCGATTCCAGGCAGAACGACCTGCAAGCGGCTGTCCTGCGGAACGGAGACAAGCTGCGCAAGCCTCTGTCCTGCGACTGACGCCAGCGCGGCCACGCCAGCATCATGCGCCAATTCAGGAGGCAATCGCCGCAGGGCCATGGTTGCTAAATCACCAAGAGACTCAAGAATCCGCGTCATGATTCCAGCCCGCTCTTTCTCCGTAACGCAGCGACGCCCCTCCAATCCACCAGATCCTGATCTGGTTTCGCGGCGCGGTACCGCGCATACAACTCAATCCCCATGGGATCATCCAGGCGCACCACGTCCACACCATTTGCGCGCAAAAAATCCTCGTTATTATCTGGATCAGGGCTGTTGCCGATAACCACGCGGGAAACGCCCCGCTCCACCATGAGGGTTGCACAGACCTTGCAGGGCGTCAGGGTGGTGAAGATGGTCGTAGCGCTGTAATCAATCGATCCGGCATCGCGCATGGCCGAAGTCTCTCCGTGGTTATAGGGATGATTCTCCTGAACCAGTGTGTTGTGGCCCTTGCCTACAATGCGACGCGATGAGTTTTCCATGACCACGGCACCAATCGGGCACCCACCCTCTTCATGGCTCTTGAGAGCCAGCAGCACAGCGATGCGCATCAAGTCCGTATCTGACAGCAAGGGCCAGAATTCCTTCGCAATCAGATGCGGAAAGCTTCCGGTAGGCAGCCAGGCCAACAGGGAGAGGGTGCAAGGATCAGGACGGGAGTTGCGATCAAAAACAGTGATTGCCATTGGTTGCTGCCCCTCAAAAAACGGAGTGCGCATGAGCCTGTCCGGGGATCTCTAGTCCCGGGGATTGTACCACCCGACAGCAGAAAGAATCAGTTGCCAAAACAATGCAGAATGAGTCCGCAAGCCGTGAATCTTCGTAGGCACTGTCCCATCCGCCGGGTAGTTCCGCGCAGCAGGCACTTCAGCAATCCGGCACCCCAGCTGAGGCAACCTGATGTTGACATAGAACTGGAAGTTGAAACGGTCAAATACCTTGCGAAAGGGGCGGAATCGATGATCAAGGAGTATCTTGACGCTGAAACCTTTGAAACCGTTTGTCGGATCAGTGAAGCGAAATCCAGAAGCCAGATTTACGACAGGTACGATGACCAGTTTGATGCCCAGCCACCTTCCGACGGGCGTGTTGGCGTGGCTGGCACCAGGCAGGAAACGCGATGCCTGCACAAAGTCCATTCCACCATCCAGCTGCTCAATGACGCGCGGGATCACCGTGTAGTCATCCTTGCCATTGCCATCGATCGTGATCACAAATTCGTAACCGGCACGCACGGCGTGGGCGATACCCATCCTCAAAGCAGTGCCAAGTCCGCGTTCTGTGGTAACGAGCAATTCGCAAACACCGAGCGCCGACAGCCTTGATGGCTCCGTGGAGCCGTCTGCGCTCGCGCCATCGGCAAGAATGATATCAACGGGCAAGGTGGCCCTTTGCATCCCGCCAAGTTGTTCGATAATGGCGTCGCCCTGGTTCCAAACCGGGATCACAACGGCCACGCGATGGCGGGCCGGGTTTAACCGGGTGATCGCATGACGGGGCAATTCGTTTTCATCTGGCAGATGGTCTTTCATCATGGCTGAAGCGACTTCCCCCACCGTGCATCAGGCAAAAATGCTATCATTAATGGCCAGACCAATGACAGCAGTGTTTGCAAGGAAACATGCCGGGGAAAAGATGGCAAAACAAAGAACAGCATTGATCAGTGGAGTAACTGGACAGGACGGGGCCTACCTTGCCCACCTTCTGCTGCAAAAGGGCTACAAGGTTCATGGTATCAAGCGGCGCACCAGCTCCTTCAACACGGGCAGGATCGACCATATTTACCAGGATCCACACGACCCTGAAGCGCGTTTTTTCCTGCATCATGGCGACTTGACCGACAGCACCAACATCATCCGCATCGTACAGGAAACCCAGCCGGACGAGATCTACAACCTGGCGGCACAAAGCCATGTTCACGTCAGCTTTGAGACGCCAGAGTACACGGCAAATACGGACGCCCTTGGTACCCTGCGCTTGCTGGAATCAATCAGGATCCTTGGCCTTGAGCGCAAAACCCGTTTCTACCAGGCCTCAACCAGCGAACTCTTCGGCAAGACGGGTGCACCCGTCCAGTCTGAGACGACGCCGTTTTGTCCTGCCAGTCCGTACGCAACAGCAAAGCTCTACGCCTATTGGACGACCGTCAATTACCGCGACGCATACGGAATTCACGCCAGCAATGGAATTCTGTTCAACCACGAGAGCCCGTTGCGCGGCGAAACCTTTGTCACCCGGAAAATCACCCGCAGCGTAGCCAGGATAAAGTATGGCTTGGAGGAGTGCCTCTATCTGGGGAACCTTGACGCCCAGCGTGACTGGGGGCATGCGCGGGACTATGTGGACGCCATGTGGCGCATGATGCAGGCACCCGATCCGGATGACTATGTCATTGCCACTGGCAAAACCAGCAGTGTCAGGGACTTTCTGAAACTCGCCTTTGACGTGGCCGGGATCCATCTTCAATTCAAGGGATCCGGGGACCACGAGATTGCCATCGATACAAAAACCGGCAAGACCGTCGTCAGGATTGATCCACGCTATCGTCGTCCTTCGGAGGTCGGGCGCTTGTCCGGTGACTCTGACAAGGCTCAAAGAAAGCTGGGCTGGCGCGCAACGGTCGCTTTGGAAGAACTCTGCCGGGAAATGGTCCTTGCAGATCTATATCGTTTGCAACAGAAGATGCATCCAGATCCCATGCACAAGCAGGTCGTCGCAGAACTCGCCACTCTAGACGGGGGCTTTCTGGCTTGGATTGAAAAAAATCCGGGCATACTGACGGAGCCACACCCGTGAAAGCGATTTCACCATCAGACCGGATATTCATTGCAGGACACAAGGGACTCGTCGGCAGCGCAATCGTCGCAAACCTCTCACATCGTGGCTACCGTAACCTCCTGGTTCGCACCAGGGCGGAACTTGACTTGTGTGACCAGGCGGCGACGTTTCACTTTCTTGCAACGGAAAAGCCAGATGTGGTCTTCGTCGCCGCAGCAAAGGTGGGCGGCATCGTCGCCAATGATAAATACCGCGCTGATTTCATCCACGAAAATCTGGCCATCAACCATAATGTGATCTGGGCGGCACACACCAGCAACGTCCGCCGGCTGGTCTTCTTATCGAGTAGTTGCGCCTACCCACGCAAGTGCCCGCAACCAATCAGCGAAGCATCTTTATTGACGGGATCACTCGAACCGACAAACCAGCCGTATGCTGTAGCTAAGATTGCCGGAATGGAACTGGTGAACAGCTTGCGCCGCCAGCATGGCCGGGATTATTTTACCGTCATGCCCACAAACCTCTACGGCCCCGGCGACAATTTCCATCCCGACAACAGCCATGTGATTCCCGCGCTGATCCGTCGCTTCATGGAAGCAAAATCGAGGGGAGAAACTGAGGTCGTGGTGTGGGGGACCGGGACGCCTCGGAGGGAATTCATGTTCGCAGCCGACTGTGCCGACGCCGTCGTCCACCTGACTGAGGTAATCGACCAGGATTTCTTCAGCAGCAAGGGGTACAACGCACCAGGGTTTTCTCACATTAATATTGGCACCGGTGTAGACCTGTCGATATCGGAGCTGGCAGCCCTCATTGCCGCACGCACCGGCTACAAGGGAGCGATCCGTTTTGATCCGTCCAAACCGGACGGGACACCGGTCAAGCGCCTGGACACCACACTGCTTGCAAGGACGGGCTGGAGACCTTCAACCACGCTGGAATCGGGGATCGAGCAGACGATCGCATGGCTGGCCAAAGCCCACCGGTGATCGCTGCAACAGCCTGTGTGGTTCAAAGCGATTTGTAACGATCCAAGATCCGCTTGTATGTGCCATCTTTCTTGATCGCCTCAAAGGCGTCACGCCAAGATTTTGCTGCTGTGGATGGAAATCCGGGCGAAGCCGCAAGATATAAAACGATGGGACGAAGGCTGAATCCCTGCTCGAGTTGTTTGACATCGAAACCAGCCGCTTTAAATTCATAAAGCCCGACCATCCGGACGACGAACCATGCATCGATCCTGCCTGCGTATAATTTCCGGGCATTGATGGCCTGCGTCGGGGCCGCATCGACTGCACCGGTCTTCTCGCGTTCCAGCCATGGTTCAAGGGGACTACCATCAAGCACACCCACCCTGAGATTTGCCAAATCCGCCCTGGAATTGACTGCGGGTCGCTTGCCTTTCATGGTCAGGAACACCGTCTCATCCTCGATCAAAGGCAGGATCCATTGATAACGGCTTTCACGTTCCGGGGACCGAATTAAAGGCAAGATCAGACGGGGTGCGCCGCCTGACGCTGAGGCGGTCATTTGCTGTGCACGATTCCAGGAAATCAAATCCACCTTACCAGAGTGACCGACTTTTTTTGCCATGGCCTGGACCAACTCGACCATGACACCTTTGGGGCCATCCGGACCCGACCATGCGTACGGCGCTAGCTCCGTAGCAACGATCGGCGTTTCGTCTCCTGCAAATGCCAATGGAGCAACAACGACGCCTGCCAAAACTGCAAGTGAAACTAGCCATCGCATCGTCCACAACCCCCTGCGCTGCTTTGCGTCAATCTCCGGCTTTTGCCTGGAAGACGTGAAGCCGGTTGATGCCACCGTCCGGCAGAGTCCGGACCAATATTTCTCCGGTCTTGAAAGCGGCCTCGAGCCTGACCTCTTTCAAATTCCCAGCAAAAGCCTTCACAGCGATCGGGGGCGTCAACTCCCGCCAATCTCCATCCTTCTTGCCGAAGACCTGGACAAATCGCGGATTATTGTTCACGAAGTGCTGGAAGTCGAAAACGATCCGTCCCGGAGTCACTTCCTTGCCCAGGCGGATTACAACTTCCTCATAATGGCCAGGCTTCCGGCTGCGCGCGGACTCCAGCCCATCAAACATGTGGATTGCCGGAAACGGCGAAATCACCTGGGCTGCAGGACCATAATGTTCGTTGGTTGCGAGCAATACTGTCGCACCAGATGCTGCCGATGCCCAGTCGATTTCGGGGGCATTGGCCACGTACTGAGCCGTGTCTTTGGAGCTCGACTTATAAGGAATCGTGAGTGGCTTTTGTGGCACAGGAATCGGCTGTGCATGGCGCGCACACGTTGACTCTGCCAGATTCTTGAAGCGGGGCAGCCATTCCTCTGGAATATCCTCGTAAAGCCCCACGCGAGAAAGTCCACCATCGGGGTGAATCTCGATCCGGACGTCATGGATCAGTCCCGCATTCGCGACCGAAACAAGTCGCTCCGAATGACCATCCATTGCCGTCATGGGCAGGAGTTCATGCCAGGAATCGACCTGGCTGGAACGCCCAAGAATCCGGACAAAAGGCGCCTGGTTGCCGTCGTGGAATTCCGTCGACAGCCTGACAAAGCGCGGCTGGCCTGGCCGCTTCATGCGCAACTCAAGGAAATCACATGGGAGGTCGTTGTGTCGCGACGTCTCCCAACTGTCCATCACCTTGCCTTGCGGGTCGTACAGCATTGGATCAAAAACGGGGGCATAAGGGCTGACCAGATTTTCTGCACGGGCAAAACGCTGGTTGCTCGCGGACAGGATCAGGGATTCACCCAAAAGATTCCTGTCCCACAGGGGTTCACGCTTGTCACCGGGATGCCGCTCAATCGCCCCAGGCAAGGTCGGCTGGAACGCAGAAAACAGTAGCTGCTTGTAACCGGCGTTGACGATCTGTTCCTGTGTGAAGGCCTTCAAGTCAAAGGCTCCGCCCAGTTTGTCCATGTCCAGGCCTGACAGCTTGAGATGCTTGAAGAGTACAGACGCAACTTCGGCGATGAAAAGCACGCCGCGGTTATCGGCGTTGCATAAGATGACAAATCCCTTGCCGCAGTCAGGACCATCGACAACATGTAAGTAAATTGCACGGAAACCTTCGTTGGCACCTTGGTGGATCGCCACCCGGTTGGCTCCCATCTCGGCAACGAAAACTCCAAGACCCATGTCGCAGCCCATGAACTCCCGGGCACCCAGGTCGCGGCCACGGAGCATGCAAACTGCAGTGTCGTGGGAAATTACGCCCGAACCTTCGAGATCTTTAAAGGCAACCTGCAGATGGCGGAGAAAAGTAATCATGCCCCGTGCAGATCCAAGGGCTCCCGCCGCAAAGGCCGGAAAATTGAGTCGCCCGCCGGGAACCATCTGGCCATGATCGAACAGGCCGGCCGCAACAGCCAGCGAACTTTCCGGATGTTGTCCAAACGTCAATCCCGTACCAGCAATCCGGTCAAGAAACTGCCGGGTAACGTCCTCAATGGAGCGTTTTTCCAGGGCTTCGATCAGGTGTTCAAGGACGATGAAACCGCCACCCGAGTACCGGAAACGGGAACCGGGCTTTCCGACGACTTGAATCGGCTCGTATCCATGTTCTGCACCGGAAGCAAGAAAATCAATCGCGCGTGGCATCGGACGCCGACGATCCACGCCCTTCACATAGTGCATGTTCATCGCTGAATGAGACATCAAGTGGGTCAAAGAGACTTCTTCGGCCCACGAGGGATCCCCAGAAGACTGCAAACGAACCGGTGAACCCGACCGGCGCAGCAATTCGTTGACTTTGGTATCCAGGGAGATGCCGCGAGCCGAAAAATACTCCAACGCAAAAGCGGATCCGACCGACTTGCTCAGGGATGCAATCTCAAAAAGTGTCGTCGGTGTTACCGGATGCCCATCCGGCTGGACCAGTCCCTCACAGATATCACTGACTCCGTGCCGGTCAGCGACAGCCACTTGAACGCCGCAAATGCCATGGTTTCTTGCCAGCACAGCAACCTGTTCCCGGACATCGTCAAAGGGGCTGGCGCTGATCCGCTTCCGGGCGATCTGCCAAAGAGCCTCCCGCGCGTTTTCAATTTCAGACTGAGTTGGTTGCTGGATCCTTTTCTTCAGGACGGCGAGCAGTTCCTCGCCCGACTTCCCCTGCGCGGAAACCAGGAACTTGAAACCGTGGCGTTCAAGATAAGACTGGCCCAGCGCACGCAATTCCTCGCGCAAAGGGTCGCTACCCGTGCTGACCAGTTTCTGTTCGCCCTTGGCAAGGTGATCCAGCGATCGAGGCGCCTCACCAATGTCGCCGTGAAACCCAGCTGCCTCCCGGATTTCCTCTACCGTAAAGTTTTTAATCCGCAATTCGACTGCTGCCGGATCGAGCACAGGACCGCGCGACAGATCATTGGCCAGCGCCGCACAGCTGATACGCTCAAAAATGTAATTCCATCGCTCGATGAGAGGATCAGCGGTGTATTTTTCCGGATCAATCGCCAGCACTGCACTCCACGGATCATCAGCTTGGCGAATGGAATCCACCGTGAATGGCATCAGAAGCTCCGGCGCAAATTCCACTGGTTTCTCTGAAGTCATGAGCAGGATCATGATCCGGAAGGCGACTGGATACCATTTCGCCGTACGTTCATCGTAATTTACCTGGACGATCTTCTTGCCATCGGAAAGATCCTTCCGGATAAAACGCATTTCTTCATGCGCGATGCGCAGGAATTCCTCGACCTTGAACCGTCCGTGGCGGATTTCGTGCCAGACTTCCCAACGTGATCTTTCGGCCGTGGCCAGATCGTCCATCACACGAACAGGAAGACCGTCTACGACTGTGGGCAATGCGACGCACCCGTTGCCACACAGCCAGTCAGTCAAATATTGCAGGGATTGGAAGACGTTGTACCGGATTTCATCCGGATGGTTATTGGCGATGAAATCAGATTCCTTGATATCCGCGACCAGCAGGGAGCGAACGTAGTTCGGGTGACCCGGGTCCAACCCCTCCATGTCAGGACCATGGATGAAATTCATCACTTCCTTGCGGTGGGCGTCCGTCGTAAAAATGCCATCGACCAGTTCTGCAAGCGGCCCAGAGTCACCTTTGGCATGGCGTTCCCAGGCCTGGACAAGCGCGATGCCAAGGCGCACAAAGTCAGGATGAGCCACCCAGAATCCCGTCAGGTCTCGCTTCATTTGCGTGATCACGTCCTTGAAAAATCCTTTCAGCGTGACCTGGAATGAGGGGCTGGCAAGATCGGCCTGAACTGGCAGGATGCCGTACATTCCACCAACCTTGATGCCGCCCCGCGACCCGACAACATCAGCAAGAAGGGAGTGAGAGGCTTTGATGTACTTGATCACAATGTTGGGATCGGCTTTGACCGGAATCCGGTAGTTACCGTCTTCCTTGAACAGGCGCGCCGTGGATCCCAGGTAGTCATGCCAGCCAAGGGATGCGCCGGCAAAATAGGGATAGAGGGCATCCATGATTTCGTGGGCGCGCAGGATTGCACGGGGATTCTCCAGAACAATCATCAAGCGTACCGTGCCCGCCTGGTACTGCGGGTGCATCTCGCGAATCATTGCCTCGGCCTGCGTGATCATGTCATGGATGTAGGCAGCCTCTTCCTCGTTTTCCAGCTTGGGAACATAAAAACAAAGAGCTTCCGGGGTTCGCCAGTTTTCGTAAAGATGCAACGCAAAATCGTACATGTGAAGGGGAAGCGGATTGCCGTCAAGAAACAGAAACGTGCAAGGAAGGGCCAGCCCCGGAAAACGCTTGATGGGCGCCGACAGGTTTTCACTCGCAAGGCGGTAATGACGATCCCCCTCCCTGAGCTCCAAGTTGCGATTGAAACAACCCGTCAGATTAACGGCTGCATCGAGCAAGTCCTGACGGATCGGGGTTTTTGAATCCTCGTCATCAGCACCCCACTTGGGAGCAACGGGTCGCGCGACCAGAAGTTTTTCCACGACTGCCGGCTCGCCCTTCAGCTTGCGATGCCAGGCGTTCATGGCATTGATTGCCATCTTGGCTGAATCGGGAGGGCCAAAAAGCGTGACGTGAGGACCTTGAAGATATTCGGGGATCGGCGCAACCGGCTTGCCACCACCAGCGGAATAGTGCGCACCCTTGGGCCCCACCACCACGCGGCCCTCGGAGTCCTCCAGGCCTATGACCGTCTTATAATCCACATCATGAATGTCGCGACCGATCTTGCGATTGAACTCAAAGCAGGCGCGTACGCGTTCGTCGATGAACTTGCGATCGGCCTGCCGGCGCTTCAAAACCCTGGCCAGATGAGGCTGTACCCTGCGGTAAAGCTCGACCAGGAAGCGAAGCGAATCCGGGTTTTCCAGTCCGCCGCCCTTTCCTACCTCCAACAAACCATTTACCCCAGCAACCGGGGTACCACGGGCCAGAAGGTGTCGCGCCAGTGCAGGTGAAATGTAATCGCTATAGTACGGAATCTGGAATGACACCGGATCGTTATCCTGCAATCTGCTGTGTTTCATGGGCAAAAGTCTATTCCCAGGCCCACCAATTGTCACCCCCGAAAGGGTCATGGAAAACGACCATTTATGGGTTAAAATGGAGCCATGAAATACTTTATCCGCCCGGCCGTTGCCGGATTGATGTTGGCGCACTGGACCACCCTTGCTCAGGGGGCGGGTCCCTCACTTCCGGCAAACGATCCCCCGACATTGAAGGTGGGTTACAATCACGTCCCGCCGGACAGCCTGCACATGGACGGCAAGCCCGGGGGGCCTGCGTACGAATTCCTGGAACGAATCGGGACCCGGATGGGAGTACGCTTCAAGTACGAGTTTCTGCCACTGTCGCGATTGATCTCCAAAGTGAACAGCAACGAGATCGACCTGATCAACCGCATCGGCGCGAATCCGTCCCTTGCCGTGAAGCCGACCGCCCCATTCACCGCGACGATTCCGGGCATCCTGGTGTCCAGGCGCCTGGGAGTAAAAACCTGGAAGGAGCTTGAAGGCAAAACAAACCTCCGGATCGGGACCAAGGGAGGGATGCCGCTCACCGAAACCATGAAGAAGATCAAAGACCGGATTAGCTACCAGCCTGGCGATGACGCCTTGCAAATATCGCTGCGGATGGCACGCCGGGACAGGCTGGACGGCGTCTATTCACCGACTATTGGCGAGCTGGTTTTCATGGCATCGGAGATGAAAATACTAGAGGACTTTGTTGCGATCCGGTTGCCAGACCCCTTGTGGAACGTTTTCGTCGCCTTTTCTCCGCGGGCCCATGAGAAGTATTACAAGTCCTACGTGGATGCACTCAGCGCGGAGCAGCAGAAAGATCCTTACAGCAAGGTTTACGAGCGCTACTTGCAAAAGGCACTGCCGGGCCTGCCCAAAGATGTTCTGAAAGTCCTGCTGAAAGAAGAAGTCAAACCCTGATCACAAATCTGTCAGGGGCTTGAGGCACCAAAACACGGTCTGCAACCCGCAGCTCGCGGAACGAAGGATGCAACGTCCTCGCCGGCTGGCACGCGGAAGATGCACCAGCCATCGTTGCCAGAAGAACGCTTCACGACCTGCCCCGTTGCATCAGCCATGGTGAAAGCCATGCCCGTCGTGATGGCACCAGAATCCGTCGCATCTATCACAATCGCGTAACCGGTGGGTTCGAGTTCGACGCTGCCAGCGGCGAGCTGCAAGCCGTTGCCGACGGCATTGATAACCTCTTGTCTGGGATCCGAGTTTTTCCAGATCCGGACATTGCCAGAATCGTCAATGATCGATGAGAAGCTAAAGCGCCCCGCAGACGCAACCTTGATGTGACTGACGTAGATCAGTTTTTCGATACCAGGGACCAGAGGACAACGATCCGTCTGACCATTTGCAAAAGGCAAGGGACTGATGAATCCGGCGTTGGCGGAGTCGGATGCAGGAAAGGCAGTCACGAGGTCTCGCCACCCGAGGGAGTTCCTCCAGATATGATTGGCATTGACAGGGATGTGACAACCGACTTCCGAGGGATTGTAAGACAAATTGATTTCACAACGCGGCTCCGGGGGCGGCGATTGCGCAGGCGGAAGAGGCAAAAGATCTGATTTTCCGGGTTCCTTGGGCGCCTTCATCCGGCTTTTCGAAGAGAAATTGGAATCCGAGCAACCGTTACCAAAAAGCAACAGTGCAAAGGTCGCAAAAATGGCCCTTCGGGAAGACAGCATGCGTTCCCCTCAACTTAGACCTTATCGGAGCCATTAAGGCCAACCTTAAAAGGAAGCACGAGGCCCTGGCAAGTGCCCGTTTTTATGAATAATTATAACAAGCCTTTCACCCAGGAGCTCCCGCACAAGCGCCCCGGATAATAGTCCCCCTGCCCACCGCGCGTTGCGAGATCAACCCTCGGCAACAATCGCGACTGGAACTCATTACTGGGAAAAGGAGGGCAACCTGGATTTTCGGAGCCAGAAATAGGTCACCGATGAAAGCAAAATGCTCAGTTCAAACCCGACGTCCGCATTCATAAGTATTTTGGCCAATGGCCCCGTAAATAGCGGCTGCGAACCGCCAAGAAATGCGCCAAGCAAGCCGGCGCCGAAAGCCATGATCGCCGGAATTCCGTTGGGGAGGTGCTTTGGGTTATTCCAGCTATCAAGTTCGTATCGGCCCTTTCTGAAGTAAAAATGCT
>JBEGVZ010000127.1:0-22070 GCA_041178085.1 Pseudomonadota bacterium | reverse complement strand
AGACCAGCAACGCGCCACGATACTTCGGGGCTACTTGCGAACGGCCTGCCAGGAAAAAAATAAAGGCAGCACCCATGCTCGCAATGGTGAAAGAAAACACGTTATAGACCAGATAAAATTGTGCCGATGTCAGCTCTGTCATGCCACCGTCCCTTTGTACTCAGGTTTTTATTACGAAACAAAAATATTTAAATCAGAACTACCAAAATGGTCTCATAGATATCGATATAAGGTCAAATTATGGCGCTCTAAAATGAGCTCAATACAGATGAAGTGGAATCCTAGAATCCGTGATGCAGCAAAGTCTGACGCAGGCAATGCGCAAGGCGAATGTCGTCATTGGGCATCCGGACCCTGTGCCATCCGTTGAATCCGGACAAGATCGCTAGCTGTTTGTAAGTCACATCCATTTCATAAAGCGTCTCGATATGATCCGAAACGAAACTGACAGGCACCATCACCAGATGACCACCACGGTCGCGGCCAAGCTGGGCAATCATGTCTTCCGTGTAAGGTTTCAACCACTCGACGGGTCCGACGCGGGACTGGAAAGACAGCTCGAATGAGATATCTGCTTCCCCGGGAAAGGCCGCTGCTGCACGGGCCTTTAACTCGGCAAAGTGTGCGCGGATCTCATGCGGGTAGGGATCTCCACGGCGCAAGTACTTGACCGGCAAGCCATGGGCCGAGAACAAAACCGTGACACGCCGTTCCCGCGGATTGCTGCCGTTTCTTGCCTGATCCAATGCCGCCTGCAAAGATTCGCGCAGCAACTGCCACGAATACTCAAGGTAATCCTTTTGGAACCACCATGACGCAATGCGCGTCATTGCTGGATGGTCAGACCCGGAATACATGCGCCACGCGCGGTCGAAATCAAACATCGAGCTGCCAGCCGTGGCGTGTGAAAAATGCGGATAAAGCGTCAACAAAAAGAGACGCCCGGGGCGATTCGGATCGAACCGCCGGACCACATCTGCAGCCCGCGGCGCTGTATAACGGTTGATCACATGGACGTGAGTGTCCGGCCTGATTTCACGCATGGTGGATTCCAGATGCCGCGCTTGGGCCTCCGTGAACCGGTTGATCGGGGAATAGCCGATCGCTTTGTACTGGCCATCAGCTTTGGGAACGCGCCTGCGCGCAATGATGCGGCCGATCATACGGCGGATGGCGTCTGGCAACAGCATGCGCAAGATGAATGGATCTTCAAAAAGTTCGGTCAGGAAAGGTTCAACTTCGGCACCAGAAGTCGGTCCGCCAAAGTGGAGAAGGAAAATGTCGGTGCGTGAGGAGTGCCAGTGATCCGCGCCCATCAGAACGACTTCCGCTGAGTTGAGGGTTCCGCGATATCTTTCATGACACCTTCAAGAACGCCCTTCATGCGGGGACCATCGTCCTGCGTCAAACCTGTGAACCACTCGGCCTGAGGGTATACGACTGCTGCAATGCCACGCGCACACTGGCCCAGGCAACCCGCCGCATTGACACGGACGCGGCCACGCCATTCCGGGTGGTCCTTGGCCGCCCAATCTTTTAACTGATCACGCAAGGCAGCAGAACCTTTTGCCCCACAGGAAGCACCCGTCTGCTTCGTGTTGGTACAAATAAACAAATGGGCATCGAGGCGAAGATCAGGCGTCGAATCGGTCACGTGTGATTTCCTGAAGATGTGCGTCAAGTTCCTGCAAACTTCGCATATACCTGACCTCACGCCCCGCGTCACCCGCTGTCACTTGGCTGAGCTCGCATTCAAGCCCGCCACCAACCCAGATCCGGATTCCTTCCGGCATGTTGGCGTGAAGATCGCGCAGGTAGTCGATCTGGTCCGACCCCTTCATCCGGCGCTCAAGCACGGTCGTGCGTCCGACCAGGACCGCATCTGCACGCAGAATGGCCGCCGCCTCCGCGAGGGGGCGGGCAGGCAAGTTGGCACCCAGATAGTGGCACTGGACGCCACTGGCAGCGCAAAGCACCGCGGACATCAAAATCCCGAACTCGTGAAGGTCACCGTCCTGGGTCGCCATGACCACCGAGAAAGGGCGCCTCACGGGCTGACCGTCCTGGTGGTTTTCCGGGCCCCGGCGCAAGGATCCAACGATCTCCCCAAGCTGGACTCTCAGGATCGCTGACAGCGCATGTTCCTGCGCAATTGACATGCGTCCGGCAAGGACCAAATCCCCGACCAGGACGACCAGCGGCAAAACGACGTCCAGGACGAAGGACCGGACGCTGTGCTGGGCTTTGGCGCGTTCCAGCTCCACGTGCAGCTTTTCCAGTTCAAAGTTCGACAGGATGTCCAGAACCTTCTTGCAGCTACGGGAGATATCTTCGGGGGTGGTAACGAGCTTGAGTGGGCGACCGGTTGCCCCCTCCGCGTCGCGAGTTTCTTCACCCTTGGGGCTGTAAGCCGATCTTCGATACAGCGCCCTGAGCTCGCTATCCGACAGGCGGGACAGGTTGCCGATGGCGTGTCCAAGGCCAACCAGATGGGCGAGCATCTTCAGACGCTCGGCTTCGGCTGGAGAATACATTCGGCGGCCGTTGCCCTCGCGGGCTGGCTTGATGACTCCGTACCGGCGCTCCCAAGCCCTGAGGGTGTGGGCGTTTATTCCGGAGTACTTGACCACCGCCTTGATGTTGAACTGTTCCATGGGTTCGACCTCTTCCTGTCTAACTTAGTAGACACAATATTAGACACCACGTAAACTAAGTATGCCCAAAACAGACTCTTGTCTAACAAATTTTAACAAATTCGAGACATTCTCTGGACAAAAAAGGGCAATGAGATAGAGTGCCGCCTATCGAACGACCCGGAAGAGGAGACTCCCGTGCTCGACCTGGACCACCAACCAAGCGTTTACGAACTGACCGGCCATCTTTCCCCGGGGCCGAAAAAAATACCCCGCGGTTTCGACCAGGACGGGATGACCAAAGCCGGCGAAATCATCCTGCGATCCTCTGGCGACAATCCTGACCGTGACGGCGTTCGCCGCACACCGGAACGGTTTGCCAAGGCCATGGGCCACATCCTGGGTGGCTACTCGAAGACCGTAGCCGGGGTCATCGGCAAGGGAGTGTTCGACGCCGAGGGCTCAGGTCTGGTCACCGTCCGCGAGGTCGAATTCTTTAGCCTGTGTGAGCACCACATGCTGCCGTTTTGGGGTCGGGCGACCGTCTCCTACTATCCCGGAAAAAAGATCCTTGGCCTGTCTAAAATCCCCCGCATTGTGGAAGTGTTCGCACGGCGACTTCAAGTCCAGGAGCGAATCACCACACAAATTGCAGATGCCATCGTTGAGGCAATTGAGCCTCGAGCCGTTGCGGTGCGGATAGAAGCTCAGCACATGTGCATGATGATGCGCGGCGTGGAGAAGCAGCAATCTGATACCGTGTCGGAGATTTTCCGGGGTCTGGACAACCTGAACCCGGTGGAACAACAACGAATCCTGGCATCGATCACCAAGGAGGCGAGATCATGAGCACGCATTCTGTGTCGGTTTCAAACGTTCTCAAAGTTGCTGCGAGGGTTTTAGCTGTCAGCGCTGGCCTTTCCCTGGCCATGCCAGCCCTTGCTGACTCTGCTGGCAGCGTGACTGCCGCCGGTGGCGTATTCTACAAGATGCCGTCAGGCGAGCTGGTCAAGCGCGACGTCACCCTTGAAGTCCCGGCACGTGGCCAGGGCGATGTCATCCTGCGCGGTGCCAACCTTGAGCTCAAAGCCCACGGCTTCAAAACCGTGCGCAAACAGGGACGCTCTGTATTTTATGTCGTTTTTTTGAACCCGCCCGGTGCGCCGGAAAATACGGCTGCCGTTTATCGCGGTTCCTATCTGCGCGGCTCGAACGCAGCAAAATACTGGGGAGACGTTTTCTCCAAGGTTTACCAGACGGAAGAGTTGGCGCAACTCACAGGAACACAAAACGTCGATGCTTTCGTATCGGACCTTGAGGACGACTCTGGCAAAGAGGACGACTGGCGGCATGCCGGCGGATTTTGGTTCGGCGTAGATATCGGCAGCTGACCTGGTCATTGATCAGGGCCCACCGGATCGCGGGGACTGGACCAACCAGTCCCCGCTTCCTTTTTTAAGCCTTAAAATACCGTTTTTATTGATTTTTTATGGAAAAACCCATTCTTTGAACGGACCTGGACGGCTTCTGGGCTCCAGTAATTCTGCCCGCTGCCGAATAAAAACAAAGGAAAGATCAGGATACGTCCCCAAGCTTCGACCCATGGAGAGAGTTGGCGTGACCCACCAGCATCCGTCGCCGTCAAACTGGCCAATGTACCTTGACGGCACAAAACACATGCGCGCCACGATTGTTGTCGCCAGGGACGACGAGGGATCTGAATTTGCCATTCGTGGTGCTCATGGCGGGTCAGTGATCGATCTGACACTTCAGGAAGCACACTGGGTTCAGCAAATCCGGCAGCACGGCGTTCAGGAAGTCCTCCAAGCGCAGTTTGGATCCCTCACCGCAGCCGCCGATTTACAGATGCTCGTCGACCTGATCCTGCGCCTGCATGAAAACGACCTTCTGGAGAAAATCGCTCACGAAGATTTGATGAAAAGCGTGGAGATTCTTGCACAACAAACCAGAAAAGAGCCCGTAAGCACCCACAGCCGCCACCGCCGGGCCGTGAGTGTCCGGACAAACGCCAGGCGTCTTGCATCTGGCATGGTCGACAACGACTTGTTTCCTGCCGTCATCGGCACTGCACTGATCTGCCTGTTTCTGGTCGCCGTCAAGGGCAACACTCTGTCGCTGGCGACAGCGATGTCTCTACTGGAAACCCCAGCCGCAACGCTGGTGAAGTTATGGTTTGGGATTCTCGCCGCGTCGGCCATCCAGAGCTTTGTCGTCGGATGGATCACCTGGGCGACGAGCCCCGAAACAATCAAAGAGGAACCACGCTTCACCTTCGCAGTGCGGGCCTGGCTGTTCCTCGTAGCCGAATTCCAGAGCCAACCCATCGATCTTTTAAGCAGGAGAGCAGAGATTCGCGTCAGGCTGGTTGCACTGATGGTTCCCTGGATTGGCTTCTGCCTGACCGCTTGGGCTGCAGGAACCTTCAACAGCCAATCGTTGCTTGCCGCAGCCATGTCATTTGCAGTCATCGGGTTGAGCGAAATCAATCCCGCTGATCGTGGTCAATTGGTGGCAGTGATGGAGGCATGGGCGAGAGAACCTGACTTGCTGGAGAAAACGCGCGAATTCATGCGCCGCGGGCTACTTCGTTTTGACCAGAAAGCGACCCTCGGACAAGGCTTGCTCTCGTCAGCCATGATGCTTTGGCTGACGGGGCTTACCCTCATGACAGCCGAACTGCTCAACTCAAGCGTGATGGCGCTGGGAATAAAAGCTGCGGATCTGAGCATTACTTCGCCATTGGCCGGTGGCTGGAAAGAGCTTGCTGACCAACTGGCTGCGATTGCCTGGCTTGCTGTGATGGCGACGACCGTGATTGGTGGTCTGGTTAAAATGATCGCAATACCGTTCGAAAATTTTGCCAGCCTTGCCTCACTTCCGATCAAGAGGTTCAGACCCGAAGCGTTGATGCGTCTGGACAGGGCTTTCAACCCGGAATCATTCAAGAAGGCGATTAAAAAATTACCCGTCATGGCCTTTGCCAACGAGGAAACCGTCGCAAAAATCGCCGGGAACCCCAAGTTTCGAAAACTGTCAAAAGGAAGCCTGCTGCAGTTCAGGGACGGAGGCGACGGGCAAAATGGAATCCTACTCCTGATTGCAGGCCAACTTCGCGACAACTCCTCCGGTTTAACGTATACCGCCGGGGATTGCTTGACGGTCGCTGCAATACCTGGTGGCCTGACGGCGACGAGCAAATGCGTCCTCCTGGAAATTGGTGACGAAGTCGTTCAGCAGGCACTCGTCGTCCTTGGCACGAATCCTCCCGCAAACGGACTGCCTGATCTGCTGCGTGCGATCAAGTTGCTGCAGGAATCAGCGGCTTTGTCTTACCTGACGCCAAAGCAGACATTCAGCCTGGCTTACGCAGGAAAATTCACGTCCTACCCAGCCGGAACAGAAATCATCCGGCAAGGGGAAGACACCGCACATGCCGCATTCTTGATCGAATCAGGAACTGTTGATGTCAAGATCGATGGGAAAACCGTCGCGGAGTCCATCAGCCGCGGTGGCCTTATTGGGTCGACTGCCCTGCTAAAGAACTCCGCTCGATCCGCGACCGTTTTGACAAAATCCGTCACGACTTGTTTTGAAATCGACCGCGAGGCGTTTATCAGGGCAAGCTCGACCAACGCCGTTGTCGCGATCTTGCTGGGCAACATCACAAGCAACCAGCAAAAAATCAACGAAACCATTGGAAAGCGGGGTGCTGCATGATTGAGCGCCTCCTCCCAATCGCTCTTGCGAGCGGCATCAGCTACAAGGGATACGAGAACAAGGATGTGATCACCGACAAGCTGAAAGGCTTCGTTACCAGCATCGAAAGCGTGGTCAACAGCCAGCGCATTGGTATGGTCGCCCATGCCCTCGAACTGGCAATGATCGATGAAAATCCGCCCAAGATCGAAGACCCGAAGATTTTCAAGGAAACCGTCCGTAAACTCGTGAAGATCGGCAAGAAAAACATCGGCGACCCGGCGAAGGACTATTGGGGAACCGAGCTGCGCATGCGGCTCGAAAAAAACACGATCATCATTTACTCGGCCGGCCCCGATCAGAAGTTCGGCACCAAGGATGACCAGCACGCGATCACTGAGTTTGTAAGATGAACCCATCAAGGGCTGTGAAGGCAGGATACGGCATTGCGGAAACCGGTATCACAGCCAGCGAAGTCTTGATCCGGCTCTACCTGCTGATCTTTTACACCGATATCGTCGGCCTGGAGCCGCGCCTTGCCGGATATGCCGCTGCGCTCGCCATCGTTTGGGATGCCATCACCGACCCCCTCATGGGCATGATCAGCGATCACACCCGAAGCCGCTTCGGGCGGCGACGACCTTACATTGCAGCGGGCGCAGTTTTTCTGGGTGCTTCGCTGGTATTGCTGTTTAATCCGCCGCAGCTCGACACCCAGACCGGCAAATTCCTGTTCCTGCTGGGCTCCTACATGCTGCTCAACACAGCCATGACCGTCATCTCAATCCCGCATGCCGCACTCGGTAGTGAACTGACGCCAGATCGCAACCAGGTCACGGAGATTTACGCATGGCGGCTGGTTTCAGGAAATATCGGCGCGATTCTGGGTACGGTTGTGCCCGGGATCATCCTTGTTCAACTGGGAGACGGTTCAGCAACAGCGAAAGCGTCCGCCCACGTTGCTGCTGCCGGCTTTATTGGGGTGATCATTGTGGTCACAGCAGCAATTTGCTTCCTTGCCACGCGCGGGGCGGACAAACCAGGGCCTGACCACGCATCCGCATCATTCAACATCAAGGAACCGAAGGCAGACCACAAAAGAAAAGGTTACCTTGGAGGCATCAAGTCACTCCTTCGCAACAAGCCTTTCATTACCTTGTTTGCGGCCTACTTGATCGCAACCGTCGGCGTGAACATCAATTCGAGTTTTGCATTTTATTACTACAAATATCGCCTTCAACTGGGCGAAGCCGATACCCAGAAGATCATCGCTTTTTTCATGGTGGTCTTCACCATCGGGCTCATTGGCTGGATCACAGTGGCCAACCGCTTTGGCAAGAAGTGGCCTCTTTTCGCAGGTACGGCTGGTCTTGGCATCATGACCGCCACAGGTTATCCACTGTTTCAACCGGGCAGTCTTGCCGGACCAGCGATTGCAGGAATTCTGGGTGGAATCTTTGTTGGCTCAATCCTGCTGCTCGATGCCTGGCTGGTAGACGTCGTTGACTACGACGAAGTCAAATACGGAAGCAACCGCGCAGGCCTTTACTTTGGCATATGGAAGATGGGGGCAAAGGCTGCACGGGCGCTTGCCGTCGCCTTTTCGGGAATCATACTGTCCGCGATCGGCTTCCAGCCAAACACAACACAGACTGACGAAGTGTCTTGGCGCATCGCCCTGGTGTTTGGTCCCGGCGTAGCTTTTTTCTTCATCGCTGGAGCACTGCTGTCACTGGGCATGCGGCTTGACGACAACCAGGTCGTTAAAGTCCGCCGGATCCTTGAACGCCGACGCGCCCGGGCTACATCAGGGCGAAAGCAGGTGGGTTGACCACGCGGCTTCATGCGCATCAACAGATTTTTGCCCGCGTTCGTAAACCATGCGTTCGTGCAGGCGACTGGGCTTGCCGGTCCAGAATTCAATACGTGCAGGAAGGACGCCGTACCCACCCCAGTTCGGGGGACATGGAACCACCTGGTCCTTGAACTTCGCCTCGTACTCTCGCACACGTGCCTCAAGGTCAGAATATGCATTGATACGGCTACTTTGAGAACTCGCCCATGCACCGATCTGGCTGCCGCGCGGGCGGGTAGCAAAATAGGCCTCCGAGCGCTCCCGGGGGAGTTTATCGACGCGGCCCTCAACGCGGACCTGGCGATTGAGCGTCGGCCACAGGAAAGTCAAAGTCACAAAAGGATTCGCCGACATCTCACGCGCCTTGCGGCTGTCGTAATTCGTGAAGAAGCAAAAACGACCCTCTTCGACAGCCTTCAGCAAAACAATCCTTGAAGAGGGGCGGCCATCGAGTGCGATGGTGGAAAGGGTCATGGCGTCTGCATTCTCAAGGCCAGTGGCAAGCCCGTCCTTGAACCAAGTGTCAAACCATTCAAATGGATCACGGATTTCACGGGAACCTTGGGCCATAGCGGACACGATAAAAGCCTCCAGCCTGCGTTTGGCAAGACACAGAATTGTTTAATGGATCCAGGCTGGAAGCGCTACAGATTCACGCGCACAGTCGTCAAGGACCGCCCGGCCGATGCGCACACCATCAAGTGCCGCACTCACGATCCCACCGGCAAAACCAGCCCCTTCACCGGCAGGGAACACACCGGGGTGGCTGACGGACTGGAGGTTGCGGTCGCGAACCATGGACACCGGCGCCGACGTCTTGGATTCAAGACCGACAACAATCGCCTCTGGCGACAGGTATCCACGCATCGTCTTGTTGTATTCACTCATCGCGCCGCGCAGGGCACTGACAATGAAATCAGGCAACAACTGGTCCATGCGGTGGTTGGTAATCCCGGGCTTGTAGGTGGAATTCAACACGCCCTTCGATTCGCGCCCCTTCATGAAGTCGACCAGCCGCTGGGCAGGCGCATGGTAACTGCCGCCGCCGGCAGCGAAAGCCTTGCGCTCAAGCGCGGCCTGGAAATGCATGCCGTCAAGGACGTGGCCACGGAAGAAATCCTCACGCAGGACGTTGACCACGACCGCGGCATTGGCAAAACCGCTCTTTCGTCCGTGGTAGCTCATACCGTTGATTGCCAGGTGACCGGGCTGCGCACCGGTCGGCATCAAGTGTCCGCCAGGGCACATGCAAAACGTCCAGATTCCGCGCGAAGAGCCGGAAGGTGTTTGCTGGGGGTTGAGCCCGCCCCCGGGATGGGGCGTCCCTTCCACCTGCGCCGCCAGTTTGTATTCGGCAGCGTGCCCAAGGACGCATGTTCCGAACTGGATACGATTGATTTGTTCCTGCGGATGCTCGATGCGCGCACCCATGGCAAAGGGCTTGGGCACCATGGCCAGACCCTTATCGAAGAGCATCTGGTAAGTGTCGCGCGCCGAATGGCCAATCGCGATCACAAGATGATCCGTTGGCAGCTCCCGTCCGTCATCAAGTTTGACCAGCCACTTGGCTGATTCGCCTCCCGCGCGCAAGTCGACAAAACGACGCCCGAAATGAAATTCCGTGCCCAGCGCTTTCAAGTGCTGACGCATGTTCCAGGCGACCCGCATCAAAAAATCCGTGCCGATATGGGGCTTGGCGTCGTAAAGGATATCCGCCGGGGCTCCGTGACGGACAAATTGCTCGAACACATGACGGATCAACGGATGATTCTTGCCGCAAGTAAGCTTGCCGTCCGAGAAAGTCCCTGCACCACCTTCACCAAAGCAGTAGTTGCTTTCACCTTCAAACTTGCCGCTGCGGCGCAGGCGATTGACCGTGCGCATGCGGCCTTCGACAGATTCTCCACGTTCGACGACAACACACGGCTGGCCAGCCAGGGCCATGGTCAGCGCTGCGAAGATACCGGCTGGCCCAGAACCAATGATCACGGGTTTGTGACGCATCCGCACCGCACCCGGGTCAAGACCATCGAGGGGATCCGCGACAGAGATACCGGGGGACTTCTCAGCGACAGCCATATTGTGGGACAAAACCGCGTCTTCGTCCTCAACGTCGACGTCTACCTGGTATTTGTAAACGATTGCCGCCTTGCGCCTGGCGTCGAGAGACTTCTTCAGGATGGTCATTGCCTTGAGGTTGACCTGGGGAATGCCAAGCATGCTGACCACGGCCTGCTGCAAGGCATCAGGCGGCAGCTCGATCCCGGCGGGTATCACGACCTCTTTCAGGCGGATGGTCATCGGCGACGGTTCCTTTTAATGAAAACCGGACCGATTATTAAGGCCACCAATGAAACAGGTCAAGTATATTAATGAATGGACCCTCAGCGGCAGTCTGAGGGCTCGAAATTTGCCATGACCGGTCGCATCACGAAACCGGCACATTCGCCACTTGGCCTGGTCATATTCACTTTAATATCAGTATCTTGCGGAGCAAATGCAACCGTCCCTGTCCAGCCGTTGAAGCGGACATTCAAGCTGCCATCCGCAAAAAGGTTCCCCGACCTCCTTCTGGCTGTCGCGGTGGCCAACAAAACCCGGCCCAACCGCGAGTCATCAACGAGGTTACGGGATTCGCTGCGCTCATAGGCCCTGCATGCCCCAAGGCTCACCACCCCACCGGGACCCTTCTGAAGGACACAAGGCTGGCCATTCTCGCCCGCATCGTAGCCCCGCCAGTACCGCTGCTCGACGGGAACCTCAGACCGCGGTCCAGCATAACGTCCCTCCGTGCGTGCGACGAATCGCCAGGCACGACCGGAGCTTGCCGCGTCCCCACGACCGGAACAGGCAAACGATGCTGGTGCCGCCATGATTGCACGAACAGAACGTTGACCCAGAGAAGTATCAAGATTTCTTGAGCTGCATGCGAAAGTCACGGCAATCGCAGCAATCTGCTTGTCTACCTGTATGCTGTTGCCCGCAAGCCAGGCACTTGTCGCTGGCTGCTGGGCGCAGGAGGTGACATCGGCCTCATAGCGCAGCGTCAGGCGGTTGGTTTCCACTTTGGCTTCGTCCAGTAGAGGGGCTTCACCCTGACAGAAGACTGGTTTCGATGCATCGTCATTCAAGTTCACCACGTCGGCACCTGTGAGCAGGCTTTCATCAAAATCAAAAAGCCGCCCAACCGTCAGGTCCGCCAAGACCCGCGACTCAGAGAAAACAGAGTCGATTTCCGCTTTGGTCGCGACACCGAAGGCAGTTGCATCCTGGACATTCACGTTGTCATCAAGAATGGTCGTGGTTCCACCAGGGGAGCGGCCGCCAATCTGAGTGCGGCCACAACCGTGCTGGCAAAAAGCCAACACGAGGGAGAGAGTCAGGGAAGACGCGGTAACGATACGTGACATCTGAAATCCCGCCGATGAATTTCCTGTATCTGGACCTGGATCCATCATCGCGGAAAAGCGGCTCGGCTTCAATCGCGAACCACGGCGGCTCGTCGCTGACTTTACGCAGGCCAGTTACCACCATGTTCACCCCAGGCGGCTCGATCCTTGCCACCTCACCTGGGGAAGCCGGGAAATGCGCGTACAGCGTGATCTGGTGGGACCGCAAACCAGACAGATAGGCTTGTTTCTCGCCCACAGCCTTCGGGCCGGGACCGAGGCCGCGAAAGGAAACCCGCATGAAAAGGTGATCAGCAACCGGCCTGCGCAAGGCTGACAGGAGCTGGCCCGCAAACGACCCTGCACGAGTCGACACAATCAGGATCAGGACGATCACGAAGCCAAGCAACACCAGGCCCGTGACAAGACGCCAGCCATCCGCTGCGAGCTCAAGCCAGGCACCACCGTCACGCGCGCGAGCATATAATTCAAGGGGATCCAATCAACCCTCGCTTTTTGGCGTGCTCAAGATGTCCAGGACTGTATCCCCGCCGCCATTGGCCGTCTGGTCCTTCTGCATCACATTCAACAAATCTGCGCTGGTGATGATCCCGAGCAAGTGGTTCTCATCATCGGTCACAGGCAACGAATCCAGGTTTTTCTCGATCATCGTGGCGGCAACGGCAGAAAGGCGCGCAGACGGCCTGCAACTGACCACATGGGTGGTCATCACATCGGAAACCCTGAGGTCAGGAAAAGAAATCCCGTGATCACCGTAGGTGGCCCTCAAAAGGATGTCGCGGTCGGACACGATGCCGATCAGCTTGCCCTCTGCAACGACAGGCAGATGACGGCAATGGATGTCCTTCATGAGTTGCCATGCATCTTCGATCCGGTCAGTGGGGAGGGCACACAAAACATGGCGCGTCATGGCTTTGGAAGTCTTTGAGGAAACGGGAGATGCCGGTGATTTCTTCGGTCCGGACGCTAATTGCATGGGCTCGCTCCTTCGCTCGTTTGTGCACTCCAGGCGAAAGTTGAAAAGCAAGAACCATTCCTTCAACGCGCGGCATCCCTTAGACTGGAGCAGTGCGACGCGCGCACGGGAGGACTGCCAATGAGGCGAATTCAACGGATGCTTGGCGCAACAACGGTTCACGCAATTGCACTAGGTCTGGCAATTGTTTACGCCGGAACTGCCTTGGCATTCCCACGACCGGCGCGCGAAGGCGAAGAACCGGAAATCGAGCAACCTGCCTCCGCCGAAGAAAGCGGTGCCCTGACTCCGCCAACCGGAGGGAAGCCAGCCAACGAAGCCGATGACGCCAGTCCAGATGGACAATTGCTCGCCCCCAGAAAAAAAAGTTTTCGCCGGATGCAGCAGCCGCGCATGTGGTCGGTCGGGGGCCGGGTCGGCATGTGGGGCAACATGGGATTGGGAGCACAATACATTGGTGAAGGCGCCTACGCATGGAACCTGGGCATCAGCGTACTCGACATGGAGTCGCGACCGGGCACTGTGCTGAGCCTCGACATGCTCTGGCTTTATGACGAAGACTGGAATCGCCTGATCACACCGGACAAAGGTAAGTGGCAAGCATCACGCGGCAAGTTGGTCTGGTACCACGGCGGTGGCATACAACTCCTCAGTGAGGGCATTTACCCGCGCATTCCATTCGGGATGCAGTTCACAATGCTCGAAGAACCCCTGACCTGGTCGGCGCAACTTACCTTTATTGCTGGGCAAATTACCGGCAACCGGCCAGGCTTCGCGCCGCTTGTAGCACCGGAAATAATGGTCCGCTATCTGCTTGGCGGGCCATAAGCTGACCTAATTTGTCCTTGCGCGACTCGGCTTTGTGAAATAAGAACCGCCCCGCATCCGGTTTCACATGATGACTGTATCGAGTTTTGATCCCATATAAGCCAGCGATTGGGCTGGTGTTTCTACGGGGCGCCGCAAATGCCCCTCTATGAGGAGAAAGAATGAGCAGCCGTTCCGGTTCCCGTATTGCATTCTTCCTGTTGGTAAGTTCCCTGACCGCATTCCTGTTTGCCTGTGGCCCTGTATCCGAGACCAGCATGAGCGCAAAGCTCGCTGCGATCGACAGCAACGGTCGCTATCCGACCACGCCAGATCACAGCCTGACTCCTGGCAGCAAGTGCGATAGCCCCGACACCTACCGTTATCCAGAGAAAGTTCCGTACTGCAACCGTGACGTCGAATCGTCACGCAAGGCTGCCATTTTCGTTCGCTACGATCGTGAGCTTGGCTTTGAAACAACAAAAATGGACCGCCAATCCTTCAAGATCGACCACTACATCCCGTTGTGCATGGGTGGCAGCAATGACGACTCAAACCTGTGGCCCCAGCACAGCACAGTTTACGAGCACACGGATCCTGCTGAGGGCTATCTGTGCGAACGGATGAAGGAAGGCCGCTTGCTGCAAGCAAAGGCCATCGAGATCATTCGCGAGATCAAGGCTAATCCGGAACGCAGCGCAAGCGTTCTTCCTGACGCCTACTGAGAAGTCGAAGGGACACTGATCCCGGGAAGGCGCCGCAAATTCAGCGGTACCATGATACGCGACAGCAAGTTCTGGGTCTGGCGGTAGTCAGAATACGCCGGACCCAGCAACCACCCCTCTAGATTCCGCAACACTGGCAAGTCAACGCGCATCTGCTGAAGCGCACCAAGGGCGCCTTGATGGTCCGGGTGGATCATGATCGCCATCCGGGCAATGACGCTTGCGAGGAGGTCCATGCCCTCCTGGTCCGTGAACGCGCGACATGTCGTGCCAAGTTCCTGCCAGGCCAGCCGCTCTTCTGCGGAAAGGTCACGCAACCAACGGGCGACCTTGGATGCCTGCGCCTTGTACTCGGGCAGGTGTGCGACACGAGGGATCACTTCGGTGCAGGTGTTGGCGAGCCGGGATACCTTGCAGTCCCATGCTTGCAAACCAAGTCTGTGGGCCAGCATGATGAACAGCAATCCCCAGGAATTCGCCGGTGCAATCCGTACAAATGCCGGCAGAGCGAGCCCGCCGAACACGAGCTGTTCATGGCTGAACCGGTATACCTTCACACTGGACCCAAGCCAGGGCAGGTTCTTTATCGCCTGGTCAACGGCCGCTTGCGGAGTTCCAGCGGGGGAGGGGACTGGCTTCAGAATCCGCGCCCGGGAATCCAGCAAACTGAACATTTCCGGCAGCCGTGGACCTGTCCGCAAAACCGAGCGGACGAACGCTGCCTGCAAGGGAGACAAACCCTCCAAAATGGTTGTCTCGACGTCGTGAAAGGCCGGCACGAGAAAGGGACAGAATGAGCGCCGCTCACCGGAAATTTCAAGCGCATGGCGCGCAGATGGATGCAGGCTCTGGCGAACAGAAAGAATCGATGCCACGCGCCAGCACAGGTCATCGCTGGCTGGGCCGCTGCCGGATTGCACCGATGTCTGGAAGACCTTGTCGAGGTCATGATTGGTCATGGAACTGACCGCGGCCTTTTTGAGGATCGCCAGCCGCTGAACCTGCGGAGCCTTCTTGATCGCCGCAATGCGCTCAAGCTCATCAAGCACCACCAGAGGGGTGCGTGCATTCTTCTGCAGGTAGACCTCGATGTCGTGAGCGCTGAAGGAGTCCGTTTCGCCCGCAATGCCAAGCTGGGCCAGCATCGTATCGCGCTCGGCAGGGGGCATACCTGCGTGCCGGGAAACGTGCTGGGTTGCGGAGCGCAACAGGTCGCTCCACCGCAAAGGCAGCGGGAACTCAGCCGCGGCAGTGACACTGTTCATGAGGCGGCGGCTCTTCCACAGCGTCTCCTCATGGCCACTGCCATGGGCGACATACTGGTGCATCAGCGCAACGCTGTGCCAGAATGCTTGCTGCAAGTCAGAAAAATCAGGCGGAACCTGCACGGGACCCTGCCAAAGCGCGGCGTCGAGTGGCGGAGGATGGAACACCAAGGCCTGTGAGGCAAAAGTCGCATTAAGTGCCGGCAGCATGCCGGCCAGGTCCCGGTGCAGGACAAGCAGCTGGGAAAGCTGGGCCCATGCCTCTGGAACCTGTGGGAAAAACCTGGTGACATCCTTCAACGCTTCATTCACGCGGGCGCGGGCCGGATCACGGGTGCTGGCCAGGTTGCGGATCTTGTCCAGCCTTGAATTGAGGTAATCGATGCGCTGCTGCCACGTACCCTCGCTCATGCGCACTTCAAAATCACCAGTGCTGCCTGCAGAGGACTCTGCGGACTCCCGGTACTCCTTGACTGTCTGGTTCAGCAGCTCGACACCGTCGGCGTGGCGCGAACTTTCGCGGGAAATCTGGCGAACCAGCTCACGCACATCAAAATCAAAACCAAGATCATGGGCGAGCCGGGCAGCCATCAGGACTACATCATCGAGGTCGGTTTGGATGACAGGCCCGGACGTGCGCGCAGCTTCAAGAATCGCCGGACGGTTGGCCTTGAAGTACATGTAGGCAGGCCCGGGGTCCTTGGCCCCCGCCAGGTAAAGAAACAGAATCAAACGCTCGGATGGCAGCAATTGCGACGAATCCTTGGACTTCAAAAGCTGCGGGGAGACCATGTCAAACCGCCCGGCAATCCAGGCGATCAACGCCAGGCGTTCGCGGACCTGGGGATGCAAGTGGAAGTAAAAAGCGTGTCGAGCTTCGACCAGGGAGGAAGAAAGGTCGAGAAGTTCCGTCCTTGTCCCATGCAAAGCGCAAAGCTCAACAATGTGAGCCGCGGAACGATCGCCCGGTTCAAGGTGAAAGAGCTTCCATGCCAAAGCCTGCAACTGGGGCCACTTGCCACCCGATTGCACCAGGGCAACAATCATCTTGCGCAACTGGGCGGCATCCTGTTTTCCCGGGGCCGCGCTTTGGACGGGTGGATGGTTGGGCTCGGCTTCCTGCTGCCTGCCACCGCGCATGGCAGCAAGTCCCTTTTCGATCACCTGCGAAACGGGCGCACCTCGAGCCCGGGCCTCGCGCAGGATGCGTGCGAGCTGGGCGGCCGACATGTCGCGTTTGTCGTTCATGAGCCAACCTGTTAGTGGATGATTCCATTTTAGCACGGAACCGCCCGTAACGATTACGGGTTGCGGGAAAGGTGCCGTGTCCGTTAGAATTTCACAAAAAACGGGGTAAAAATGCTGCCATATCCGAATATTGACCCGGCCATCTTTTCAATCGGACCTTTCCAACTGCGCTGGTACTCGATGATGTACATCATCGGATTGCTCGCGGTGTTCCTTTTCCTGCGCCGGGCCTCACGCACAGGGCGCCTGCAAATGGACCATGAGCAGCTGGAAACTTGCCTCGTTTATGGGCTGGTGGGGATGATCCTCGGGGCGAGAACCGCCTACGTCTTCATCTACAACTTCGACTACTACTGGAACAACTGGAAAGAGATTCCTGCAATCTGGCAAGGCGGCTTGTCTTTCCATGGAGGGCTCCTTGGATCAATCCTTGCGCTGTTTATCTTTGCGCGCCGCAATCGCATCGACTTCATGAACCTGACCGATCATATCGCGGCCATCATTCCTGTAGGACTGGGCTTTGGCCGGATCGGAAACTTCATCAACGGTGAATTGTGGGGCCGGGTTACTGACGTACCCTGGGCAATGGTGTTCCCAACCGGCGGCCCCCTGCCACGCCATCCATCGCAACTATACGAATCCATGCTCGAGGGCTGGTTGCTGCTCGCATTGATGCTTTATGTTTACTCAAGAAAACCAAAGACAGGCGTTGTCTCGGCCGTGTTTTTGCTCGGTTACGCGAGCTTCCGTTTCGTTGCGGAATTTTTCCGCGAGCCGGATGCCCAGCTCGGAACGGTCCTCGGCCCCTTTTCCATGGGCCAGCTGCTCTGTGCACTGATGTGGATATTTGGAGTTTGCGTCCTGATGGTGGCAAGGAGCCGCCCATCAAGCCATCAGGCAGCAACTCCCGCCGCAGGAACCTGAGATATTACTGCCCCTTTGGGGCTGGGTTGGCACCCGCCGGAGCGGCCTGCGCAGGTGCCGCTGCCTGAGCCGGATTAGCGGCGGGAACGGGCGCAGATACTGGCGCCGCCGCAGGGGCTCCCGCGCCGAGTGCCGCCGGCTCTTTCGGCATTCCCTTGCACTCTGAAAATTCCTGCCGAAGCGATGAATTCATTTCCTTCAGCAAGTCGTACTCTTTCCCGGACCTGACACGACCAAAGTATTCGCTGAGCTTGACACTTTTCTCTGCGCTCATGGTCTCCAGGATCAACGTGACCTGCTTTTGCCGTAAACGTTTGAAAAGGGCCACGACCAGATCATCATCCATCTTCTCAAACACAGGGGCCGCCTTTTTGGGCTCCATTTTGTCGTAGAGCTCCACCAGTTTGTCGAGCCTTTGCCCCTGCAAGTCCTTTTCCTGTTGGATGCTCTGGGAAAAGAATTTCCGCTCCTCGTCCAGTTTTTTTAATTTTTCCTCGATCGATTTCTCAAGCTCCTGCAGCTTTTTTTCCCGGCGGGCAAGCACCTGCACCCGCTCGTCAATCTGCTTCTTCTTACGGTCCGCCATCGAAAGATAGCGGG
The DNA here is from genome assembly GCA_041178085.1 of Pseudomonadota bacterium. Lineage (GTDB taxonomy): Bacteria > Bdellovibrionota_B > Oligoflexia > Oligoflexales > RGVZ01 > RGVZ01. The sequence continues at coordinate 3,910 of JBEGVZ010000127.1, read as the reverse complement.
CAACGTCCTCCTTCTTGAGGTTCTCGCGATCGAGTGAAGGCAAGTCCAGAAGATCATCCAGAAAGCTCTTGCGACCGGGTTCAGCGACAGCCGACGGAGCCTTGGCGTCTGCGGGAGCCCCTGCAGGGGCATCTTTTTCCGCGGCACTCAGGCTTGTCTCGCCAAACCTCAAATGGCCGGACTGCATTGCAAAAACAAGTCCGACAATCACTAGTTTTGCGGCGACGACATGTTTAAGCCATCCCGGGACAGCGACGCCAGGGTTTGTTTCAGATTCACGAATCCACGCCATGGGAACCTCCGGCATCAACGGGTCTGAATGAAACGACGCAGACCGATTTCATCCAATTGCTTCTGCTCATTGCGGGCGATCTCACGATTGAGGGACTCGCGATGGGAATCCCGCAGCACTTTCACCGATTCCAGTTCCCGTCGCGCCATGTCAAGCTGCATCATCTGGGCTTGTTCACGGGAATCCATCTCGCGCAACGCCTGAAAGAGCTGAAAAAGAGTTTCCCGAGCATGATCCACTGCGCCTTCAAGGGCGAAGAGCATCGTCCTCGTCTGGGACTCCCGCTCCCGGTTCAACGTTGCGACACCATCGATGTACTTCCGCTGCCATTCCACAAGATGATTCTCCAGCTGACTCTTCTGTGTGCGAATCTCCGCAAGAGCCCTGGCCTCGCCATCAACCCGCATCTGCTTGACGCCCTCGACGGTGCCAAGCCGTGCGATTTGCTTCAGCTTTGCCTTCATTCAACCCCCGGGATTCATCGGCTTGCCAGCAACTCTCGCAAGCTGGTCACGGCTTCGTCATAGGTCGAACGCTCGTCCATGTCCTGCTTCAGGAATTTTTCGATCTGTGGCATCAGTTGTATCGCGAGGTCCAACTGAGGATTTGAGCCAGGCTGGTATGTACCGATCTGGATGTAGTCCCGGTTCTCTTCATACACACCAAGCAGTCCCCGCATCTTGTTGGCAAGGGTCCAGTGGTCCTTTGGGACGATGTCGTACATGACGCGGCTGGCGCTCGTGGTCACTTCGATGGCCGGGAAATGTCCGCGGGCCGCCAGGGTTCGCGAAAGATTCACGTGTCCATCAAGAATAGAACGGGCCGCGTCAGGGATCGGGTCATTGAAGTCGTCACCATCGACAAGAACGGTGTAAATCCCGCTGATGCTGCCTGCACCCTCTGGCATCGGCCCGCATCGTTCCAGCAAACGCGGCAACATGCTGAAAGTAGATGGCGGATAACCTTTTGCAGTCGGCGGTTCGCCCACGGCCAAACCAATTTCGCGCTGCGCCATCGCGACCCGCGTCAGGGAATCCATCATCAACATGACGCGTTTGCCGCGGCCTGCGAAATACTCTGCAATGGATGTGACTGCGCGGGCACCGCGAAGACGCATCAGGGGCGACTGGTCACCAGTCACCACGACCACGACCGAGCGGGCGAGGCCCTCTGCGCCCAGGTCGCGCTCAAGAAACTCGCGAACCTCCCGCCCCCGCTCACCAATCAACCCGATTACGTTGATATCAGCGGCGGAACCCCGGGCAATCATACCCATCAGGACGGATTTTCCGACTCCAGATCCGGCCATCAGACCAATGCGCTGCCCTTCACCGAACGTAAGCAGTCCGTCAAGCGACCGGACGCCCAAGGTCAAGTGATGCTCAATCCGCTTACGTTGCATGGGATTTGGTGCGGCGCGTTCTAACGGCATCATGGCAGACGTTTCGGAGTTTGCCGGGGAAATTGAACCTGTGAGGGGCTGAAGCATTGGATCGACGACCTTGCCGACCAGGTGTTCGCCGACGAGAATCTGATCGAAACGGTTGAGGGCTGTGACTGTGCACCCGGGTGCGATGCCACCCAGATTCCCATACGGCAGAATCAAGGCACGTTCATCGCGAAATCCAGAAACCTCGCCAAGGACTTCGCCCTGATGCCCGCCAACTGCAATTGCCACCACGCTACCCAGCTGGGCACTTGGCAGGAATGCTTCGATGACGGTACCCACAACGTCACAGACTTTGCCCCGTGTGTCCCATGAGATGTGGGAAAACGAACGGGCTAGTTCCGGGCGAGAGAAACGCCGCAGCTGCACAGGGCTTTTCATCGCCTCATTCATGGTCATCCCGCCTTGTCTTCTTTCTTGAACAGCGACACGTCAGCCTGACCAAGCAGCGACCGGATCATTTTTTTGGCCTGCACATCAACGACGCTCAACTGGGACTCAAGCTTGAACTCCCAAGCAGGGACAGCGGCATCCTTGACGATATGGGAATCGAGGTCCTGGACCCCGGCCTTGGCCATGGCTTCCGCAGTGGCAGGGTTGACGCGGATGGTGAACTGATCGCCCTTAACTGTTTCAGTCACCGCTTTGCGCATGATCGAGGCAAATGCTTCGGGATGGATTTCAAATTCCCGTTCCAGCAGGGCTTCACCCATCGCCTGGCAAAGGTCAAAGAAGTTCTGCTGAACGTTGTCGAGGATCTGACCTTTCAGGGATTCAAACTCCTTGATCAGATCACCAGCGCGACCGAAGAACTGGCTGGCTACCTGCCGGGCAGACAGTTCGCCTTTCTCCTCGCCGATTTTGAAGCCTTCCTCGTAACCTTTCTCGTACCCGCTCTTGCGGCCTTCCTCGAGGCCGGATTTCAGCCCGTCTTCACGGGCAGCCGCCGCAAGGCGATTCGCTTCTTCTTCCATCTCGCGGCGAGCCTTCCAGTTATCCACTGCGGCCGTCTCGACCTGGCTAACCGAGTCCACGCTGGCCGATGCCGGTGCCGTACCCAGGGGAATGAATTCCTCGCTTGGTGGCTGTGGCTGGCTCGAACGAAGATCCTGCGCTGCAGGCGCAGACCGGATGTCCTCGCGGTTGATCCGGAATACGCCTGCGTCCGCTGCAAGCGGGGACTGTTCTGCGTTACTCGCGCCATTCTTTTCCTGGCTTTCAGCGGCTCGCGAAGTAAAAACACTGGACGCGGCCCCGCCACCGAAAATCTCGGCGAACTGCCGCTGACCTTCATCATTCAGTTCCATCACGTCATCTCCCCGGCCCGGGCGACGGGTCCGGCCAGATGAAGGGGAGACATAGCTGCGCCACTCGTTGGTGAAATCGCGTGGCAAGATGACTTCGCGTTCGCCATCCTGGGGAGATATATCGACGTCAAAATTAGGATGCTGCCTGACGGTCTTTTCAAGATTCGATGGCTCATGCAGCCGCACATGAATGATCGAGGAATCGTCGTTGTCAAAATAGGCCATCTCTGACGGGCAGATTTCCTCGAAGGAAAACTTGCCGATCGCGACATGGTCCATCAAGCGATCACTGCGCTTGATGAACCTTCCTGCGAGCTTGCGACCATCCCGGTTCATTTGAGACATGGATCAACCCTGTTGTGGTGAGAGGATCATCCGGATCGCCTCGACCGTACGCTTGGGATCATTCTTCGCGATGTACAGGACCTGTTCCTGTTGGGTCATCTTCTCGAATGGAACTTCTTCCTTCACCTGAAGTGACTGGACCATGTTCTGTTCAAGATCAGGTTTGTATTCCTCGATGATGGCGGCTTCATGCTTGCGCTGGGTATCGTAGGTCAACCAGCGGAAGTAAGGCCTCACGATGAATGCAAAGAACAAAATCAAGGAAAGGGCGACTGCCGCCGAAACCGCGATTGTGGAGAAATACTCACGACGCTCCTGGGTTTCCATTGAGATAACCTGGCGTTGAGCGTTATCCATCTGGAACATCATGTTGTGAACCTGGACCTCATCGCGGCCGTCCTTGAAACCCATGGCACGCTTGACCAGTTCCTCAATCTTTTTCATTTCCTCTTCAGTCCTGGGCTCAAAAGCAGGCTTCGGCCCATCAACGACGCCTTCCTGCTTGCCATCCACGAGCAC
>JBEGVZ010000126.1:0-22976 GCA_041178085.1 Pseudomonadota bacterium | reverse complement strand
TCCGGGCGTGTAGGCCGGCCGCTGACGCGCATGACTCCGTCTTCCACGTCGATCACACGGTTGCTCCAGATGATCGTCAGCAACACGCTGCGACCATCGTCGATCTGGCTGACGATCGTTTCCGCAATATTTTCCCAGCTGGTACGGAATGAGTCCTGGTCGGTAAAAAGTTCGCGTTTGGTTGGCTTGCGCGGGTAATGGGCTCGCGCCACATACATCACGTAATCCCGGTAATTTTCGGAAGCAAAGCTGGCTGCGAAGTCGACCGGATTGGTTTTTTTGCCCGCGACGCGAAACCAGGTCGGAACGTGGACTTCGTAGGAATCCAGCAAATCTGAGAAGTGGGCCTCTGCATCTTCGATGACGCCGTCTGTGGATTGTCCAGCCTTGATGGCGGCGCGGAACTCTTCGCGATGCGTGGCGGCCAGGGGGTTCAGCTCCTTGGCCATTTCTCCCCACTCTTTCGCACCTTGACCCCACGTCCGGTCAGGCATCAGGCCGTAGCTGACTGCAAGGCGGCGGACTTCGTTCATTTCGCCGCCCCCCTCAAGCTCTACTGACTTGATTTTTGAACCCTGGATGATCCGCAAAAAACGGTCGTGCAAGGCCGACATCATGGTGAATTCTTCGGACAGTTCCAGAACGTCACCGGTGACGCGGTAATGCGCCATTTCCAGTTCCTTGATGCCGGCTTGAAGCCAGCACGTGCTGAGCTCGTTGGTCAGGCGACGGGTGATGTCTGGCAGTTCCCGGGTCATTTGAAATTCCGGGGGTTGGCTGATCGATTTGCTGGCAGCATCCGTCTGGGAAACAACGGGAATGCGGGATTCGGCTGGTTGACAGCCTGTAGAAATAAACAATGCCGTGACGGCAAGAACCAGGTGTCGGCTGAAGGTGGTGGTCATCGATCAGTCTCCCTGTTGCAATTTTTTCGTGGCCGCCGCGGCGGCCAGTTTGCTTCCTTTTTACTTGATCCGGTCTTCGCGCTTCACGCTGCGCATATTGGACTTGAGGATTTTTTTGCGCAGGCGAATCGACTCCGGCGTGAGTTCAATCCACTCGTCGTCCTCGATCCACTCGATGCACTGCTCAAGCGACATTTTCCGCAGCCCCTGCAGCGTAACAAGAACCTCTGATCCCGAGGCGCGCACGTTGGTCAATTTCTTCTCGCGGCAAGCGTTGACGTTCAGGTCTTGTTCCTTGGCGTGCTCACCAAGGATCATCCCTTCGTAAACCTTCTTACCCGGTCCCAAGAAGAGCACGCCACGCTCTTCAATTCCGAAAAGGGCATATTCAACGGTCTCGCCGTCACGGTCAGAGATCAGGGCGCCGTTGATGCGGTGAATGATCTCGCCCTTGTGGGGCGCGTAGCCCAGGAGTTCAGTGGAGAAAAGGCCTTCGCCTCGCGTCGCGGTCAGGTATTTCGAGCGCATTCCAAGCAAGCCCCGGGTCGGGACCTCGATCTCAAGGCGCACACGAGCCTGGCCGCCGGTGCTGGCCAGCGATTCGGCTTCGTACTTGGTGAGGATGCCCTTGCGTTCCTGGAACAGGCGAGTCACATCACTCGCGAAAACTTCCGGCAGATCCAATACCGCCTTTTCCATGGGTTCCAGGCGTTGCCCGTTTTCGTCCGTCTGGTAGAGGACGACCGGACGACCGACCATGAATTCAAAGCCTTCGCGGCGCATTTGTTCGATCAAGATTGCAAACTGCAATTCGCCCCGGCCCAAGACCCGGAACTGATCTGGCTGTTCTGTGTCCTCAAACCGCAGGGCGACGTTGTGACGGACTTCCTTCTGCAGGCGTTCGCGCAGCTTGCGCGACTGGATCGCCTCCCCTTCCTGGCCGGACAAGGGAGATGTGTTGATTGAGAAAATCATTGCGAGAGTCGGTTTCTCGACAAGGATCCGCGGCATCGCAGGGGTTGCGGTGGAGCCAGTGATCGTATCGCCAATCTCAACATTGTCGCAGCCGGCCACGATACCAATGTCGCCGGCAGTGATCTGGTCGACTTCAACGTGCTTCAAGCCTTCGAACGTATAAACGCGCGTGACCTGGAAATTTTCGTCCTTTGGATTGCCCTTGGCGTCAACACCGCGGCGCACCGCCTGCTGGTTGCGACGCGCCGACCCGGACATCAGGCGTCCGATGGAGAGCTGACCGACATACTCAGAGTAGGACAGGTTTGCGATCAGCATCGAGAAGTCCGGGCGATCGTCGATCTTTGGCGGCGATACGGTGTCCAGGATCGTAGTGAAAAGGGGCTCCAGGGTGGCTCCCGTTTTCGTGCCGGCGGTCAGGTCTTCGATGTCATCAAAGTTAGGGGTACACCAACCTTGGCGGGCGCATGCGTAAATGATCGGAAAGTCCGCTTGTTCCTCGGTTGCCCCAAGGTCAACGAACAGGTCGAAAACCTGATTGACCACTTCGCGGACACGTTCGCCGCCGCGGCATTCAGGACGATCGACTTTGTTGATCACCACGATGACGCGGTGGTTGCATTTGAGTGCTTTCTGAAGGACGAAGCGCGTTTGCGGAAGTGGTCCCTCGGCCCCGTCAACGAGCAGAATTGCCCCGTCAACCATACCCATGATGCGTTCGACTTCCCCGCCAAAGTCGGCGTGGCCCGGGGTGTCGACGATGTTGATCTTGGTACCTTTGTAATTAACTGCTGTGTTTTTCGCCAAGATGGTGATCCCACGTTCCCGTTCCAGGTCCATGGAGTCCATGACGCGTTCGCTGAGCTCCTGGTGAGCGGCGAAGGTGCCGGCCTGGCGCAGCAAATGATCCACCAGGGTGGTTTTGCCGTGGTCGACGTGGGCGATGATGCAGACGTTGCGAAGCGAATTGACCGTTTTTGTGCTCATGGGGACCCTGTTTTTTGGTTCGCGGACTATGCCAAAATTGGGTCAAAAAAGCAAGTAAATCAGGGCATTTGGGCGATCGCAGCAACAATTTCGCGGGTGTAGCCCTGGATTTCAGTCATAAACGCCTCGGGAAGGGCCTCCCCTTTTTGCACTTTTGACAGCTGGAGCTCCAGCTCTGCTGTCAGTTCAGCCGAGGTCAGGCGGCGGGCGTTCAACTGTTCAAGGCAATGGATCAAGGCCTCGCCTTTGGGGGTCGGATGCAGCTCCTGGGTCACGTAACGACGTTGTTTCAGGTTTTCGATGATCTCGGCGCGCGTGGCAGGGGTGCCGATCCCATCCGCAGCCGTCAGCGCGGCGGCAAGCTCCGGGTCCTCGACCTGCCTTCCGGCAAACTGCATCAAGCGGAGCAAAGCCGCTTCGTCGATGGCCGGGGGTGGTTTTGTGGTCCCGTTTTCCAGCTTTGCACCGGAACCTGACAACGTCTCTGGCCCACTTGCGGCAACCTTGGCCGCCTCGGGGTCCTGGCTCTTGCCATAAGTCGCAAGCCATCCTGGTTCGGCGAGGATCTCCCGCAACGTCACTCGAATCGAATGGCCGCCGGCCTGCCCCTTGCGTTCGATTTTGATGTGTCGGGCTGGTCCTTGAAAAGCAGCAAGGAACCTCCGCGCAACAACGTCAAACAGCAAGGAATCGTCATCCTTTTTAAGGTTCGCGGCATGGGTGATTCCGGACTTGAGTTTGCCGGTCGGAATGATCGCAAAGTGGTCCGACACCTTGCTATCGTCAAAACGTTCAGCCTTGTACTTCAATCCGTCACGGCTGATCCGGGCAGCGGCCTCCTTGAAGCCATCGAGCCCGCCAAGGGTCTGAATTGTCTCCAGCACCTTGTCCTGCAGGTCTGACGGCAGGCAGGGTGAATCCGTCCTGGGATAGGTCAGGACTTTATGTTCTTCGTAACATCGCTGGGCGGCATCCAGAGTCCTCTTTGCTGTCCAGCCATGGCGCTGAGCCATCGTCTGTTGCAGCGCAGTCAGGTGAAACAAGGCAGGTGGGGCCTGGTCGCGTCTTGAAACCTTCCTTTGCAGGGCAGCGGTTCCACCGGAATGGAAGTGATTCTGCATTTCGTCGACGATTACCTGCGCTTCGCTCTGCTCAAACCACCGGTCGTCTCGAAGTTCGGGTTGAAGATCGGACTTCTTGAATTCCGGGCGGTAAATATGTGCCTTGAGCGGCGTCCCGTCGTGATCCTTCAATGTGACTTCGACGCGATAAAATTCCAGTGGCTTGAAGTCTCGAATCTCACGCCATCTGCGAACGATCAGGGCAAGAGTCGGCGTCTGGACCCTGCCTGCAGGGTATACTTCCCGTGCAGCGTCATCATCCCGGGCAAGCCCGTGGCGCATGCGTAGAGTTAATGCCCGGGTGGCGTTGAGCCCAATCAACCAGTCGGCCTTGGCACGGCAGGCTGCAGCGTTGGCGAGTCCTTCAAATTGGCTAGCCGGTCTCAACCGGGAAAAACCATCGCGGATGGACTCTGCGGTAAGGGATTGCAACCAAACCCGCTCGACCGGCTTGGTCGTCCTGCAGAAGGCAAGAATCTCCCGGAAAATGAGTTCCCCTTCACGCGCAGCATCGCAAGCGTTGACGATGCCGGTGATGTCTGGACGGTCCACCAGTTTGCGGATCCGTTCCAGGAGCGGTATCAAATCTGGTTTTGGCTTGATGCGGAAACGTTCGGGGATGATTGGCAAGAGTCGAAACGACCATCGTTTGTACTCTGGCTTGAATTCATGAGGTTCGCACAGTTCGAGCAGGTGTCCGCGGGCCGCCGTGCAGACGTAGCAGTCGCTCTCCCAGACATCGCGCGAGGTCTGGCTAAAACCACCCAGTGCGGCACAAATGTCACGCGCCACACTGGGTTTTTCTGCAACGATCAGCTTCAACGCAGATCAGGCTTCGGCGGGAGCAGTGCCTTCGGCGGGCTTGGCTTCCGGCAACTTGACCTTGACCAGGCCTTTGGCGACCAGAACCTTGAGCTTTTCTGCGCCGTTGATGTACTTGCGGGTGCCGCGGTCCAGGACCGACCAGCGGCCTGAACGCTTCTTGATGATCTTGTAGGGACTGCGGGGGGCGCCAGCGGCAGCCTTGCCGGCGGCTTTTTTAGCCTTGGTCATCAGATACTCCTGTAGATACAGCTTTCGTCCATTTATGCTATTAACGGTTTACCGCAAGTTTTCCATGGAGTCCATGCGTGAGTCCGTTTCTGAGTCTGATCATCAATGTTGTCATCCCCTCCCTGCTGCTGACCAAAGGCGGACAGTACCTTTCCCTTGACCCGAAGAGCCTTTTGTTTGTTGCCCTCGCCTTTCCTTTGACGGCGGGCATTTATGAATACGTCCGCTTCCGGAAAAAGGATTTCATTTCGGTCTTTGGCTTGCTCAGCGTGGGATTGAGCGGCGGATTCTCTCTCATGGAACTGACGCCCGGCTGGTTTGCGATCAAGGAAGCCGCCATCCCGGGATTGATAGGAATCTTTGTGGTCGCCACCGCCAACGGGGCAAAACCGCTGGTTTACCACATGATTTACAATGACAAGGTGATCGATATTCCGCGGGTTGATGCGGCCTTGCAGGAGCGTCAGGCAGCGCTCGAGTTTACTCGGTTGATGCGTTCTACGACAATGATCCTGGCGGCGTCATTCTTCCTGAGCGCTGTCTTGAACTTTGTCCTCGCCCGGATTGTGCTGAAAAGCGCACCTGGATCGCCACAGTTCAATGAGGAGCTGGGCCAGATGACCGCGCTCAGCTACCCGGTGATCGTATTGCCCTCGATGGCTGTCATGATGTTTGCCGTGTGGCGCCTGATCACGCGCATCCGCCACCTCACTGGCTTGACGCTGGAAGACATCCTGGCCAAGCCAAAAACCAGCAAGTGAGATCGTCTTAGAGATATCCGGGCCAAAGGGCCATGATCCGGTCTTGTTCCGCAATCTTCATGACCCGTGCTGTGCGATCGAGCGTGTTGCCAAGGACCGCCGGAGCGGCAGTAGCTATCACGGAATGGTCAAACTGCTGGCGAAGCCTGGTCCCGGTGAATTCAAGGCACTCCATCATGCCTAACGGTCCGGATAAACAATCCATCAGCGACGGACGGTCAGCCTCGTAGCGCAGGATGGGATAGAGCTTTTCGGTGTCCAGCCCGGCGTACTCTTTGGCAGCCCTGAAGGCATCAGTCAGACCTCCGAGTTCATCCACCAGTTCAAGTTTTTCGGCTTGAATGCCCGTGTAGACCCGTCCTTGCGCAATTCGTTCGACTTGTTCAATCGGCAGGTCACGGCCATCGGCAACCTTGGCGATGAAAGTCTGGTAAACGTCGTCCACGGCTCTGGCCAGGAGTGCCTTGTCTTCTGGACTGGACGGTGTTGAAGGGTTCAGGAGTTTTGCCCGGTCACTGGATGTGATCGTATGAAAGCTCAGACCAAATTTCTTTTCGACTTCTGCAAGTTTGATATTCATCCCGATGACACCGATCGATCCGGTGATCGTAGACGGTTCGGCAATGATCCAGCTTGCCGGTGCGGCAATGTAGTAACCACCGGATGCTGCGTAGGACCCCATCGAAACAATCACCGGTTTTTCCAGGGACAGGGCCTCCACTTCGCGCCAGATCAAATCAGATGCCGTCGCAGAACCGCCTGGGCTTGAAATCCTGATCACCACTGCTTTTGCGTCCGGCTCTCCGGCCGCCCAGCGCAGTTCTTTCACCATCTGTTCGGCGGTGATGATATCCGCGGAGGAACTGTTAGATCCAGTCATGTGAATTTCACCGACGGCTTCGATCAATGCCAAACCAGCCTGCCCGCCGGATTTTTCACTCGCGGTCGCTCCTTTTTTCCCCCGGTCGGAGGTCTCCACGGATGGTTCGCCGGGCAACGCCATGAAATCCTCGAAATCCATCTCTGCCTTGGACGGCGCTGCGGCTTCCAGACGGTCCAGCGCATCGTCACCGTAACCGAGCGCATCGACGATACCGGCGCTGACTGCATCGGCCGGCGTGAAAATGCCCCTTTTGAACCAGCTTGCAACTTTCTCGCGTGGCTGTTTCCTGCCCTCTGCAATTTTGTCCACAAAGTGGTCTAGCAGACTCGATTCCATGGTCCGGTACATTTCCAGCGTTTCAGGACTCGGCTTGTTGGAGACGAAAGGTTCAAAGGCGGACTTATATTTTCCGTGGCGGACCACTTCGACACTGGCACCAATTTTTTTAAGTGCTTCGCCAAAGTAAGTCAGGTTGAAGGTAGGCCCCGTGAGCGTGATTTCCCCCGCTGGTGCCATGATCACGGAATCTGCGGCAGATGCCAAGTACAGCAGCGTATCGTCCAGGGTCGAAAGGTGCATGTAAACAGGTTTGCCGCTTTTCCTGAAGTCACCCAGTATCCGCCTCAACTCCTCGAATTCAGCACTGGACCCGTGAATTTCGTAAACATTGAGCATCAAGCTTTTGATGTGCTTGTCACTGGCTGCTGCACGCAATGATCGACGTATCTCGGGCAGATAAAAACCAGTTTGACGCTGAAAAAATCGTTCCAAGAACCTTGTGGAGATGTCCGGGGAGTTCTCCAGCAATTCGCCGTTCAGAGTCCACTCCAGCCGCGTTTCCTTGCGCGGTGGGGTTACGGCGCCGTTCATGGAGGCAAGGTTGCCCAGGCTCAAGGAATGGGAATGGCGCAGCGCCGCCCACGAAAGGAGAACTGGCAGGACTGTCACGAGGATACCGATGGTCATGAAATAACCGCGCAGAACCCGCCCCAACGTACCAAAAATCTTTTTAAGATGGTTCATTTCCTACCCGTGAGTTCCTTGACGATTGAAACGGTGTTCGAACTTCCGATGCGATGGGCTCCGGCGCGAATCATGGCCAACGCCTGGTCAAGGGTTTTGATTCCTCCCGACGCTTTGATTCTAGCACCAGGATTGCGGGATTCCTTGATTCCTGCCGCCATGAGCGCGATATCATCAAGTGATGCTCCGCGCGCCGCAAAACCAGTCGATGTCTTGACGAAATCGGCTCCAGCATTCGCACAGATGCGCGCCGCTTCCTTGATGTGCTCCGGCGATAACAAGGCTGTTTCGATGATGACCTTGACAGGCACTCCTGCATCGCGCGCCACTTCACAGACCCGTCCGACTTCTTCGGCAAGGGCTGAGGACGAACCTGCACCTGCAAGGAAACGACCGATGTTGATGACCATGTCCACTTCCCGGGCGCCCATGTCGATTGCACGCTTTGTTTCCTCTACCTTCCAACTGGCGGGTACGGCTCCGAGAGGAAACCCAACGACGGTGATGGGAAGTACCTGACTGGACTCAAGGGCGCTTGCGGCCAGGGCCAGCATCGAGGGATTCACACACACAGTGGCGCAGCCGAGTTCCCGTGCTTCTTGGCACAACAGCTCGATCTGTGCTGTCGTAGCTTCCGGTTTCAGAAGGGTGTGATCGAAGTGCGCGGCCAGTTCTTGGGGTGTTATTTTTGTAACGTTTTCCATGTGTTGCATGTTGGCGCTTGCGCCGGTGGTTAGGCAAGAAGAATTTTAAAAGAAAAGATGGTTATGGTGAGTTAATTTCACTTTCCCCTAAAGGATCATGGTATTCCAACCGAATGCCATCAAGATGCGGGTTATTTCCGGTACATTGATGATGACTCTGGTTGCCAGTCTGCAGCTTGCCCTGCAAGCATGCGCGCGTCCTGGAAAAAGCTCAGATGAAGGCCAAAACGGGCAGGATGCCAAAGTGTTTCTGGGAATGAGCGTCCCGGATCAGAGTGCTCTGCCACCTTGCGACCAGAATCAAGCCAATCGGATCGTCTATGTCGTCGCAGAAAAGGGTTTCCGGATGTGCGAAAAAGACCGGACAGACGGGGAATGGTCTGTCGTTGTCATCGGACCACAGCCTTCGCAGCCACCCCCTGCTGCCCCTCCAAATGCAGAAGAGACCTACCAGAAGGCCTTTGCCCTTTACGGCAAGTACCGTGCAAGTGTGATGAGAATTTCCCTGACCTGCAAGAACGGTGAAAACGCCTCCACTTCCCAGGGAACCGCCTTCATGTGCGCGTCAAAAACACTTTGCACCAACCGGCATGTGCTGTCGTGCCCGGAAAGCTTCAGTCCTGATCGACTGTTGATCCATCGCGTTGCAGATGAAAGGGATAGCATCGTCACCAGCTCCTCCAACGGGGAATTGCCGCCGCCGGTTTTAATGGTTTCAGGTATAGCAATCAAAGAGTGGATCAAAGAACACCCGTCCAGAGACCTGGCCAAGGTTCAGGCTCCCGCATCAAGCGAAAGCCCTGCTGTCGGTGAGATTCCTGATGCACCTGTTTTGCCCGTTGCGACCAGTCCCTTTACCGAAACCGCAAAGACCCTGTCGTGGGTGATGACCATGGGTTTCCCGCTGGGATTCACAGAGCTCTACACGGATCTGGGACGGGTCAACAGCAACACCCTCTCAAGCTGCCAGGCAACCGATAACGAGTGCCTCAGGACCCAGCTGGACTTCTCCACGACCAATGATACGGATCGAGGAAGCAGCGGATCTCCGTTGATGGACCTCGACGGGCGTGTGATCGGGGTCGTGTCGGCTGGTACTAACGGCCAGAACGTAAACTTCACCTACGCTATTGACGCATCACTGGTCTCCGGGTTCTAGTTGAACCCCTGATGAAACACGGAACATACTTTATTGACCCGGGCGCATGCCTGGTATCGTTGCTGGCGACGGAATTCCTGCCCGCCCAATCCAGAGATCTGTCGTCAACGTGGGTGGTCCTGCCGACGCGTCGCCTGGCAACCTGGATAACAGCCAGCATGCTTGGTCCGAAAAGCCGCCAAGCCATGCTTGCGCCACGAATGCTGACCCTTGACCAGTTCGTCGATGCACTTGTGGAACCACTTGACCTGCAACTTGAACGGCAGCCAACGGGATCCGTGGAATCGATTCTGTTTGCCATGCTTGGCAGCGGAAAATACCGCCACCTTGACCGCAGTCATGCCCATGAACTGGCTCATCTTGCTGGCGTGTTGACCGACAACAACGTCACCAGTCAGGAGCTCGACCGTTCTGCTATCCAGATCCTTCGCCAGGAAATCTACCGCTCAGAAGAACATGTCTGTGCATTGATGGAGAGGATCAAATCGGTCACCAACCTGTTTTCCTGCCTGGAGACGACCCTGGCTGCAGCCGGTCTGGTCACGCAGGAAAATTATCGCGCCGACCTCTCCCGGCAAATCGCGGAAAAATCAGCAACAACTGGTGTAGAGATGCCATGGCAAAATCTCGTGTTGGCCGGATTTACCAGCATGGTCCCCTCCCAGGTCCCCATGCTCAAGGCTCTTGCCGCTCGCAAGGATGTGGCCGTGATTCTCACCCGTCCGCCGCAGACAGGTGGTGAAGGGCGTTCCGCCACCAACCAAAGTCCTCTTGCGCGCCTGGCATCGGCACTCAATGGCCACGCGCCAGAAGGCAACAGCCCGGGCAGGATTGCCGCCCCTGCCGCTGCCGTCACAGAGATGCGCGCGATCATTGCGCCGGACCGTGCTACGGAAGTCGAACTGGCCCTGGACATCGCCTTGGATTGTGCCACCCGTTCTCCCAACCAACGACCTGACGTCGCGATCCTGCTTCCCGACGAACGAGCTTACGAACCAAGATTCCGCGCGGCGATTGAGGCGCGAATTGCCCGCGGTTCGTTCCAGGGTGGTAAGGCACCGAACTTGGCTGCAGCGCTGCCCCTTGCCCAGACAACCGCTGGCGCGTGGGCGCTGCAATGGCTCGCCTTCCTGGACTTACCAGGGAATCAGGACGGTGTTTTTGCCCGTGAGCATCGCCAGACCCTGCTCGCCCTTCTGGCAAATCCACTGACAAGCTACCTCGCAAGTGACAGTTCCAGTCACCTGCCAGCCGATGACACCACAAGATCCCGCTCGCAACAACTGCTTGGGCTTGCGGCAGCCGCCACACCAACACTCGGACGGATGGAAAAAACCATCAGGAAGCATGGCAAGGAACACCCGCCAGTCGCGGAGGTTGCCTTGCAAACATGGGGCTGGGTGGCCAATGCGAAGAGGGCCATGCTTTCCTCCGGTGCGCTGACAACTCTGGATCTGCTCGGGGCGCTATTTGCCCGCGCGGTAGCAGCGGCCAGCAAACGCCCCTGGCAGTTCAGCCAATTTTCCGCCGACGTCCGGCGTGACGCGCGCGGAGAGGACCGTCAGATCCTGGAGGCCCTCGAACGCTGCATTTTCGAAACCCGTAACGTATGCGCGATCCTGCAGGGTCGCGAAAAGATCGATGCACATACCACGATCCAGATTGCGATGCGCGAGATGACGGCTGCAACAATTCGCCAGACCGGCGAGCCCCTGCTGGGCATCCAGATCCTGACCCTCGCTGAAGCTCGCCATATCCCGTTTCAGACGGCGGTCGTGGTCGGTTGCAATGAAGGCGTGTTCCCGCGATCGCTGCCTAAAGACCGCTTGCTCGACCAATACCTGCTACGTCGCCTTGGCCTGCCCGTCTGGGAGGATCTCGAGGCGATGGAAGACACGACATTTCTGCTGCTGAAGTCGCGCGTGGCAAAGCTTGTCATGACGGCAGCTGCTTCTGCGGGTGATCAACCGCTCGTCCCGTCCCGCTATATTGAACTTGCCGCCACGCTCGACGGAGTGACCATCGAACATGTGCACCCTGAACCAGCCATCCCAGCTCCTGAACCTGGGCAGGTGCCGACGTCAGCTCGCTATTCCGGCAAAATCCTGACCAGCCAGGCTGCCTCTCAAATCATCCTGAACCGTCAATCGGCATCGCGCCTTGAATCATTGATCGCGTGTCCATTCAGGTTTGCGCTCGATAGCCAAAGGGTCCGTCCTGCAGAAAATTATGACGACTTTGCACAGTTGCGCCGCGGAAACTGGCTCCACGAGTGTATCGATCTGGCTTTTTCAACAGACTGGGAGGGGCCTGGGCCGATCATTTACAGCGCCGATCTCGCAAATGTGGCCGCCAGCCTTGTTCGCAGGCTCGTGGCTGCCTCCGAATCAGCTCCACCACCAGAGCTGCGGGATTCTGACCTTCTGGCACACCTGCGCGTCTGGTCTTGGCCCCGCCTTGCCGAGTTTTCTGCGCGGCGCTGGGCGCAGGCAGCGGGATTCAAACCGGTGAGCGCGAAAAGCGAATGGGACTTTGACCTCGTGCTGGAAGAAGCGGCCACGGTGGATCCGGCAACGGGTGAAAGAGGAACCCTGACGGGTCCCTTCACGGGCAAGATCGACCGCTTTGAACACCTGGGAGGCGCATGGCTTGTCGTCGATTACAAGACCATGAGCGTATCAAAACCGGGCGCAGTGTCGTCGGGTACTCGCCCCCAGTTGCCTGTTTACGCCGCCGTAGCGGCAAAACTCAGTGGCTTGCCTCTGGACTCGTGCATCGCCGGCTACTGGTCCATCCTGGAAGGGCGCTGGACTCTGGCTTTCGCCGGGGAAGCCGCCAAAAAATTCGCGATCAGCGCAGGCCTGATGGGGGCATCGCAGAAACCCAAGGCTCCGCAAGTATCGATTGGCAACACAGCAGATTTGAAGGCCTGGCGCGAGGAAATCATCAAAGAGACGGGCGTGTTCCCGCCCGACCACAGTGATTGTGGCTACTGTGAACATGCGGACATCTGCCGTCGCGATGATCCGTCAGCTGGGGAATGGTTTTCCAATCACGCCCGTTCAAAAGCGCTGGCGCGCAAACTCAAGTCATGACGCAGGAGCATTCGCGGAAACAATGAGCGACAAGGAACACAACGACAGCAATCCGCGCAATCCTTATGGCAGTTTTGTCGTCACGGCATCTGCGGGATGTGGCAAGACTTTCCAGCTGGCGCGGCGCTTCCTGTGTCTGGTCTCCGCCGGTGAGGACCCGGCTACGATCCTTACCGTGACGTTCACGCGGAAAGCAGCCGCGGAAATGCGGGAACGAATTCTGACGGATGCCGCGCGTTTGCTAGGTGGAGGAAAAGATGCCGCCTCATTTGAGCAGGAAATGCATGCGTTTTACCAGCACGGCCGCAGTGACGCCGAAGAACGCGCCGGTTTCTCTTTAGCTACCCCACTGTCAGCAATCGAAACCGGACGTCGTGTCATCAACCAAAGCCAGGCGCTACGGATTGCCACGATCGACAGCATCTTCCACGACTGGGTAGCAAAATTCCCAGCCGAAACCGGACTTGCTGGCGATGGATTGATGCAGTCGGGTTTGCGGCTGGCAAGCGAGGTCGAAACAAGGGAAATCGAAGAGGCCGCGTGGCAGGCTGCGAACCTGGAATCGTTGACAGAAGCCCATACGGTCCTGGACACCTCCTCCGATGATTCAAACCCGGTCACAACCCTCTCCTGCGCGCGGGATCTGGATCGCTTCCGGAACATCCTCTGGCTCTACCTGTCCGCTGGACATGACAACGCTGCGCAGGAAAAGGGCACATGCCCTGAATGGTTATGGAACCCGGCTGCACAGGACCAATCAACTCTGGAGAGTGAACTTTTCTCCGCCCTTGCGTCTGACTGGACCACTCTGGCCAGTGTGCTGAAGCCAGAGCGCCGCGATGAATTGCAAGCCCTCGCCATTGCCCGGGATCTTGAAGGAATGCGCTCAGCCCGGTTCATCAGCGCCGAATTCAAGCTCAACGGCAATACGTTCCGCGAGAAGACCATTGCCCCGGTTGTCGCTGAAAAAGGCCGGATTGAGGATGCACTGGCCAGGCATCGCGATAATCTGCGCATTGCCGGATTGCTTGAACGAGGCGCCGGCGCCGCGCGGCTTTACCTTCGCTTCCGGGATATCCTCGCAGCCAGCAAAAGAAACAAGGGTATTCTCAGTTTTGACGACTTGCTCACTGGAAGCACGCGCATCTTCAGTGATCCATACGCCGCCGGCGCGCGTTACCTTCTGCAACACCGGATCCGCCACTTGATGTTTGATGAGTTCCAGGACACAAGCTGGTCGCAATGGGCGATCTTCCGGGAACTTGCAGTGGAGATCTTGTCGGCAGCCACTGAACCCGTGCCCGGAACAGTGTTCCTGGTGGGCGACGAAAAACAGAGCATCTACGCATTCCGCAGCAGCGA
The DNA here is from genome assembly GCA_041178085.1 of Pseudomonadota bacterium. Classification (GTDB taxonomy): domain Bacteria; phylum Bdellovibrionota_B; class Oligoflexia; order Oligoflexales; family RGVZ01; genus RGVZ01. The sequence goes on along the minus strand of JBEGVZ010000126.1, from coordinate 8,948 downwards.
TCCTGAAGTGATGCAACAGGCCGCCGTAGAACTCGCACACTACGGCGTAAAATGCTCCCCCCTGAACACGAGCTTTCGCACCAGCAAAACAGTTCTTGATTATGTTAACAGGGCTTTCGACGGCATCATTGAAGGGTTTCCAGAACATGCACCTGCCATGATCGATGGAAAAGCCGTCAACCCCGATGCAGCAGCCGTGACGCTCCTGTCCGTGGTGGATGAAAACCTTGTTCCTGGGCTATCGACGCCGGATGCCTCCGTCGTGGAGTCTTCGATGCTGGCAGCCTGGTTGCAACGCGCGATTTCTGGCGAGATCCCACACCCTGTTTACGACAAAACAAGAAAAGCCTTCCGCCCGCTGCGCGCTGCTGATTGCGCCATCCTTTTTCGCACCAACCACCGCATGGTGGCCATGGAGCGGGCCCTGCAAAAGCTCGACATACCTGTGATGCGCGAGGAGTCAAGGGGCCTGCTTGCCCAACAGGAAGTCCGGGACGTGATGAACCTTGCGGCGTTCTTCGCGCGCCCGGATGACATTCACTCCCTGATCGCAGTGCTCAAGAGCCCTTTTGCCGCGATGACAGACGAGCAGGTGGCAAACCTTATCGCTGGCGGATTATCCTCAGCACCCGCCATCACGGGGCTGGAATGGTTGCTACGCCACCTGGATCACGCCGCCCGAATGCGCCCTTCGAGCCTGCTGCGTGCTTGCCTGGAGGAATCCAGCTACCTGGTGACAGTCAAGCAGGGTGGGATGTCCGATGTGGAATGGTTCGTCGTCAAGCAGCATATCGAAGCCTTGTTTGATCTGATCGAAGACCTGGAATCAAATTCGGGTCAGGGCCTGCATGGCGTGGTCGCTTCCCTGGCCCAGATGTCTGCAATCGAGAAACTTCATATTGGATCAGGAAGAGACGCCAACGACGTCAATGCCGTGCGCTTGATGACAATACACAAATCAAAAGGTCTCGAATTTCCCTTGGTCGCAATCGTTGATTCGGCTGCCTGCTGGGTCGACCATCCCGCCGGCTGGATGAAATCGACATCCGCAGATGCCAAAGGCCTCATTTGGCTCGGCAACACAGATGACCGTCCAGGCGATGACCCCCGTTTTAACCGGTGGATGAGGGAGGCCGTTGCCAGTGAAGTCGCTGAAGCCAACCGACTGTGGTACGTCGCCCTGACTAGAGCCAGGCAGTATCTGGTCCTGTCTGGCCAGGCGCGGGAAACTGCGAAGCAACTTGCACCCCTCCTTGAAGGGTTGCCGCTGCTGACTCATGAGAAACTGACTTCTGCATTGCATGAAACGTCGGAACTCCAGACAGTCGATCTGAACTACGTCGTACATTCACCACTGGCATCGCAACCAGACCTGGACATTCCTGCGCGGCTCGAAACAAAAGTCGCACGCATCTCACGTTCAATCCCAGGTGGAGACAAGCGAGGTACGCTCGCGGCTGTGGAGGAGCCTGAACAGGAGAAACACGCCCCGCGCCCTGACGCTGGAAAAGTAAAGAACGCTCCTTTGCTGGCCTCTGGGGTCAAGACCCTGGTCGCAAGCCGTTTTGCTGCGGCCGCCCTGGACGAGCAGGAAACCCCCGCAGTTTCAGCGCCCCTGGAGGGTTCTTCGCGCATGTCATCTGTTTTGGCGGCGGCCTTTGGCACCTTTGTCCACGCAACCCTGGAGCATCATGTGCAATACGGTCGGATCGAAACCTTTGACGCCCAGCGGGTCTGGGCACGGATATGCAGCAAGTCGATGATTGTGGCGGGACGTGCCGATGCTCAAAAGGCGTTGGCCGAAGCCATCGCTCACGCGCGTGAGGTTGTGTCTTCGCCCGTCTGGACAAACCTCCTGAACAAGCTGCCGCGCAAAAGGACTGAGGTGCCTGTTGCGATGCTCGGAGCAGATGCAACGTTGCATCAGGGAACCATGGATCTTGTCATGGACGACGGAGTGGAAGACGTTGTTGGCCAACGCGCTCCGACGCAAATTCTGGTCGTCGATTACAAGACTTCCCTGAATGGGGACGCGGACGAATCAAGCCGCAAAGCCCATGAGGCGCAGGTTCGTTCCTACATGGAATTCCTCAAGGGAACCTGGCCTCAGGCGAAAATCACTGCATGTCTTCTTTACACGCGCACCATGACAGTCCGGGAAGTTACCTGAACAAAAAAACGGCCACAAATGTGGCCGTTTTCTATTTTAGTGGCTTGCCCCTTGCGGAGGGCTTCGACGACTAGAACAGCGTGTAGCTCAGGCGGGCAACGTTTTCCCAACGCTTGCCATCAACACCTTTGGCATATACGCCATCGATGTATTGAAGCGTGTCATTGATCAGGAGCACGCGATCGTTGACAGCGTAGGTCAAACGCAGGCGGTTAAAGGTGGTGTTGGTCACCTTGTAGCCAGATTTGCGAACCGCAACGCCTTCTTCGCCATCGACAGAAACAGCCTCATACTTTGGCGCCCATTCGGTGTCGACGAATCCAGTTACGGAAGCGGTCATTGCCGACAGGTTGGCGGGCTTGAAGCTGACGCTGAGGGTCGCTTCGTTGCTGAGGTTCGGCTCACGCTTGACGGTCTGGGCTGTGGAATCTTCCTCGTTGTAAACCAGGCCGAGGTCCTGTGCCGGACGGCCAGCCTTGTTATCGACCGGAGCAAAGCCCGGACGGCTGGCGGTCTCGATAGCCGGCTCGACGCTTGCGGACAGAGTCACCATGCCGAGCGCATTCGGCAGCTCGTTGGACTTGACCGTTGTCGTTGCGGCTAACTTGCCTGTCGTGCCCTTGCCCTGGAACGGTGTGTTCAGGTCGATGTAGGGGACGAACGAGAAATTTTTCGCATCCACTGCGGTGAGTTCAGCGATGATTTCGGGGTTACGCTGGGTGAACTCTGCGGAATCAGCATTCTTGATTGCGCCGAAGGTGACCGATGTGTCGAGCCGGCCATTCAGGAGGCGCGTACCGATGATCGGACGGGCTTCCATGCGAGGCGTAACGTTCTCGACTTTATCGCCCTTCATGCTGAGGTTGAGGCCATGGCGGAACTCGACCTTGCTGTAGGCGTTGGTCAGAATGTCCTGAGCCGAAGCGCGTTTCTCTGCCGTCACTTCCTGGGCAAACGCGCCCTCGGAGGCAACTACACAAACCGCTGAAAGGACCGGGAAAACGGCAAGGCGAAGGAATTGACGCATTGGGATATCCCCCGTTAGGCTGAACCCGGCATGCCGGGTATGATTCTTAAGAACACCGCAGAGTCCGGACTACCATGGAATCATTAGAATTACCAGTGTATTTTATGCTTTAAACAATCAATTTCAGACCGCCTTGAAGGGCCATCGACAGATCGGCTGGCTTCGGGCAATCCCTGGTCGAAAAAGGTTGAACCGTTCCTTTAACCGAGCGTAACTTGCCGGCAATCAACAAATTCGGAGTTCTGCCATGTTTGACAGCTGGAAAAGGCTTTTCGCCGCGACGGCGTGTTTTACCCTCTTCGCCACCAGCTGCCGGTCAACGGTCGACCAAGCCCAGGTTTCCCGTGACCCGGCAAGAGATCCGCAGGCCCCTTCCGCGGATCCGTCCGACCTTGCCTGGCAACATATCGCGGACCTTGATCTGCTCGAATGGTCCGAGGCTTCGATTGCTGCAGGTCGCGGGATCATGCTCTTCGGCGAGACCCGCAATGAACCTGGCCAACGCCACTACCTTTACGCGTATGATGCAACTGCGCGAAAGATCGTGGCCTCCTACCCGCTCCCCCACCGGGCGCAATTTCTGGGCCTTCGGGCCAACGGAGACTTCCTGGCCGCCGGGAAATCAGTTTCTCCGGAATGGGCCCAGCATCTAACTACCTTGTCAGGCGATGCCGCACGTTTTTCCGTGCAGACCGACTCCTCCCATGGCCCCAGATTATTTGAACAATTCGCGGAACTGGATGGCTCGTTGTTTGCCTCTGACCCAGGATCGGGAAGCGTGATGGACATATCCGCCCGGCCGTCCCGAACAGTTCTAGAGGGGTTGTCAAACCCCGGACCTGTGCTGGCATCGCAGGGTCTGATTGCAGCGCTGGACATTGGCGCAGGAGCCCCAGGTGACGAAAACATCATCGCCATCGACCCTGCCAAAGGCACATCACGAAGCAAATGGCCGATCGGAAAGGGAAAAGGCAGGGGAATGAGCGCTTTGGTGGCGATCCCTGGAACCACACTCCTGGCGGTAAACGAATGGCGCGCAAATCGCGTGATCCTGGTGGATCTGCAGACGCTTGAAACCGTGCGCGAATTCGTCACCGACGAGATGCCAGAAGGCCTTGCGGTGATCGGTTCCTGCATTGCAGTTGCTGCGACCGAAGCCCGCAAGTTGCATCTCTTCGACGCGATGTCGACCCAGACGACACCCCTTGCCTCCATCGATTACAGCGCACACGGAGATCGCCTGCGCAGCGTACGTGCCGTGGCGGCTGATCCTTCCCTTGCGGGCATGACGCTTTACCTGAGGTCCGTATATCCCTGGGACGGCGGCGACAAAAAGACGCAAAGCTCCATGTTCCGACTGGACATTCTGGATGCGGATTTATTGAAAGCTTGCGGCAGGGGCTGATCGTGTTCTGGGGCTTGAGGCCCGGGACACGGGAACCCTTAGGCCATCACGCAGGACGATTCCATCGCATCGTCCCCGACTCCACGATCCAGCTTGCGATCCATGTCGTATTTCGGGTCCCAAACAAAGCGCTGTCCACCAGAGGATGAGGCAACATCTTCATCGCCGCCTGCCGTGACAGGCATACGCGACGTGATCCCGGAAGAGACCAGATCTGCGTGAAAATCACGGATCATGCCCTGGCAATCCGCAATCGAGTCCGCCGTGTTGATGCGTTCCCGCAACTTTTTTGCCCCGGGCCAACCTTTTGCGTACCAGAGCAAGTGCTTGCGCATGCATACGGCTCCCATCCCGCCCGGGCCGTAAGCCTGCTGCTGCCACCCAAGGTGATCCAGGACATTGGCAAGCCAGTCGTTTACATCGACGAAACCGGGCGGAACGCTGGGCCCATCTTGCTCATCCATCGTGACAATATCGCGGAAAACCCAGGGATTTCCCAGAGCGCCGCGACTGACCATGACGCCATCAACGCCGGTCCGTTCGCGCATGTGAAGGGCATCCTGAGCGGAGAATACGTTGCCGTTGCCAAATACCGGGATCCGCAGGCGACGCTTAACGGCCGCGATGGTCGCAAGATCAACCGGGCAGCTGTAATCCTCACTCCGAAGGCGGCCGTGGACCGTAATCCATTCGGCACCCGCCTGCTGTGCCGCGTCAGCAACTTCGAAAACAGTCACTGTCGAACGATCCCAACCCAGCCTTATCTTCACAGAAAGAGGCTTGCCTGTGGCGGCGCGGGCCAGCTTGACGGTCTCGTAAACCCGCTGCGGATCTTTCAAAATCGCACTGCCACTACCCGATCGAACAACTTTTGTGACCGGGCAGCCCATGTTTATGTCGATCGTATCAAACGGTTGCTTGTCGAGGATTTCAATCGCCCGTCCGACATCGTCCGCAGAGCCTCCGGTGACCTGGACACCAAGGATCGCTTCGTCCTCATGACGGGTCATCATCTCGAAGGTGCGCTTGCTGTTGTACAGGATCGCTTTGGCGGACAGCATCTCGACATAAGTCAAGGACGCACCCTGCCGCGCGCAAACGCGCCGAAATGGATGATCCGAAACCCCGGCAAGGGGAGCCAGAAGCACCGGAAAATCCGGAAAACCCAATTTTTCGAATGCGGCAATGCGCGTCATCGGACACCACTTCATGCCTCCTGACACCGCACGGATATCAGAAGGAGATCGAAATTGGTGGGAGCATCAGCGGGTAGTTTGAGAGCATCGCAGCAGCGCGGGGATTGTTCCGGGCCAGGGCACCTGAGGACCCGTGTCCAGCATGAAGCACGCGCCCACTGGCCTTCTCTCCCTCTTCCTTTGCCTTCTCCCGGACTGCATATTGCACACCGATAAAGGCAACAACATCCCACCAAGTATGGATGAAGGCTGCTTCGCTCAGCGACCAGCCATTTTGCTGCGTCACATATCCCAGGTGCCACCCCAAAAGCAACTGGGGAAGAGGCAGGGAAGTCGAGCCTAAATGGGCTGCGGCAAAAATGACACTCTGAGCCACATTCGCAGTCGTATCTGCCGAAACATATTCGGTTAAAACCGGCATCAGCCAACCGCGAAACAGGGCTTCCTCGTGAGTCCCTGCCAGGTAGGAGAACGCCGTCCCATAGGCATAATCCGTGGCCAGCCGGTGAGTGTGCTCGATTCCGTCAAGTTTGGTGTTGGCAAGGTAAACTGCCAGACCACTGATGATCCCAAGAGGTAAGAAGGTGCTCGGACGCGCCAGGTAGTCGAACCTGAAAGGCGCAAGCAAAAGATCGCGCGGGGAATCCGGCGAGGTCAGGAATTCATACTGACCATCGGCCTTCCGCATTTCAGAGGCTTTACGAAACGCGTGATAGGTACTGAAACTGCCTGATGCCATGCTCAGCTGGCTGCCCAGCATGGCGCGGCGCAAATCGTTGTCCTTGGAGTTCAGGTCCGACTTGGCGTCCCCGTCCTGGCGTTCCTCGATTTTTTTGATGGCTGACTGGGACATGAGCGTGCCGCCAACCGCAACACCCGTGTAAGCCGCCGCGGATCCGTAATCCCCTTCCGCCCACTGATCGAGCCCAGGCAGGAAAAAACTGAGCGCTGGCATCACAATGTCACTATTGCCCTCTGCACGGGCAACGGGGGCTTGCAAAAGGAAAGACGCAAACACCCAGGACAAGATCAGCCAAAATCGTTCGACAGGCCCCATCGCTCTCACTCCCCTGCTGCCCGTAGGCTGAGATGTCTCCGTTTGCGGATTCCCTGAAAGGGGCTATAGTATCGCATCGTTGAGGTGGCTTCAGCTATAAACTGTAGCCTCTTGCATTGACTGTTGAACCAAAAATACCGGTACTCACTTCATGCTCGACATCAAATTCATCCGCGAAAACCCTGACCTGGTTACCAAAGGGGCCCGGGACAAGAACTTCAAGATCGACGTCAACCGCTTGCTCGAGCTGGACAGCAGCTGCCGCGCACTGCAGTCAGAGACCGAGACGCTCCAAGCCGAACGCAACAAGCTGTCAAAGACGATCGGCGCTGCCAGCCCCGCGGAACGCGAAGGCCTGAAAGCTCAGGTTCAGGAGATCAAGCGACGGATGGACGAGCTGACTCCGAAGCTCGATGCCGCAAAAACAGAATTTGATGCGATGATGCTGCTGATCCCCGCCCCGGCTCGGAGCGACGTGCCAGTGGGCAAGGACGATACGGAAAACGTCGAAGTAAAGAAGTGGGGCAAGATCCCTGAGTTTACGTTCGAACCCCAGGACCATTCCGTAGTCGGCGAGAAGCTGGGCATCATCGATTTCACGCGCGGCGTCAAACTGGCGGGCAGCCGTTCTTACATCCTGAAGGGCGATGGTGCGCGCCTTGAGCAAGCCATCCTTCGTTACACCTTCGACAAGCTCTGCGAGCGCGGCTACACCCCGATGACGGTGCCGGTCCTGGTCAAGGAAGAAGCCATGACCGGAACGGGTTACTTTCCCACCGGACGCGACCAGGCCTACTACGTCGAGAAGGATGAGCGAGCCCTGGTCGGTACCGCTGAGGTCAGCCTGACCAGCTACCACAGCGGAGAAATCCTGCAGGAATCAGACTTGCCATCCCGCATCATGAGCTGGAGTTCGTGCTTCCGCCGGGAAGCTGGCACCTACGGCAAGGACACCAAGGGACTTTACCGCGTGCACCAGTTCCAGAAGATTGAGCAAGTGATCATCGCGCCGGCCGATCCGGCGGAATCAGAAAAATTACATGCCGAGCTGCTGAAAAACGCTGAGGACATTCTGCAGGACTTTGGACTTGCTTACCGCGTTGTTTATGTCTGCACGGGAGATCTTGGCCAGGGCCAAGTCCGCAAGCACGACATCGAAACTTGGATGCCTTCCCGCAAAGCCTACAGCGAAACTCACAGCTGTTCGACCTTCCATGACTTCCAGGCACGCCGCTTGGCTATGCGCTACCGGACGAAGTCGGGCGAAGTCAAAGTCTGCTACACGCTGAACAACACGGCGATCGCTACGCCACGCGTGATGATCCCGCTGCTCGAGTGTTACCAGCAGGCCGATGGCAGCGTCAGAATTCCCGATGCACTGGTCCCGTACATGAACGGACAGAAAGTGATCGCCGCGCCGAAGTGATGCGCGGCGTGGCATGTGACCGTCCGCTGATGAACTTCCATTGCTCAGGCAGCGGTCTTGGTGACGGTACGCAATTCGCCCCGTTCCTGGCGCCGGACGGCGCGCCGTGCCTGGACACCAAAAGCAACTGCCGTGGCTCCACCGCACAACAAATCCACCCCGACCAGCAAACCCGGGCCGATCAAACCTGAGATCGGAAGCCCGGCAAAGAGCAGCAAGCCAAGCAGCAAGGTCGCAGCGCCGTTGAATAACATCCAACCCCAATGGGCTGGTTGCATGGCCAGCGCACCGACAAAGCGAATCAAGCCACCGACCACAAACAACGCTGAAAGCAGGATGGTCACGGTCTCTGCCGCTGCAACTGGACGCAGTAAAAAGAAGACGCCGGCAACGATGTAAATCGCGGCGGCCAGGAAATCGAGCAGGGCGATATTCCATTTCCGGCATGTAATGGCCTGCACTGCGTTCATCACCCCTCCCGCCAACAACACAAAGCCAAGCACCAGCATGGTCGCCTGCGTGGCGATGAACGTGTTGGCCAAGGCAAGCACCCCAGCGATCCCAAGCAGCACGCCGGTGATCAACAGCCGGTTCCCCGCTTTTCGCGCAAGTTCCGCCTGCTCCGGCAAATCATCCGTTGTTGCCGCCAATTCAAACCAAAATCCGA
>JBEGVZ010000125.1:0-5799 GCA_041178085.1 Pseudomonadota bacterium | reverse complement strand
CCCATGTTGCCGCCGGCGCGATTGAAGGCCGTCCGGACTTCCCCCACGGTGCGGTTGACGTTGTCGGTCAGGCACTCGACCACGAAGGCGATGCCGCCGGGACCGTATCCTTCGTAAACTTTCTCGACGTAGCTGACGCCCTCAAGGTTGCCCAGACCCTTTTTGATTGCGCGTTCCACATTGTCCTTGGGCATGTTGGAGGCCCGGGCCTTGAGCAGTGCTGTGCGCAGCCGGGGGTTGGTGTCGATGTCCCCACCGGCCAGTCGTGCGGCCACTGTGATCTCAGTCGCAATCTTGGTGAAAATCTTGCCCCGTTTGGCGTCCTGGGCGCCCTTGCGGTGCTGGATGTTCTTCCATTTACTGTGGCCTGCCACAATTCACCCCTGCCCGAAACCTAGTACCGGAAATGCTTGATCTTCTCGCCTTTGGCTCCGATTTCTGTCATAGCTTCGATGCCAATTTCAAGGTGCAAATCCACATACTTGGCGGTGACACTGCGGTCGCTGTCCTCGGTCTTGACGCCTTCCGGGGTCATGGGGACATCAGAGACGAGCAGCAGGGCCCCACGGGCAATCTCGTTGACCAGACCGACGGAAAACAGGGTCGCCGTTTCCATGTCGATACCGATAACCCTCAGGTCCTTCAGGCGGTTGCGGAACGTTTCGTCGTGTTCCCAGACGCGGCGGTTGGTCGTGTAAATGACCCCGGTCCGGTACTCAAGACCTGCGTCCACGATTTTTTCGGAGACAAACTTGTGCAGTTTGAATGATGGCATGGCGGGAACTTCTGGCGGGACGTAATCGTTGGATGTCCCTTCGCCGCGGATTGCCGCCATGGGCAGTATGAAGTGACCGATTTCAGTCGATTTTTTGACACCACCACATTTGCCCAGAAACAACACTCCCTCGGGGTTCACCGCCGTCAGAAGGTCCATCACCGTGGCCGCATTCGCGGAACCGATCCCGAAGTTGACGATGGTCAGACCGTCTTTGTTGGTGGCTGTCTGCATTGGGCGATCTTTGCCGCGCATGGGCACATCAAAACGCTTGGCAAACTTCTCCACGTAGTTGTGGAAATTCGTCAGCAGAATGTATTTGCCGAATTCTTCGAGGGGGGTGCCGGTGTAACGGGGTAACCAATTTTTTACGATGATATTCTTTTCGTGCATCATCCTGCGCGTCCTCTTAATATCCAGATAATATGGCACTTTCTCAGGTTTAGTCATAGACTACCACAACAATGGATCAACGGGGGTGAATTTGTGTCAGTCGACCTGCGCACCAGATTGATGCAGAAGCGTTCTGTGCGGGCCTCCGCAGAGCGGGACAAGGGCAGGCATCCTCTGGCCTTGATCAAGGAAATCGCGGCAATCGCCGGTGCCACGACCCGTTTGACTTATTTACGGTTGCCGGGGGCGTTGCTCAAATCGGCGGCATCGGACCCTGCTTTCGACGATGCTGCGGATCCGGTAAGGGCGATGGAAGTCATCGGCTCTGCCCTGCTGGCCTACATGAACGACCTTGGGCCCATTTACGGCAAGGCCGGTCAGATCTTGCTCAGCCGATTGGACCCTGACCGGCAGAAGTTGGCCGAGGCGCTCCAGATGGACCGGCTGTACGGCAAGTGGCCTGCCTTGGATATCGTTGAAATCACAGGGATCATGGACCGGTCATCGCCGGACTGGCGTAAATTTCTCAAGCGCATCGACCCGGTTCCGCTCGGTGTCGCGTCGATTGGCCAGGCTCACGCGGCGGTGGATCACGAAGGGCGCGAGTGGGTTGTAAAGGTGATCAAGCCGGACGCCCGGCAGCGGCTCAAGTCAACGGTCGATGCGATGGAGCAGGCGCTTTCGCTCGCGGAACCCCTTGCTGTCACCAGATCGGCAACCAAAGCAATTCAGGAAATGCGCGATTTGTGTGCGGCGTTTCGCGGGGAGATTTCCCTGCGTCGTGAACTCGACACCATCCAGCGTGTGCGGGCTGCGATGAATGACGGGCGCAAGCAGCAGCTGCTCAGGGTGCCGCAGGTGTACGAGGAATGCTGTTCGGATGATGTGCTGGTGGTCGAACGTTTCCGGGGTGTGATGCTTTCGGATGTCGTAAGTGGACATGCGCGGATCAATCCAGAGCGCAGGCAGCTACTGGCCCGCAAGGTGCTGCAAGACTTGCTGGTCCAAGTGTTCGAGCTTGGCCTTTTTCATGCGGACCCCCATGCCGGGAACTTGATCTTGTTGGACGATGGCACGGTCGGAATCTTCGACTGGGGGTTGAGCGGGGAGCTTCTACCTTCTGACCGCAAGCATATCGCCTCGATCTTGAAGGCTCTGGTGGCGGTGGATTTTGACGGTCTTGTCGATGCCCTCGAGGGGATCGCAGCCGACGCTGGCCGCGCCGTTGATCGCAAGTTGATCGAGAAGGAGTTACGCGGATTTGCCCGCAGCTTGCGTTCCCGGAAAAAGCCGGGCGATGGACAGAAGTCCCGCAGCAAGGCAGCGAACAAGGCGGCCGCGCCTTCCCTGCAAAAGATGCTCGATGACTGCCTTAAAGCGGCGGAGCGCCTTGGTATTCCCGTGCCTTCCGGGCTGCTCATGATGGCCAAAACCCTGGTCACGGTTGAGGGACTGGCACGCGGGATTGACCCGGAAATCAAACTTGCCCGAGCGGCTTCTCCGGTGCTTTTGCGCGTGGCTCGGCCCGGCATCAAGGAACTTTGGAAGCTTGCCAGTCGCCTGCCGGCGCTTATTCGCGAATATTCCAAGTTGCTGGCGTGGGTGGCTTTGCCTGCAGCGCTCATGTTCGGAGCCCTTCCCGGGGACCGTGCGCAGGCCGTGACAGCCGTGATTGGCGATAGTCTTTCGACTGGTGGTGGTGCCCATCCAGCCATCACTTACGATCCGCAGGCGATCTGGCAGGCCATGAATGGCACCAACTCCGTAGCACCGCGGTCAACTGACATTCCAGGGGCGTCTTTCTGGGGTGTCACTGAACCGTCACCGGTCACACCCGTGATTTTGCCTCCTGGTCCAGCAGAATACCGGGGGGCTCCTTCAAACGTCGCGCGGGCGTTCATTCAAGGCGGGGGTGCTGCCTTTCTGAATACGGCCTCCTATAGCTTTGCTTATTTGTTGGCACGGCGGCTGGGGGAGTCTCCCGACCGGATCTTGGTTGCAGCGGAAAACGGTGCCAGGATGGAAGACGCTGGAGCCCAGGTGTGGCGGGTGATCAAGCACATGGAAACGTCCGGAATCAAACGTCTGGACCGGGTGATTCTTCTTTTTGGCGGGAACGACATTTGTGCGCCGTCCTTCGAGGACATGACGTCCCCCGTCGATTTTAAATCAGCTGCATTTCGAGCCTTTCGCGTATTGAGCGAGCACGTCGCAAAATCGGATCACTACGCGGACGGCAAGCCTCTTGAAGTTTTCGTCATGCAGCCTTTGCCCATGGCGCAGTTATTGACCAGTACATCGATCCTGGACAAGAAGCTGCGGGCTTATGGGGAAGAGACAACGTGCCGCGAGCTGCAAAAAAAGATGTTCTTGCCGGCAAAGCCACTGGACTACGGTGATTCCCCGGAAGCCATCCAGATCAAACGCATTAGCTGGTTTCTGCCACCCAACCCGGCCATGATTTGTGCCACATTGTTCGGATGGAATGCCGGGGGCGGGGAAAAGGCTGACGACCATCTTGCGCGGATCAGCAATCGTTTGCGGGCGTTGCGCGAAGCGTTGGCGGATGCTGTTGCCAAAGCGGATGGGAAGGTGTCGCGCGAAGCTATTGTTGACCGTATCAAGTTCACATTGATTGATGCGTCAGGTGCCATTCAGCTGGATGGCAGCGACATTGCGGGAGACTGCTTTCATCTGTCTGCGCACGGGCATGAATCCCTGGCGCGCACGATATTGAAAGAGATATCTGGACGCTGAAACAGCTTGACGTTGTGTGAGCGCGTTTCAGGAATCCGACTTCTTCTTGATCGCATCTTCCATCTTTTGCTCGAAAGCAAAGGTCTCGATGGAAAGCAGATGGCGGTGCATCGAGATCAGACGGTTTTGTCCTTCCTCGACCAGGATTCCAGAGTGAAAGCCCAGCTTGCCGGGGCGCATTTCGCACCAGACCACCCGGCCTTTGATGGTGACTGGTTTCGGCTTGCCGACACTCATGGTCACGGTCTCTCCTGCGCTCAATTCGAGCGGGAGCCAAATGCCAATCCCTTCCTCGGACAGGTCCCAGACGATGAACGGCGCATGGGTTCTATTGGATCCCCTGGTCAGAATGCCTTTCACCTGGTGCAGCGCAACTTCGGTTCTGACTGCCCTCCTGCGCGTCTTTCTGCGAGCCTTTGGGGTCTTTGACATCACGGTAGCCATGGAGTCCTCCTGGTCACGTGCGGGGTCAGGTCCGGGCCACTTTTTTTGCCCTCTTGCCGGTTTAATCGTTCAGGTTTCAGGAAATATTAGGAAAAAAAGCTGGGACCGTTGACAAGGGTGCGGTGCAGGCCAAAAAAACCAAAAAAAACGGGATTCAAGGTCTTGTGTGTATCGCGCTTTGACACTTCCGGTCTGGTCTGTTAACACTGCGATCGCTGGGCCACCTTGGCGGAACTGGCAGACGCGCTGGATTCAAAATCCAGTGAGGTTCACCCCTCGTCCGAGTTCGACCCTCGGAGGTGGCACCAGACACTACTTCAGCCCGAGCCGGGCAATCTCATCATCCATCCTGCTGGTTGCCATCAAGGCGAACATTTTGAAGTCCCCGAAGAAGGACCAGACGGGATATTTAAACGTGGCCGGTTTGTTTTTCTGGAAGGCGAAGTGGCCGATCCAGGCGAATGAATAGCCAAAAAGGGGCGCCAGCAGGAAGCAGCGCCAATCGAAAGCCGCGGTTCCCCAAGCCACGCATACGATCGCCAGAAGCGTCCCGGTGAAGTGCAGACGACGATTTACCGGATCAAGGTGCTCGCGGACGTAGAACGGCCAGAATTCGGAAAAATTTTTCATCTTGATCCTCCGGCTGGTCCCTTTCATCATCGGACCATGACTGATTTTATCACTTCAAGGGCTGGTTCGGGTTTTTCGGGGGCGCTTTTTCGTCCGCCTGGCCTTAAGCCTATCCGCGGTCGGGTCGTCCTTGTCCACGGACTAAATCTTGCCCCGGCTTCGATGGATCCCTTGGCAGGGTGGCTTGCCGGGCAGGGCTTCGTAGTGGCCAGGGTGGAACTTTCGGGACACCGTGACAGTTTCCGCGAGCTGATGCGCATAACTCATCACGACTGGGTTGCGGACATCGCTGGGGCGGTCGCAGCCCTTAACCGTTTGGATGCGGACGCGCGCTCTGCGCCGTTGTCCGGTGTTGGCTTCAGCCTGGGCGGGCTTTTGCTGGCCCATCATGCGCGGCAGACCGGGCTGGCCGACACATGGTCTGGCCTGGCTTTGCTGGCGCCGGCCTTTGTGCCCCGTCTGGGGCACGGATTCCCGCTCGGGGTCTTGCCACGCTGGTTGCCGTATCTCAGTCTTACTCCGCGCCGGTATCGTCGCTGGTCGTTTTGTCCGCACAATGCGTATGTCGCTCTGGGGGAGTTGATGCGCTCCCACATGGCAAGGGTGCACGAAGTTTCACCATCCTCTGGCGACGCGAAACAGCCGCGATGCGTGGTTCTGGTCCACCCTCGTGACGAACTGGTCCATGCCAGCCGGTTGGCGGATCCTCTGTTCGGTGCCGGTTTCCGCCAATATGAGGTCCAATTTCTGGGTGGTATTCACCGAAAATGGAACGTGCCCAGGCACCTGATCTGCCACCC
>JBEGVZ010000124.1:0-34730 GCA_041178085.1 Pseudomonadota bacterium | reverse complement strand
CGATGCGTTTATCGAAAGCTACAACACAACGCGCCCCCATCGGTCGCTCGGCATGGTGTCACCGGCTGAATGGCGGGAGAAATATGCAGCTTAGTGGTTTACAAACAGGGGATCCTCACAGTAGCTAGCCCTAACTGAACTGGACGAGCCACATCCAAATACTGCTCGGTTGATTTCAGCCTGTTCCCCAAGGAGCAGCCTGAAAGGTTTCGGTTTCTCGGGTCAATTGCCCGCGCAGCGGGGAATTTGGCCGGGCATGCACTCGTAGTATTCTTCGTAATCTTGTTGCAGGACGTTATATTTGCCGTGCATGACGGTGGGATCGTTTGGATTCCCCCAGGGATCTATGTTTCCGAGGTAATAAAGACCATTGTGGCGTTCTACGAATATTGCCAGGAAGTGATGTTCGCCGAGCGATCCTTTATTGTAGGTGACTTGAACAATTCGGAAGTTTCTCGGCAGGCACCATTGTGCTTTCAAACAAACATCCTGCATCCGCGATACGATCGCTCCTTTTTTGTCGATGCATTTGTAACCCGTTGAGGCGCCAGGGCTGGTTCCGATTGCGGCCTCGCAAATTTCGTTCATACCTTGCCACCAGTTACTGACCCATTTGTAGCCTTCCTTGATTTGGCCTGACTTTACTGCTTCGGCGTATGAGCTGCGAATTTTTTCCTGGATCTCATCGAAGCTTGTGCGCTCCTCCGTGGTCAAGTGTGCAATGAAAGTTTGTCCCGCAACTTTGGTTCCGCCGATCTGACCTTCCCCCCGTAAACAAGTCCAGTTGCGATTTAAGTCTCCGCGTGGCAATAACCGCGCACCACGGGAGATTCCATGAAGCGCATCAAGCACACGGAAGAACAGATCATCAGGGTCCTGAAACGCTTTGAAGCTGGCGAAAAGGCAGCATGAATGCGGAGGACTTAAAACCGTAAGTGGACGAAATCAGGGGGAAGGTCAGTGCTTTTCAAGTGCTTCATAAGGAAGTCTTTGCATTGGGTGTGACGTGAATCACCACCAACGCAGCATGAACGGTACGATGCTCAATACCGCCCCAATTACCAGTGTTAGCCCAACTGTGTCGCAAAAATACGGGTAAATCATCAAAGCCACACCACAGAAGACCAGATTAGCTTTCTGCATCTTTTTTCCGTATGAAAAATAGATGTAGCCGATGGCTGAAAAAAAACAGGCTGACGAGTATCGAATAAAAGTCAAATTTCACGGCATTTTCTCGGACGATTTTTATCCATTCACTTTCGGATACTTGTGCGACAAACTCAAGTTTACAAAATGATTAAACCATTTTGTGTTCTCGGGTGTAGCATGGATTGTCGAAAATTTAATTTTTCCAACCGCCAGGAGACTCCAGCAGTGATCGTTGAAACATTCGCTCAATTTTCCAAAATGCTTTTGAACTTGGCGTCGATCTTGGACAAGGCCGAGAAGTTCGCCGTTGATCGAAAGTTCGATGTAGCAAACATGCTCAATGCCCGCCTGGCTCCCGATCAGTTCAACTTCATACGCCAAATTCAGATCACCTCGGATACGGTTAAATTTGGTGCGACGCGCTTGACAGGACTTGACGCCCCGAAGTTCGAAGATAACGAGGCGACGTTGAGCGATTTGCGCGGGCGGATCCAGAAAACGGTGGATTTCCTTGCGACGATAAAGCCGGAAAATTTTGATGGCTGGACTGCGCGGAAGACGCTGAACCCGAGGCGCGAAGGTAAATACCTCCCTGGGGATGAATATCTGGTCCAGCATGTCATCCCGAATTTTTACTTTCACGTCACCACAGCCTACGCGATCCTGCGGCACAACGGCGTCGAGATCGGCAAGATGGACTACCTGGGGGCAATTAACTACCGGGATCTGTGAGGCATCGTGCGGGAGTTGCCCGCAACGGCTGTCGTGGGGTTGATCTACGTCTTTAGCTCCAGCTTGTTGGGGGAATCAGTGGAGGTTGTATTGGAATGGATTCCAACCGCATTCTTCGCAGTTGCGCCTTCGTCCTCTGGGCGGGGTTGACGCTGTGGCTGACGGCCCATCACGAGATTTGGCGCGACGAAGTGGATTCATGGCTGCTCGCTCGCGACGCGTCTTTCCTGGAGATGTTTTCGATCCTTCCCAACAAAGGCCAGCCGCCCCTCTGGTACCTTTTGCTCAAAGGCGCGGTGGCCGTGGGTCTGGATTGGCGTGCCATGCAGGGAATCAATCTGGCTGCGGTTTGGGGTGCGGGATGGCTGCTGCTATTCCGTTCCGGAATACCCCTGCTGACGCTGATTCCGGTGTTGTTCTCGTTTCTTCTTTCCTATGAATACCCCGTCATTGCCCGCAACTACGGCCTGGGTATCCTGGGGCTTTTCATGTATGCCGATGCACAGTCACGGCCAGGGGCCCGTGGCTGGCTGTGGCACGCCCTTGCGCAATTATTGCTATGTTGGAGCACGGTGCATTTTTTAACCATGGCTCTGGTGCTGTTTTGTTTTCGTTTTCTAGATCAATGTAGCCACGTCCGGCAAAAAAAATGTGATCTAAGACAATTCGCCAAAACTGAAATCCCTTTTTTCGTATTTTTTCTGCTTGCAGTTGTTGTTCTTTGGCCGACGGGTGAGGGTCAGTTATCCGGTGGTTCTTTCTGGGAAAGATTCCAGCCTGAAAACTTTCGTGACTCCATCGCCAACAGCTTATTTCCCTTCGAAGTGGCGGCGTTGCCGTATTTGCTGGTGGCACTTGTGTTGTATGGTTTGCTGGTCGGCAGTTTGTCGAATCCCCGTCGGGCTGTTTTGTTTTTCCTGGCCGGCGCGGGTGCGTTGGAGGCGATTTTTTGCTTTAAATATTATCAAGGTGCCCCGCGGCATTCCGGCTTGATTTTTATCTGGCTTTGTTTCGTTCTTTGGATCTCCGCGTCCAGAGTGGTCCAAAAAAATTCCCGCAGTTTCTTGTTCAATCGAAGTGCCGTGGCGCCTGTGTTGTTGTGGATGCTCTTTGCCTGGAATATTCCTGTCACCACGGATGTCTGGCGTCTTGAGACCAAGCAGAATTTTTCGGATGCGGTGGCGGCTGCCTCAATCGTTAATCTGAAGGAAATGCAGTCGCGGGATATTATTTGCTGGCCGCCGCATAATTGCGCGGCAGTGCTTGCTTACTTGCCTGAAAAATTTGTTTTTTGGTCGCCGTATTTAGCCCGCCGTCAGACTTTCAGTCGGTGGGATCGGGAGGCTGAAACCATTCATGGCCAAGTGATTGGAATGGGTGATGTGATTGACGCAAGCATTCCGTATTTTCCGGCCTGGGGTAAGGTCAACGGACCTGTATTCCTGTCGATGAGGCGGGTTAATAATCCGGAACAGCATGGACTTCGTCTTTTGGCGCCTGCGCCAAAGACAGCGTGGCGAGTTCTTGATGAGTCATTTTGGATTTATGGGCCCCTGGCGGACGAAGCCCTGGCAACCGCCGTACGTCAATATTTACAGGGTCCGAATTCCGGGCTGGCGGATGAACCGCCTCTCTGACAAGGGCCTGCGTTAGACGCAGGTTATACCCAGTGCAAATGTCGATCAAACGGTTGCAGCTGATGGCGCCTGATCTGTGGTAGCGGGACTTTTTTCTGGCTCTGCCTTTGGGTCACCAAGGATTTCAGCGATGCGGTCAGCAACTTTTGGTTGGGACAGGAACCCGAAATGGTTGACGTCATCCATAGCAACGTCGTGGACCCGTGACGAAGCAGGAACTGGCTGAAACAGCCCACTTTTACCTGTTGAAACCGCATCGGACACGGAGTGGAAACAATGGATTTCACATTCTTCAGGCACTGTGGCCCTGTGCAACTGGCGCAGGAATGCCGATCCGGGGCGCATCTGCCACATGTCGCGCCAAAACAAGCCTAGCGGCGTCACCAGCGCAAGGTAAGTCAGGCGGCTGCCCGCAAACGGCGTGCCCAGCGTGATGACTTTAGAGCACATGCGGTCGCCCCCCATCTTGAGCAACCACCACAGGGCGACCAGGCCGCCTTTTGAATGGGCGACGATGTGCACCTGGCGGATGCCGTGCCGGGTGACTTGACGTTGGATTTTTTCATCGATCAAAGCAGCCCCTTCAAGGATCGAGCTGGTAAAAAAGGTCCCGAGCAGCCCGCCTTGGTTGAAAGAGATCACGTCGTAACCGCGTTGGTGTAACATCCGTTCAAGGACGCCCATGGCACGGCGGGACGAAAAGAACCCATAAAGCAAGACGACCGGGATTCGCTCCGGATGCAGGGTAGTGCGTTTGGTAATGGCGTTGTTTGCCGTGACCTCGGCAAGAAGTTCCTTGTAGGCGGCAATGGATTGCTGCCACATGCCCTTGCCGCTGCGCCGCGCCACGAACTCTGCGATCAACAAAGGAAGCACGATCGCGACGCCGATCAAGGCCACGGTATCGAAGGCGGCGCCGTAAAAGGTTGTCTCGGGGCCGGCCATCCGTGCGAACACGACCACTTCGGGGATCGATCCCAATAAAGTTGTCCAGATGATGTGCCGCCAGCGGAATCCCAGGGCGCCGAAAAAGAAGGATGCGAGGTCATAGGGAACAAGCGGGATAAGCCGCAAGAAGAATGCAATCTTGTAATCTTGCTGGCGGATGAGCCGCGATGTGTCCGGAAGGTTTGTGTTCAGCCAGGGAGTCGCAAGGCGCGTACCCAGAGCCCGGCCTATCGCTGCGATGATCAGCGTCGATGCCAGTCCACCGATGATGGTGAGGACAGTACCCAGCGTTGTCCCGAAGGCAGGACCGGCGATCACCGCCATGAAGGCAAACGGCGTGAAAACAAATGGTCGCAGGACGGACAACAGCAGGAAGGTGAGTGGCGCGAGATCCTCGCCGCCGGCGATGCATGACTTCAGGCTGTCCGTGCAGACGGAGGTCCAGAAAAATGTCGCAATCAGGATCAGGCCTGTGATGATCATGGCCTCGATCAAAAGGACCCACAGGATCTGCTCGCGGTAGCTGTATGGTTGTTCGTTGTTCATCGCTTGCTCACGGGATGCACGGGATGTCTTTTTTGTTATTATCGGTAGAAATGAGGAAACCTGTCACGCGCGTCTGTGCCGGTCGCGCCGGAGTTGCGTTTGAAGTTTATAAAAGCCAATAAAATCATTGCGTTAATTGTTTTTCTGGCGGCAGATCAAAGTCTTGCCACGGAACGTGTTCGGATCCGGATTGGCGAAAAATTGAACCCTACCCAGCAAAGGGTGGTCGGGGCGGCCCGCCAGCTGCTTGAGGAAGCCGAAGTTTCTTATGTTTACGGCGGCAAGAACCTGGGCACAGCCACCGATTGCATCGCATGTAACTCCTGCCTGGAGAGCAAACAACCTTCCTCCTCGCGTCGGGTATCCGCCTGTCCTGAATGCGCCCGGTGCAGCCTTGATTGCAGCCATTTTACGCAATTGGTTTTCGACCGGGCGGGCATCAATCACGCCTACCTGACCTCAAAGGACATGATCGCGTTGAGCGATGCCCGCTTGCAAAAAGACTTCGGTTTCAGTGCCTTGCCACCTGATGCAACCAAAGCAGTCCCCGGGGATCTCCTGGTTTACAAGGGGCATGTGGTTTTGCTGGAACGTCGCCACGGGCAGGGCAAGGGCGATATCATCCACGCCACTGGCGGGCGGGATATCCGGGAGCCAGGTCAGGGGATCCAGCGGGAACGCTGGGCGGACCTGGCCCGCTTCCGGGGTCCTCTCCTTCGGATCCTGCGGCACGGGACCCTGGCTTCAGCCCCAACGGCCCCTTGATCATTTGTTCTCTGACCCGTGAAGTTGTGGTTTACTTTCGGGCCATCAACTGGACACGCAGCGGAGAGTAACAGATGGGTGCGCAATGGAAGCACGCAGGCAAGATGGATGCGGCAAACCGCAAAGGCAAGATCGTCGGCAAGCTGGTGAAGGAAATCACCGTGGCCACCAGGATGGGCGGGCCTGATCCCGCTGGAAACTCCCGGCTCCGTGCCGCTCTGGAGGACGCCCGCAAAAACTCCGTGACCAAAGACGCCATTGAACGGGCGATCAAAAGGGGTTCCGGGCAGAATGACGAAAGCATCGTCTACTCGACACTGACCTATGAAGGCTTCGCCCCCCATCAGGTCCCCGTGATTGTCGAATGCCTGACTGAAAACAATAACCGGACTGCTGGTGACATCCGTGCGCTGTTCCGCAAGGGGCAGCTGGGCAACAGCGGTGCCGTTGCGTGGATGTTTGATCGCCTGGGAATCATCGAGGCCACCATCAACCGGACGGGGATCGACATCGAGGAAGCCGCGATCGAGGCCGGCGCGCAGAATGTCGAGGCGATGGACCGCGAAGACACCCCGGAGGGTGGCACGGGTGCAATTTTTTACGTCGATACCACGGACCTTGATTCAGTAAACAAATCCTTGACTGAACAAGGCTGGGCGGTTTCGAAAGCCGAGCTTGGCTACCGGGCAAAGAACACCATCGAGCTTGCCGCTGATGCGCGCAAGGAAGTGGAGCAGTTCCTGGGTGACATCAGTGACTGCGACGACGTCCATCGTGTCTATACGGCGATCAAGTAGCGTCGTTTGAACTGCCCCAATTCGATGTGTATGACAGACTTAAATTATATTGTAATTTCGGATGGTTAAGCGCTCTCCAAGGAATGTCCGCGCGCGGACACCCTGGGAAACAACCAAATCCCTCTTGATCACAGCTGGTTATGAGTTTTTCATATCCACGCAATAGGGGCAGTTTGTGGATGGCCCCTTGGCGTAACTTCGTTGAAGTTATGGCGTTTCAGAGTTACAGTCGCCCCCCTGACCAACGTTCAGCATTAGCAGGGGACCAGATGTACTCGACGACCGATTTCCGCAAAGGCCTGAAGATAGAATACAACGCCAAGGCATGGGTCATTGTTGACTTCCAGCACGTGAGCCCCGGCAAAGGCTCGGCATTTGTTCGCACCAAGTTGCGTAACCTTGAAACCGCCCAGGTTCTTGAAGTGACCTTCAAGTCAGGCGAAAAGGTTGCGATTCCGGATGTCGAAACCCGGACCATGCAGTACCTCTACAACGATGGCAGCACGTATACGTTCATGGACAGTGGCACGTACGACCAGTACACCCTGACCTCTGAAGAGCTCGGCGACAACAAATTCTACATCATCGAAAACAGCAACGTGATGGTGACGTTCTACCGCGGCCGTCCGGTGGCAGTGGAAGTCGATAATTTCGTTCACTTGAAAGTTACCCAGACCCAGCCCAATATCAAAGGCGATACGTCGGGCGGCGGCGGCAAGCCGGCGACGATGGAGACGGGCTTGGTCGTATCCGTTCCGTTCCATATCTCCGAAGGTGACATGCTCAAGATCGACACCCGTACGAACGCTTACATTGAAAAAGTGAAGTAACTTTTCGCTCAAGGGATTTGCTGAAATGGATTTCGCAAAGATTGAAAAGCTGATGGAGCTCATGCGCAAGCATGGGATGCAGGAACTTAGCGTCGCGGACGAGAGCCAGGAAATCAGCATCAAGGCTCCCTCTTTTGCGGCGCCTCTGGGTGCAGCCCTTGGGGCTCACATGCCAGCGCATGCGATGTCGGTGCCTTTTGCTGCGCCCATGCAGGCAGCGGCACAACCGGCTTCGGCTGCCCACGCGGCGGGTGAGGCCCACGTGAAGCCTGCCACCGCAAGTGGCAAGATGATCAAATCTCCATTTGTGGGGACTTTCTACCGGTCCTCACAACCAGGAGCGCAGGCGTTTGTCAGCGTCGGTCAAAGGATCAAGAAGGGCGATGTGCTGTGCATCGTAGAAGCCATGAAGCTCATGAACGAGATCGAGTCTGAAGTTGACGGCGTCGTGCGCGAGATTCTGGTCGATAACGAGCAGCCGGTTGAGTTTGACCAGCCTCTGTTCATCGTCGAATAGGCCCGGCCATGAAAAAGGTTTTGATTGCCAACCGTGGCGAGATCGCCGTGCGCATCATTCGTGCCTGCCAGGAACTCGGCCTGAGCACGGTGGCCGTTCATTCGACTGCGGATCGTGACAGTTTGCACGCGAAGCTTGCCGATGAAAGCATCTGCATCGGACCGGGTCCAAGTCCCAAGTCCTACCTGTCGATTCCGAGCCTCATGAGTGCTGCAGAGCTGGCAGGTGTTGATGCGGTCCACCCGGGTTACGGGTTTCTTTCCGAGAATTATGAATTTGCGAATGTTTGCCGCGCATACGGCATCAAGTTCATTGGCCCCAAGCCTGAACACATTCACGCACTTGGCAATAAGGTTTCCGCGCGGGCGCTTGCGATCAAGGCCGACGTGCCGCTTCTGCCTGGCAGTCCAGGGGTTGTCCGCACGGAGGAAGAAGCACGTGCCATCGCCAAGGATATCGGTTACCCGCTGATCATCAAGGCAGCGGCCGGCGGTGGTGGTCGCGGCATGAAGATTGTCCGGGAGGAAGCAGACCTGATCCGCCTGTTCCAGCTGGCACAGGTAGAAGCGCAAAATGGCTTCGGCAACCCTGACTGCTTCATGGAGCGTTACTGCGAAAAACCGCGCCATGTGGAGATCCAGCTGATCGCCGACGAGCACGGCAACGTCCGTCACCTTGGCGAACGCGACTGCTCGATCCAGCGTCGCCATCAAAAGTTGATTGAAGAGGCACCTTGTCCGGTCTTGACCGCAGCGCAGCGCGAAGCCATCGGCGCCACGGCCGTCAGCTTGGCCAAGACGGTCGGCTACGAATCCCTCGGCACAGCCGAGTTTTTGCTGGATGAGGATGGCCGCTTTTACTTCATGGAAGTCAACACACGGGTTCAAGTCGAGCATCCAGTGACGGAATTGATTTCCGGTGTGGACCTGGTCAAGGAACAGATTCGCATTGCCATGGGGCATGAACTGTCCGCGGCTGTGCGCGAGGCCAAACTTTCGGGTCATTCGATCGAATGTCGTATCAATGCGGAAGACCCTTCCACATTTGCCCCGTGGCCGGGGAAAATCACGGCGTATCACGAACCGGGTGGACCCGGCATTCGCGTGGACAGCATGATTTACGCCGGATACACGGTGCCTTCGCTTTACGATTCCATGATTGCCAAGTTGATTTCGTTTGGTCGTGATCGTGACGAAGCCCTTGCCCGCATGCGGCGTGCGCTCCGTGAAATGAAGGTCGACGGGATCAGAACCAACATCCCTTTCCACCAGAAGGTGATGGAGGATCCACGGTTCATCGAAGGTGACGTTTCGACCAAGTTCATGGAGACGTTCCTGGCTGCCCACTGATTGAAGGAGTGGAGGTTTCCGGATGTATCCTGGCCTTTCCAGCCTTTTGCAGCAGCTTGCCGCCGATCCTTCGGATGAGCTCCTGGCAGCACGTATTGTTGCGTTGCTGCAGGATATTCCGGACGGTGAATATCGGGTAGACCAGTTGCTCGCGGCGGCGCAGATGCTGCTTGCCGCCTCGCCCCGTCTTGGATTGATTTGCGCCCACTCCGCTTACCGCGCCGCACCCGAACGCGTGGAAGCTTTGGCCATAGCTGAGGAGGCATTGCTCAGGCTTGGACGTCGCGCCAAGGTCGAAGTCCTGCGCAAGGAACGGCGCCGCCTTCAGGCCGAAGCTCATGCCAAGCCTGTTGCGGCAGATCAAAAGGCCAATCTGACGACGATGGATCCGGCAATCAGCAAGTTCTTGCAAGAAGAAGCGACCAAAGTGGAACACCTTCCTGATAATTTCGTGCCTGGAGTTCCTCTCAGCGACGCGAGCAAAGGGACAGTGCTGCTGCCGCGCCGGGATGATGCTGAATCCGGTATGCTGCCGATCAATGAAGGCCCGGACCGTGGACTCGAAGCGGGCGCCCCCATCATGCCGGGTTGGTGGACTCGTGTGAGCGGAAAAACTGGAATCTCTGCAAACTACGAAGCATTGATGGATATGATGGGGCAAGGTGTCAGTGAATTGCGCGCGCTAGTTCTTGAGGCCGACCGCATTGCAGCCATGCCCGGTGATTCCATGCTGGATGCAGTCGATAAACTGCCTGCAAGAGAGCTGCGCAGCTCCTTGCTGACTGTGATGGTTGTCGATGCGATTTTGGATCAGCAGGCCGGGAGCACGATCCGGGGGAGCGATCCTCACGAACTCGTCGCAGGCTTGCTTGCTGGCATGCTGGGGCGCATGCCTGTCCTGGCTGGCCACGCTCAGAAACTTCAAGAGTCCGTGGCGTTGCGCCTTCCGATGCTGCCTGCAACGTTGCAGGCCGGGCTGGCCCTGGCACTTAAAAACCAGAGTCAAGACGACCGGCCAGATCCTACGTTTACTTTAACAACCCTCTGACCATAAGCAGCATGATGACCGCCATGATTGCGATCAAGGTGCGTTTTTCGCTCTTGATTGCCGGACCGAAGGTCTCCGGCCATGGCAGTTTGTCCAGGGCTGGGAGTTTCGCCGGAACCCAAGGTGGCACCTGCTTCAAGTATTCTTCGTACTCGACCCCAAACTTGCTGGTTAGCAGGGATTCCTCGTACTTGACGATGTAGTAGTACTGCATCGCAAAGGCCATGGCAGCCAGTAGGACCATCCAGCCCACACCCGAATAAAGCGCGATGCCTGTCGTGATGAAGAAGTTACCTACATAGAGCGGGTTACGGACGATGCTGAAGGCGCCTTCCGTGATCAGTCTTTGGTTTGTGCTGCGAGTCCTGGTGCGTGAGACGCCACCGATAAACGAGACCGCATAGACCCTGATCAGTTCGCCCAGCACGACAACCATGAGTCCCAGAGTCGCAGAGAAAGCGGTCGGACTGGCAATCAGGAACATCAGGATGATCAACGGGATCGGCGTGTAGTCGCGCCACTGGAAAAAGTATTCCCCGATTTCGACCGGGGTCATCTTCATCCATTCCGCCGGCCCTGAAGGAGCGCTAGATCCGGTGTCATCGGCATTTTTCGGGTTTTCAGTGGTGTTCAAGGGGTACTCCATCGATGGGTCTCATTCACATGGGGGTGGTTTCAGCAAGGCTGGACAGCCATTGCTCGGCAAGAGAGTCTCCCTTGCCCGTTGCTGTGCCCGTCCACAGGTCCGCGGGAGCGGCAGTCATCGGCGGCTGGATGCGTGCCAGTGTTACCTCAAGTTTGCCGCCAAAGGTCCGCGCAAACAGCTCCTCAAAGGCCTTGAGGGCGGTTTCTGATGTCGTAAATACCCAGAGCTCGCCTGCGGCTTCTCGCCAGAACGCATCCACAAAGGCGCACGAAGGCAGCGCACGGCTGGTCAGTGATTCCCGGACATGCTGCTTCAGGGCGTCCCGTTCTGCGCGCGGCAGGCGTTTTGAGCGTCCTGATTTGCCGGTTTCCTCGCGTTTGAGTTTCTGCTTGTAAACGGCCTTGATCAGGGCGGCAGGGACCTTCCGGCGGTCGATGCGCATGCGCAGTAGGACCCCGTCATTGACTGCGGCCATGGCCATGCTCCAGTCCGAGTCGGTGGCTTCGCCGCCGGCATCGTCTTTTGCGGCCTGCCATTCCCTGCTTGCCAGCAAGCCATCCGGGGCTACCCAGCCGGTCATGACTTCCATGAACCGCATGTCCCGTCCCTTGCCCTCGTCCATCAGGGCCTCGAGCGGTGCCGCTTTCCAGCCGGTGATGGCATCGTCAAGCGTTGCAAAGGGCACCGGGCGGCCCGCCGGGGGGGCTTTGCCGGTTTTTGCCTCGCCGAGCACCTTGTATCTGGTGAGGTTGACCTGTCCTGAGTAAATCGTCATTCAGTCATTTCCGGTCGTGGATTTGTCGATCTTTTCTATTTCAGTACCGGAAGTTAGCTCGTTCGGCTGCTTTGGGCAATCGGCAAAAAAAAGGTTTTTGCCTGACGCCGGCTGACGGCCTGCCCGCTCCTCGACAAGGGGCGTTAAAACGGGGTGGGTAAGGTTTCCCGGGGAGCCTCCGATCATGGACAAGGATTCAGGAGGGCTGCTCGTGGAACGCATCGGAAACCAATACGACTACGATACCTATCGCGAGATCATGAACGACTTGCTTCAGCCGATCTCTGGAGAAGGCCTCGATTCCGAGACCTTGCGCCGGTTATATGAGAGCAAGTTGGTATACCTGGAAAACCTGCGCTTGAAGTGTTTCCGGGAGATCAATGCGGACCGTCAGACACACTTCACGGCCGAAGATCACACCTTGATCGTGAAGGCTCTCGGCGAGACCACCCGCCACCTGCGCCAAATTGTTTTGCTGGCGATTACAGACAATCTCGCAAAACGTCAGGTATCCTGATATCTTGGAGCTGTTCAGCCAAGAGGTGGAGACGTGAACAGCCCGTCACCGAACAAGAACCTAGCACACGTCCTGGTCGCAGACGATTCTGAGACCATTCAGAAGGTCGTCAAGATCGCCCTTGCGCGCCAGCCGCTTAAAGTCGACGTCGCAGCCAGCTGGGACGAGGCGAAGGCGCGTATTTTGCCGGGAGTGGGTGTGATCCTGCTGGACGCAAACCTGCCAGGCATCAACGGCGATATCGCCAAGATCAAAGAAGCGCTGAAACAAGCTGATTCTGTGCCGGTGGTTGTTATGCAAGGGTCCCACGACCGGACGCTGAGCGACGCTGACCTGTCCGCGGCCGGTGTCCAGCGTACGCTTCAAAAACCCTTTGATAGCGCCGAATTGATTCGCCTGGTCACCGCGCTGACCGGAGCGTTCGACATTGCGCCTGCGCCCGCTCCTGCTCCTGCGTTGAGCCTGGATCCGGAGATTGGACTGGATTTGCAGCTGGATGGCTTGCCGCCACTCCCGCCGGATTTGCTGGACCCCTCCAGAAAAGGCAAGAAAGCCTTTGAAATTGCTGAAGAAACTCGACCGTTTGGTACTTCAGGCGCGATCCCGCCGCCGGTTGCATCGAGCTTTTCGCCACCTCCACCGCCGCCTCCGGCCTCGTCTGTGAAGTCGGCCAGCGCTCCAGGCCCCATGCCGGTGAACTTGCCCCCTTTACCGGTCGATGCAGTGACGACGCAGGCGATCCGTGAAGCAGTGATGGAATATTGCCAGAAGCACTTCAAAGAAGTTGCTGTCGAGGTCATCAGCGCTGAGCTCCGCCGCCTTGCCGAGGAACGGGCAAGACACCTCGTTGACATTTGATTCGCCCTGGGGGAATGTCCCCCCGCCATGCATGATTTGCACGCCATACAGATAGATCCGATCATCACCCGCGCCCTCGAGGAAGACTGGGGCTTTGGGGACTGGACAACTGACATTTGTGTTCCCGCAGACAAGCAATCCAGCGCGACCATCGTTGCGAAGGAATCTGCCATGGTCGCCGGCGTTGATGTGGCTGCTGCTGTGTTCAAGAAGGTCGATCCTGCGATCACCGTCAAGGTCTGTGCAAGAAACGGACAGCGGGTGGACAAGGGTGATGTCCTGATCGAGATAGAAGGTAGAGCCCGGTCGATCCTGAAGGCGGAGCGTGTTGCCCTGAACCTGCTCGCACGCATGTGCGGGATCGCCACGATGACCCGTGCCTTTGTTGAGCAACTGGAAGGCACCAAAACGCAGCTTCTTGACACGCGCAAGACAACACCTGGTCTGCGTATCCTTGAAAAATCCGCATCTGTGATCGGAGGCGCTCGCAACCATCGCTTCAGCTTGTGCGATGGTGTGATCGTCAAGGAAAACCACATCCGGGCTGCCGGTGGCATCAAAGCTGCTGTGTCGCGCCTTCTTGAAAGCCTTCCCCCGACTTTGAAGGTGGAAGTCGAAGTAACCAACCTCGATGAAGTTCAAGAGGCGTTGGATGCCGGCGCGCACGTCCTGATGCTCGACAACATGTCGACTGCAGAGATGACGATGGCTGTGCGCACCATCCAGGGTCGGGCGCTGATTGAGGCGTCGGGGAATGTCCGCCTTGAAAACGTCCGCCGCGTCGCCGAGACAGGCGTAGATTTCATCTCCACCAGTGCCGTTTTTCATTCTTCGCGCTGGACGGATTTGAGTCTTCTGTTCAACATTGCGAAATGACCGTAACCAGATTCATCTTCCTTGATCAGGTGGATTCGACCCAGTCCGAAGCGCAACGCTTGTGCGCAAGCGGGTCGGCGAAGCCGCCTTTTGCCGTTATCGCACGGATGCAGGGAGATGGCCGGGGGCGGCGCGGTCGCGAATGGTCCAGCATTCCTGGCAACTTGATGATGACTGTCGTGCTGCCAGCGTCGACATGGGCGACGGGAGGCGATGCAGAACACGCATCGTTGAAAGTCGCTGTTCTTGTCGCGCGCTTCCTTCGCGAGCATTTTGGCATCAGGTTTACCATCAAGTGGCCTAATGACATTCTTTTTGGCGGAGCCAAACTGGGTGGCATCCTTTGCGACTCAAGTTCCACCGGCGAAGCTTTTGGCGAGCTGTTTATTGGTATCGGTTTGAATCTTGCCGCGGCACCCGATCTGCCAGTTGACCCCGACAGACGCGATGCGCACGTGCGGACGATCTGCTTGCAGGATGCAGTTGGCCTTGGATCCGGTTTGTTGCCCGACGCAGAGACAACCGGGCGCGATCTTGCCAGCTGGATTGTCAGCCAATGGCAGGCCGTCCCGGTGAGCTCATTGCCTGCAGCGTTTCTGGAATACGCCATCGAACCCGGACAGGCCTGGATATCCAGGTCTTCTTCCGCAGTGGCCATCGATCACGGGATCGACGATGACGGCGCTTTGCGCCTTGGTCCCAAGGATGGTGGTCCCATCAAGTTGAGCAGCGCGGAGCACGACTGGCGCTGGGAATTTCAGGCCGACATGCCAGTCGCGATTGCAGATGTTGGCAACACGCGCATAAAGATCGCTGACTGGCCTGGGATTTCTGCGGAGAACCCGTCGTGGCAGGCGACACTGGCTTCCGGTGACACATCCACGTTTGATGGTGCGCACCTGCGCGGCCGTCGCGTTCATGTGGTTGCGGTCAGCCGCAGCAACCTCGAACGTCTTGCGGGCCTGGCACGGGAGTTTGGGTTTGGCTTGCACGTTGTGCCGAAGCGTCCCGTGTTCCTGCGCTCAGATTATGCGTGGGACCAAATTGGGATGGATCGCGTCGCTGCGCTTGAGGGTTTCCTGGCTGGTCTTGCGCGGCATGAGCGTGGGGATGATCAGTCCTTCGGCATCGTTATCTCTGCGGGGACAGCGACGACGATGGATGTCGTATCGTTTGCTGGCCGTCATCTGGGCGGTATTATTGTGCCAGGCATCGCCACGGCACTGCGGTCCCTTCATGAAGCTGCTCCCGCATTGCCTGACTTGCGGGCGGAAGCCCACCGGATGCCGGTGATGGGCGTTCCAGGTTTTTCAACGCAAGGTGCAATCCTTGGCGGGCAAAAAGCAGGGCTCGTGGGTATGGTGCGGGAGCTGATCGCGCTGGTTGCCACACGAGCGGCGCAGCCGGGTCGCTCCGTGCGGATTGTCGTCACAGGTGGTCACGCACGTACGGTGTTGGAATGCCTTGAGGTTTTGGCCTCGAACCCCGTGACTCCATGCCAGGTAAAGTTGCATGAAGGTCTGGTGCTTGCCGGCGGCAGGGTGATGGCTGCCGGCGGGACATTCTTGTGAGATCATTGTCCGGTTAACACCTTGGAAGGGGCCTGTCATGAGCCTTGATCTGGACGCTGCACCTGGGGCCACCCACAACAACGGTTGCCTGATGTCTGACGCGGAAGCCTTGTGCAGGATCGTCCTTGCGCGTCGTTCTGTGCGGCGCTTCTCACCGGACCCGATTCCCCACGGTATGCTGGAACAGGTTCTTGCCATCACCCAGAGGGCTCCGACGGGTTATAACTTGCAGGGCTGGATCGCGATTGTGGTCACGGACGCGGATATCAAGCGGAAATTGCGTTACGCCGCTTTCAACCAGCGGCAGGTGGAAGAAGCTCCAGCAGTTGTTGTTTTTGCGACTGACAAAAACATAGCTGGCAATTTTGAACGCACCGCTTCCCACGCCCTTCAGCTTGGGCATTGGTCGGAAGGGTACGCCAATTACCTGCGTAAAATCGTGAAGAATGTTTTCGGGCGTGGTTTCTTTGGCATCAACAATGTCGTCCGCTGGTTTGGCACGCGAAGCTTGAGTTTTTTCAGGCCGATGCCAATGGTGCCGCTAGGTGATGCAGGATTTGCCGGTTATGGCTGGAAGCAGGTTTCGCTCGCGGCTCAGACTTTCATGTTGGCGGCCTCGGCTCACGGGCTTGATACTTGTCCCATGGAGGGATTGGATGAGCGCTGGGTAAAGAAGGCGCTGGGACTTCCGCAACGTTATTCGGTGCCTTTGATTATTCCTGTCGGGCGCACGCCCGAGCCCGTCAAACTTAGTCCACGCTTTCCGCCGGATACGGTGTTTCATCAGGACCGCTACGGTGTTTCGTTCCGGGGGATAACACCGCTCTCTGCGTCGCGATCGGTTGTCGATGGCTGAATAGGCGCAGAGTTTACGGTCCAAACCGCGATCGCTTTTTGCACCGCTCCCGATACAGGGGTGTTCCTGGGGGGAGGGTTCGCAAGGATGACGCAAAGCAACAGGGCTGTGGCAAGGCTGACGCGACTTTTCGCTGCAGGTCTGACCGTATTCCAAATTGCATCAAGTTCCCTTGCCCAGCCACCCGGGTCGACTGAGGTCGATGATCCCGTAGACCGCCGCTTGATCGACTTCGATACCGTTTCTGAGGCGTCAGATGGTTATCTGGCCGCAAAAAAAGCAGAGGCTGGCGCGATGGTGCGGTGGTTCGAGGCACGCCTGCGCTTGGCCAGGATTGATGCGGCGAAACATGTCGTTGAACACCGGTACAACCAGGAAATTTACACGCGTTTGCAGGGCGTCAGTGGTGCGATCTCCGGGGCAAGGCTGCTTGAGGCCAGAAAGCAAACAGAGCTTGATGATTTTATTGCGCAGCAACTCGCGGTCGCAGTGGAGATGGCAGAAGCCGACCTTGCCGCGGCCCGTGCTCGCTTCGATTCGCTGAATTTCGTCCGCGGCCCTTGACCACATCCAATGGGATTAGACTGAGCGGCGCTATCAACGCGCCGGGAACATGTTGCCAGCGCCAATCCTCTCCAGACTGGTACGCAGCACTTGCTCCATCCTGACGCCCCGGTAGTCCAAAGGGATCACGGGGTCGATGCTGGCGATGTCCCCTGGAATCTGTGCGGTCGGTCCTTTCACGTTGGCCCAGTGCTCAGGCACGCGGAACCATGACTGTCGTGAGATGGTCGATTTCTCTGCGATTTCGAGCGGGATCCAACGCGGTTCAGAGAATCCCCCGCCTGCGCTCCAGCCGTTGACCTTGACCTTGATGAAAGCTTCCGGGATGTCGCCCAGCTTTTGCCATTTGCCGCTGAGCAGACCTGCCGCGAAGCGGTGGTTGCCGTCGATAACCTCGACGGAACGGACAGCGACGGTCCCGTCTTCAAGGCTGTTGGTGAAGATGTTCACGATCATGGGTTCTGCCTCAAAGCCAGCTCCGCCCGTCTTCAGGATGTGTTCCGACATGCTGATGACCTTTTTCGGATCGCGCAGATATTGGTGCCCAGGGGCGGACATCACATCGGCGATCCGCACGTCTTTGATTACATCCAGGCGCTTTGCATTGTTGATGTTGGTGTGCAGGGCGTTGACTTCACCAAGCCCCTTGAGGCAAGGAAGCCCGCCTGCATAGGCGATTCCGCTAAACAGCCATTCCCAGTTAAACGCCGAAAGGTTGCAGGGGTTCAGGTTCCTGCCGAGGAGTGGCTTCGCCGCAGACTCCGCCATCATGGCCTCGTCCTTGACGACTGCAGTCAGTTCCTCGACGCCCGCCGCTGTGGGCTGCAGGCCCCTTGCCCGGTTCGATACGCGGGCGACAAAGTCGCGGCTGGACTGAACCGCGGACTTGACCGAAAAAGCATCGAGCACAGCCATGGTGAAGTGGAAGGTGAAAAAGGCACTGCTGGCGACGCGCGAGACGTTGTTGCCACGGGCGTCTCGCCCCTCAACCGCGCTGATCAGGCTGTCTGCGGCCGACAATGAGGGCCCCAGAACCGGAATGATGCTGGAAATGACGGGATACTCGTAACGAAAGCGCGCGATGGGCTCATGGAACCACGGGACGAATCCGTACCCCGTATAAGTATCCATGCCCAGCTTTTCCCAGGGGATGGGTTCTGCGATCACTTGGGCTGCGTGGTTGTTACAGGCAACGGCTGGCGTCGTTTTGTTGCTGAATATCGCGGCAGGGGCATCGGCATCCCGGTGGCTGGCCGCAATATCCTCCAGGTGAAAAAGCTCTTTGTATTGGTCCATCATGAACAGGACCATCAAATCGGGAAGGTTTACCCCACGGTTTGCTTGCAGCCCTTTCAGATACCTGCCAGCTTGCAGTTCGTAGGCGATTTCACCCCCGTTACGCATGGCATAAACAAGCAGCCCCATGATGTTGTTCTGGAGCATCGAATCCATGCCTGCGTTCTGCCCTTCGAGCGTTCCGTAGTAAGAGGGGCCGAGCAATGAAACGTAACCGCGAACCAGCCAGCGGAAACCATCTGCAAACTGACTTGTGCGATAGTTTTTTGGGCCATA
The DNA here is from genome assembly GCA_041178085.1 of Pseudomonadota bacterium. GTDB lineage: Bacteria > Bdellovibrionota_B > Oligoflexia > Oligoflexales > RGVZ01 > RGVZ01. The sequence continues at coordinate 16,177 of JBEGVZ010000124.1, read as the reverse complement.
CTTTCGGTCATAAACAAGGCCGCTGAAATGAAGAAAATCCTCCGCAATCCTGCTGGCGAAGCGGTCCGCTGCCTTGTCCAGAGGTAAACGATTCCTGGAGGTCGCGGTGAACAGGCCACGGTAGATTGCCTCTTCCGAATAGATCGTCGCCTGACCCTGGTTCTCCGCCAGAATATCCCGACATTGTTTGGCAAGGTCGCCGGCTGCTCCATCGCCCGCCTGCAAGCGGCTGACGTTGTTTCGCGACTTGCATCCGGCGGGGGTAATTGAACAAAGGCAGACGGCAATCGTCAGCAATCTGGCGGTCGTGAACAGGCGAGTCAAATGAGTGACCTCTGCCACGAAAGGTGGCGACATTCAGGGGAAAATCGTCAAGTCATAGGGGAATTATCATCAAAAAAACGAAGTGGCGCAATCCCGGCGTTTAACGCCCGGCGACGACAAGCAGTTTGCCCGCAGCTGTGAAGCCTTTCACTTTGCAGGTTTCGATCGTGCCGGCCGCAGGGGAATATCCCGGGGTGCTTACGATGCCAAGGTAGTTGCGGGACACTCCGCTTCGCCGTCCCTCATCATCTGTGTCTTTCTCCCACAGGACTTCCAACGCCTTGCCGACAAATGATGCGTGATACTCGCGGGCAAGTTTCGTGGACAATTCACGCAGCCTGGCAGCACGCTCCTTGACGATTTCTGGCGGTAGATGGCCAGGCATGCGCGCCGCGGCGGTGTTTGGACGAAGCGAATACGGGAAGACATGCAAATAGCTTAGCTTCAGGTCCGAGATGAATGCCATGGTCCCGGCAAATTCCTCTTCCGTTTCGCCCGGGAATCCCGGGATCACATCCGCACCAAAGCTTGCGTCGGGGAAGAGTTCCCGGGCTTCGGCGATCGCCGTCGCGTAGGTGGCTGTGTCGTATGTCCGGCGCATCGCTTTCAGCACGCGGTCGTTACCTGATTGCAGCGGCAGGTGGAAGTGCGGGCAGAACTTGCCTTCGTTGGCCTTCAGGACACGCAACAACGCACTGGTCAGCTCGTTAGGTTCCAGAGAAGAAATACGCAGGCGGCGCAAGCCCGGGATGTTCATCACATCCGCCACGAAGCTGGCGAAATGATCTTGGTCGATGCCTTTTGATCCAGCTTCATCACGCGACGGCTCCAGATCCTGTCCATAGTCGCCAATGTGAATTCCGGTCAGGACAATTTCGGGGGTGCCGTTCTTGATCAGGCGTTCGATTTCCGAGAATGCCTGCTGACGCGGCACGCTGCGACTTGCCCCGCGGGCATAGGGGATCAGGCAGTATGCGCAAAAGCCGTTGCAGCCGTCCTGGATCTTCACAAACGCCCGCGTCTGGGTGGACGACGCATCGTCAAAGAGTGTCAGTGAGGATTTGAAATGTGACTGCCGGTTTTCGCTGACGGGCTTCACCGCGGCGGGCATTTTCTCCGTGCCATCAGCTTGTCCCGATTCCACCAGCTGGACCAATTGCTCCTTGGCCTGATTCGGGACAACGAAATCGACTTCTTCCATTCCAGTCAGCCTGGCGGAGTCGGTCTGGGCATAGCAGCCTGTGACCACCAGCTTTGTGTCTGGGTTCTCGCGGCGGTAGCGGCGGATCAGATAGCGGGCTTCCCGGTCGGCAGCGGAGGTTACGCTACAAGTGTTTAGCACCGTGATATCAGCGGCATCGGGTGAGTCTACCAATGTGTAGCCCTGCGCCTTGAACTGATTCCCGATGGCGTTCCCGTCAAACGTGTTCACCTTGCAGCCAAGGGTCTTGATGAAGACGCGCTTGGCAGCTCCGGAGATCTGCCCGTTCTGGTGTGATGGGCTGTTGTCGAACTCTTGCATTGGCCACCGGTCATTGCTGAATGAAACCGGGCCGTTTCTATTAAAATTGTTATTAATTGTCCACGGGTAAGAGTGGTGCTAAGACCGTGTCACCATGAAACTGACTGGTGCTCAAAAAGAGACTCTATGGTCTTTCCTTTCGGGGGCCCGGGACAGGCTTGCTGCCCGCCTCGAGACCGTAGACGGCCATGCCGTAACCCAGCTCAAGGATTGGCAAAGGCCCGAGGGCGGCGGCGGCACCATGGCCGTCCTGCGCGGGCAGGTGGTTGAAAAGGCCGGGGTGAACATTTCTTCCGTATCGGGCCCGGAATATCCAGCGATTGAGGGAGAACACAAAGGCAAGCCTTTTTCTGCATCGGGCATCTCGACCATCACTCACATGATGAACCCACACGCTCCGATCGCCCACATGAACGTCCGCATGCTTGAAGTTGGCGAGAAGTTCTGGATCGGTGGTGGCGCCGATTTGACTCCGTTCATTGAATACCCGGAAGACACAGCTGAATTTCACGCAGCGATGGAAGCCGCTTGCAGCGTCTGGGCGCCTGACTGCCACGCGAAATTCAAATCCTGGTGCGATGAATACTTTTATATCCCGCACCGCAAGTCTGCTCGTGGCGTCGGCGGTATTTTCTTTGATTATCTGGAAGGTGATTTTGATCGCTGCCTGGGCTTCATGACAGCTGTGGCGGATGCCTACATCGACGTCTATCCGCGCATCCTCGAGCGGCGCAAGAACCTGGCCTGGGATGAAGGCCAAAAAGAAGGCCAGTTATTCTGGCGCGGACGCTACGCTGAGTTCAATCTGGCGTGGGATCGCGGCACGCGTTTTGGATTGATGACTGGCGGTAATACGGAAGCCATCTTTGTATCTCTCCCCCCTGTCGTGAAGTGGTGACAATGCCGGCCCATCTTGGTTTTATTTTTTTGTTCCTCGCGCTGATTTTCTCGTTATACGGCCTGGGCGCGAACTTTTTTGCAGCGGTCAACAGGCATCGCCGCCTGTACCGCTCCGCACGGTTAGCAGTCACGATGATGGCTGGTTTCGTCGTCCTTGCTTCGCTTGTCATGTGGTTGTCTCTTTTTTCCCGGGACTATTCGATTGCTTACATCTGGCGGAACTCGAGTAACGATCTTCCACCGTTTTATACGTTCACGACTTTCTGGTCGGCCCTCGAGGGTTCGCACCTTTTGTGGACTCTGTTGCTTTGTATATTCGCGGCGATCGGCCTTTGGACAGGCAACAAGGACAACGAGCACATCATGCCCTGGGTGGGCGTTGCATTGCTTCTCGTAACCAGCTGGATGCTTTACCTGGCCATCAGTTTTTCCGACCCCTTCGTGATGCAATTGCCAGCTCCGCCGAACGGCCAAGGCAAGAATCCGCTGCTGCAGAATCCGTACATGGCAATTCACCCTCCGACACTGTTTATCGGCTACACGGCGCTGGCCATTCCCTTTGCTTACTCAATTGCGGCGATGGCTTACGGCGATATCACCGAGGGCTGGCTCAAGACGACGCGCCGTTGGACACTCTTCGCATGGTGCGCCCTCACCGCAGGAATTGCCCTTGGCGGGCACTGGGCCTACGTGGAACTTGGCTGGGCCGGGTATTGGGCGTGGGATCCCGTGGAGAATTCCAGTTTCATGCCTTGGATCATGGCGACGGCGCTGCTTCACTCCATGGTGGTGCAGGACAAGCTTGGTCACCTGAAGCGCCTTGGTATCATCCTTGCGATCCTCGCTTTCTTCTTCAGCTTCTTCGGGACGTTCATCACGCGCTCGGGGATCATCACGTCGGTACACAGCTTTGCGGATGGCAATATTGGCCCGAACTACCTCGTGTTTATCGCTTTACTCCTGCTTGGCAGCCTGACGCTTTTTGCATTCCGGGCGTCTTCTATTTTGCCTCCCGACGCTGGCAAGGTCTGGGGCGTTTCTCGTGAATCGGCACTTATCGTCACCCAGTTCCTGCTGCTGACGCTGGCGGCGATTGTCTTTATCGGAACCGTGTTTCCGATTGTCACGGAAGCATTCAGTAGCCAGAGAATCTCGATCCAGGCCCCTTATTTCAATGCGTTTGCGCCGTGGATTGGTCTGGCCATGATCGTCGCGATCGGGGCGGGCAATTTGCTTCGCTATCACTCGGGCAAGATTCCCGGAGGCCGCAAGGTTCTGGTCAGGGCTGGGCTTTTTGCAATCCCTGCTGCAGCCTTGTTTTGCTGGGCTGGCGGGGTGTTCCAGACTGCGCGGGCCTGGCCTTTTGCCGCGCAGGTCGTGGGAGTGTTCCTGGTCATGGCGTCGCTCGGCTGTCTGGTGCTGGATTTTGAGTACCGGCTTCGCCCGTTTCTCCGGGGCTCGTCAGGGATTTCCGCAGTCCGCAATTTCCTTGGGCGTAACACAGCCTACTTCGGTGCTTTCATCGCCCACATCGGTGTCCTTCTTGCCATACTTGGATTCCTTGGTAATTACCGTGGCGTTAACACCGAAGTAACTTTGCGCGCCGGTGAATCGGCGAAGCTTTATGGCTACGAATTCACTTTGGGCCAGTTCGAGGTTCGTGATCAGGAAAACTATAAACTGTTCGAAGCACCCTTGACGGTTTCCCGGGACGGTCGTGAAGTTGGGATGCTGTTCCCCGCGAAGAGCAAATACCCGACGAAGCCTGAATTGCTTAACGAGGTCGGGGTGCTCGGCGGATTTTGGCATGACCTCTACGCCGTGATGGTCGACTTCGACAAGGCGGCTGGTGAAACGGTCACGCTCCAGCTGCACGTCAATCCCACCGTGCGCCTGGTATTTATAAGTGTGGTCATCATGGTACTTGGTGGCTTCATTGCTGCCTTGGATCGTTTCCGCGGAGATCGCAGCCGCGATGTCGCCGGCGGTGTCTGGGAGCAAGATTCCAAAGATGATCCGTCAAACGTCGCAGACGGGGGGCGGGCATGATGCGTCTGGTTTTTGCCTTCGTAATGCGAGTCGCTTGTGCGCTGGTTCTTGGCTTTGCTGCCATGGATGCTTTCGCTGCGGAAGAACAGGCTTTCCAGAACCGCTTCAAGGATGTCGCCAGCGAACTCCGTTGCCCGACTTGTGTGGGGCTGAGTGTCCTTGAGTCCGATGCTCCTTTTTCGAAGCAGATCAAGGACGAGGTGACCAACCAGATCAAGGCCGGCAAGTCCGATGATGAGATTCTTGCCTGGTTTACAGACCGTTACGGGCCATGGATCTTGCGCGTCCCACCCAAAACGGGCGTCAACGTGCTGGCGTGGGCGATCCCCTTGGTCGCCCTGCTGCTTGGGCCGCTGGCCTTGTGGTTTTTTGTCTGGCGCCACCGCGAGGATGTTCGCCGCACGGACGGGGTCAAGCCTCTCGATGAGCTGCTGTCTGACTGGGAAACTGAACTGGACAGGGCGCGCAGACGCGGAGGGATTTCCTGATGACTGCGATCCTTTTAGTTGCGGGCGGGTTCGCTCTGGTCGCAGTCTGCGCCACGCTGGCGCCGTTTTACTTTGGTCGTGGCGGCCGTCTTGCCGCAGCGGCCACCATTGACGATCCTGATCGCCTTGCCGCCATGAAGGCTGCGATCGTGTCGCGTTATGTCCAGGAAGAGGCTTCGTACAAGCGTGGGGAAATCTCAACCCGCCAGTGGGAGCGGCGCAGTTCGTATCTTCGTCACCGCTGGCTTGACGTAGCCCGTCGCCTTGACTTCATCGCAAGCAATCGGATGGCACCTGTGATTCTTGCCATGCTGATGGCTGGTTCGACCTGGTTCGGTGGGCTCACAGACTCGGCCCAAGCCGCAGTTGCGGTCGAAATTGGTCCCCGTCATGCCATCATGCTGCGGGGTGGGGTGGACCAGTTATGGGGTCATTACGTTTTCACCGTGAACAATCCGGGCGACAAGGCCAGTGAATTTGCTTCGCCAGTGATGTTACCGGCCGGAGCGATCGACGTTCGTCCCCAGGAGGGGATCAGCCAGGACGAAGTCGTGGTCGGTGAGGGGGGGGCGCTATCGATAAAGAAAATCGTTGAGCCTGGGGTACACCTGCTCAGTTTCGGCTTTATCCTTCCGTCAAAGGCGGGCCAGGCAGAGGTTGATTTTGCCGTCCCTTATCCAGTCGCCGAATTGCAGGTGCTGGTTCAAAAGAATGCCGCCCTCACGGTCAGCGGAAACGGCCTTGTAAGTCGCCAGGAAAGGGTTTGGAACCTGTCCAGTCCGCTGGAAGCTGGATCAAGGTTTGCTTTCTCTGTGGCTGGTATTGTTGAGGGCAGGCAACGTCTTTGGATCCTTGGTTCAACTGTAGCAGCAATCCTTTGTGGGCTGGCTGCAGCGTTTGCGATAAGGACATCAAGAAGGGAAGGGGGGGCTTCGGATGAAGAAGTTCTGGGAGTTTAAGTTTCAGTGGTTGGCTGCAGCTTTGATGGTGGCGGCCATCATGTCACGCGGGGAAGGGGCCGCAGTGATGGTGGATCTGGCAAAAACCCTTGGACCCGTCCTTGCTGGCGGCGTCGTGGTGGCTTTTTTGTTCCGCGGAATCAAAGCGAAAGCAGGCGGAATCATGGAGAAAGCAATGGAAGAGGCGAAACGTCAGCCGCGCCAACGCTAAGGTCGGGCTTGACTAACCGGGGATGGGGGTTTATACCCATTTAGTTCTAAAAATTTAATGTTTACAAGCCTTTGTGCCTGTACCCATGTATAAGCCGGTAATTGGTCCGGCGTATCTACCAAACACCGTAAATGTTTGTCTATGAGGGGAATCATGCAAAGTCTCGTCAGGACCAGTGTAGCTACCGCATCTCTAGCAGTCGTCTCTCTAGCCATCAGCAGCCCGTGCTTCGCATGGGGTTCCAAGGGACATTACATCGTCAATGTCGCCGCGTCGGAACTCTCGACCTCCGCAGCGGGCAATTTCTTCCGCGAGAATCAGGAAACCCTCGGCAAGTTTTCCAACACTCCAGACGGCCTCTGGAAGCGGAAGGATACCTACGAGAAGGAGCGTGGCACGCACTTCTTCCATTGGGACGTATACAAGAAGTCGAACCTGCTGGGTGACTACGCAGGACTTACGGCTGCGTCGATCATAACCAAGCAAGGCCATGAATTCCTGGACGAAAATGGTTCGGCGATGTTCCGCATCGCTGATATCTATCGCCGCATGGTCAAGGCCCTGCAGGCGAAGGACTGGAAGACGACCATCCAGATGGCCGGCGTGATGGGCCACTATGTTGGTGATATCTCCCAGCCGATGCACGTTTCGAGCGATTATGACGGCCAGTCGATCGGTCGCCCGGGTGTTCACAAGTACTTCGAGTCCACATTGGTCGACGAAGTGCCGCACGACCGCCTGACCGGCGACGTGGTGGACGACGGACAAGGCCGTCGAAGCGGTTTTGACCGTCGCGGTGGCGGGCGCCCTGGTGAGGGTGCCGTCAAGACGCTCGTCTTTCACGAGGGCGAGGTCGCCTTTGGCGAGCTGGCGGGTGTCCTGGAAAACTTCGACCGTGATGGCTCCCAGGATGACCGTAACCTGAAGAATTACTATGGTCCTCGCATGGGGTTTGCTTCAGCAATCCTTGCTTCAATCTGGGACATGGCAGTGGAAGAGGCCGGCGTGAGCAGCGGATTCCCCAACAAGGCTGTGGACGTCGACGAGCCGGAATGGTTCCCGCTGGACGGCAAGGGGGAGGCCCCGGCCAAGGGCCATGACACCAAGAGCGGCGGAAAGCGCCGGCGTTGAATCCTTGAGCGATAGCCCCGTGATGCGGGGTTGAGCCAACAAAAAACCCGCTGGAGACAATCCAGCGGGTTTTTTGTTGTTTTATGGAGGCGTCGGCCGGAATCGAACCGGCGAATAACGCATTTGCAATGCGCTCCCTTAGCCACTTGGGTACGACGCCCGCTCCCGTCCCGACAAGGTCAAGATCCGGGCGTCGGAACTTTAATCATGCCGGCCACTTGCCTGCAACAATAATCTCCGGAAAGGGCATTTGAGGCGTCGATTATAAAACTTTTGCATCCAAGTGTTGCAAAGCCCGCAGGAGTTGCACTAAAGCGAAAAAATTCCCAACAACGGAAGGTTGGAAATCAGTCGCCCAGCTTGATGCGACGAACGCGATAAACGCGATGGATGCATGGAGGTTCCCGGTTTCGTGACAACACTTATTTTTGCATCATTGGCCGCCCTTTTGGCTTTCGCCCAGACGGGCTTGCGTGAGTTGACGGCCTTTCTGCGCTCGCTATTTTTGCTGTTTCGCGCTTGCATGACAGAAAGGCGCGTGATCGGTGTGCTCGGGCGCGGCGTCACCCGCAAAAGAATTCTCCGGCGGACGTTTACTGCGGCATTCTGGTCCGTTCCATCTTACCTGCGTGGTGATTACCGTCAGGCGGCGCGGCGTTTGAATCCGCTGATCCGCCACATTGAGTCTCAGCTTGCGACGCTTTCGGAAAAGCAGCGCCAGGACCTTGCCGTTGCAGAAGACACGGTTGAACTCATGGCTGCGGTGTTCAACCACCAGATGCGCTGCCATTTGCTTGGCGGAGCTCTGGAAGATGCCATGCAATCTTTGCTGCGTGCCCGCGCTGCACTGGGCGTTGAACGCCTGCGTGCTTTCCCGGAGATCGACTTCAAAAATGCCCAGCTGGTCAAGGCAGGGTTGGCAGCTGGCAGGCTGATTGATGGCTCTGGCTTGTCGGCCCTGCTGATCAATCCCCCCGACGCCAGCATGGACCTTCGTGGGCTGAACACTCCGGCTGCGCGTCGCCGGTTGAGTCGCCCGGTCCGTATCAGCGACCTTGCCCGCCAGCCGCGCAAGGAGCGTTCGGGTAGCGGGGCTGATTCTGAAGCTTCTTCCGGTTCCAAGATGGGTGTTGTGATTCCATTCCGTCTGGAACCCAAGACTGAAACCCCGTTGCTTTGATGGCACTGAATTCTTTGATCAACCCCATTGCCGACCTGCGCTCGGATACCTTCACCCGTCCCGGGGCGGAGATGCGCGCTGCCATGGCCTCGGCCGTGGTGGGCGATGACATGTTCGGCGAGGATCCAACCGTCAACGAGCTTGAGGCAGAAGCCGCCAGCGTCACAGGATTCGAGGCGGCGATGTTCGTGCCCAGCGGGACCATGGCCAACCAGCTCGCGATCAATGTCCACACGCGACCAGGTGATTCGGTCCTGATTGAGGCGGAAAGTCACGTTTTCATCTACGAGGCGGGAGCCGGTGCGGCGCTATCCGGTGTCCAATTTGACTGCTTGCCGAGCCCCGATTTCACAAGTTGGACGGACCGGGCCGATGCTCTGATTCGCGACGATAATTTGCACTCCGTGCCGACCTCTCTGATTGTCGTTGAAAACACCCACAACCGTCACGGGGGGCGGGTTTTTCCAGCCACCGGCCTGGAGCGTATCCGGGCGCGGGTCTCTTTGGGCAAGAGGCTGCTCGCTGGCAGTGGCAGGACCCTTGGGCTGCATTGCGACGGGGCGCGCATCTGGAATGCCTCGGCGGTCACCGGGATACCGGTGCGGGAGCTTCTCGCCGGTTTTGATTCGGCGGCAGTTTGCTTCTCGAAGGGGCTTGGCGCCCCGGTTGGCTCGGCCCTGTGCGGATCTGCGAACTTTATCGCGCGTGCCCGGAAAGTGCGCAAACGCTGGGGCGGCGCCATGCGCCAGTCTGGCATCATCGCTGCAGGGGCGCTTTATGCGCTCAGACACCATCGGGAGCGCCTTCAGGCGGACCACGCCCACGCGCGTATGCTGGCTGCCTGCTTTCAGGATTTGTGCCTTAGCCACCCCGGTGAGGTCCTTGGGGCCAAGATTCCTGAGCCATGCACCAACATGGTTTACCTGCAAGTCCGTCCCGAGCGGGTGCAGGCGGTGCTGGAGTCCCTTCAGGCCCGCGGGGTTCTGGCCCTGACCACGGGCGGGGGCTGGATCCGGGCTGTGACCCACCTGGACGTCCCGGCGTCGGCGATGCCGGCAGTCTGCGAAGCCTTCAAGGTCGCCGTTTTAGCCTGAAATTGCTTGCTGATATCGGTTTGTTTGCTACTTTATGGTCACTTTCGAGAAGGGAAGACGACATGACCATCCGCGTTGGCATCAATGGTTTCGGCCGCATCGGGCGGACGGTGTTCCGGGCTGTTGCCGCCCAGGGGAACCGTGATTTTGAAATCACCCATATCAACGACCTTACCGACACCAAGACCCTTGCCCACTTGCTCAAGTACGACAGTGTGCACGGGCGTTTTGGTGCAACCGTAGAGGCGGCCGATGGTGCGATTGTCGTGGATGGCCGCAAAGTCTCGGTGTCTGCCATCAAGAATCCGGAAGAACTTCCGTGGAAGTCGAAAGAAGTGGACGTTGTTTTCGAATGTTCCGGTGTGTTCACCAAACGCGCGGCTGCCGAGGGACACTTGAAGGCCGGTGCGCGCAAGGTGCTGATTTCAGCTCCGGCAACGGATGAAGACATCACCGTGGTGTACGGCGTGAACCACTCCAAGCTGGACAAAGCCAAACACACGATTGTTTCCAATGGTAGCTGCACCACCAACTGTCTTGCCCCGGTGGCAAAGGTTCTCCACGATCTGGCAGGCATCAAGCGTGGCTTGATGACGACGGTGCACTCTTACACGAACGACCAGAATATCCTGGACTTGCCCCATAAAGATCTGAGGCGTGCGCGTGCAGCCGCCGTTTCCATGATTCCGACGTCAACGGGCGCGGCAAAGGCGATCGGCCTTGTGATGCCGGAACTCAAAGGCAAGATGCACGGCATGGCCATTCGAGTGCCGACGCCGAATGTCTCTCTGGTGGATGTCACGTTCGAGACCAGCCGCCCTGTGACGGTCGAGGAAGTGAACGACGCCATGCGCAAGGCCGCCAATGGCCCCATGAAGGGCGTCCTTGGGTATTCTGACGAGCCGTTGGTTTCAATCGATTACAATGGTGACAATCGGAGCAGTATTGTTGACGGGTCGTCGACATCCGTAATGGATGGTACGATGGTTAAGATCCTGTCGTGGTATGACAACGAGACCGGTTTCAGCTGGCGTATGCTGGACGTTGCCCGTCTGCTGATGGGATGAGGTAAGGCATAATGACCAAAGAATCTGACAAGACGGTAACGTTGACCCGCAAGGAAGTCCTGGAGACGCTGGCAGTGTCGAAGGACCTCAGCGGACTCGACATTCGCAAGGCCAACCTGATCAAGATCGACTTCACAGGTTGCAACCTGCAAAACACCAACTTTTCCTACTCGAACCTGAAGGACGCTAACTTCACGGATGCGGACATGCGGGGAGTATCCCTGTGGAACGCAAACCTGGAGGGTGCAAACTTCACCAATGCGAACCTTGAAGATGCTGACCTCGATTACGCGAAGTTACGTGGAGCAGTGCTGTTCCGCGCCAACTTGCGGCGCGCGTCATTGCCGACGGAATTGATTCCCCGGGATGACATCATGCGCAGTGTTGAGACTGGCTGCAAAGTTGGCGCACATCACGGGGGCTGATTCTCAGCTCCCGAGGTAAGACGTCAATTTGTCCTGGGCTGTGCTTCCAGTCTGCCCATTTATCCCTGATACAATGTTTTCAATTTGTGATGCAGCGACGGCGCCGCCGCTGCTCGCATTGGAGCCGCCGCCTGCGAGCAGGCTCGCTGCATTCACAAGCCCTGTAAGAATCGACTCTGCGGTAGACGCGCCAAGGTTCAGCAATTCAATTGCCGAAACCTGACCATCGCCGTTCGTGTCGAGTGCCTTGATTTTTAGTACCGTCGATGCTGTCTGGAAGATCGACAGCTTCAGTTTTTCCGCGTCATTGAATTCGGAGGCGGGGATCTTACCCATCAAAACGATCGCGTAGTCGACATCCGCGATATTCTGGCTCGTGGCTGCCGGCGTCACGCCGAATAATGCGGTTATATCGTTTGTTCCTGAATTACCTGTCTGGGACGCGGAGTCCCCCATGCTTTCAACAAAATCAAGTGGTGCGACGCCGGCACGCTGCGCATAGGCAAGTGCCAGCATCGAGATCCATGTTTTGTTTTCAGGATCGTCTTTGAGTGCGTCTTCCAGCAAGGTGATCGCATCACCAGCCTTGCCTTTTTCCAGTAGCCTTGCGGCTTCATCAGCAGGGTCGTAAGACTGCAAGGGAGCATATGTGTTGCTAGTGCCGCATGCAGAGATCGCGCAGAACGCCGCGCCAAGGATGAGGTTCTTCAAGATTTTGGCCTGTGATCTCATCGGTGCACCTCAGAATCCTACCTTGATGCGGCCGAAATACCGCATGTCAGACCTCAACCCTACTTTTTCGCCGACTTCTTCTGTGTAAAAACCGGCATCAATCCGTGCGAGCCAAAGGTCGAGAAACATTCCGGCGCAAGGTCCACCTTGATTCAGGCCCGCGCTCAGGCCGAGGCGATTGACCAGAGTTATCTCGCCTCCGACATGGAGTTTCTTGTAGATGTCACTGGTGTATCGACTGGTCACGTCCACCACATCAACCAGGAATTTTGCGGTTGCTGCCTTTGACGAGGTTTGAACGCTGTAACCTGCGTCGATCCGCTGCTTCAGGTTGTCGACTTGCATGCCTTGACTGTTGGGGCTGACGTGGGCATCGCCGAGGTTGTGGACCGTAAGACCAAAAGTGCTGGGCGTTTTGCCGGAGGAGACCAGCATGGCGCCAAGGGTTACTGGCGAAGTCGTTCCGTACCCGAAAATATCTTCAGAAGAGTCCATGTTTTGCGCTTCGAGCAGGCCCAGCTGCAACTCTGCCTGTGCACGCTGGTACCAGCCTATCGTTCCGCCGATCAGCAAACCCCCGTTGTAGAAACTGTCGGCGAGGGAGAAGGTCGCTCCTGCGGTGCTGTAGAGGTTCGCATCCACGGCCTCAAGACCGCCCTGAGCCGGGTCCTTATAGACGAGTACATTGGTTTCTGCCGATCCGAGAACTCCGATGGCCGCCCTGCGCAGGACGATCGCCGTAAGATTACTGAATGCAATGTGCTGGTTGGAACCCACGTGACGCGTCAGGGTGCTGATCGTGTCGCCTCCACCGTCTGAGCTCGCGACATCTTTTATGAGGGCGCGCGTATCACTGGAAACAGATACCCCGGGTGAAGTGAGCACGACTTCCTTGAAAATGCCTTTACCTGCTGCGAGGCCTGCCGGGTTATAGAAAATGGCCTCTGCGCCATCAGTGTCGGCAACGCCAGTATCACCGCGTCCCAAGTATGCAGGGCTGCGGTAGATTCGTTGAAATTCATCAGCGACGGCGGGGGCGGTGATGAACAGCTGGGCGGCCACGACCGTCGAAGCCACGGACATTCCTGTCGATGCCTTGAATTTTGTGCCCTTGCCAAACATGGTGCGAAACCCCCGTCACTTGGGAGGGTTTCGGCTGTTCGTTGGGGGAGTTGACAACTATTATAAAAAAACGAATAAAAACGGATGGTTAGATTAAAACATAGTAAAACTAATAATATCATTAAAATACTGTTGCTAATTTCAATGTCGTCATTTATAAGCGGCTTCGTATCCCCGGCAAACTTCGTCCCGTAGCTTAGGAATTTCTCAGGTTTCGGGCTGTATGTTGCAGGGGTGCAATCAAACAAAAAGCTCGGACCGCTGCAAAATGTGTGAGTCTTTCCCGTTAGAGAATGTTTTTCTGCAGGTTCAGTCCAATCCTTTGATGTCTCATCAACACCTTTAAGTCACCTTAGGTGGTCAGGAGCTTGAAAAGTCCCCGCAAGGGGACTTTTTTTTTGCTCCTGAACCAACCCGTCAAAAGCGGCGCGTGATTTCCAGAGGAAGGTAGATCTTGGTCTGGCTGTATGCGCCAGGTAGCTCGCCATTTTCGTCGACACCAAGAGATGCCGTGCGGTAAGCAAGTCCGACACCGACGATCCAGCCGGTCGCCTTGCCCTTCCTGTCCCGATCTTTCTCGCGATCGGGCTCACGGTCCCTGACGCGGTCCCTTTCCCGGTCCTTGTCTCGATTGCCCTCGCGCTCTTTGCGGGGTTCGCTGCGCTGTTGGTTGAGGAAATACATGCGGACGCCACCCATGAAAGATTGGGCCGGAACCAGCTGTGACTGCCCCGTGTAGATGGTAATGACATCAGCGCTACCAAAACCCGCTTTGCCTGGATCGTTTCCAGAACTTCGGCTGCCAGGACCCTTGCTGGCGTTCTCCAGCGCGAATCCACCAACGAGGGATGCCGTGCGGCTGATCGGGAATTCTCCCGTCGCCCGGAAGTCCAGGCGGTTGTAAACGTCCGATGGCTTTTCCTTGAACTCAACCATCGAAAATTCGGCGGCATCCGGGTCAGCGGCCTTGTAGTCGAGATCCGCTGCAATAAACTGCCGGGGACCAAACATTGCAGCTGCGCCGACAATGAACTGCGAGAATGTGCCCGCAGTGTTGGTTGTGCTTTCGCCGTTGCCACCGCCATTTTGCTGCTGGGCAACGAAGGCCGATTCGACCGCTGTGCGGGATGTGACGGATGAGAAAATCGTGGTCGCCAGACCAATCCGAAGCTTTTCGGGGATCGGTTCGAGGGTCACACCCGCAAGCAGGGTCGTACTTGTCATGTCCATCGATTGGTGCGCGAGCGGATTGCCCCCTCCAGATGGAACGACGTCTGCTTCGATCCCGATCGAGCGATAGTTGAACTTTGCACCTACGGACAGCGAATCGGAAATTTGGTAGCCGACCAATCCCCCCAAAGCCCCACGCACTGCGAGGTCGGCTTGAACGTCGATCATCTGCGTCGAGTTCAGGATGACAATCGGGATGTCCTTGATTTCCTGTTGGAGGTTAATTGGAGGTGCAACCTCGCTGATTCCGATTCCAAGGCGCGGATTCACCTTGTAGACAAAACCAGGCAAGAAGGTGAGCAGGTCTGACGTTCCGCTCAAATTGCGCTCGATCGTGCCCGAATCCTGATAGCGGATCAGCAGCTGATTTTGCAAAGAAATGCTTGGCGTCGCAGAGATTTCCGTGCTGGGAAGTTCCCCCGCCAGCGCTGGATTTTGCTGGGCGCTTTGTGCATCCGGAAGGGCCGCGGAGACACCCATGCGGAAATTATTGGCCGCAAGGTGCGTTGGCATCGCAGTCGTTGCAATGATGGTCGCCGTGCAAAGGAGCGCAGGCAGCGTGGTGAAATGGAAAGACTTCAGTTTCGCCCCCTCGTTGAGGATTCGATGATCCTGGTGGTGCTTCGTCCTTCCAGCAAGGGGACAATGATAACCTTGCCACCGTTTTTTGAGACGACATCTGCGCCGACGACCTGGTCGGGGCGGTAATCACCCCCTTTGACGATGATGTCCGGATTGATGGTTGCAATCAACTCCAGGGGCGTGTCTTCCTCAAACAAGACGATGTAGTTGACGCATCCAAGCCCGGCCATGATCGTGGCGCGGTCATTTTCGTTCTGGATCGGACGTTCCGGGCCCTTAAGGCGTTTGATTGAGGAGTCGGAGTTGAGTCCAAGGAAGAGGACGTCCCCAAGGCCGCGCGCTGCCTGCAAAAGCGAGACATGACCAGCGTGCAACAAGTCAAAGCAGCCGTTGGTGAATACCACGGACTTCCCGGCTTCCCGGTAGTTGGATGCGATCTGGCGGGCTTCATCGCGGCTTATGATTTTCTCTGGCCGGGTCGCACCTTCCCGGTCCTGAAAGGCTTCCATGAATTCCGCGCGGCTGAGAGTTGCGGTGCCCAGTTTGCCGCAGACGGTGCCCGCAGCGATGTTGGCCAGTTGCACAGATCTGGCAACTGGCAACTGGCATGCAGCCGCCATCGCCAGGAATGCGATCATGGTATCCCCGGCTCCCGATACGTCAGCGACCTGAAGGACTTCCGAGCGGAAGCGGATTACATCACTGGATCCAGCGTTGGATGCTACCACTCCCTTTTCCGACAAGCTAAGGACAACGTGCTGGGCCTGGCAGTCGGCTTCTACCGTTTTAAGAATCGCTGCAATCTCGGTTTCCAGATCTTCATGCCAAGTGCCAGGTTCCTTACGACGCAGGATTTCGCGTCCTTCGCTCAAGTTGGGTTTGATGAACGTCGTGCCCTTGTAGCGAGACAGGTCGGATGATTTCGGATCTGTGATCACTGGTACGCCGGCGCTTTTGGCGCGTTTGATCAGTTCGGCGAGCAATCGAGGAGAACATACACCCTTGCCGTAGTCGCTGATCACGAGCGCGCGGTCTCCACTGGTCGCCAGGAACGCGTCGAACTTTCCGAGGATGTGGTCTTCAGCCCCGGCGTCAATGCGTTCGTTGGATTCGGCATCGATCCTGACGATTTGCTGGTACCCGGCAAGGACGCGCAGTTTG
>JBEGVZ010000123.1:0-2573 GCA_041178085.1 Pseudomonadota bacterium | reverse complement strand
CTTTGTAATCCTTGCGGTAACGCTCGATAAACGACTGGACGTGGGGCGACTTGTCTTCCGCCGAATAGTGATTGGAAAAGAACGCACCCTCGACCGCCTTGCCACCGATCTGGAGCAACTTGGGAGAATCCCATCCGTCGCCGCCAAGGAGCGGCGCCTTGATTCCAAGGCTACGTGCCTGCCGCGCGATCAGACCGACTTCCGTGTAGTAACCAGGGACAAAAATCGCCTCCGGCTTTTTGCCGCGAATGGCGGTGAGCTGGGATTTAAAGTCAATGTCACCTGCGCTGTAGCTCTGGTCGACGACAATTTCTCCGCCGAGTTTCTTGAAAGTCTCGGTGAAAAACTTCGACAAGCCGACGCTATAGTCGTTCTTGACGTCGCGAAGAATGGCCACCTTCTTCACTTTCAAATTGTCAGCGGCAAACCGGGCCATGACGAAGCCCTGGAAGGGGTCGATAAAACAAACCCGGAAAATATAGTCGCCGATTTCAGTGACTTTCGGGTTGGTCGAGGACGGCGAAACCATAGGGATTTTGTACTGCTGGGCAATCGGGGCCATTGCAAGGCTCCGCGACGAAGCCACTTCCCCGACAATCGCGGTCACTTTGTCTTGCGTGATCAGACGGGTAACTGCAGTTGCTGCCTCCTCAGGCTTGCCCTGGTCGTCCAGAGAAATGACCTGAAGCTTCTTGCCTCGGATGCCTCCCGATGCATTGATCTCCCGGATCGCAAGTTCGACGCCCTGATGAGTTGCAACACCAAAGGTGGCCTCCGAACCCGTCATGGACCCGACTTCGCCGATCTTTATGACGTTGGCGTCCGCCGCCAGCACTGCCTGAGAAGTTCCGACCAGCGACGTGACAGCCGCTGCAAAGCCAAGGACCGCAAGGGTTACGTGTCTTCTGGACATGAGATCCGCTCCTGCTCGACATGGAATGACTGACAACGTTGACCCAGTCGGATCGGCCAACATCCTGTAATTATTGATCGGACCTTAGCATGCATAACTGCGGCGTGACAACAACATGCCAGAGGAGCCGTATTTAGATTGTATTTTAATAAAATTGTGCTAACTTTGCACAGGATAAGGCGGTTTTGGAGCCAACTACCCGTTGAAGCCAGAACCAAAGAAGACTCGTTACTGTTAGGTGATTTTGTGGGCAAGAAACTTTATGTAGGCAATCTGCCGTACCGTACGACCGATGGCGATCTGCACCAGCTGTTCTCGCAAGCTGGCGTGGTTGACTCGGCCAAAGTAATCAGCGATCGCGAGACTGGCCGCAGCAAGGGCTTCGGATTCGTCGAAATGTCGTCCGACTCGGACGCTGACGAAGCAGTCCGTCGCTTCAACGGCTCGAACCTCGATGGCCGCAAGATCAACGTCAACGAAGCTCGCCCCCAGGCGCCGCGCGAAAGCCGTGGTTACGACCGCGCTCCGCGCAACCAGGACTACTAAGTCCAGCTTGTTTGTTTGTTCTTGAAACCCACCCCGAAAGGGGTGGGTTTTTTTTTGCATCGTTTTCCCTGCGGGTCATCGACACCATCGAGGGACAACATGCTTTTCACCAACCGGACTGACGCGGGAGCCAAACTGGGTGGCAGGATCAAAGCGGTATTACCAACGGATTACCCCTCACCGATCATCCTGGGCATTCCCCGCGGTGGTATGGAAGTCGCCGCAGCGGCTTCACAGGTAAGCAGTTTCCCGTACTCCTTCATCGTCACCCGCAAGCTGCGGACACCCAACCACCCGGAACTGGCTTTTGGCGCTGTTGCCGAACAGGGACAGCCCTGGCTTAACGACGACGTGGTTGCCAGCCATGGTCTGGACAAGGAAACCATTGAACGTGAGGTGAAAATTCAACGCGCGGAATGCCGGCGCAGGCGGGAAATGCTGTCACGCATTTTTGCCTGCCCCAGCTTGCCAGGACACTCGGCTATTGTCGTCGACGACGGAATGGCGACTGGCGCCACCATGATCGCAGCACTAAAACAGGCAAGGATCGAGGGCGCTGCGAAGGCCGTCTGTGCCGTTCCAGTTTGCCCGGATGAGATGCTAACACCACTACGTTCCTGGTGTGACCAGCTGGTGGTGCTGCATCATCCAGCCTGGTTCAGCGCAGTGGGGGAGTTCTACGAGCATTTCCCCCAACTGGAAGACGCTGACCTGGAGCGCCTGGCGCGGGGACAATTAGGCATTTCCCAGGCGCGGACAGATCGCTATCATCACAGCCTCCGTCCCGGACGGCCAAACCAGGAGAAAGGCCCGTGAACGCAGCACACTTCCATCTGGTCATCAACCACTTCCCGGCCATTTTGACTATCGCAGCGATCTTGGCTGGCGGATGGTCCTGGTTCCACAATTCCACGGACGGCAAGAAAATCTCCCTGGGCATGATTGCGGCAGGAGGGGTGTTTGCCCTCGCCAGTTATTTCTCAGGCGAGCCTGCCTCGGAATTTCTTGAGAGCACGGCCATCGTCAATGACATGTACATCGAAGAGCACGAAGACGCCGCCGGATACGCAGTGGTCCTGTCATCTCTGGCTGGGCTGCTGGCGGTAGTGACCAT
>JBEGVZ010000122.1:0-3415 GCA_041178085.1 Pseudomonadota bacterium | reverse complement strand
GCCTCTTGCAGTTCTTCCAGGCTTGGGCCGGCCAGATGATGCATGGGCAATTGAATGAATTCCAGGCCAGCGGCAAGGGCCCAAACTCTTTCACGCTGCGCCATATCGGCATCATCGTGATAGTTGTCGAGCGATAGCACAGTTGTGATCTCATGCTCTGCAGCCCACGAGCGCAACTCTGCTTCGCTGGCTGGCCGCCTTCCCCGCAACATCCCTGGGGCAAACTCAAACGGAGTAGCGTCGCCGGGGTAACCTTCAGGCTCTGCCGCAAATCCTGAGGGCGCAAGTTCAATCAGATCCGGGACCGCTGCGGTCACATTTCCGGCAAGTGTTGTTACCAGTGCCACGATGGCGATTGTTTGTCCGACCAGGTTCTTTATCTTCATTGGAAACTGTCTCCTGGCCTTCTTTTTGTCGCGGGGCGGTTTAAATGGGCGCCTTGCAGGGCCTGCCGCACAAGGGCTACATGAAATCCGCAAATCTTGCCATGACGATTTCTCTTCTTTAACTTCTGTTTTCAGTTGCTTGGGTCAGGACGGAACATCGCTCTAAAGTTTTAAGCCCCCTGTCGCCGAAGGCTCGCCTGCGTTTTTAGAGGAGGCGCACATGAACTGGAAAGAGTTTCGAAAAAGCAGGGGCAGGGTTCTTTTTGGTTTCGGGCGGAATTGGGGCGGGCGGCATTTCGCCCTCGGCGTCTGGCTTCTCGCCTGTGGGGGCTGTGGGGCAACAGATGTCGTTGAGATCCGGGGGCGAGAAGGAGCGGCCTTCGCCGATGGAAGCCAGTCTCGTCGTTACATTCCGGTGGAGGAAGTGGTCCAGAGATTCCAGCTTGCCGGGGGCGATTCCGGTCCCTTGTCGGATGCTGACGTCGAGGCCCGCCTGGCATCGATGCCAAAGCTTTCCGACCTGGTGCCGGAGGGGCGCCTTCAATTGATGCCCCCCATGGATCCAGGCCAGTTTCTGGCCGACCCGCAATCAGAGCGTGAAGTGATTGATTTGCGGGCTCATGACACGGGAATCCGGAACCAGGGTTCAGAGGGGCTTTGCACGGCATTCGCTGCGGTAGCTGCGGTAGAGAACATGGCACACCGTGCGTTTGGGCTGAGTCTAGACTTGTCGGAACGCGCCCATTGGCGCAATTACCGGGAATACGTCACGACGTCTTCCTTGCGCGCTGCGAAAGCCAATGCACTGATTCCAGAAGCCGTTTGGCCATACTCCAGTTCGCGTCCTTCATCTGATGTCGTTTCGGCAAAGACTGCTCGCTTGCGAAATTTCGAGGAACTCGACCTTGATCACCGCGAAGTGATCAAAAGTGTGCGTGAGGGTAATCCGGTTGTGATTGCGATGGGCGTGACCCGTTCCCTGATGAGCCCGGCTGAAGGCGGTATCGTCCGCGCCGGGCGGGAAATGGGCGGGGCGGGGCATGCGATTACGATCGTTGGTGCGATCGTTGACGCACGCGTGGGCGGCGGGGGTTATTACATCATCAAAAACTCCTGGGGTGCTGGCTATGGTGACAATGGGTATGCCTACGTGGCTTTTGATTATTGCCAGTCCACTTATTGTTACCTTTGGAAAGTCGATGATGTTGGCGTGTTCAAGGAAGGTATCGAAGTTTCATCGTTGAGTGTGACGCCGCCCGTGCCGGGGGAAAATCCAGGTGTGAAACCTGGCGAAGATCCGGTTCCTTCGCCCTCGCCAGCACCATCGCCTTCTCCCTCCGTTGAGCCGGTGACGCCGGCGGTAACGGAAGGTGATTTCGCCGTTAAAGCCAGGACGATGGCGCTATACAGCAGGCGCTATGATGAGGGTTTCTATTTGACTCTGGTGGCGTCGGAGCGCGCACTTCGGGAAGTCGCGAAAGTCGAATACTGGACATCGGACAGTTATGCGAATCAAGGGTATTTCAAGGTGACCAACAAGACTCCGGGGGATTCAGTCTTGGACCCGCATGTGTTCGATAGCATGTTCTATCCAGCATCTCGTGACGGATGGACTACATATCCGGCAAGGGTGACCCTTCGTGATGGCCGTGTTTTCAAGATCCGCGGTGCCCAGGTCGACTTCTAAATTTCCTGCTCACGATTGGATGATGGCAATCCTTGATCTCGCGAGGGGTTAAGGGTTGCCAATAAACTGCAGAGTTTTACGGCGTGGCTGGCTGTGACTTGTCTGCTCCACAGTCCTCGTGCTGACGGAGCATCATCCGGTCCCAGGGCAGCCATAGTTCAGATGGCCGTTTTTGATAGGCCACTTGTTTCCATTCCGGTGGGTTTTGCGGCACGCCTTCTTGCAGGTCCAGCACAAGGAACGGACCCCTGCAGGTGGCGCGGGCAAGATAGTCAGGCCAAGGTTTTTGCGGTGGATCAATGATCCAGACTGGTTCCCGTGAAGCCAGTGTCCTGACCAGTTGCCCGCGGTTCAGGGCAATCAGGTCTTCGTCCGGCGTGATGCCGGTGCGGGCCAGGGAGAGCGACCTTTGGCGCGGTGTTCCCCATTCAAGCAGGTTGAGGATTCGCACGTCAGGACGCAGGCCCAGGCTTGCCTGGGCGTAGGAAAATCCAAAAATGTGATCGTCGGAGGCTGTAATCACAAGAGCGCCTGGTGGCAGTCCGGATAGCGAGGATTTGAAGTGCCATTCCGGGAAGTTTCTCTGGTCGCGGCGGATTTGGGGAAACTGCATTGCAACGTGTGACGTGGTGAGCAGTGCAGCAAGCGTGAAGGTCGCGCGTTGCCAGTTTTTTGAATTATTTTTCCGGCGGCCTTTCCGCAGCGGCGCAGTTGCAAGTGTTTGCAGGCCAGCATGGATGAATGGGATAAGTGCAATTAGTGGTATTGCCAGTTGACGGCGGATAACGTCGACGATGTTGTCGTTGACGGGCAACCGGATCAACAATACGAACACGGTCGCAGTGCCAAGAGTCAGGAACCAGTGAAGGTTTGCCCGCCAGTCGCGCACCATAGAAAAAAATCCCGTTACAACAAGCAAGACGCCAGTCCACCCAATGTTTTCCGGAAGAGACTCAACGAAGAGCATGAAAGCCGGGGGGATGAGTGGCATCGTCGACGAGGCCGGATGGGTCGCCATTGCGAACGTTCCAAAGTCGATTCGCAGCAAATAACGAAGTGTGCTTGGTACCGCGGTTCCGTCGACCAGGAAGCGTGACCAGTCGAAGGCAAGACCAGGTTCTCCCGCTGAAATATACGGAAAGGGTTCAGGCGCAAGGGCTTTCGCCAGAACAAGCAGTGCTGGCAGGGCCCCGGCGGTGGCTCCGGCAGCAAACATGGCTGCATCTTTCGGATCCCGGCGTTGCCAAAGCAGCCATAAGGTAGCCGGCAGCACGATCGCCGTCGTGTGATGGTTTGCCAGCGCCAGGCCGAATGCAATTCCCGTAGCCAGCCACGCCAGGCG
>JBEGVZ010000121.1:0-4067 GCA_041178085.1 Pseudomonadota bacterium | reverse complement strand
CCGAGCAAAGACTCGAAGCTCAACACAGCTGGATCGAAGGTGATTTCCACAGCTTCGGCGTGTCCTGTGCCCCCCGTTTTAACCTGCTCGTAAACCGGAGCCTCGGTTTTTCCGCCGGTATACCCCACCCGGGTTGAAAGCACCCCTTCAATGCCCCGGAGGATTTCTTCCACCCCCCAGAAACATCCACCTGCCAGGATGGCTATTTCGTTCAACTGCGCCTTATCCTTCATTGGTCAAACCCCCCAATCATGCTAACTTCCCCAACGTTTCCAAGGGTCAATTCATTGGAGAAAACTGATGTCCCACGCCCTTTTTACCGCACCAGCACCTGTCAACGAACCGATCCGGGCCTACGGGCCAGGTTCCCCAGAAAAACGGGAACTGAAAGCTGAACTGGCGCACCAACGGCAGGTGCAAGTTGAAATCCCGCTCGTGATCGGCGGCAAGCATATTCATACCAAAAGCAAGCGCACCGTTACCAGCCCCCAGAACAAGACCCATGTCCTCGCGCACTGCGCCCAGGCTGGACAGGACGACGCTCTGGCTGCCGTCAATGCAGCGCTGGAGGCTCGCAAGACCTGGGGCAAAATGCCCTGGACGGAACGTGCCGCCGTTTTCCTCAAGGCTGCGGACCTGCTGGCCACCAAGTACCGCGCTCGAATGAACGCAGCGACCATGCTAGGCCAGAGCAAGACATGCTTCCAGTCAGAGATCGATGCGGCTTGTGAGCTGATCGACTTCTTCCGGTGGAACGTTCACTTCATGACGGAAATTTACCGGCAGCAGCCGGTTTCCCCCGCTGGACAGTGGAACCGCTCAGAAGCGCGCCCCTTGGAGGGGTTTGTCTATGCTGTGGCGCCTTTCAACTTCACATCAATTTCAGTCAACTTGCCGTGCGCGCCGGCCTTGATGGGTTGCACGGTGATCTGGAAGCCTGCAGCGACAGCCGTGCTTTCTTCTTGGATTGGCATGCAGATCCTTGAGGAAGCCGGATTGCCACCCGGCGTGATCAACTTCTTGCCAGGCGAGGCAGGCCCCATCAGCGACTGCCTCATGGTCCACCCCGACCTTGCCGGCATTCATTTCACTGGATCGACTGCCACTTTCAACAACCTGTGGAAAACGGTCGGCAACAACCTCGACAAGTACAAGACGTATCCCCGCCTGGTGGGCGAGACCGGGGGCAAGGATTTTGTCTTTGCTCACCCTTCCGCCGACGTTGACATGCTGGTGACGGCGCTGGTTCGCGGCGCTTTCGAGTATCAGGGGCAAAAGTGTTCCGCAGCTTCCCGCGCGTACGTTCCGCGAAGCATCTGGCCGCAGGTGCGGGACCGACTGGTCGCCCAGACCGACGAACTCAAGATGGGCGATCCGGAGGACTTCACCAACTTCATGGCTGCAGTCATCGACGAACGAGCCTTCAAAAAGATCAAGGGTTACATCGACCACGCAAAAGCTGCTGCTGATGCCAAAGTGATCGCCGGCGGCCAATGTGACGATCAAAAGGGCTGGTTCATCCGTCCAACCGTGATCGAGACCACCAACCCTCACTTTAAGACCATGGTCGAAGAAATTTTCGGGCCGGTCTTGACCGTATTCGTTTACGAAGACGCGAAGTTCGAGGAAACATTGAAACTTTGTGACACCTCGACCCCCTATGCATTGACCGGCGCTGTCTTCGCCCGCGAACGCGGAACGATCCAGCACATGGCGGACGTGCTTGAGGGCGCAGCCGGCAACTTCTACATCAACGACAAGCCGACAGGTGCCGTGGTCGGCCAGCAGCCTTTTGGCGGGGCCCGGGCATCAGGAACCAACGATAAGGCGGGTAGCATGCTCAACTTGCTACGCTGGGTGTCAATGCGGACGATCAAGGAAAACTTCCTGCCGATCACCGATCACCGTTACCCCCACATGGCGGAGCCCTGATTGAAGCCGCTGATCCTGGCCTGGTGCCGCGAAGGATTCGAGGACGACTGCGGCCAGGAAATGGCTGAGGCGGTCACCAAAGTTCTGGGGTTACGCCGGAAGCCAGTCCCGGTTTCAACTTCTGGCACAGCGTTTGTTACGCTGCCGCTAGCAAGTGTTCAGGAATTACAGACCGTGTCACGTCGCCTGAAACTGCGCGAGCTGGTCTTCTCGCGGCAAATTGCATTTGGATTTGGGCCGCTCGACCTTGGAGAGGTGCGCGACCGGGCGACCCCAGTCGCCAACGCTGCAGCCGAGGTCCTTGGTCCAGTGACTGGAACAGAGTTTGCCAGGCTGACCGTAACTTACCCTGATAACAACGAGGGCAAGGAGCTGACACGATTTGCCAAGCTGGTGCACCCAGCCCTGGCGAAGGCTCTCGGCAAGGCTGGCTTCAACACCCGTGCGGGGGACGCTCCGTCGCGCGGAGCAAATGGCTTGCCGCTTTTAAACGTCTTTTTTTATGATCACGCCAAGTCAGCTTTTCTGACCTGGATCGATCCCGCCAACGGCTCCCCGTGGCCTGACGGGGTCGCCCGGCTGAAATTCCCTCCGGCTGCGCCTAGCCGCTCGACGCTGAAACTTGAAGAAGCCTTTCACGTGTTCATGACCCGGGACCAGCGCGACCTTCTGCTCAGACCGGGGCTGACCGTCGTTGACCTGGGTGCTTCTCCGGGGGGCTGGACATGGCAATTCCTCCAGCGGCAGATGTTTGTCACGGCGGTCGACAACGGCAAAATGGACGCCGCCCTGATGGCGACCGGCATGGTGGACCACCGGACCGAGGACGCTTTCAAGTACCGCCCAAAAACGCCTGTCGACTGGCTGGTTTGCGATGTCGTGGAACAACCTTCACGGGTCGCGAAGCTGGCAGCTGCCTGGATCTCCGGGGGACTCTGCCGGAACCTGGTGGTCAACCTCAAGATGCCGATGAAGCAACGTCATGAGGAAGTCATCAAGTGCCTTGAAACCATCCGTAATGCCAGCGACAAATGGCACATCGCAGCCCGGCAGCTGTACCACGACCGGCGGGAAATCACCGTTTTTGGCTCGTCGCAACTCCCCCGCTGACTGGATCAACTGGTCCAGATTTTGCCCAACTTGACACCCTCAGCCGCCTCCTGTTTAATGCGGCCAAACCTATGGGCCGCAATGCCTGCAGGTGACACCCGAACACAATTCAAGGAGGTCTTCCATGGCCGTACTCGTAGGAAAAAAAGCACCGGATTTCAAGGCAACCGCAGCGATTGGCGGCGATTTCAAGGAAATCACCCTGAGTGAAATGCGCGGCAAATACGTGGTTCTGTTCTTCTACCCGCTCGACTTCACCTTTGTGTGTCCGACGGAGCTGCATGCATTCCAGGAAAAGCTTACGAAGTTCCGTGAAATGAACACAGAAGTGATCGGAGTTTCGGTCGACAGCCACTTCTCGCACCACGCTTGGCTGAAAACACCAGTCAGCGAAGGCGGCATCGAAGGCGTAAGCTACCCGCTGGTATCCGACCTGAATAAGACGATCTCCCGCGACTACGACGTCCTCATGCCGGACGCGGGAATTGCCCTCCGCGGCACGTTCCTGATCGACAAGGAAGGCACCGTCCGCCAGCAGACCGTCAATGATCTTCCGCTCGGCCGCAATATCGACGAAATGCTCCGCCTGGTGGAAGCACTTCAGTTCCATGAAAAGAACGGCGAAGTCTGCCCGGCAAACTGGAAGAAAGGCGAGAAGTCAATGAAGCCTAACGAGGCTGGCCTTAAGAGCTATTTCGCCAAGTAAGCACCCCGATCCTGTTCTCGATTTAAATGGCCCCGGAGCCTTTTTGAGCCCCGGGGCTATGCTTTACGATCTTATTCGATCTTTAGTGTTGTCTGATTTACCTGTCAAAACGCCCTCCTGACACCCCCCAATAAAAATCTTGAATTGCGACTCATGCGAATCCGAAAAATCTCGCAACTCAGGAGTGCGCAATGAATTTCAAGAGCGAAATCCTCAAGCAACTGGTCGGTGCCGTGATGGTTGCGGGTGCCGTTTCTGGGTGCTCCAGGACAGCAAAGCTGTCCGGCGACACCCAGGTTGCATGGCCACCGGTTGAGAC
>JBEGVZ010000120.1:0-17612 GCA_041178085.1 Pseudomonadota bacterium | reverse complement strand
GCGATTTGCGCCCCGGCTTCCGAGATCACAGTCGGACTGAGCACACGACGACCATCAGGAAGCCAATAAAAAAATGGCTCGTTCCTGGTCACATTTTTGATCCCGCGAATGAACTTGCCTGTTTCGTATTCGAGGATCCGGTCGACGTAAAAGAAGCCCATCGTGAGCCCCCCCCGGCTTTTCTTATTGTGCCTGGCCTGCTTCCGCGTTTGGCGCATCGCCAGTCATGAACGCGTCGAGTTCACCGCTTGCCAGCTTACGCTTGACGATGTTTGAAAACACTTCGACGGTGAACAGCGTCGGCAATTCACGGAGGGGCAACCCTTCGCGCAGTTCCTGGCCATTGATCTCTGGCAACAGGGCGCGCATGCGCTCAGCGCCCTTGGCCTGCAGGATGCCGTTTGTCTCGAACTCCTCGGGCGAAAGTCCGCCGCGCGCCATGCGCTCGATTTCCCGCTGGGGGATCTTGATGCTGAACTCGCGTTCGAGGCGAAACATGATGTCAAGAAAGTCGATTGACTCCGCGCCCAGGTCACGCATGAGGTTGGACTTCAGCGTGATACTGGAAAGGTCCACGCAAAGCGAATCGGCAATGACGCCGATAACCTTTTCCTCAACTTGTGCCGGTGTCAGGCTGGATGCAGCAATGTTGCCCGAGGTGGTCATGACGCCCCCTTAAAGTTCCCTGAACTGGATGACTTTTCTGTCTTTTTTAAAACTTTATCCAAGACCGTCTGGGCGGGCAAGGACTAAAAGCGGAGGAAAGCAGCTATAATACAAACAGAATGGAAAAAAACTCCGGGCCACAAACTGCCACCCCCGCAAAACCGGGCCTAGACCGGAAATTCTGGCGTTTTGCCGTCACGTACGGTTTCCGTTCACTGGCCCGGAACAAGCGCAGGACAACCCTTACCATCGCCACCGTGGTTCTGTGTGCAGCGGTAACCATCGTCACCAGCCGCTATTCCAGCGCTGCGATCAACCTATGGCAGGAAGCTGCCAGCGACACCGGGCTTGCCCACGCCCAGTTGCATGCCGAGGGATTTCTCAAGGATAGCGAATCATTGCGGCAGGAAATCACCTTCCCGGAAGACAGCGAGCTTCTCAAGCAAATGGCCGCTGACCCGGCCGTCGAGTCCATCACACCACGCCTCAATTTCGAGGGCATCATCAGTGCGGGCGACCAGACGCGTTACTTTCTTGGCAACGCAGTCGATCCTGAGCTGGAGTTGAAAGTCTCTCCGAAACTGTTCAATCCTGCCCGCCCCGGAACCCTTGATCGTGGCGTTTTCATCAACTCTGGGGAGAAAGCAGCCATCGTGGTGGGCCGCGGGCTGGCGGAAATGCTGAACCTGAACCTGGGCGATGAAGTCACCCTCATGACGTCAACCGTAACCGGAGGGCTAAACGGTGTCGACGGAGTGGTGCGCGGGATCATCGACGTTCCCCTGCCAAGTTTTTCCAAACGGGCGGTATACCTGCGCGTTGACTACGCCCAGCAGCTCTTGCGCCTTCAAGGAAGGATCACCAGCGCCGCTATCAGGCTCAAGGATGCATCCAAATCAGAGGAGTGGGTTGCCCGCTACCGCCAACCGGCGGCTTCAGCCAAAATGGACCTCAAGGGTTGGTGGGAGATCGATGTCATCATCCGGCGCATCGAGGCCATCTGGCATTCCGTCGTTGGCCTGATTTCTTTCCTGCTTTTCCTCTCATCGGCACTGTCCGTGCTGAACATCGTTTTCCTGCTGGTGGCAGAACGTACCATCGAAATCGGCACCATGATGGCAATCGGCGCAAGGTCCCGGGACATCAGGACCTTGTTCTGCGTCGAGGGCGCGATGATCGGCTTCATTGGCGGACTTGTCGGCGTGATCCTTGCCAACGTCATCGTCGCAGCCATGGGATTTTTCGGGATCGAACTGCAATCGCCATTTAGCACTGGCACCTATGTTCTGCACCCGACTGTGGACTGGAAAATCTCCCTCGCAATTCTCACCGGTTCAGTCCTGGTCTGCGTGCTGGCGTCGATTCCGCCGGCACAAAAAGCAGCCAGCGTGGAACCAGTCAAAGCCTTCAGGGGACAAATATGATGCACAGGAACGTTATGGCTGGCGTTATTTTGGCATGCGCATTTGTTCCAGGTGCCCTGGCCCTTGCGGCCAACGCCCCTGGGGATCCCCGCTCCATCATGCGCCGTGCAGAAGAAATTCGCGCCCCTGAAAGTAGCGAGATGAAGATCAAGCTGGATACGACCAGTCGCGGCACCGAAAGCTCCTACACGATGAAACTTCTCGCCACTACTGGACGACGCTCCTACTCGGAGTTCCTTGCCCCATCGGAGGAACGCGGCCGGCGCATGCTGGCGCTAGGAAGAAACTATTTTTCAACGTTGCCGGACTCCAAAAGGGTCGTGCCGGTTTCACGTCGCGAACTGATCGGAAACAGCGCCTTTGCGATTGCCGACCTGTTTCAGATTGATACCGAAAAGGAATACGAACCGAAACTTGCCGGCGAGGAAACCATTGGCAAGGAAAAGGCCTTGCGACTGGAGCTGACCGCTGTCACGGACGATGCCCCATACGCGAAGATCCATTACTTTGTGCGTCCGGCAGATTCGTTTCCACTCGGAGCCCGCTTTTACGGGATATCCGGCAAGCTGCTGAAGACGTTATCGGTTGTCTCAATGCGCGAACTGGGCGGGATGGTCCGCCCGGACAAACTGCGCATGGATGACAACGTCACCAAGGGGAAGTTCAGCATCTGGTCAACGCTGGAAATGACGCGAAAGAAAATCCCTGATCGCGTGTTCACACGCGAGTATCTTCAATCCCAGCAATAGCGCCGTCGCGCATGCGGATGATGCGGTCACAGTATGGCAGCACCGCAGGGTCGTGGGTTGCAATCAAGACCGCCGAATCCTCTTCAGCGCACAAGGACTTCAGCAGGGCCAGAACCTTTTCTGACGTCGCATGGTCCAGGTTGGCCGTCGGCTCATCTGCGAGGATCACCCTGGGCCGATTGAGCAAGGCGCGGGCAACGGAAACACGCTGCATCTGACCACCTGAAAGGCGATTCACTGGCTGGTCCATCTGTCCGGATAAACCGACTCGCTCCAGCAACTGACGGGCACGCTGCACCAGCTCTGTATCAGGCAGGGATATGCGCCCAAGCTGTCCTGGCAGCAAGACGTTTTCAAGCGTTGTCAACACCGGGATCAGGTTAAAGTTCTGGAACACGAACCCAACGGTCCGGTTCCGGAAATCTGCCAGCGCATCTGGTCCCATCCTGCCGAGCTCCTGCCCGGCCACAATCACAGAGCCTGAGGACGGATGATCAAGGGCGCCAACGAGGTTCAGGATCGTGGTCTTTCCCGATCCCGACGGCCCCACCAGAGCCGTCATGACGCCGGAAGACGCTTCTAAGGAGACAGAGTGCAAGGCCCCGATGGAGGACCGGCCAAGCTCGAAAGACTTGGCCACCAATCTTAGTTCGATGACCGGTTTATTTGCCGCTTGATTTTGAACGCTTGTCATCCATGACTTTCTTGGCATCCGCTGCCCGTTTGTAGTTCAAAAAGTCCCGCTCAACCGCAGCGGTGACCCGCAAAGCCAGCTTGTCTTGCACTTGTTGCAAGGACTGCCGCTCAGCTCCCAAAACCTGCTCGGTACGCCCAATCACCGCAACGTAGTCCTTGTCCGGAATTATCAAAAGCAAGCCGTTGTGCTGGATCAGCATTGAGTTGTTGACGTTCTGCACTAGCTTGTCCACGACCGCAACGCCGCCGCCGCCGAACGAGAAGATCTCGACGCGCCCCTGATATTCGATCCTTTTGTCAGTCCCTTGTGCGGGCTTGAGATAGCTGTAGGACGTGCCAGAAAACTTTACCAGGTCCGGGCTGGAAGGGGTAAACGTGACATCGGCCTCGGCCGTGAAGCCGTTGGACTTGTACTCACTTGGAAAGTGGGTTTGCAAGCGCAGCACATCCGCCACCGCCTGAGGATCCTTGGAGGCGACCTTGAGCCCAGTATAGAAGACCAGGCGCGCCACGTTCTGAGCACCTTCGGTCAACTTGCCAACTTCCTCGGCCGGGGATGAAGGGAAGAGAGGTGCTGTCTTGGTCCCGCCTGGACCGTTGTAGAAATACTTTGAGTCATCGATCAGGCTTCTCTGGTAGCTGCAAAGACGCTCAATCGCGCTCGCACCCGCTGACTTGGCAATTTCTGACTTGCCGGGTTCCGTGCACGGAGAACCACTCTCGGCATCCATTCCACCTTGCGGGTTACCCGCAGGTTGAGGGGCAGGTGCTGCGCAGGCCCCTGCAAGCAGCATCACGCTGCAAAGACCGACCTTCGACAGCCGCCTCTGGCCATCAAGCAAGTTTGCGATCTGGATCAAACCTGACATGTCGCTCCCCCCCGAAAGGATTCAAACAATCAAGACCTTTGGAACTCCAGTTTCGTAAAACCGGTCTTGCTGTTCTCTGAGTCGTAAAACAAAGAACAGCTTCCAATATTGGCAACCATCCCGCCGTTGCCCAGAGCAACGACATACAAACCACTTGGCACGGGAAAGTCATTGAGCAAATTTTGAGGAATTCCACTCACCTCAATCTTTACTCCGTATGCCTTCGACTGGTCTTTCAATCGGGCACCCGCCGCGTTGAAGGCTCCACAGGAAATACCGTTAAAAGCAAGCGTTCCAGCGGTGGCACGGCTGACTGTAAACGTCGCTGTAAAACTAGCCGGCGAGGTGAACCGGACCTGATAACTCACCGGTCCCCGGGTCAAGCTGGCGTATGCACTGCTATCGCCGTCTGCGACCACAACGACGGGAAAAAAGTCACCTTCCGCGGCGCTGAACTTCTTGCCTTGCTTGTTGGTGACTGATTTTGCGAACACAAGGTAGCGGTGCTCGCGGAACTTGGCATCCGACGGCAATGACTTTGCAGAAACGCGCTCGTAAGTGGAAGTTCCAGGGATACGGCTGACCGCCTCACGAACCTTCTTTTGACCTGAATCAGAGCTAAAATTGCTGATGCTTAATGAGATCAGACCAGGTTCGAGGACGACCTCCATCCTGCCGCCGGTGATATTGCTTTGGTCGCTTGGATGTTCGAAACGCCCACTCGACTGGCTGAATGCCGCCTTGCTGGTGCCCTCCTGCTCATCGGCAATGTTACTTTGGGGCAATTTTGAGTCCCGCAGCCGGCCACGTCCGGCCCCGAGCACTGGATCGGGGGCTTGCAATACTGGCCCACCGCTACAAGATAAAAGCAGCAGAAGCAGTGAAAAGCTCCCAGCCAGGTACGAACCTCTCTTGGCGGACAATCCGGTCACCCGTAACCTCCATTAACCGCAAGATCTATCGGCAAATCGGGAGGAAAAATTTAGCCCCGCAGAAGCGGGGCTCAAGATACTGTTTTTATTGGATAAATTATCTATTGAACTCCAGGCGGACATAGCCACTGACTTTTTGCTTGTCGTCCCAGTAAACTGAACAACTGCCCAGATTGCTTACGATACCTCCGTTGGCGTAGCGGACTGCATAGAACGTCGTCCCGACGGGAAATCCGTTTGCGAAGTCTGCACCTGGCGGGGGACTGAGTTCTATTTTCAGACCGAAATATTCTGCGCCCCTGGCGAGCAGTGGGGTAAATCCAGAGAACTCACCGCATGGACCGTTGCCCTTGGTCACGCGCTGCACGACGATGGTCGTCCGAAACCCTCTTCCATCTGGAGCCGTGAAAGTCACCGGATAACGCAGCGATGCACCGGGGGGCGTCAAACTGGCAAAATCCCCCTCGCTGCCTCCGGCAAGCGCAAACGCCGGAAAGAATTCACCAGGACCTGTCGTGAATAAGGCTCCCTTGTTATTGCGAACGGCATTGGAAAAAATCAGGAAAGGCGCTTTCTGAAATTCAGCACCTGGAGGAAGGGAACTGGCTGGAACGCGCGAATATACGGTCAATCCGTTGATGCCAGCCGCGCCATTCCTGACGTCCCCCTCTTTTGAATCTGCTGAGAGCCCGCCCAGAGAAACTCGAACCTCTGCCGCAGAGATGTCAACGTCAAGTCGCCCGTTGCGAAGGTTGGCACGCCCCTGTTTTTGGGGGTGATAAAAGTAGCCACCGTACTGGGAGAAGTTAGCGCTGCCGGACGAGACATCAGGTGCGGGTTGGGCGCCGCCTCCGGTCGTTGACGGCCATTGGCTTGTGGGAAGAGGCATCTGACGGCCAGTTCCGCCCAGATTTTGGCCAGAACCAACCATTCCTCCGCCAGTCCCGCCAATCTGCACTCGGGGTTGACAAGCCCCGGTGACAGCAGCAACTGCCAGCAACATGCGCCACGATGGCCAAGGTGGAAAAAGCATTCGCTACTATCGGCATTTCACCGGCCGGACTTTAAATATTTTTTTGGCACCCTGCAAAAGCTGCCAAGCCAGTGATAGGATTGTTGAATTAAGAATGGAGACCGCGCGATGCCAGAGGCAAAACGACAAGGCAAAAAGCCGGCTGCAGGCCAAAAGAAGGAAGAAACAACCCTCGACACACTTAAGTTTGTCGAGTCCCTCAAGCGGCAGTGGGTGGCCACGATCGATGCCCTGATTGATCCTCTGATAATCATCGGCGCCGACTACAAAATTCAAAAGGCCAACGTCGCCGCAGCCAGGCTGTCAGGTATCAAACCAGGGAACATCAAGGACATCGTCGGTGCAAAATGTCACAAAATGCTTGCAGGTCGCGACAAGCCTTGCGATGGATGCCAGCTCAAAGACACCATCAAGAACAACAAAGCTTGTGCATTCCCTTTAGTGAACACACTGCCTGGTCGCATCTATGAAGTGACTTCCCAGCCATTCAACATCGGTGACAGCGGCCCAGCCGCGGTGCATGTCTATCACGACCGCACCGAAGCGGTTCAGCTTCAGCAAAAGCTGGTACAAAATGAGAAACTTGCATCTATCGGCTTGCTCGCCGGCGGTATCGCCCACGAAATCAATAATCCCCTGGGAGGCATCCTCATCTTTTCGCAGATGCTGCTGAAAGATATCCCGGAGGACAGCCCTTACCGCACCGACGTTGTGGAAATAGAAGCTGCCGCACAACGCTGCAAAGCCATTGTCGAAAGCCTGCTCGACTTTGCCCGGGCGCAGCCGGACGAAACCCGGATCGGCAAGACAAAACTCGCAGTGATCGACGGGCTGGAGGCGGTCGCCTCCGCGCTGAGGTTCGCCAAGATTACTCTCAAACAAAATCAGAACATCCGGGTGCGGGAAAGTTTCAAGGCAAAGCAATCAAAGATCCTGGGCGACAAGAATCAAATCATCCAGGTTGTCCTCAACCTCCTGCAAAACGCCATACAGGCGATGCCAAAAGGCGGAGAACTGGGGATAACTGTGTCGAACGACGCCAATAAAAAACTCCTGGTGATAGAGGTGGCGGACACGGGAAAGGGAATTCCGCCGGAGCACATCAGCAAGATTTTTGATCCGTTCTTTACCACGAAAGAGCCCGGTGAAGGCACCGGGCTTGGACTGTCAATATGTTACGGTCTGGTGACTGGCATGGGTGGCCAGCTCACTGTCGCCAGCAAGGGCGGGAAGGGCGCCACCTTCACCATCACGTTGCCGCTAAAGGACTAAGGCGATCGCGCGCGGTTAGCGCTTCGCCGGAATTTCCTTACCGGTCGTGATGGATCCTGATGCGGGCGGACGCTGTGGACTCTTGTCTGGCAGCGGAGCCGCTTCCGTCGAAGACTTGCCCTTAGCCATCTGCTCAGCCTTGGCCTTCTTTTGTTTCTTCTCTTCAGCTGCCAGCAGCTTTGACGGGCCTACCTCTGGCAAACGGACCTCCGCGAGCTGCATCTTTTGCAGCAACTGCACGTAATCGGCAGCCACTCGGATCGACTCCTGAAGCACGAAATCATCTCTAACGTCGAGCTCAGCGTTCTGGTTTTCCCCGGGCTCGTTAATGTCGTCGCTGTCCACAGGCTGATTTGAGCCACCCTTGCCGCTGGCCTTGGCGCCCCGTTTGCGTGCTTTGCTGCCACTGGCTTTTTCTGCGCCCGGACCTTTCGCGTCGGCGACTTTCTCCTTCAGGCTGACTCGGTTGCGATTGGGCTCCCCGTCCCGGAATTCCTTGATGTCAGAGAGGATCTTCTTGAAGCCAGGATCCTTGGCGACGCGGGCATTGCTGGCAGTCCGCAGCACTGGCACATGACCCAGCACCTCGTTATAGGTTTTGAACTCTGCCGCACCAATTTTCTCCCACGGCAAAGCATAGTCGTAATGTTTTTCACCGATTTCCAGTTCATCCATCAGGTCGGGCAGCACGATGTCCGATTCCACACCACGTAACTGTGTGCTGGAACCTGCTGGGCGATAAAACTTGCTGATCGTTACCTTGATGGCACCGAGGCGTTCGTCCAGGTTCTCAAGGTTCTGAACGGTGCCCTTGCCGAAAGTATGATGACCCCCAATGATCACGCCGCGCCCATAGTCCTGGATCGCCCCGGCAAAGATCTCACTGGCACTGGCCGATTGGCGGTTGATGACAACTGCAAGCGGACCGTCCCATGCAGCCGCTCCGTCCTTGTACTGCTGGACAAACGTCTTGCCGTCAGACCCGCGAATCTGCACCTGCGGGCCTTTGCCGGTAAACAACCCAGCGACATTGATTGCCTCGTCAAGGCTTCCGCCCCCGTTGCTGCGCAGATCGACAACAACACCGTCAACCTTCTGTTCCCGCATTTTTTTCAACTCGCGGAGCATGTCTGCGGAGCTGCTCGTGAAGTTCGACTCGCGATTTTGCCGCCCCTCGAAGTCCATGTAAAAAGAAGGCAGTGAAATCACGCCGATGCTGATCTTGCGCGCCGGCTGCCCACCCGTCGCACCGATTTCAGCCCTGTAAACCTTGGATTTTGCCGCTCTGTCTGTGAGCTGGATCTTGTCGCGCACGACAGGCACAACGAGCTGGATGCTCTTACCTTTCGCCTCCCGCAGGATGGTCAGGCGCACCTCTGTGCCACGCGTACCGCGGATCAATTTCACGACTTCACGTAATTCCATGTCAATCACGTCAACTGGGGCTTCCTTGCCCTGGGCGACGGCAATGATCTTGTCGTCAGCCTTGAGCTTTCCTGTCTGCGCGGCAGCACCACCGGGAACAATGCTCTGGATGGTGGTGAATCCGTCCTCACTGCGCAGGACTGCGCCGATGCCCTCAAGGGAAAGGCGCGTCTGGATCCGGAAGTCTTCCAGTTCCTCCGCCGCTAGGTATCCCGAGTGAGGATCGAGAGCGGTCGCAAATGACGACAGGAACAGGGAATAGACGTCGTCCATCGTCATTTCCTGCTGTCGCTTGCCAGCGAGCTTGTAACGCTTGATCAACTTCTCGCGTGCCTTGCCCACGTCACTCAAGGATTCCTTGAGTTGCAACAGCTGGAACTTTACCCGCTTCCGCCAGCGGTCGTTGATTTCCTCTGTAGTCGTAGCCCAGGACTGGTTCTTGCGATCGAACTCAAGATACTCATCAACCGTAAAATCATGCTTGGCTTCAATCTGCTTTGCTGCTTCCTGGTCGCGTTCCGCAAAACGCTGGGCGAACAGGTTTGTGATGTCAGTGATTGCCTTGCAGTTGTTGGCCTTGATCATGTCGTCAAGCTGATCACCAAATTCCTTCGCGAATTTGTCAACGTCGGCCTGGAGGAAATAAATCTTCCCGGAGTCCCAGGCCTTGATGAAGTTGTCGAGGGTGCGACGCGATAAATCATCCGACCAGTCGGAAAACGAGAAATGGATATTGAAGTAAGTTTTGGTGAGCTGATTGACCTGGGAACAGTCCAGAGCCCATGCAACTTCCCCGCCCAGGAAACTTGCAAGTCCAAAGGCCAAATAAATTGCCTGTTTCGCAAAGAAACGGGAATTCGGCCTGCGTGCTGCGAGGTTGCAACTCACATTTTTCATGACATGGGGCTCCGGTGTGATTTGCCCCGTGCGGCCGCGACCGTTGTCGTAACCATACACGCAACCATCCCGGGGCGTTCCATTCAATATAACCAAAAAACAACCGATTCTTCAGTAGGCAAAAAGGTCCATGCAACCAGGGGACACCATGGAACGCGCAGCGATGCAAAGGCGAAAACGGATCTATTGGCTGACGAACAAGCTGAGCAGCCAGGTGACCGCGATCGAACAGGAACTCAAGACAGAAGGATATCACTGCGATTTCTTCTCGACGCTGGACGCGCTCATGTCGGCACTTGCTGCGCGAAGAACCGCGATGATCGTGGTTGGGGACCTGGGCAGCCTGGAACGGGATGCAGCCGCCGTCAGATACCTTGCGCAACGGCCGGAACTGCAGGGTGTCCGCTTCGTACTGGCTAACAACCACCCCCGCCCACCGGTCATGGCCATGGCAGCAGCATTCAACTTCCGGGACATCCTTCCGCTGGATTTGCCCCCTGCCCAATGGGCGTCCCGCTTTGCTTTTGCTACATCGACCAATCCGGACACGATCCCCCAGACGTCCGCGATGATTGGCATGAACCAGCTCGCGTCCGTACACGTACCGGCAAGAGTTGTCTGGATATCCGGGCAGCAAATCTGGGTGGAGTCACGCCTTGAGGCACCGCCTGGAACGACGCTCAACCTGCACGGCAGCCTTGCGGACGCCGTTGGGATCTCATCACTCAAGATGGAAGTCGTCTCCACGCGAAACAGCTACCTGTTTTACCGGTTTTCGCAGGCATCTGTGTGCAGGTGGTCCGTACCGGAAAAGTTCGAGCAACCTGTCAAATATGTGCTGAAGGACCTGCGAGCCTCCGGCGTCGGACCAAGCTGCAGGATTTTCCTTGCCCTGGAGTCGTCCCAACTGCGGAACGAGTTGATCGAAGCGCTGCCGGCCCCGACATTCAAGGTCTCCGCTGCATTGCACAAGCAAGGCATCACCATTGAACCCAAATATTTCTCGCCAGACATCGTGATCGTCGAGGACGTTGTGGCCAGCGAAGGGGGGGGCGCCGGATTCGCCGGGATGATGAACAATGTCGAATCCCACGTGCCGGTTCTCGTCATCGGTGACAAGGTTGATTTCGCCAGTTTGCGCGCCCTGTACCATCACCGCCCGGTATTCCAGATGCCACAACGCATCGATATCATCCGGGAATCAATCAAACACCGATTCATGGGCCGTTCGGCAATGACTCATGCGGATATGCAGTCGGATGCAGTATTCCTGCCGCCCGAGCATCCGCTGTCGTTCGCCGAGATCAGCGTCCCTGCTCGCCTCGGCAGGATCCACCCTCTGCAAGGCAGCGTCATGACTGGGCTGCCAGTCGGACGCTTTGCACTGGTCAAGATCGAAGCGCCACTTTTGACCAAACTATACGGTCGTCCGTTGTTCGCAAAACTGACCAGTTCATACAAAGACCCACGCCCCGACCGGGCGCTCCACCCCTGGGTGGCCGACTTCGCTTTCTCGGACCTGGATCAAGAACAGCGCCGACAACTTTCCGAAGCACTTCCGCAATTCGTGCAAGAGCAGATGAAGGCATTTACCCACACGCCTGGAGACCAGGAATTCACTGGGGCAGCCGGCGAAAGTGCCAGTAAATTTATTTCTGATGCCATTGCCCCAGCCAAGGTTGAGGGAAGATCGGCTGCAGCGGAGACTGCCGCGGCACGCAATGCTACCAGCGCTGGGCCGGCGGTTGCCGAAGGCAAGGCAAAAACTGCGGAATTGGAAAAACCAGACTGGCGTTATCACGTTCAGAGCATTCTTGACCTTCCGGCAACCCTCAGAAAGCGCTATCGGAAGGACCGAAGGTTCAGGCTCGCCGCACTGACACTTT
This sequence comes from Pseudomonadota bacterium, assembly GCA_041178085.1. Classification (GTDB taxonomy): domain Bacteria; phylum Bdellovibrionota_B; class Oligoflexia; order Oligoflexales; family RGVZ01; genus RGVZ01. The sequence continues at coordinate 5,763 of JBEGVZ010000120.1, read as the reverse complement.
TGTGGGTGATGGTCCTGTTCGTTGCCCTTGCGGGTGTCATCAGCACAAGCCGGGAGTCAGCACCCAGTGCGGGGAAGATCTGGAGTGATTCTTTCAAGGCCTTCCGGGACCGGTCCAACACGCCTTCGAATCAGTCACCTTGATCCAGTGACTTTGGCTGACTTGCGCGGCGCGGGTTATGGCACAGGTGGCTTGCGCTCGCATGCCTTGCGGTTGCATTTCCCATAAAGGTCAAGACGATGACCGGTAAGCTGGAAGCCCAGTTCAGTGGCAACCTGTGCCTGCAATTTTTCGATCTGGGCATTTTCGAATTCCATGACACGTCCGCAATCCAGACAAACAAGATGGTCATGATGGTGATCGGGGCGATGGACCTCAAACACTGACCGGCCGTCACGAAAAGACTTCTGATCTGCAAGCCCGGCTTCCTTGAGCAGGTTCAAAGTCCGGTAAACGGTCGCAAGCCCGACACGGGGGTCCCGCTTGCGAACGATGTTGTGAAGGTCCTCGGCATCAACATGGCGGTCAACCCGCAGGAATTCTTCGACGACAACCTTGCGTTGCCGGGTTTGTTTCAAGGTCTGACGGGCAAGGTAGTCATTGAGAACGTCCCAGAACCATTTGTGTGGCGCAATGTCGGCTGCGACAGGGTTTTTTGGGCTCATCGTGCGGACTCCTGTGGTAACATCCTATCAATGATACAAAGTCATCCGGTATGCCAGCACAATCGGGAGCTTGCTCGATGATTCCCAGCAAAAAACGCATCGTTACCCTGAAGGCGACGTCCGCACTCGTTCTGATCGCCACTATGCTGCCAGGCTGTCGAACAGCCGCGAAGGCCAGCCGAATCCCTGCCAACCTTGGCAAACTCAGCGTGACGTTGATCGGCGTCGAGACTCCATCCCAGGAAGCCAACAGCCAATACCCGCGGGCCTATGAGCTGACCGGCTGCGTGGAAAGGACCAACGGGACCTTGGAGGCAGATGGCACGGTAAGCTTCCAGGCAGAGAAGTTTTCCCGTGACCAGACTTGCGAACTCAAGATCCGCGCCCTCTACAGTTCCCCTGATTTGAAATACATCACCGAGCCTGGCGTGCTTTATTGGGGCAGGAACATCCGCGTGGTCGAATCCATGACTGGCCAGCTGATTGCGCGTGCGAACATGCAGCCCGTTTTTGAGCGCATGATCGCGCGCCAACCCGGCAGGACGTTCACCATTCAGGTGCCGGTTATCTACAAGCCGGCGGAGAACGACGCCCCGGTCACGGCCTCACTGGATTGCACGCCGCGGATGGCCAATGTGGCACAATATCCGGATGCGAACACAGCCAACCAAACATTTGAATTCGTTGCAGAGGTACGCACCGACACCAAGTTTGCTTGCAAGTATCTTTGGGTAAGCGCCGGGGGCATCGGACAGAAGTACCAGGGAACCCTTGCTGCGGTGTCGTTTGAAGGTTATCCGGACGCGGTTGTAAAGTTGGATCCCGTGGAACTGAGGGAAGTTCCGCGGTCTGGCAACATTCAGGGCGCGCTCCCGGGCGGTGGCGGTGCCGTAGACGTGACGACCTCGCCGGGCGCTTGCGCGGCCGACGAGGTCTTCAACACCCTGACCAGGATGTGCGAGAAAAACTAGAAGCTGGAGATCGAGCTGACCGGCATGTCAAACGACATGTCCTCGCTACCGGCATCTCCTGATCCGTCCAGTTTCCAAGCAACCGGCAGGGTCGCCAGATTGCTACCCAGGAGGAAGTCGGAAGACTTGCCCGAGGCAGACTGTTCCTCGGCGAGCATCGCTTCCGCCTCGCGCAGCGGGTTTGACCGGCGCAGCAAGCGAACCAGCAAGAACCCGATAAACAGCAGCCCCACACCACCACCTGCCGCCATGCCGATTTTCTCGTAGTCCACGCGCTGCGGAGCAGAGCCTTTCACATCGATTGAAACCATCGAATTCCAGGCTGCCTCAAAGGCGGGATTGTTCGGATTGGTGATCGACTCCGCCAGGTCGGTGTAAGTGAGCAAGTACTGCTGTTCCGCACCAGATACAAGGATGTGCATTTGCATCACTGGCACATCATTAAGGACCATCGAAGCGTAGACCACGAGGCCATCGTTCTTGCCACGGTAATTGAAGAACTTGTGCTCGGTGACCTGGTATTCCCGGGCCATGCTGCTTTGACCAAAACGCTTTTCAAGTTCGGTCTTGAGTTCAACCGCGCGCTGTTCGTCAATCGGAGCCGGTTTCTGGATTGCTGCCACGGTGATGTTGCGCCGGAAAGTCGTCTGCGGCTTGCCGGTCTTGGCGGCTGCCTTTTCCACTTCCGCCATGTTAGGAGCCGGTTCCTGCATCACGAGGCTCGAACCAGCCGTTCCGCCCGATACTTCCCAACCTTGCGGCGGGGTAATGTTCACACCATTGATGTCAGCGCCAAAGGCAACGTGAGTCTTCAAGGCAACCAGCGCCATGACCAGAAGGGCGGGCACGAGGATCTTCAGCAAGTCCATCGTATCCCAGCGTTTTTTTGATTTGATGCGTGTGCTTGGTAGCGTCACACCGGTCTGGGTGGCCAGAATCAACGGGACCTGGGTCGCAGTCACAAGTACGGTCTGGGGTCTACTGTGCTTCATCTTGGTGGGTCTCCATTTCAACTCAGCTTAGGAACATCCGCTTCAACAACAACGTGCTGCCGGGAGCACCGGCGACGATCTCAAGGTATCAAATGATTTTATTAAAATCAAATGTTTTTTAAAAGAATTATAAAATTATTAAAATAAAAAAATCAATAAATACAACTACTTAAATGAAAAGACGATTTAACGCGAAGGACATCCCCACGAAAAAGCTGTACCGGCAAGCGAAATGGCTCAATCCCCGACCATTGCGCGGCAAGCTACGGAATGAAGCTGGGGATACCAATGCAAAACCACGGTTGGCTTTCACTTTTGCCATTGAATTTCAATGGTTGTAAAATTCCCGGATGATTCCACCACTGCCCGATCCGCGCAAAAAAGCTGCCCTGCGGTCCTTCTACCAAGACTGCTACCAGCGCTATGCCCGTTGCCTTGCACGTTGCCCGTCGGATGGACTCGCCGTGGAAATTGGCTCTGGAGACAGCTTTGCGCGGGATTTTGTCCCGGAGCTTTTGACCTCTGACCTTTTCCCCCGCTTACCCACTGAACGCCTGATTGATGCACGCAACATCGACCTTCCCGACCAGTCTGTCCGGACGTTTTTTCTGCTCAACACGTTCCACCACATTCAGGATGTTGCGCGATTTTTTGATGAAGCGCGACGCTGCCTGGTTCCCGGTGGCAGGGTGCTGATCATCGATCAGTATCCGGGTTGGATTTCTGGCCCGGTGCTGCGTTATATGCATCATGAGCCCTTCGATACAGAGGCGCCCCGATGGGAGCTGCCTAAATCCCCAGAAACGCATGCAGAGGCTCATATCACCGCCAATGGGGCCTTGGCGTGGATCGTTTTTGAACGCGACTTGGACACGTTCCGGGCGCGCTGGCCTGAACTTGAACTGGCGCGCGTGGACCCACACTCTCCCTTGTTTTACTGGGCGGCGGGCGGCCGGAAATGGTGGAGCCTTGCACATTCTACGATCATTCCAGCCTGGCGGCTTGCCGATCGAATTCTGGAACGGTTAAACAAGAAATTCTGTAGTTTTGTGGACATCGAACTGGTCAAGGCGGACAAATGAACGACATTCGAGCAATCTATTGCATTGGCCGCAATTACGGGGCCCACGCGCGGGAACTGGGCAACGCCTTGCCGGCCGCACCCATCGTTTTTCTGAAATCCCCGGCCGCACTGAGGGGCCTCAAGGATGAAGGCGTCCTGGCCTACCAGGACGAAACATTTCACCACGAAGCTGAACTTGTGTTGCGTGTAGGTCCGGGCAGCGGCGCGAGCCCCGCAAGGATCGAAGCTGTCGCCCTTGGACTCGACCTGACCCGCCGCGAAGAGCAAAACCGACTCAAAAAGGAAGGTCTGCCCTGGACGAGTGCCAAAAGCTTCAAGGGAGCTGCCGTACTGACCGGCTTCACCAAACTGCCAGCAAACATCGATGCAGGCGGGATCAAATCCATGCTTGATGCGGCGCGTTTCACACTATGGGTGAATGGCGAGCAACGGCAACAAGGCTGTCCCGCAGACATGATGTTCCCCTGCAGCCATCTGCTTGCTGTGCTGGACGCTTCGCATGGACTGCGCGAAGGCGACATCATCTTCACCGGGACCCCTGAAGGGGTAGGCCCCGTGCGGCGGGGCGACAAGATCAGGTTGCAGCTGGTGCTCGAAGGCAAGACGGCCATCGACGAGTCAGGCGTGCTCTAGGACAAACAAGTCAGCGGGCAAGTGCCGCCGCACCAAAGAGGGCGCGAAGGTCGTTGTCGTTGAAGCTCAGGCCTGCACCAAAATAGTATTTTGGTTTTTTAATTTCCTTGCCGGACTCCGGGTCAAGCCGGGTGATGTCGTCAACACCGGCAATCGCCGAAAGATGGTTGAAGAAAAGGACGCTGGCGTATGCCTTCAAGTGGGCAACCCTGCGGTATTCGTTGTCCTTCGTCTTCCAGTCGAACGCCTCGGCGCTGAGTTTCAAGCGATCCCGGAACAAGTACAAGTCCGTCGCCACGCCACCAGTGGACTCAAACAAGCCGAAGCGAACCCCGATCACACCAAACCGCTTGGCAAACTGCAGGTTGAAACGAAGTGCCTGGCGCTCACGAATGGTCTCTCGCGTCTGCGTTGTCTCAGGATCGTCGTCCACTGCAGGCTCTTCCGTAATTGTCTTGGTCGTCCGGTCGACCTGCTCGGTCTGGACATCCGTTGCGCCAAGCAGGTAATACCGGTCAGGACGCGTACGGAACACCATGTTAAAGTAGTTCTGGCCGGTCTGATCGTTGCGGAACTCACCGCGATACTCAACCCCGACTTCAAGCTTTTTGACTGGCGAGAGCACCTCACGCAAGTCCTTGATTGCACCTTCGATCTCAGAGATCGTCGACTCGTCGGAAATGAGCTTGCCGAGCGTGCCTTCGCCACGCTCCATTTTTTCTGCGATCAGACGGATGTTCTTGCTGGCGCCCTTGACATCACCCATTGATTCGTCGAAAGACGCGATGATGTTGTTCAGCTTCTCGCGGTTGTCCTCATCCATGACATCCCGCAGGCCGGCTGTGAATTCCTTGATGTTCGCAACGATTGCCTTGACGTCCTCTGGGCGGTCCCCTATCGCGCCACGAAGCGCCGCCAGGGTGGTCCGCAGATCCGTCGTCGAACCATGGATGTTTTCGACGATTTCCTTGATATTTCTCTTCCCATCATCAGATCCCATTGCCTCGGCCAACACGGATGTGATTTTTTTGACGTCTTTGCCAATTGACCCGGCAAGGGCCAGGACTGCTTGCATGTCGGTGGATCCCTCAGACCTTGGGATCAATCCACCATCTGGTATGTACTGCCCGGAGTCCTCTGCACGGATGACCTCAAGAAATACGTCTCCAAGAAGGCCGCGCGTCCGCACTTCAATGTGAGAACCGACGGGTACCTTCACATTCGCATCGATCTCCATATCGATGCGGGTCATGTTGACATCGAGTTTGACCTCTTTGACTTTACCGACGATCACACCGTTAGTTTTCACGTGTGTCTTGGAGATGATACCGGCAGCATCACTGACGATTGTGTAATAGGAATAGCGCTTTACGGATTCGAAACTGTCCGGACTCAGGACAAAGAACATGTACACCAGC
>JBEGVZ010000119.1:0-108856 GCA_041178085.1 Pseudomonadota bacterium | reverse complement strand
GACATGTTTTGCTTTCGAGAAGCCACGGATGTTGGCCGTGCCGGTATCCATGACCAGGGTCTGGCTCGCCACGAGTTCGTGCAGATCCGATGAAAGCAGGATGTCGGCCTCGCGTTCCCTGGTCAGAGACTGAAGGCGGGCGGCCAGGTTGATGGTCGGTCCGATCGCGGTGAAATCCACGCGTTGAGCGTTGCCCACTGGCCCAAAGATCGCAGGTCCGCAGTGCAATCCGATGCCAAATTGGAGCGCGGGCTGTCCGTCGGCAATCCTTCTGGCATTGAGTTCTTTCATTCCCCGGCGGATGGCGATGGCGGCTCGCACGCTGTCACGCGGATCGCTCGCGCACGCTGTCGGAACACCCCAGAGTGCCATTGCAGCATCGCCGACAAACTTATCGATGATTCCGTTGTTGGCTTGGACCGCCTGAGTCACGACATCAAGGTATTGGTTCAGAGCCTGGTTGACCTCCACTGGCGTGAATTCCTCGCACATCTTGCTGAAGGAACGCAGGTCAACAAACAGGGCGACAACGCGCTCCGCCTTCACGCTGGGCAAATTGGGGCTACGGATGATCTCGCGCATCAAGCGTGGGTCCATGACCATCCCGAAGCGTTGCAAGACCCGTTGGCGATCACGCACCACGAGGGCCCAGTCGAGTCCCATGACGATGCCGAAAAGAAGAATGTTTCCCTCGTTCAGCTTTGCCACCCGGAAAATCACGGTCAAAGTGTTGAGCGAGGCAAAGGCCGGCCAGTTCCAGGCAGCAAATTGCATGGCCAGTGCCATCACGGATTGTGCCGCAAGGACGACAAAAAAGATCCTCGCAGTGATCGAACGAAAGCGTGCATGGGCCAGAGGTGCGGTTGCCCTTGCCGTATTGAATGCCAGCGCGGCACCGAACAGGCAGGTCAGTCCAAAGAAAAGATAGTGATGCTTGAGCACCAGCGGCACAACTTCAGGGATGATGCCAAAACGCCCGGCCACCAGCGAGGCACCCGCGAGCGCAGCGAACATCAGTGAAGGGACGAACGCCATTCGAGCGCGGTTTCGGAAGAAATGCGGGTAGAACGCAGCCAGGCAGGCGTAAAAGGCGCAGTTCACGGTTGCCCGCAACGTTCCGTAATCAATCTTCATGTTTGACGGGAAGAATGTCAGGTCGTTGGCAGTGAGGATGTTGTAGTTCCACAGCATGACACCGCCGGCGAAAACAATAAGTTCCATAAAAAATGGAGTCATCATGGAAGCCAATGCGACCAGGATCGCCAGCATCGACCTGGCCCACGTGTCGGGCAGGACCCGCTCTTTGTCGACTCCGCGGTAGGCGGCTCTCAGGGCGGGTGCAATGGCAGGAGTAGAAAGAAACGGTTGGCTGAGGGAAACAATGCCAGGGATGAATGTCCGGCCAACCTCAACCTCAAACCCAAGAATCAAGGGGTCTCCAGGCTTTCCCCCCGAAGAAGTGAAAACGATAGCCTCTTTCATGAGGCCACCGTTGCCGTGCGCCTTTTCTATGCCGTTCACGAAGAGTCGCCACTTTTTGCCCGCGATCCCAAGGATGTCGAAAGCGACGGGTGTGCCCGTTTCCGCGGCAAACCCGGGCAGGGTTGTTTCAATCCTGGAATAATGATGGCCGCGCCATGAGTCTGTGGATGCCCGAGCTGACAGGGTTTTTGGAGTCGCTCGCCATGCCATCTGTGGCGCGGCCTGATTTGTGTTTTGCTCTCGTGTTCCTGCATTGAGCGGGCATGTTGCACCGGGACAAGTGGGAGGTTCCATGCCCTCGGCAAGCGATAGTTCCCAGATTGTCTGGTCGTGGAGGTTCTGGACCATCGTGCCATGGAGCGCATTGGTATCCCAGTCCGGGTTAAACAAGTTCTGGGGTTGCAGGATGAAGATCGCAAGCACCACGATGCCAATCGGAATGACGCGCCGCGTCATCCATGCATGGCGGCCACGCAATTTTCTCACTGGTTCAACATCCGGGAGTTTTGATTCCGATGTGGCCAACGTGCCTCCGGTCTGGCGAGCCCACCTGTTCGAACAGGTTCTCGGCTCGCGCAGCCAACTGGATGAGGCAGACAAATTTGCCAGTCATTAAAAAAAAGCTTTTACCCCTGTTTTTCAGGGATTTTGCGTCCGCTGGACGGCTTCGCGGAACCAGGGAATCGCCCTTTCGATGCCCTCTTTCAGCGGCACGTCTGGATTCCAGCCCTTGAGGATGGACTTGGTCCTGCTCAAATCAGGGCGCCTTGTCTTGGGATCATCGGAAGGCAGCGGGCGATAAGCAATTTTCGACTTCGAGGGAATCTGGCGCAGCACTTCCTGAGCCAGTTCAAGAACAGTGAATTCTCCGTCATTACCCAGGTTCACTGGCCCCGTCTCGCCCTCGGTCCGGGAAAATTGCACGATCCCCCGCACCAGATCGTCAACGAAACAGAATGACCGGGTTTGTTTTCCGTCTCCATAAACCGTCAAGTCTTCGCCCTTGAGCGCCTGGACGATGAAGTTGCTGACGACGCGGCCGTCATCGATTGCCATTCGCGGGCCGTAAGTGTTGAAGATCCTGATGACGCGAATGTCGACACCGTGTTGACGGTGGTAATCGAAGCACAGCGTTTCTGCCACGCGCTTGCCTTCGTCGTAGCAGCTGCGGATGCCTACCGGGTTGACGTTACCCCAGTATGTTTCGCGCTGGGGGTGTTCCTTGGGGTCACCATAGACCTCCGAGGTGCTGGCCTGAACGAACCTGGCACCGCAACGTTTGGCCAGGCCCAGCAAGTTCATCGTGCCAAGCACATTGGTCTTGATCGTCCGAATGGCGTTGTCCTGGTAGTGGACCGGACTGGCGGGACATGCGAAGTTGAGCACAAGATCGACATCTGCACGGTAGGGCTCAACGATGTCATGGCGCATTAGTTCAAAGCGGGGGTTGCCCATCAAGTGTGCAACATTTGAGCGGCTTGAGGTCATGAAGTTGTCAAGGCACAGGACTTCCCATCCGTCCTTGAGGTAAACCTCGCACAGGTGACTGCCAATAAACCCCGCGCCGCCTGCAATAAGAACCCGCTTTTTCCTTGTGTTCATGGCCCAGGCCTCCGTGCCGGTCATTGTGGACTCGCCGCCCTCATTTGTCCACGACCTTCAATTGCCGGCAGGCGCGGCGGACTGTATAGTGGGGGGGCTTTCCCGGACAATAAAGGAAACGACCCGATGAACATCCATGAGTATCAGGCAAAGAAACTGTTTGCTGACAACGGCGTGGCCGTCCCGGAGGGCTACCTGGCCCGTACCCCCGTCGAAGCAGAATTCGCCATGCGTCGCCTTGGCACCCCGGTAGCAGTGGTTAAGGCACAGGTCCACGCAGGTGGTCGAGGCAAGGCTGGTGGGGTGAAGCTGGTTAAATCCCCCGACGAATGCGCCAAGGTCACCGAAAAGATGATCGGAATGCACCTGGTCACGCCGCAAACGGGAGCCGAGGGCAAACTCGTCCGCATGGTTTACGTCGAGGCTGGAAGTGAGATCGCCAAGGAGTATTACCTTGCGATGGTTCTCGATCGCGAAACGGCTGGCGTAGCGATCATGTTCTCGACCGAAGGTGGTATGGACATCGAGGAAGTTGCTGAAAAGCACCCCGACAAGATCGTCAAGGTGACGGTAGATCCAACGGTCGGTTTGCAAGGTTACCACCTGCGCGCGCTGGCATATGGCATCAAGCTGCCCCCGGAAGAGGCGAAAGAGCTCACCGGGATGGTGAAAAAGCTATACGCGATGTTCCTGAAGTATGACTTCTCGCTGCTCGAGATCAATCCACTGATCGTCACTAAACAGGGCAAGATGCTCGCCCTCGACGGCAAGATGAATTTTGATGACAACGCCCTTTACCGGCACAAGGACATCGATGCGATGCGCGACTACGGGGAAGAAGATCCCCGTGAAGTCGAAGCGTCAAAATTCGGGCTGAATTATATTGGCCTGGAAGGCAACATTGGTTGTCTTGTCAATGGTGCCGGACTGGCCATGGCTACCATGGACATCATCAAGTACTGCGGCGGCGAACCTGCCAACTTCCTGGATGTGGGAGGCGGCGCAAGCGGCGAGATGGTGAAAAACGCCTTTCGCATCCTGTTCTCTGATCCGAACGTCAAGGCGGTCTTTGTCAACATCTTCGGCGGCATCATGCGCTGTGACCTGATCGCGGAAGGTATTGTCACGGCTGCGAAGGAGCTTGGCTTGCGCCAGCCCCTTATCGTCCGTCTTGAAGGTACCAACGTCGAGAAAGGCAAGCAGATTCTGGAGACTTCGGGACTTAAGATCATTCCCGCAGAAGACATGGCCGATGGCGCGCGCAAGGCAGTGGAAGCTGCACGCGCTGCCAAGCACTAACTTACAGGAGAAGACCAAGTGTCGATTCTCGTCAATAAATCCACCAGGGTCATCACCCAGGGCATCACTGGAAAGTCCGGTGAGTTTCACACCAGGCTGTCCCAAGAGCACGCTCCCCGTTTTGTCGGCGGCGTGACTCCAGGCAAGGGCGGCACCAAGCACGTCGAGCTTCCTGTTTTTGACACGGTCAAAGAAGCCAAGGAAAAGACCAACTGCAATGCCTCGATGATCTTTGTTCCGCCACCTTTTGCGGCCGACGCGATCCTTGAGGCGATTGCCGCCGAGATCGAACTCATTGTCTGTATCACGGAAGGCATCCCGGTGCTCGACATGGTGCCGGTGAAAAAGGCGCTTGAGCGGTCGAAGAAATCACGCCTGATCGGTCCGAACTGCCCGGGTGTCATCACGCCGGGAGAATGCAAGATCGGGATCATGCCGGGACACATCCACAAACGTGGCAAGGTCGGTATTGTTTCCAAGTCAGGGACGCTGACGTACGAATCCGTCGGGCAAACCACCCGCGCCGGCCTTGGTCAGACGACGTGCGTCGGAATCGGTGGCGATCCGATCATGGGCACAAACTTCATCGACCTTCTGGGCATGTTTGAAGAGGATCCGGAAACGGAGGCCATCATCATGATCGGCGAAATCGGCGGTGATGCCGAGATCAAGGCCGCCCAGTTCATCAAGGAAAACATCCGCAAGCCAGTGGCGGCGTTCATTGCCGGCCAGACGGCACCCAAGGGCAAGCGCATGGGCCACGCAGGTGCAATCATCTCCGGCAGTCACGGCACGGCCGCAGAAAAGATGGAAGCCCTCATGGCGGCTGGTGTTGGTGTCGCGCGATCGCCGGCCGACATTGCCTCAACCTTGATCGAGCACATGAAAAAGCGCGGAAAGAAGTAAACGACCCGTGCTGGGCATCCGCCGCTACCAGGGAACTGCGATCGACCTCTGGCAAGGGGACTTGAAAAAGTTCTCTTGCGATGCGGCGGTCGTGTTCTTTTCAGCTGGCACTCAGATGCCCGGGTTTCCGCCGGTCTCCGGTTTGCCTGCCGGAGAAGCGATCAGCCTTCCTGCGCGGGAAAGCGGCTATCCTTCCTCTCAGCTTCTTGCCGTTTCGTACCTGCCGGTGGCGAACATGGAAGACCGCGGCAAGCTGGGCACAGTCCTGGGATCCTATGCCAACGCCCTGGCCTTTGCCGCGAGCCTGGGTGTAAGGCATGTGGCGATGTCGGTCCCGCAGTCGGAAGAACTGGGCGACTTGTACGGGAGCCTCGCAATGGTGGCCTTGAAGAGCTTCCTTGACGAGTCAGCTGTGCGCCATACTCCGGGCGTGAACTCAAAAGGTGGGTTTCCAGCCCCGCCAAGGCGCATCACGCTGGTGATGGGCAGCCTGCCGGTCTATGATTGTTTCCAGGCGCAACTTTTTGCGGCCTTTGCTGACCTTCCCTGACAGGCTGGCGTGTTCATGGCTTCCGCGAAAAAGACACTTTCGGAACTCGCTTATTACCGGACAGGCGGCGCCTGTGGAAAGCTATATCTTCCTGAAAGCATTGATGAATTAAAGTCTGCCGTGCGGGAAATCCACAGTTTGTCCCTGCCCTTCTTTGTCCTCGGTGGCGGGACCAATTCCCTGGTTTGTGACGATCCCTGGCCCGGTGCGGTGATCGCCCTTGCCAGGATGCAGGGGCTGCGCCTTCTGGACAGTAAAGACCATAAAGACAGGACGACCATCTTCTGCGAAGCGGGCGTCGACAACTCTCACTTCGCGCGTTTTGCAGTCGCCCACGGACTGACTGGCGCCGGATGGATGTACCGGCTACCTGGTCAGATGGGTGGGACTGTCCGGATGAATGCACGCTGTTATGGCGGGGAGATCAGCCAGATCGTGCGTCGTATCACTTGTGTCGATATGAACGGCCATGTTGTGATTCACGATGACCCGTCAAAGGTATTTCACGGCTACAAAGACACGAGCTTCATGAAAACGGGCGAGATTGTCGCTGCCGTAGAGATTGAGCTTGCGCCCGGCGATGTCAAGGCGACTCAGGAGCTGATGAAATTTTGCGAAGATGACCGCGTGATGAAGGGGCAGTTCCTTCATCCTTCGTGCGGCTGTGTGTTCAAGAATGACTACTCCGTCGGTGTTCCAAGTGGAATGCTTCTTGAGTCAGCTGGCGTCAAAGGCATGCGTCACGGCGGCGCAGTGGTAAGTCCCTGGCATGCAAACTTTGTCTTCAATGAAGGTGCAACCAGCCGCGATATCCTGGAAATGACTTTGAAGATGCGCGAGGTTGTGTACCAAAAGTTTGGTGTCTGGCTCGAGTACGAGATGGAAGTCCTGGGGCAGATGCCGGCGGACCTTGCAGGCAAGATCACCGAGGTCCGCCAACGCAAAGCAGATACCCCGGAACTGGACCAGCTCCGTCAGAAGTTCCAGAAGCGTATGTGAACCGCGTTGTCTCTCATGACAGCGGCCCAAGATCCCGCAAATATTTGAAAGTGTAAATCCCCGTCCGGTGACCGTCGTTGAAGTGAATGGTCAACGCATAAAGGCCAACAGATTCGACTTTCACAGGACGGACTGAATCTTTGACGTCCTGTGGCTTGAGCCTTGGTTCGTGGGTCCATTCGTCAATACAGGCCGCGCAAGGGCACTTGCGTCGCAGCATCACCACATCGAGTGACGATTTTTTTCCATCGGTCCAGGTGATCCCAAGAGTCTTGGTATCGATCTGCTCGATTTGCTGCACCCGGATGTTCGCGGAATTGTCGTCCGGCTTATCCACTGGTTTCTCCATGACTTTTCCCATCAATTTTTCCACTCAAGGCTGAAGTGCTGGAGCGCGCCCTGGTTTTCTGCGTGCAGGATCGAAACTTGAGCGGCGACCGCGCCGGCAACCGCGGCAAAAGCGCTTGTTACCGGAGAGTCCTTGTGTCCGGAGACAAACGGCGTCCCTTCGTCTGAGGCCTTGACCAGTGCAGGGTCCATCGGGACCTCACCAAGGAATGCCAAGCCGCTTTCGGCCGCAACGCGGGAGCCCCCGCCCGAGCGGAAGATGTGGTGTTTTTTCTCGCAGCCGTCACAGACGAAATAGCTCATCGTTTCAACCACGCCCAGAACGGGCACCTTGAGTGTCTGGAACATGTTGATCGCCTTGCGAACATCGATCAAGGCGACCTCTTGCGGCGTGGTCACGATCACGGCACCCGTCACGGGTGCGGTCTGCGAGATGGTTAGCTGAATGTCACCGGTTCCCGGCGGGTAATCTATGACGAGGTAATCAAGCTCGCCCCATGCTACCTGGGTCAGGAACTGCTTGATCACACCGGCTGCCATTGGTCCGCGCATGATCGTTGCCTTGCCGGCATTGCCAAACATTCCAACGGACATCACCTTCACGCCGTTGACGACCGGTGGCTGCACCAGCGACTCCGATGCAGTCGCTGGTTCCTTGACGTTGGTCATCAAGTGCAGGGACGGCCCATAGATATCGGCATCGAGCAGTCCGACCTTCGACCCGGATGCTGCGAGCGACCAGGCCAGGTTCACGGCAGTAGTCGACTTGCCTACCCCGCCCTTGCCACTGGCGACGGCGATGATGTTCTTGACCTGCCCGAGTGCGGCAGCAGCAGGTGATGTCGTGTTGATGGGAAGCGTTCCACGCGTCGAAGCCGTCATGGTCACATCGACTTGCGAGACACCTGGCAACGCAAGGACAACTTCCTCGCACTCGCGTTTCAGCTTGTCTTTGACGGGACATGCCGGTGTGGTGAGGTTGACCTCAAACTTGACCTTGTTGCCGCTGATCTCAAGATTGCGGACAAACCCAAGGGTTACGATGTCCTTGTGCAGGTCCGGATCCTGGACGGCCTTGAGTGCCGTCAACACGGACTGTTCATCCAGGCTGCCAGCATTGGCAACACCCGCCCCGGTCTTTCCGCTCAAATGCCCCGTGATCCGGTCAATGATTCCCATGGTTCAATGTTCCTCCAGGAATTTGGCCGCTTGGATGGCGGCCTGACAGCCCATACCGGCAGCCGTGATTGCCTGCTTGAAGTTAGGGTCTGCAATGTCTCCGGCGGCAAAGACACCGGGTGTCTTTGTTGCCGTGTGATTTGTGGTTTTGATGTAGCCGTGGCTATCCGTGTCAACCCACGGCTTGAAGATGTCCGAGTTCGGCTTGTGCCCGATCGCCATGAACAGTGCAGTCGTGTCGATTGTCTGCACCGCTCCGGTTTCCGGATTTTTAATCTTGATACCGGTCAGACCTGTCTGGTCTGCAATGGTCTCTTCCACCACCCAGGGAGTCATGACTTTGATCTTGGGGTTGTTCATGACCCGGTCGATCATGATTTTCGAGGCACGGAATTCACTCCGGCGGTGGATCAGGATCACCTCGGAGCAGATCTTTGACAGGTAGCTTGCCTCTTCCATCGCCGAGTCGCCGCCACCAGCCACAACCACGCGCTTGTTCTTATAGAAGAATCCATCACAGGTGGCACACGTCGAGAGCCCGCGCCCCATTAGCGAGGATTCGGTCTTCAAACCCAGGGTCTTTGCCGTCGCACCGGTGGCAATGATCACAGTGCGCGACTGGATCAACTTTTCCCCCGCCCACAATTTCAACGGCTGCGAGGAAAAATCCACTTTTGTGATTTCTTCGTAGAGGATCTTGCTGCCGAATCGCTCGGCCTGGGCAGTCATGTCGGTCATCAGCTTTGGCCCCAGGATGCCGTGTTCGAAGCCCGGGAAGTTTTCCACTTCAGTCGTTGTCGTCAATTGTCCTCCGTGCTGCATCCCGGCATAGATGACGGGGTTCAATGCCGCGCGGGCCGCATAGATGGCCGCGGTCAGGCCCGCCGGGCCGGTTCCCACGATGGTTACATTTTGAACATCAGACGGATTGGTGCCCATGTCAGGGAGCCTCCAGGAGTAAATTCCGCTCGGAGAATAATGAAACCTGGGCGGATTGGTAAGCCTTTTCCGCAAGTTCCCGCCCCCGAAAAGCTTGTCCCCCAAATGCTTTAGGGGGTTGGCTGACTGGCCGATACATTGGTACGATATGGGGAAAGCAAGAGGACCGGGAAGCATGTACAAAAATAGTGCAGCGGTGGCCTTTTCACTCATTGGGGCGTTTGCCCTTGGGGCAGGTTCGTCCTTGGCAGCTTCGCGTCCGGACGTGAAAAGCCCCAGTGTCGTGGTTTTGTCCTGGGATCACGGAAAGATCCTTTACGAACGCAATGCGGATGAAGTCAGACCGATTGCCAGCCTGTCCAAGATGTTTGCTGCAATGGTGCTGCACGACGAATGCAAGCTCGGCTGGAATACCTTGCATCAGATGACAGAAGAAAACCGTGAAGCGGCCCGGGGCGGTGATTTTTCCAAGCTCCGGACGGGCTGGCGCTTTACCCTTGATGATCTGATGCACGCAGCGCTCATGCGCAGCGACAACCGGGCTTTTCCCGCCATGGCGGAGGCTTGCGGCATGTCACCCACGGTTTTGGGTGAACGCATGACGTCCCGTGCCCGGGAACTTGGTTTGATGAAGACCGTTTTTGCCGAACCGACGGGCCTTTCGCCAAACAACGTATCGACCGCCCATGAAGTGGCTTTGATGCTGCAGGAGGTCACCAAAAGACCCCGGCTTCAGAACATCATGGCCAAGCGCTCACACTGGATGACCGCCCACCTGCCGAGCGGCCGCAAGATGCGCTACGAGATAAGAAACACAGATCGCCTGCTGCAAAGCCGCGACTTCAGCGTTATCAGCGGCAAGACTGGCTTCACCAACCTTGCGCGCTACTGTCTTGCAGTTGCCTTGAGGACGGTGGAACATGGAGACCTCGGCATGGTGCTGATGGGTGCAGAGGGCAAACTTACCCGGTTTGCCGATGTCAGGCGGATTTATCAATGGCTAAAGAAAAGCAATACCGTAGCTGCCTTGAATCCGGCGGGACGCGCAAAGCAATCGAGCGAAGGGCAGGACGAAAATATCCCGGTGAAGGATACGTCTCTCTAAGCAGGGCCGGGATACTCCTTTCAGCGATACTGATTCTCTGTCCTGCGTCTCTTTTTGGTGCCCGGCAGAATGGCAAGGATGTCAGGAAGCCGTCGGCTCGTGCGGCCGTTGCCGGAAACGCTCCGCTGCTTTCCCGGCACTTCGGAACACCCGCACGCAGCACGTTGCAAAGCATTAAATTTGTCCGGATCGAGGACGGCAGGATTCTTTTTGAGCAGAATCCGGACCTGCGGCTTTCGCCTGCGTCGGTGACCAAGCTGGTTACCGCGGCCGTGGCACTTGACCGTTTTGGCCCCGCACACACGTTTTCGACCCGTTTGGCCCATTCTGGCCAGCGCAAGGGAGCCTCGATTGAAGGCAACTTGTACGCCATCGGCGACGGCGATCCGCTTCTTACCTCTGAAAAGCTTTGGCAGGCAGCAGCTGACTTGCGTGCGATGGGCATCCGCGAAATTCGCGGGGATATCGTCGTCGATAATTCCCTGTTCGATGCAGAGTCGCGCGATGAGAGTCGCGAGGAAGGGGCCCTTGCTTCGCGCAATGCTTATGATGCCCCCGTATCTGCATTTGCCGTCAACTTCAACACCGTGGCGGTTTCGGTAAGTCCAGGGGACAAACCAGGCAGCCCGGCCCTTGTCACGCTGGATCCAGTCCAGCTGGGGGGGCTTCAGGTTGACAGTTCGGTAAAGACGGCAGCAGCAGGAGCGCAGGCGAAAATCAGTGCTGTGCGCATTGGAGCTGATGGCGAGCTTCCTGTGATCAAGGTATCCGGCCAGATTGCTGCTGACAGCGAACCGCAGAAAATTTACCGCTCCATGGTTAACCCCGCCCGCCTTGCGGGAGAATACTTGCGTGGTTTCCTCAAAGACGCCGGCATTGATGTGTCCGGCAAGGTCCGGTCGGGTGAGGTTTCAGGCGAAGCAAGAACCTTGCTGACGATTCCGTCGTATGACATGCGGCGCATCGTTGGGGGGCTGAACACATTCTCCAACAATTTCATCGGTGACATGCTCACGAAACGCTTTTCTGCGGGACGTGCGCGTGCAGGCACCATGGAGAACGGCGCCCGTGTGCTGCGTGATTACTTGCGCCAGGATGTCGGCTTGAAAGAAGGCTTCGTGATCGAAAATGGATCTGGCCTGGCATCCGAAAATCGTCTGAGCGCAGCCGATGTGGTGCGGGTTCTGCTTCACGTCGAAAATGACATGAGGATTTTTCCTGACTTTCTTGCCAGCTTGCCTTCTTATGGCTGGGATGGTTCGCTCCACAAGCGCATGAAGGAATCGCAGCGCGAGCGCATTGGCAGCCTCATACGGGCCAAATCAGGCACTTTAAGCGAACCGGTTTCGGTGTCTGGTCTGGCGGGTTACCTCAGGCATCCGCAAGAGGGACTGGTGGCCTTTGCGATCCTGATGAACGGGATGCCCGGAAAGCCCCAGCCTGGCGTTGGTTCGTTGAGAAATATTCAGGACACAGCCCTCGCGGCCTGGCTGGACGCCACCCAGAACTGACAATTGTCTGGACACCTGCCGGTTGTGCGAACAGCCGGCAAGGGTTCCGTTTTGCGATAAAACCCCGAAAACAGATGATTTTTCTTTGATCTCTTCACCGCGTGTGTGAGTCCGCTTCTTGCACCAACCCACTGGGTTTGTGGTCCCGGCATGTTGTCGTGATGCTGAATGTTGATGCGGCTGCGGGTGCTGAAATGCGGAGTGGAAAAAAAGCCGGAGTGTCTCTAGCGAGCGTTTTGCTGGTCGCAGCCCTCACTTCTTGCGGGGCTCCTTCACAGCGTGCTGGCGATGTGGTCCAGATGTTCAAGCGGCAACCAGACAGGTTGCGTGAAATTGCCAGTGGTCTGTGCGACTTGCTGGCGGAATCCCAGGAAAGCCCCTCCCTGAAGCGGGTAAAACTCAACCCGGTCGACTGCGTCAAGGTAGACACGAATTCCCGCGAGCTGAACAGCTCGTCTGCCCTCGATTTCACTCACGTTGACCAGAAGATGTTCAAGCCTGGCTCCCCTTCCGGAGGCAATACCGCAAGCGGCCCTGGTGTGCTGTACGTTCAGACCCGTGGTCAGGTCTGGTTGAACCGGCCGATGTTGCAGCTGGCCGAGAAGCTGGTCTCTGCTGCCCGTCGCGCTCAGGAGACAGGTGACAGCGCCCTTCTGCCCAACATGAATGCGTCTGCCGCGCAAAGCCAGGTGGTGAATCTCAGCTTTAAGGAAATCAAGAAGACGGAAATTGACCCGACCGGAAAATACATCAGCGCTGTGATTGAATTGACGGGCAAGGGTGCTGTCGCGATAAACAACGTTATCACCACGGAAGGCAGGGTTTTTGATGAGTCTATGGCCTTCGAGATCAACACACGCGAAGATCGCCCTTTCGAAAAGTCTATCTTTCAGCGGATGAATGCCGTCGTACTCGTGATTCCCTACGGCAACGATGTCTATGTAGACATGGTGTTGGACCTCTACATCCATTCCCTCGGCGTGGACCGTCTGCTCACAGAGCAGATCAGCCAGACCCTGAGTACAGGTGTCAAGGCAACGCTCGAAGCGCTCACCAAGTTGGAGTAAACCGTGATGCGGCGTGTTCTGAAACTGGCAATTTTGGGCCTTGGCCTGATGGCAATATTGCCATTGAATGCCTGTCGCAATGCCGCTGATGATGATGTCTTCCTTGATCCTGCTGCGCGTAAGGCGCGCATGGGAAATTCGAATGCAAACCCGGAAAACGCGCGCAAAGCAGTGCCGATCGCCATGGCTTCCTATCGGGTCAGGGTCAATGGCACTGGCCCGGCGAATATGGAATTCTGCAGCGGCGGAGTTGATTTGCAGTTGATGAGCGACCTCAGCTTTGGCCCTTCAACAGGCGCCATGATTTGCATGAATCGTCCTGTGGACATGGGCAAGCTGCTGCAAGGGATTTCAGGATCACTGGATGTGAAAAACGAGGTCCAGGCAGATGGAACGATGCTACGGATCAAGAATATTGGTGGCGTCACATTTGAACCCGCGCGTCCCCTGGTCGTTGGCCCAATTGTCCAGAACCCTCAATTGTTCGTAGGCCTGGACCAGACGAGCAATCACACGGCGAAATGGACGGACCCTGTTTCAGGCAAATTTGTTTCAACTAGTGGCACTACCCGCGTGCGAGTTTTGGGTGTCAAGGAGACCTACAATTCCGAGTTGCTCGGACGAAAGCTTGATCAGGTGCTCCACTGGGA
The DNA here is from genome assembly GCA_041178085.1 of Pseudomonadota bacterium. GTDB lineage: Bacteria > Bdellovibrionota_B > Oligoflexia > Oligoflexales > RGVZ01 > RGVZ01. The sequence goes on along the minus strand of JBEGVZ010000119.1, from coordinate 95,219 downwards.
AATGACATCAACGGGGTACGATGGCATCCCGAAAAGCGACGCTTTTATTTTTGACCGTATTGAAATGCTGTGGAACGCACGTCCCCTTGTGGTGCCGAAGATTGTTATCGAGGGTAATGTCAGCAGCTTTGTGGGCGGCAGCTCAGGCTCCTCTTCCGCGAATCAAAATGCTTTATTTCCCGGTGCCGGCGGCCCATTTCGAAACGCCCAGGGTGGCGGTGTCGGTAATGGCCAAGTACTCGGAAGGATTGGCGATATCTTCGTCGGCAAGGTTCGCATCGAACTCGAGGCAACCCGCTTCGAAGCCCTGTGATCAGGTTTTGCCCGGATTTTTCCGATAAGAGAGGAAATTTTCGGGAGTCGTCATGGCACGCGCGCCTTCAAATCATCTGCACACCATCCTCGCAATTTTTGTTGGTGCGACCGCTTGTGGAAAAAAACCGGCCGTCGAAACCAATCGTGTCGTCGACCGGTCGGCCGACGCCGTGGTGACGGACTTCGAGAAGCCCGGTACAGGATCCATCAGTTTGGGCAATCCTGGGTTGCCGGCTTCATGCAAGGAAATCGTTGACCCAGACATGGGGCGTGACGATCTGTTCTCCGTGCTCCAGCAACTGATATCCCCGTCCAGGACAAGAAAGGCATGTTTCGAGTGCCAGCCGTCAAAGCTCGTGCGCATCAAGTGCCTGGACATTGACAAGGGCGAGCTTGCCGATGTTTGCGGACACAAGCAGGAAAATGGCGCCAATGTCATCGGGTGCAAGTCCGGCGAAAAAATCTCGAAGTTCAACTTGGCGCCTTCAAGGGTCGAAAAGGTGGTGGAGTTGTTGCCGTTGATGACAAGCCTTTTCGGACCTGCAATTGTCGAGAAATTCCCCGAGGCAACCAAGCCTGTGGAACGACTGGTTGCTGAAAAATCCATTATCTTTGCCAGGGATTTTCTTGCGCCCGTCGTTTACGGCGAGCGCATCCCGGAAGCCGCCGCTACCATTACCGGGATCGCAGCAGATATCCGAGCGAAACAGGCAAAGCCCCAGCTTTCGGATGAGGCAAAGGCGGACATCCAAGAGACTGCCTTGTCGGCATTACGGGGGATTGCAAAAGCTGCGCAGCGTCAGGATTCCATGACGCCGGAATTCCTTGGCAGTATCGTCGATCCAATCTCTGCCAAAGCTCCGGAACTGGCTGCGTTGAAACCTGCCTTGGCAGTATTGTTTTCAAATCTTGAGACGAACGATCTGTTACCGATTTTGTTGCAGGCCCTTTCGCAAGACAACGGGGCTTCTTTGGCTGGAATCCTGGCGGGTTTGGGCGGATCAGGGTCTGTAAACCCTTGATCCGCCCGCGTCCTGTTTCCTCTAGTAGGACGGAAGCTGCGTATATGCCTGGCTTGCTGCGACCATGAGCCCGGAGATCAATGCCTGCTGGGTGCTGCCCGTATAGTTGGCATTGATGAAGGCTGCCTGGATCATCATCGCGGCAATCAAGTCCGGCGCTGACGTCATGCCATTCAGGTTGTAAGCGGTCATGTACGACGGCAGTTGCGTTGCCACCGTTGCGGGTGCAGGAAGTGCTCCCGTACCAGCAAGGTTCATTCCGAGCATCTGCATCAGCAAGTTCAGCATCGGTCCGAGTGCCGCCTGGCCGCCGATGATTGCAGCGGGAACGCTGCCGTAGCCACCGAAAGCCGCTAGCGCCACCAGCGTCGTGATCGTCGCTGGATCAAGCCCAGCCACAGCGCCGGGAACCGTACCGGCAAATCCCGGGGCGGCCATCGCGATCAAGGTGTTGATCTGTGGCAGGCCGGGCAACGCCGTCATGACACTCGAGAAGTTACCTGCGTTGAACGGATTAGTCCCGCTGCCAGGCACGTAGCCGGGGACAAGACCAGGGATCAACGCAGCAAATCCTGGTAAAAGCTGCGACACGTCAATCACCTGGCTTGGTTGCAATTGCCCCAGCAGGTTGCCAAGGACAGTGATACCGCTGAACAGACCACCGCCACCACCAGGTGCCGGGGTTGGGCTCGGAGTCGAACCACCGTTGGTGGCGTCGCCGGGTGCCGACGGGTCAACAAAGCCGGGCAAGGCGGCAATGTTGGCGCGCAGCAGAGCAGGAGCATCCTGGATTTCGCTGCTGTTTACGATCTGGCTGATGGCGAAGGCCAAGTCGTCTGCCCTTGCCGTACTGTGCATCAAGTCCTTGATGTTGATCGTGTGATCGAGTCCGAAAGTATGTCCCGCTTCGTGGGCGATCGTATCGGCAATCACGCCGGCGTCCACCTCGAAAGCATCAAAGACAAAGCCAACGTCGTTGCGGTTGGCATTCCGGTCGTCGAACGGGGCAATGCCCAGGGTAGATCTGCTTTCGGTGCAGCCAAGCGCGCCGAAGGAGCCCCCGACGTGCATGGTCGTGTAGTCTCCGCTTGCCGGCGCACTCGCCACAACGTTCAGGGCAACTCCGGCGGCCTTGAAGTGCTCACTCACGCGCTGGATGACCTCGTCACGGTCGACAAGGGACAAATTCGAGGCCGGGATAGTGGCTTCTGCAGCGCAAAGGATGAAACTCTCTGCCCGTTTGAAGCCTTTCTTAATCCGAGCCCCGTCGAAGTTGATGTGAAGGACGTGCGGTGCTTTGGTGTCCACCAGGCCGAGGCTCGTCGTTTTCTGCTCCATAAGGGCGTCGTAGTAGCCCTTGGGCGGAACGACCTTTTCGTGGCATCCGTCCTTGGCCTGGATGTTGGAGTTGCCCGGTGGTTCGACGCCGCATCCTGCGGCGAGCAAGGCAAGCCCTGCCGCGCCGGCTTTTGCAAAAATAGACCTTTTCATGATGAAATCTCCTCTAAGTAACCAGCCAGTCATTCAGCCGGTTGCGAGAGTCCTCGGAATCGGTGCATACTCATTGAGGTTTTTTGCGTAACTTACGGCAATGTTTGGGGATTGCGGCTGCGATTCGCAATTGACCAAATGACGGACGACAGGAGCAGCGATGATTTCAGACGAAGTTCTTGCAGGTTTGCGGGCGATCGTTGGTGAGCGTCATGTCGTGACCGATCCTGCGGAATTGCAAGTTTGGGGCTGCGACTGGACAAAGATTTTTCCGGTCGATCCACTCGCAGCTGTGTTTCCCGGCTCAACCCGCGAAGTTTCCGAAATCATACGTTACTGCCACCGCAACAAAATTCCTGTTGTGCCGAGCGGTGGACGCACGGGCCTTGCTGGTGGAGCGGTCGCCGGAAACAAAGAAGTGGTGCTCTCGCTTTCCAGGATGAACAAAATCCAGCCTGTGGACCGCGTTGGCCTGACGATCCAGTGCGAAGCCGGAGCGACGACCCAGGCAATTCAGGAGGCCGCAGCGGCTGCAGGACTTTTCTTTGGGCTCGACCTTGGATCCAAGGGCAGCTGTCAGTTGGGTGGCAACGTCAGCACCAATGCGGGAGGCTTGAAGCTCATCCGTTTCGGTGGAACCCGGGAGCAGGTCCTTGGACTTGAGGTCGTATTGCCGGACGGGACTGTCCTGGATATGGATTCTAGCTTGCGCAAGAACAACACGGGTTATGACCTGAAGCAGCTTTTCATTGGTGCCGAGGGAACTCTTGGGATTGTCACCCGCATGACCCTTCGACTGGTTGCGAAGCCACGCAATATGCAGCTTGCCTGCCTTGGTGTCGGAAAGTTCGCAGACATCACCGCAATCCTGGGCTTGTGTAACGCCGAGGGGGTTACGATCACTGCATTCGAATTTTTCACCGATGTGGCGCACGGGATTGTCTTGAAGCAGTCGCCGGGTGCACGGACTCCCTTCAAGGAACGGACACCTTTCTATGTTTTGCTTGAAGTCGAGGAAGGTGCCGCCGGGGCTAACGTGATGGAACCCCTCCTTGAGAAAGTCTTTGAGAACGGTCTTTGCGTTGATGCAGTGATCGCCCAGAACTCTGCCCAGTTCCGTGAATTCTGGGGGCTGCGTGAAAACATCACCGAATCCCTCGCAGGCTACGGTCAGGTCAGGAAGAACGATATTTCCCTTCCGATCGACAAGCTTGATGCCTTTATCAAGGAGCTTGAAGAGGAAGTTGCCAAGGCACCAAAAGAGATTCAGGTGGTCCTGTTTGGTCATATCGGTGACGGTAACCTGCACATCAACTACGCTGGTCCAAAGTCGGCAGATAAACACACATTTCAGGCAGAGGCCCGAAAAATCGAGGAGAAGATTTTTGCGCTGCTGCCAAAATACCGTGGCAGCGTCAGCGCCGAACACGGCATCGGCCTTCTGAAAAAGAAGGATCTGAAATTCTCGCGCTCACCGGGTGAGATCGCGCTGATGAAGAAGATTCGTGACCTGGTTGATCCCGACGGGATCATGAACCCAGGCAAGATCTTTGAATGAAGATCAGGGTGTGACTACCCCACCCGTGATTTCATAAATACTGCTGGAGTAGGTCGTCCATAAGCAGGCGATGGCGCTTCCACCACTTTCCGCATGGCACACGGGATAGATCGCTCCCGATGACGTGAGGTTGCTTGCAGAGGTGTCCCAGGAGCCGTTGTAGCGCTTGTATTTGATTGCGCCATCCTGGCCCCATATTGCGAAGACATCGTCTGACGCCGTGTCGTGCGACAGGATCGCCCGAAGTGCATTTATGCCAGAAAGCGAAGTAGATGATCCCCAGGTGTTGCCAGTGCCATCGAAGATCCGGCCCACGATGTCGCCTGTTTCCGTGGCCCAGCCAAGGTGCAGGTTACCGGCGTTGTCGGTGACCGCCGAATAGGCGCGGGCTCCTGTGGAACCCCCCGGTTTCAAGGTCGCAAAGCCACGGCTACTTCCAAAGAAGATATTGCTACCAGAATTCCCGATGGCAAAAACTTCATCGTTGTTCATGCCAGTGCCGATAGCTTGCCAGGCACTTCCGTCCCAGCGTGCCACAGAACTTTTGATGTCCAGGAAGTTACCGCCGGCGTAGATACCGTCAGTCAATACAGCGAGAGCTCTTACTCCTGAAATCATGCCCTTGCTGAGCGCATTCCAATTTGTGCCGTCCCATCGGGCGATATTGTCACCATCGGCATTTCCGCCAGCATTTGAGAAGGATCCTCCGACATAAACATCGCTTCCCGAAATCGCGATGGCATAAACTTCTCCAGCGCTTACACCCGTTCCAAGCGGATTCCAGGAGGTGCCATTCCATCGCGCAATGCGGTCTGCGTTACTATTTCCCCCCGCATCTGTAAAACTTCCTCCCGCATAGACATTGCTGCCAGAGACAGCGATGGCTCGGACTGATGCATTAACACCTGATGCAAGTGCACTCCATGCCGAGCCATTCCAGCGTGAAATTTTGTCAGCGTTGGAATTTCCTCCAGCGTCAGTGAAATCGCCACCGACATAGACATCTGATCCTGAGATGGCGATCGCATACACGGTGCTGTTCAAACCAGTTAGAAGTGGTACCCACGCCGAACCAGTCCAGCGCGCAATCCGATCAGCGTCATTGTCGCCCCCTGCATCGGTGAATTCACCCCCGACGTATACGTCGGTTCCAGATATGGAAATTGAATAAACCGGATTGTTCAAGCCGGTGTTGAGGGCCTGCCAAGCAGTCCCGTCCCACCGGGCGATATAATCTGCATCAGGATTGTTGCCTGCATCCGTGAAGGCACCCCCGACATAGACATTGCTGCCTGATACAGCGACGGCATTGATTTGATCGGTCATGCCTGTGCCAATGCGTTCCCAGCTTGATCCATTCCAACGCATCATCGTTTCGGCGGTGGCGGAATCGTAAACAAAATTCCCTCCCACGTAGACATAGGTTCCGATGACCGCAACCGCAAAAACCGGAGGGTTAGGTATGCCTGTGCCGATGGCACTCCACACGGCTCCGTTCCACATGGCGACGCGATCAGCGTTTGCAACTCCCCCGGCATCTGTGAAGTTGCCAACTGCATAGAGCGATCCACCCACGATTTTGATGTCGAAAACCACGTCATTCAAACCGTTGCCAAGTGCGTCCCAGCCTGTGTATGCCCATCGAGCAATGTAATCAGCGTTGGACAATCCCCCGGCGTCAGTGAACGCTCCACCGACGTAGATCATCCCGTAAAGGATCTCGATCACTTCCACCCGCGCGTTCAATCCTGTCCCCAGAGGATGCCAGCCAGTGCCATCCCAACGGGCAATAAAATCCCCGTCGGCGTTGCCGCCGGCATTGCTGAAATCACCCCCTGCATAGACGTCGCTGCCCGACAACGCGATGGTCTCGACTGTGTCGTTAAGCCCGGTGCCAAGGGCGTTCCAGTTGGATCCGTCCCAACGAGCAATCGCGTCGGCATTAGCGTTTCCTCCTGCGTCAGTAAAAGTACCTCCCGCGTAGATACCCTCGCTCGAAACAGCAATTGCGTGGACCGAGTTGTTCAAGCCAGTCCCCAGTGAGTGCCAGTTTGCCCCGTCCCAACGTGCGACGTAGTCAGCCTTTGAATCACCACCTGCGTCTGTGAAACCCCCTCCGACGTAGACGTCGCTACCTGATACAGCGATGGCCAGGACTTGGCCGTTCAAGCCATTCCCAAGGGCGTGCCAACTTGTCCCGTCCCAGCGTGCGATGGCGTCGGCCTTCCCATTTCCTCCGGCATTTCCGAAGTTACCACCTACGTAGAGGCCGTCCGCAGCCACTCTCATTACTGTGACTTCGCTCCCTTCTGCTCCGCCAAATCCCGCAATAGTAAACCAGTCGTAGTCTCCTCCAGTATTGGCTGCGGACCATGTCGTCCCATTGAAGACGAATCCTTCAACCAGATTCTCCTGCTGCGAAAGAAGATACATGGCGCCGCCCCCCTTGGGGACTAGAGCGGCGTCTTTGCCGAGTGTCGATGGTGTGCCAATTGAGGAGGCGGCCTGCCAGGCCGAAAGATCCCCTGAAGCCGCATTGGTCGACTCGCGAGCCTTGAGCGTGAAGTTAAATCCCGTAAAATGTGACGCTGCGACCCACACATTGCTGTCGTCCAGAGCGATGGTGGGATTGTGATAGCGATCACTCACCCCGGATCCATCATAGACCGTCACGGGGGCGGCAAAGGTGACGGATGTTGCGCCCAAGGTCCCACGCCGGATGGTGATGTCCCAGGAGTTCTCCTCCATGACGACAAATGCGTAGCCCACCCCGCCAATTGATTTGTAGGTGAGAGAGAATTCGCGGGTATCTACATTGATTGTGCTAGACAGCGTCCAGTCGACATTGTCGGTGGAATACATACTCCTGATCACTGCGCCGTCCTTGTAGAAGGCCCAGTGTCTTTGATTCACGGAGTCAAAGAAAGTGTAACGCTGCGAGCCGCGGCGCGAGGCCAGCGCGCTGATGCTGGTGTCGCCTTTCGTTTTCTGTGATTTGCCACTGTAGCCAGCTTTGTTGCCAGCAGCGTCCATGACCAGGACATTAAAATACAAGGTCGTTGAAGCCGATTTTCCGGTGACCGCAAGCGTCCGTGTGTTTGCGATCCAGTTCATCTCTTGTGTGGCGCTCTCGCACTCAGCCACGGTGTCAATCGCTGTGCTGGAGGGCCCGCTGCAAACATAGTACTGAAGCATTTCTGGGGGCGATATATTGTCACTGCCAGCACTCCAGTCTAGCAAAAATCCAGTGCTTGCAAGTGGCTTCGATTGTGTGAAGGTGCCGTTTGACGGGGGCGTGGCGTCTTTAATCACAGTCCGGACGAATTGGAATATGGGATGTGTACTGACTAGATTTGAAAGATAGCTGGTTGTGATTTCGACCGCGCCATCTGGAAAGCTGCTGATATCAATTTTTGCGCTAAACCCGCCGCTTAATTCATCACAAGCGACAGTCTGCTTTATGCCCGAGCCCGTTATGGAGATCGTGACAGCAACCGACCTTGTAATGCAGACACCCGAGATGGTCAGCGCGGCGGCCTCTGTTGCACCGACATATGCCCCTTCCAGGGGTAGCATTGCATTTACTTTTGCAACGTCACCGCCATCTTCAAGGCTGGCCATTGGCGGGCCGAATGCAACCGTGGGTTTGATTGAGGCCCGCCCACAGGAGACAAGCCCTGAAGCATGAAAAAAAAATCCTAAGACCATCATGGTCCGGCCAAGGCTATCCATCCGATATCGATGTCGAAATCGTGCGTTCATCTACCTTGGATTTCGGCAGATTCAAGGGGTTACTGAGGGTGCCAATTGGTTCAAAGGCAAGAAACTTCCTGGTTGCCCGGAAGGTGGGTTTAGCCAGTAGGGGGTAAGCCTCTGAATTAACTGAAAGCCCGCTGTAATTTTGTTACAGCGGGCTTTGTGTCAGATGAGTGAGTTTTTAAGCTGGAATCAGGACTGAAGTTCTTTTCCGATTCTGTCCAATTCAGAAACTAGTTCCTTTGGCATCCGCGAGCCATAGTGGGCGAAGTAGTCGCGGATAGCCCCTACTTCGTGGCTCCATGCTTCCTTGTCGACGCTGAGCAGCTCATGCATCGCGCCCGGCAAAAGGTTCAGGCCGCGGGTGTCGATGGCGTTCTCTGCTGGCAGATAGCCAATTGCGGTGCGACGTGCGTCGCCCGCACCCTTGCAGCGGTCAATGATCCAGCGCATGACCCGAAGGTTGTCACCAAATCCTGGCCACAGGAACTCGCCGTCCTTGTTCTGACGGAACCAGTTCACGTGGAAAATTTTTGGGAGCTTCTTGTACTTTTTGCCGAAGCTGAGCCAGTGGGTCCAGTAATCAGCAAAGTTGTATCCGCAGAAAGGCTGCATGGCCATCGGGTCCCGACGGACTACGCCGACTTTACCTGTCGCTGCGGCAGTTGTCTCCGAGGCAACGGACGCGCCGGCAAACACGCCGTGATTCCAGTCAAGTGCTTCAAAGACCAGCGGCGCAAGTTCGCGGCGGCGTCCACCAAAGACGATCGCCGTCAACGGAACGCCTTTTGGTTCTTCGGCCTTGGTCGTGTAGCTCGGACACTGCTTTGCGCTCACCGTGAAGCGGGAGTTCGGGTGCGCTGCCGGGCCGGACCCGGGCTGATAGGCCTTGCCCTGCCAGTCGGTCATGCCTTCCGGTGCAGGCTTGCTCAGACCCTCCCACCACGGCTGTCCCTCTTTCGTGACGGCGACGTTGGTGAAAATAGCATCGTGGTTGAGCATCGCCAGAGCTGTCGGGTTGGTGTTTTTGCTGGTACCTGGCGCCACACCAAAGTATCCGGCCTCTGGATTGATCGCATAGAGGCGGCCGTCTTCTCCCGGGTGGATCCACGCGATGTCATCGCCCACGGTCCAGATTTTCCAGCCTTTGTAGGTTTCCGGCGGGATCATCATCGCCATGTTGGTTTTGCCGCAGGCAGAAGGGAATGCTGCTGCGATGTAATGGATTTCACCCTCGGGATTCTCGACCCCGACGATCAGCATGTGCTCTGCCAGCCAGCCTTCCTTGCGGGCCTGCCAGCTACCAAGGCGCAGGGCGTGGCACTTCTTGCCAAGGAGGGCGTTGCCGCCGTATCCGGAACCGATGCTCTTGATCATCAGTTCTTCCGGAAAGTGCATGATGAAGCGGCGGTCGGGACTCAAGTCACCTGTCGAATGCAGGCCGCGGACAAATTGGTTTTCACGTTCGATGCGGTCAAGCGCCTTGCGTCCCATCCGCGTCATGATCCGCATGTTGGCGACGACGTAAGCGCTGTCTGAGATTTCAACTCCGCAGCGGGAAAGCGGAGAATCTACCGGTCCCATGCAGTAAGGAATCACGTACATCGTGCGGCCGCGCATGCAACCTTCGAAGAGGGTGTCGACTTTCTTGTGCCCGTCAGCAACCGGCATCCAGTTGTTATTCGGGCCGACATCTTCTTGTTTGCTGGTGCAGATGAAGGTCAGGTGTTCTGTTCTGGCGACGTCGGTTGGATTCGAGCGGTGAAGGTAGCAGCGGGGATGGGTCTTCTCGTTCAGTTCAATCAGCGTACCTGCGGCAAGCATCTCTTGAACGAGGTTTTCAAACTCCTCCTGGCTACCGTCGCACCAGTGGACTTTATCCGGTCTGGTGAGCTTGGCAACCTGGTCCACCCATGCCTGCAGGTCTTTATTTTTTGTGTTGGTCATCATGAAAAAGCGCCCTTTTCCCTTCGTGATTCCAGAAACTTCGGTTTTATGCCCCCATCGATGAAATGGCAAGCCAAGGAAAGGTGGCAGGGAGTTCCCCCACCTACTCAAGGACCTGCCGGCTAATGCCGAGGAGTGAGGGCGGCCTTTGGTCCTTCCGGGAGACGAACTGTGACCTGTAACATCCCATTAACAATGACGTTTATCCAGTCCCGGGTGGGTTGGCTTGCACTCGCTGGACTTGTGATGCTGGCATCGCTTGCCGGACTTCAGGCGTGCCGGGTCGCTGGCCGGGGCGAGAAGGATCCAGAAATCCGCGGTGGGTCGCCGGAATCCAGGGGCGTTATTCCATCTGGCGGGTCATCCGGTTCCGGTGGTTATGCGGACTCGCGTGTGAGCTTGATCAATGCTCCGTGCGGAACGGACCCTGGGTTAGAATCTTTTCTCGCCGCAGCCCGGTCGATGGCCCTTGATAACAAGCTGGTCAAGCTGCCGGCAGGTGACTGGAAAGTTATTTCTGGCGGACAGACAAAATCCCTCTGCAAATTGATGGCGGACTCCAACGTGCGTCTGGCCCTGTTCCACCTGGTGCCCTTTGCTTGTGCTGAATGCGTCGACCGGTTGATGCAGGATGTGAGGGCGCTACCTGCTGGCACGACCGGCGTTCTGGTTGTTGCCGTGGTTTCCGGGGGCGACCCGGCGGTCTGGGTCGCGCAACATTCAGTCACCGATGCCAGCCGGCCGTTTGTCGTTCACGATGACGCGGAAACACTCTTCAATTTGCTGAGGTCTCGAACCAGTCCTGATGTTGCTCCGAAGTTTCTACTTCATTCCTCTGGGTACGGCGCCTTCGCAAATACCGCCGGCCCGCAAATGGATCACTTGGCGGCGGATTTCCTGAAACTTGCCGGCGCCCCAAGCTTACCTTCAAGTCCCTGATTTCATAACGTAATTGCCTGGCCTGTAAAAAACTCTTAAAGCCTGCTGGACGGCCCTCCGAACCCCCGACATCCGCCCGGCCTTTTTGGGGGGCGGCTTATAGAGGAACCGGGCCATGAAAAAGAAACATTTCCGTTTTTCCCATGCTCAGATGGCGGTTTTTGTTGCCGCGGCCAGCTTGAATGCGTGCTCCCAGGAGGCAGAGTTTGCCAACGGGAGCCGCGTCCAGGGCGCGGGCAGTGACGCGCTTGCAGGCGACATGTCCGGTCCGGGAGCCGGATTCGACCCGTCCTCGACCGGTTACTCCGATGATTTCGGTGACGCATGGGAGCCTTTCTCTTTTACCCGTTACGATCAAGTGGTCGAACGCAAAGACGTTGCCGTCCAGATCCGGCCTGCGTTTGGTGAAGTAGAAGAAAACCTGACGATGCAGGTGAAGCCTGAGTCGCGCGCCGAGTTCCGGCAGTTGGTCCGTAATAATGTAGTCGATTCGTTCACTCAAGGTCACGACGGCGCGGTGCGCACTGAGACTTTCGCCGTCAGCCGCGCAGGACTCCTCGATATCCTTGTGGTCGTGGACAATTCGACTTCGATGGAAGAGGAACAAGCCAACCTTTCCCAGAAGCTAGGCGCCCTCACCTCTGCCATTGACGACACAAACTGGCAGCTTGGCGTCATCAACATGTCGAGCCCCTGCCTGCGGCTTAGCCGCGTTATTCGCAGGAACGACGTTGACCGGGATGCCGCGTTTCGCGAGGCCGCTTCGGTTGGCATGAACAATAATGTTGTCGAGAAGGGCTACCCGATGGCGATCCGCGCCCTCAAGGGTGAATGTCTCGGCAGCTCCAATCCTTGGATTCGTCCTGGTTCAACTGTCGCGGTCTTGGTCGTCAGTGATGAGGATAACTGTGGCAGCAACAACGGTTCCCGTTCGTGCGCTTTCGACTACGGCAAGAATGCAACCGAAATGGTCGAGTTCCTGCGCACGATCCGGCCCTCCGACCGGGCCAAGTTGTACGGCATTCACTGGATTCCAAACGACCGCAGCTGCAGTACGGCACTGGGCGAGGCGTGGAAGTACCAGGAAGGGGTTGCGGCAACCGGTGGCATCGCCGGCTCGATCTGTGAGGCTGACTATAGCACCACACTGCGTCGCATTTCGCAGGATGTCCGTCGCAGTGTGAGCAAAGAGTTTTCGCTGGCCGAGGCCCCAGACATGCGTGTGCTTCAGGTGGCAGTCGACGGCGAGTCGCTTTCCGCCGGTTATACGATTTCAGGGCACACTTTGAAACTCGATCAGGCGAATGATGGTCGCACCACCCTGGTGGTTACTTACTCGTCAGGTGGTGTTCCCCGCTTTGATTCTGTCCCGCTGACCAAGATGCCCGATGAAGACACGGTTCAGGTGACGGTCAACGGTGTCCTTTTGCCAGAGAGTGACTGGAGTTTTGATCCGGCGACGAAGACCCTCAGATTCTCCTCTCAACCTCCTGAACGCGCCGCGATCCAGCTGCGCTATAAGGAGAAAGTGACCTGGAAGACCTCCTTTAGCCTTGGGCGCACCGACATCGTTCCCGCGACGGTGAAGGTTGACGTGAATGGCACTGGCGCAGCGGACTACTCCCTGTCGGCCGACGGTTCTACGATACAGTTCCCGGCACCACCGGCGGAAGGTGCGCGCATATCCGTCTCGTACCGGGTCAGGGGCGATTACACGACGTCTTACCCCGTGTCCCTTTCCAGCCCTGCCAAGATCGATTCCGTGCGAGCATCCGATGTCGACACGGGTGAGAACATCCCGGTGGCTTTCGCGGGTGACGCCGTCGTGTTCGAGCGCGATTCAGTGACTCCCTTCCGCAAAGTTCTGGTGATCTTCGATTACGGTGAGGAGGACAGCCAGCAAACCTGGGAATTGGCGGACTACCCTGAGGACGGAACATTCACCATGACCGCGGATCCACCGGGTGCCTGTACGTCAGACGTAAGTGTCACGGGCAAGACTTTATCGTTCAAGTGTAACCCTGGCGACCGGGCGACTCTGTCGATCTCGTACAGGGCGATCACCGCCAGGCGGTCAACCTTCGACCTGTCAGAGGAACTTGGGCGCGAGGACTCCCGCGTCAGGTTGAAGAAGCTGCAAGTTACGGTTGATGGCAAGGAAACCAAGGACTTCGAGCTTGCGCGTGGCCGTCTTGTGTTGGGAGCGGGCGTGGTCTCAACAGCCCATGATGCGATTACGATCACCGGGGAAGGCTTGCGTAAGGCCTCGAGCGACGACTGAAAATTCTGGCCAGTATCCACGGCGGTGCGTATGATCGGGTCGTTCCCGTTCAGGTAATTAGACCGCCGGTGTGGAGCTCGCCAGGATGCGCGCGAAGATAAAAAATCTTGCCACGACCGCCCTCAAAGTCACGCTCGTCGCAGCGCTTTTGTGGTGGATGATCAGTGGCGGAAAGTTGAACCTTTCCGAAGTTGCGATTTTTGCTCAGAACCGGACTTTCCTGATCGTATCTGTTTTGTTCTGGCTTTTTGTGCCAGTTGCTCTTGGATCTTTCCGTTGGTGGCTTTTATTGCGCGGGGCGAAGGTCCCGGCTCCTTGGTGGCGCACGGCAGAACTTCAGATGGTCGGGTTGTTTTTCAACACGACCATGCCCGGCTCGGTAAGCGGCGATCTTGTGAAGGCCGTGTATGTGGTCAGGGACCAGCGCGGTCAGAAGCGCACAGCTTCTGCCATCGCAATCGTACTCGACCGTGTGGTCGGTTTGATGGGTTTGTTCTCGATTGCAGGAATCGCTAGCCTGTTTTTCATGCGCAGCGTTTCGAGTAGCCCGTTCCTGGCTTCAATGGCTGGCGCAGTCACTGCTTGCTGCTTCGGCATGTTGGCGTTTCTGGGTGTCGTTTTTTATCCGCATAAGCCGGGCAAGGATCCTTTTGTCCGGTTACTGAGGCGCAAGATTCCGTTGATCGGACCCCTGTTTGCGCTGATTCTCAAAGTGTACGAAGCACTGCGGTCCTATCGCGACCACCCCGCGCATTTGCTGGGAGCATGGGCTGTGTCAGTTGTTATTCAGTCCGCCGGCGTTGCCTATTACTGGTATACGACCTCGGTTCTTACCGGCCAGACGCCAGCATTGTCAGAGTTTGCGATCGTGCTGCCTTTTGGCATGATCGCCACTGTGATTCCCGTGGCGCCAGGCGGTCTTGGCGTCGGACACGTTGCATTCGAAAAGCTATTTGCCCTCATCGGTCTGACCGGCGGCGCAAACGTCTTCAATGTGATCATGCTTGGCCAGCTGGCGCTCAACCTCACTGGATTGGTACCGTACCTGCTCATGCGAAAAAAGGGCGGTGCAAGTATCAAAGAACTCAGCCATGCCGTTCATTGACCGCCCCGGCGCAACGATCTTTTATGAAACCTGGGGCGATGGCGATGGTCATTGGGTTACGCTGATCAATGGCCATACCCGTACCACATCCGATTTCCGGATGCTCGCGCGCCACCTTGCTGGACGCGGTTTCAGGGTTCTTTCGTGTGATAATCGTGGCAGTGGCCAGAGTGAAGTGTCGCGAGACTTCCAGCTACCTGAGATGGTCGATGACATCATCGCCGTCTGGGATGCGGAGGGCATTCAGAAAAGCCACGTGCTCGGTATTTCCATGGGCGGGATGATTGCCCAGTGGCTTTCGTCTCACTTCCCTGCCCGGGTAGGACGGCTGGTGCTTGTTTCCACCTGCCCAAACCGGGACTTCATCAACGATCACGGAAGTTACGAATGGTCCGGGCATCAGGATGCAGTGCAGGCGAAGCTGGCCCGTTACTTTTCATCCAGGTTCCTTGCCGCAAACCAGCCGCTCGTGAACGCCATGGCGAAACAGATGGCGCAGGCGGCCGCAAGTGGCGGCCCGTTTTTGATGAATGCGGGGCGTCAGATGAAGGCCATGCAAGGATTTGATGCGACATCCCACCTTGGCCAAATCACGGCTCCTACGCTCATCATTCACGGCGCAGAGGATGCCATCGTCCCCGTGTCGGCAGGCAGGATCCTTGCAAACGGAATTTATGGTGCAAAATTAAAAGAGGTGCCGGCAGCCGGACACCTCTTGATTGCTGAGATTCCCTCACAGCTTTACGAACTGGTTTCCGGTCACCTGGTCTGATGGCTTGCCAGGCCGGCAAGCAGTCGCACTTCTGGCTCACTGAGGTTCACTTCGATGGCGACCTTCGGGACGCTCATCCCCTGGGCCAGCATGCTGCGGGCGTCTGTGTACTTCTTCTCGACCAGTTCACCCATGACTTCTTCAAATGGCGCTTTTTCGTCCAGGGCCTTGATCATCATCTCTGCGCGGGACAGTGCCTTGCGCAGCAAGTTCTTTTCGTTTTCAACCTTGCGTAGCAATCCGGCCAGCTGTTCCTGTCGCTGGGCGAGTTCTGCCATTGGCAGGTTCAGGGAACCGCCAAGGCCTGCCAGCGCTTTTTCAACTTCTGACCTGATCACGTTGCCGCTGCTGGCCACTTCCTGCTCCGCCTCCATGGCAAGGCGGCTGACGCGGTCAGTTGCCTCCCGGATGCGTGACTGGCCCGATGACAGTTCTTCGCGGATCGAGTGGCGAATCTCCTCAATCAGGCGACGTTCCTCGGCAAGCTCTGCGACAATATCGGCCTCGATCGTGCGGCGACGCGAAAATTGCCAGACCGCATAGATCAGTCCGACGTCAACGATCAGCAGCACTGCCATCAGAATCGTATTCATGGCTCACCCTTCCTGAAGATAGGCGCGCAGGACTTTATCATCGCAGGGCTCGAGGTTAACCGTCTGTGCGATCACGTGTTTCTTGCGACCCCTTTTGCCGATGTCTTCCACTTTCATGACCTTGGCCAGGATTCTGAAGTTTTCCGGCCGGTCAATGCGGCGATACTCGACCACTTTCATCTTCCGTTCCCAGTAATCCGGGATCGTGATTTCGATCTTCAGCAGGGATCCGGCCTTGAAGTCTCTGGCCGCCTGGAATTCGATTCCGTGCGGTGAGATAAACAAGGATGTTCCCTCGTGATTCTTGTCCGGGTCACCTTTCAGGCCGAAGGGCATCACAATGATGGAAACTTTGCGGTTGCTGCGGGGGAAGCTGCGGATAAATTCTTCGCTAAAAGCAACTGCTTCGTCGCGTGGCGCAGCCTGTGTTGCCGCATTGCTGTGCTCTTCTTGTGGCAAGCTATTGTCTTGTTGCACGACGTCCGACATGGCAGCTCCTCCTCGTGACACAAATGTCTGTCAGGCCCTTGTCATCCCTCTTTTTTGACACCATATGCAGCAAAAATTTTATTTAGCTTGTCTTGAAGGATCTGGGCAGTGAATGGCTTCACGATATAATTGGAAACGCCAGCCTTCACGGCGGCCATGATGTTCTCTTGCTCCGCCTCGGCCGTGACCATCAAAAACGGCATCTTCTTCAGTTTTTCGCTTGCGCGCACCGCTCCGAGCAGTTCAAGGCCGGTCATGTTGGGCATGTTCCAGTCAGAAACCACGAATTCAATTGACCCTTCCCGGTTGAGCATCTCCAGGCCTTGCTTTCCGTCCTCGGCCTCAACGCAGTTGCTATAGCCAAGCTGCTTGAGCAGGGTGCGGGTGATGCGTCTCATGGTCGGGAAGTCATCGACGATCAGTATTTTCATCTCTGGTGCGCCAAGTGCCATGAATCTTCCCCCTTACTCGCTAAGGATATGTTTTAGCTTTGTGCGCAGCTTGTTCACCGCTTGCGTATGCAACTGGCTGACGCGCGATTCAGTCACCTCAAGAATCCTGCCGATTTCCTTTAGGTTCAGGTCTTCGTAGTAATAGAGCGACAGCACAAGTTTCTGTTTCTCCGGGAGGTCGGCGATGTGGTTGATCAAAAGTTGCCGTACGCCCTGGTTTTTGAGGTGCTGGAACGGATTCTTCGAGTTCGGGTTTTCAAGTGACTCCAAAAGGCTCTTGCGGTCACTCTGCCCTGGTCCACTCAATTCATCGATGGAGAGCAACGTGACTGACTTAACCTTCGAGACAAGTTCATGGTAGGAGTCAAGGTCCATCCCCAGAGCGTCAGAAAGCTCCGCGTCGGAAATCGAACGCCCGTATTTTTGCTCAAGTTCGGCGTAGGTTCGCTCGATTTTTTTCGCCTTGTCCCGGACAGAACGCGGCACCCAGTCCTGGCTGCGGAGTTCGTCCAGGATTGCGCCCCGGATACGGAATTCCGCATAAGTCTTGAACTTGTTGTCCCGGCTGGGGTCGTATTTTTCGATCGCATCCATCAAGCCGATGACGCCGGCGCTGATCAAGTCATCAATTTCAATGTTGGAGGGCAAGCGTGCCGCAATCCTCTGGGCAACAAAGCGGATCAGTGGCGCATAGTCCATGATCAGCTGGTCCCTCAGCTTGCCGTCTACGCCTTGCGTTTCCTGCTTGTAGCGTTTGACCAAGCCTTTCATGGCTGGGGCCTCCGGTTGATGATGTCATTTTGAATCAAGGATGCCGCGCCAAAGTTCGTTACAGGCCCCTCGGGGTCGTAGGACGATGCAAGGCGGTGGAAGCATTGTGTCCAAGCCTGTCCCGCAAGGGTGCCCTGGGTGTTTTCCGTCAGGGTGCGGCGCGCCATCACGCCCTTGGTGACTGAGCTGTCAACCGGGATGGATCCGGCGTAGACGAGTTTTGCACTCAGAAATTTTGCGGCCACTTCGCATAGACGGTCGAATACTCGACGCCCTTCTTCCTCCGACCGTGCTTGATTTACTGCTACAGCGATCACCGGAATGTCCTCGCACTCCGACAGGACCTTGATCAGGGCATAGGCGTCCGTGATCGCGTGGGGTTCCGGCGTGGTTACGACAAGGTTTGTGCTGGCCATCCGGTTGAGCGCAATGACGGTCTCAGAAATTCCCGCCCCAGTGTCGATGATTACTGCGTCAAAGGCGGCCGCATAGGCCGCCAGCGCATCCAGGAGGCGATCCCGTGAAGAAGTATCAAGGTTCTGCATTGCTGCGATCCCTGATCCGGCAGGCATTACGGTGATGCCAAGGGGACCCCTGACGGCGACATCGTCGAGCGTGAGCCTTCCTGTCAGGAATTCGAAGATGCTGTTTTCGGCGCGAAGTCCAAGCAGGACGTCGACGTTTGCAAGGCCAAGGTCGCCGTCAATGATCAAGGTTCGTTGTCCGTGGCGCGCCGCAGCCGCGGCCAGATTCACGGATGTCAGCGTCTTGCCAACGCCGCCCTTGCCGCTGGAGACAGCGATCCTGCATTTTGCGCCATGTCTGTTCAAATTTTCCATCGTCGCAGTTCTCCTCAGGACCTGGAAAGACCGAACACCTGCTCAACAATTCGTTCCCGGCTCGCCCGTTCTACTGCATCAGGAACTTCCGGCCCGGTGCCGAAGAAGCTGAGTGGAACCGCCCACTTTGCAGCGATGTTGAATGCGTCTGCGAATTGCCAGCTCTCATCCAGCTTGTTGAAGGCAATGCTGCGGATTCCGAGCTCGGTATGCGCCCGTACAGCGGATTCTAGGGATTGAAGCTTCTCTGCGGCGGAAAGCACCAGATGAAATTCCATGGCAGGCGCCGTGCGCTTCAGGGCGCTGAGTTCCTGGATGATCTTGTTCTGCTTGACCGGTCTTCCTGTGGTGTCGAGCAGAAAGAGCGAAGCGTCTGGGTGCTTGCTAATTGCGCCGGCAAGGTCACCTGGCTGCTGAATTGCCTCAAACGGGATGCCCATTACTTTGGCATACACCCTCAGCTGTTCAGAGGCTGCCAGGCGCACCGTGTCGTAGGAGACAAGCACGACTTTTCTTTTTTCGCGCAGGGTGAACTGCGCCGCGAGCTTTGATATCAAAGTGGTCTTGCCAGCTCCGGGAGGACCGACAAGGCAGTGCACGGACTGTCCGCCTGGCATGGTATCCCATCGCGGGGCGATGGAGATCTGTTTCAACATCCACCGGATCGATTGATCCCGCACCCAATTCTCAGGGCTGACGGGGATTTCTTCGCCAGAGGGCTGTTTTGCTGGGCGGCTCGTGTTTGATTTGTTGAGGAAAGTGGCAAGACGCGTCAACAGCATCTCATCAATGCCGGCATGGCGGAGTTGGCGAACAACCTCGCATGCTTCTGGAGCCAGTGATTTTTCGGCTTGCTGGTTGCCCTGGCGGAGCACCTCCAGAAGTAGAAGCTTCAAGTCGTGCACCGAAGCCTCAAGATTTTCGAGGCGCCGCGAAGACGGCATTTTTGCTTCAATTGCGTCGATACGCGAATCGATTTTCTGCATGTAAGCGCCAGCCATTTTGTCGCTGGCTTGAGCGTCGGCCGCTGACTGTCCGCCGATGACGGTGCGAGCTCCGGCAGGGGCGGCGGCGGTGACTTCCACCATCTTTGCCCCAGGGCGGCCCTCGATCGGCTTCTCACGCGTCGACAGGATGACAGCCTCGCTGCCAAGGTCCTGCTTCACGGCCTTGACGGCTTCCTTGAAAGAATTGGCCTCGAATGTCCTGATCTGCATTGGTCAAAATCCTTCCTTGCGAGATCGAAAACGCCTACTGAAGCCTGACAGTCCCGACCGACTTGGTTTTCGTCCCCTGCGGCAACTCATCGAATGCCAGGACGATCAAGCCCGGGATGAACCTGTTCACAAGTTTCCTGAGTCCCCATCGTATGCGGGATCCGCAGAGGAGGATGGGTATTGCGCCATGAGGTTCAAAATTCCTCATGGTTGCGGCGATGCTGTTGAGGAGCCTCTGCGCCATTTCTGGATCCAGATCCAGCGTCGAAGAGCCATCCTCGTTTGTGTGCTGGCTCATGACAATCGTGTCCTCCACAGCGCGATCAAGGCTCGCGATGAGTAGCTGATTGTCATTGGTCAGGTACTTCTTGATGATACCACGCCCAAGTGCGATGCGGACATATCGCGTGAGCACTTCAGGCGACTTGATTGACTTGGAATGGTCGGCAAGAGTTTCGAAAATTGTCAGTGCATCCCGGATGCTTACGCCTTCTCCGAGAAGATTCTGGAGGACCTTGACGACATCCCCAAGGGTCAGGCGGTCGGCCCCAATCATCTCCTCGACAACTTTGGGATGCTCCTTCTTGACGGAGTCGATGAGGTTTTGTGTTTCCTGGCGGCCTAGCAGTTCCTGGGCGTGCTCGGAGATCAATTTGGTCAGGTGGGTGACGACCACAGTGGCACAGTTCACGGCAGTGTAGCCGCGGAAAGTGGCTTCGTCGCGCTGGTTGGGCTTGATCCATATCGCTTCAAGCCCGTAGGCGGGCTCGATCGTCTTGATTCCCTGGATGGGATCCGAAATATCACCTGGGTCCATGGCCAGATAATAGTCGATCATCAAGTTGCCGCGTCCGATGACGTTACCCTTGAGCAGGATCTGGTATTCGCCAGGCGCGAGCTGGATGTTGTCACGCACCATCACCATCGGCACAACAATTCCCAAGTCCTGCGCGAACTGCTTGCGCGCCGAGATGATACGTTCAAGAATTTCACCATCTTGCTGGGTATCAACCAGTGGGATCAGGCCGACACCCACTTCCAGTGCCATGGTATCAACGTGAAGCAGTGCCTCAATGGAATCCGAGGCCCCGTCCTTCCTGTCTCTTTCGATGGCTGTTGCCTTTGCTTCTTCCTCGATTTTCAGGGTCATTGCCTTGGCAGATTGCCGGGCCAGGTAATAGAAACCTGCTGCCATCAACAGGAACGGTAATGCGGGCAGCCCAGGAATGAGCGCCATCACGACCAGCAGCCCTGAACATGCATAAAGGGCTTTCGGATGGACGATCATCTGTTCCGACAGGTCTTGCGACAACCCGCCACCTGCTGAGGCGCGGGTGACGATGATACCTGCTGCGGTTGATATGATAAGAGCCGGGATCTGTGATACCAGGCCGTCACCAACCGTGAGCAAAGTGTAGAGTTCTGCTGCGTTACCGAAGGACATGTTGTGCTGGAATACGCCCACCATCAGGCCAACGATGATGTTGATGATGGTAATGATGATGCCGGCGATCGCGTCTCCCCGGACGAACTTTGAAGCACCGTCCATTGCCCCGTAAAAGTCTGCTTCTTGCTCGACCTTGGCCCGACGACGCTTGGCTTCGTCCCGGTCAATCAGGCCGGCATTCATTTCGGCGTCAATGGCCATCTGCTTGCCTGGCATTGCATCGAGAGTGAATCGTGCGCCCACTTCTGCGACGCGGCCCGCACCTTTGGTGATTACGATGAAGTTGATGATGACCAGGATCACGAAGATGGTGAAACCGACGAAGTAATTTCCTCCGACCACAAACTTGCCGAATGCCTCGACGACGTCAGAAACGTCCCCATTTTGCGCTTTCAGCAGGATCGCTCTGGTCGTTGCGACGTTAAGGCCGAGGCGGAATAGTGTCGTGACAAGAAGCACTGTGGGGAACGTTGAGAAATCAAGTGGCTGCTTGATGTAGACAGAGACCAGGAGGATCAGGATGGAAACCGTGATTGAGACGGCAAGCAGCATATCCAGAAGGATTGCCGGCAGCGGGACGATCATCATGAAGACGATCGAGAGCAGGCCGACAGCAAACTGAATGTCAGGACTCTTTATGATCGAAAGCAGGCCCGTAGGGGCGGTCTCCGCCCCGGTGCTGGCCTTGGCTGTTGCTGCAGTCGCCATGATTGCCGTTCCCCTGTCCTGTTATCAGGCCGTTTTTTTCTTTCGGCCGATATTGACGCCCTTCAGCTTGAACACGTAGCGGATGATCTCTGAAATTGCCCGGTACATTGTCTCCGGAATTTCCTGGTCCTCGTCGACCTCGGCGTAGATCGCCCGCGCCAGTGGCCGATTTTCTACGATCGGTATGTCTTCCTCGCGCGCGATCTCGCGCATTTTCAGGGCCAAATGGTCGACTCCCTTGGCAAGAACCACAGGCGCGCCCATTCCCATTTCGTACTTGAGCGCGATGGAATAGTGTGTCGGGTTGGTGATCAGAACAGTTGCCTGGCGGGTTTTTTCGACCACCTTGCGATTCGCGATTTCCCGCTGCATTCTCTTTTGGCGCGCCTTCAAGTGCGGATCCGTTTCGCGGCGTTTGATCTCTTCCTTCACTTCCTGCTTGGTCATCTTCATCTGGCCTTCGAGGCGGAACCAGTTGTAGAAGAAGTCGGCGGCTGCGATGAATGCCGCGACGCCACCCACCGCCCACACGAGTTGGGTCGTCATGTGTCCCCAGTATGCCCACGTTGCAGTGACGGGCGTCATCATCAGGCCAGGTGCTCGTGACAGCTCGCTCTTCAGAACTGCCCACGCGACTGCCCCAATGGCCAGAGTTTTGGCTGAGGCCTTCAAAAGCTCTGCTCCGGCGTCCAGGCCGACCATCCGGGTCAAGCCCTGCATAGGGTTGAGCTTCGAGAAATCAGGTGCAAGTTTTTCCCATGACCAGTTGAAACGCGTTTGCAAAAGGGTCACCGCGGCCGCAATCACCGCCGCGGCTGCACATACCGGTACGATAATGAACAAGGCCGGGAGCCACATTGCGCCGAGGTAAGACAAAATGTTCTTGTCGTCGATGCGCAGGCGGCTTGCCATCTGGAAGGAAGACGTCATCATCCGCTCTATGGTTGCAAGGCCTGCTGACCCGCCGTAGTAAACCACAAGGGTCGCCGCGAGGAGTATGAAGACCGCGGTGACCTCCCGGGAGACGGCCACCTGACCGCGCTCACGGAAGTCCTCGCGTCGCTCTTGCGTCGCTTCTTCTGTGCGATCTTCATTATTTTCATCAAATGCAGCCAATGGTTTTCCCCGCGCCCTTCGTCAATTATTTAGCGGACTGTTGACATGGCCTTCATCGCCGTATGGAACGAGTCCCTCGTACCCAGGTAATGTTCCCGCATCCATTCAGGAAAAAACGGAAGTGTCGCCACATAGACGACCAGCCCTACGGCGAAGCTGAGCGGGAAGCTGATGACAAACACATTCAGCTGGGGGACCGCGCGGGCCACAAGACCGAGCGCCGCCTGGGTGAACATCAGGGCAACCAGCACAGGAGCTCCAAGCTGCAATGCGACCTTGAAGATCTGGTTGCTGGCGGTCAACACCGTGTCAGCGAGTGGCGCAAGTGAAAAGGTCAACTTGCCAAGAGGCAGCAGCATAAAGCTGGTCAGGATCGCGTCGATGAACAGGTGATGCAGGTCGAGCAGCAGGAAAATGGTCATCATGATGACCCTGTGGAACGATGTGAAAGTGTCGAGCTGCTGGCCGGCGTCTGGCAGGAACAGGGACGCCGTGCCGAAACCCATCTGGTATCCCACCATGGATGCAGCCATCAAAAGGCCGTCAAATGTGACACGAGCCAGATAGCCAATCGCAATGCCCACCACGAGTTCCTTGATCACCATGGCTGCTAGCACGAGCACATCGCCGCCCGGGGGCATGACTGGTGCGGCAGGGATGGTGTGGGCGATCGCTGCCGTTATTGCGGCGGCAAGGATGACACGCGCGGGTACCGGAACTGGCTGGTCCCCAAGGACGGGCAATGCAAACACGACGCCGCCTACCCGCAGGAAGGCGAGTCCGTGGTTGAGCACTGAATCAACGTCCCTGAAATCAAGCATTCAAGGCTCCCTCAACGGGCGACGGTCGGGATTGTGTTGAATATGTCTACGGTGAAATTCATCATCGTCTGGATGATCCACGGCCCGGCAATCGCCAGTGCAACGCTCATGATCAGGATCTTTGGAATGAAAGTGAGCGTCTGCTCGTTGATCTGCGTCGCGGCCTGGAATACAGACACAATAAGGCCCACGAGCAGGGTTGAGACAAGGGCCGGCGCTGCAATTTGCATCGCGACCATGATTGCCTTGCCGCCAATGTCGATGATGGTCTGTTCGGTCATGGTGCCCCTCCCGCATTCATTTTTTCTGCGTTGCCTGTCATCCAAACGAGTGGAAGCTCTTCACGATGGACCCGACGATCAGTGACCATCCGTCAACCAGGACAAACAGAACCAGCTTGAAAGGCAGCGAGACGATCGTCGGCGGCAACATCATCATCCCCAAGGCCATCAGGATCGCCGAGATGACCATGTCGATGACCAGGAACGGGATGTAGATCAGGAAGCCAATCTGGAATGCCGTTTTGAGTTCGCTGATCATGAACGCCGGGACCAGCACAGTGAGGGGAATGTCTTTGTGGGACTTCGGCTGTTCCTTACGGGTGATCGAGTAGAAAAGACCAATATCGCTCTCCCGGGTCTCGCCAATCATGAATTTTCGCAGTGGCTCAGATGCGGCTTGCAGGGCTTGCTCCTGCGTAATCGCCTTGGCCAGGTAAGGAGTGATGGCGCGTTGTTCAAGCGTTTCGATGACCGGTGACATTGTGAACGCGGTCAAGAAGAGAGATAGTCCGACCAGAACCTGATTTGGTGGCATCGACATTGTGCCAAGGGCTTGGCGTACGAAGCTGAGGACAATCAGGATCCTGGTGAACGAAGTCATCATCAACAGGATTGCCGGGGCGACCGAAAGGACCGTGAGTAATGCAACGATCTTGATCGCAGGGACGACGGAATCCGGGTCATCCTTTTGCGCCAGGTTGATGCTCAGGGAAGGCATTGAAGCATCTGCTGCAAATGCGGTTGCCGATGCGAAAAAACCCGTCAAAATGACGGCAAAAATCCCCGCCACCAGCAATGCCGGGGCGAGGGCGGACAGGCGGCCCAAGCGCGTGCCCCTAGATGACTGGAAGGTTCCGGAGTTTCTCACGGATCAACCTCGTAATGTCGTCAGATGGTTTTTCGTCATCCTTGGTTTCAGGTCTGGCGTCCCGCGCTTGTCCGTTTCCAGACATGTCTGTGACACCTTCATCCGTGACTGCGACGCGGACTTTTTTGCTGGTGGATGCGCCCTGGCGGGTATTGACCTTGAGGGCTGTCCTGGCAGGCACCTTGGATGGTCTTGTGACCTGCGCGACTTCGTCGAGTGTCTCGCTCGCGAGGCGTTCCTCGAACCCGCGTGCCTGGGGAAGGGCTGCTTGGTTGACGGTCTCAATTCCCGCCGGTGCCGCTATCTGCACGGGTTGGGTCGCGACTTGGCGGGCCTGATTGCCGACATTGGTCAAGAATTGCACTCCGGTCGGGCTCACAGAAAGCAGAATGGTTTCCGGCCCAACCTGAACAAGGGCAAGCTTCTGGCGGGCGCCGATAATCATGGTCGAGATGGTTTTCATGGTGATGTCGCGCGCGTAGTCGTCGCCGTCTTCGCTTGCCGGGACGCGGTGCTTGACCATCTTTTTCATTTGGCGGACCGGGTTTTCAAAATGTTCGCGCAAACCACCGCTGCGAAGCGGATTGATCCGTTTGAAGCGGTAAACCGCGCCCATCAGCACCAGCATGAACAGGGAAAAACCACTGACAATGGCAAGCTTGTTGGAGAGGTTCGGGACCCTGATGCCGGCAGCCGGCCATGCTGATGCGGCAGACGATTTCTCTTCCAGTGCCGTACCTTGGACGATCTCAGCTGGTGTGGGCTCGCGGTCGGTTTCTGCAGCGGGGACGGAATCGGAAGCAGGGCTGGCCAGCGTGCCGGACCTTGCGAGCGCGCCTTCCAGCTTTTTGTGATCCAGTGTGACCACCAGGCGGTCGGCCAGAATTTCAGCCACCGTCGCTTCCCTGATGGCGGCTGCGTCACGATTGACGAACATCCGGATGGCCGCATCCGTTGGCTGGCCGGAAGCCGGATTGTTCACCTGAAATGCCGCAATCTTGGTGATAAACGGGCTGTTCGCGTCAATGAAAGTGCCTGGCTCAGGGACGACAGTGGAAGGCATCAACACTTGCACAAAAGTGCCGTGGTCCTCGACCACCGGTGAGGACCATACCGGCTTGGTGGAAAGTCCCACGGTCACAATCGAAAGTGCCTTGTCGGATTCGCCTTCGATTCGCGTGATCGATCCAGGCGCCTGCGCCGATGCAGCAGGTGATGTGGTCCGTTCCTCCCCAAGGGCGGGGAGAGCGAACAACAAAGTCGTGACCAGGGCTGACTCAATAAACCGGCTCATGCATTGACTCCCGGGTGTAATCAGGCCTCTTTGGAAGGCTGCAAATCATTAAGGCCAAACTGGGAAACAACGTCCGTCAGTCGCACGCCAAACTTCTCATTGACGACCACTACCTCACCCATCGCTACCAACTTGTCGTTGATGAGGATTTCCATCGGCTCGCCGGCGATCTTGTCGAGTTCAATCACCGAACCCTGGCCAAGCTGGAGCAGGTCGTTGATCAGCATCTTGGTGCGGCCAAGCTCGACGGAGACTTTCAGGGGGACGTCGAGGATCATTTTGAGCTTCGAGAAGTCAGTACGTGCAAGGCGTCCACTGCGCTCCTCGCCAGCTTCTCCCCCCGCGGCGCCGTCTTTTAGTGCGTTGTCAAAATCTGGACTCGTCGCGGTGCTTTCGGCGGCATTGTCAGCCATGATGACTCCCTCCCTGGCGTATCTTTCTGGACTGTTCTTTTATTTGCCTGATTTCTTACTCGATGAGCGATTCCGTGATCTTGATCGCCCGGCTGCCCTTGAGAAGTCCGGGTACGCCGCGGAATTTCGGCACGCCCTCGACCAGCACGTCGAGTGGCAGCGTGGCGTCGTTATTCAGTTGAATGATGTCACCCGGCTCAAGGTTCATCAGATCCTTGACGCTGATGTCTGCGTCGCCCAGGCGCACAATGATGTTGGCATCCGTGCCCATGATTTTTTCTTTGATCCGGTTGATCCAGATGAAGTCGACTTCCAGCTGCTCACTTTGGAACCCGACGGAAAGTTTTGATTTGATCGGCTCAAGGGTCGAATACGGGACGACGATCTTGATGGTCCCGGAGACCTTCTCAAGTTCGATATCGAAAGTCGTCGCGATGACCACGTCAGAGGGCGGCACGACGGCGACGAACTGCGGGTTGATCTCGGTCCGGCTGTAACCGATTTTCAGCGGGTATACTGGTTCCCACGCCTTCTCCAGGTCGTCGATCGCCGCCATGACAATCCTGCGGGCAATCTTGATCTCGATCGGTGTGAAATCCTTGCCTTCGATCTTGGTGTACGGGACGTCGTTTCCGCCAAAGAGGCTGTCTACCAGCGCATACAGCAGCTTGGACTCGATCACCATCACGGCCGCACCGCGGAGGGGCTCCAGACGGAGTATGTTCAAACAAGACGGCAGTGGCAGTGAGTTCATGAATTCGGAAAACTTCAACGGTCCGGTCGAGTTCACGCTCAGATTTGCCATCTTGCGCAGTGAGTTGGACAACGTCACGCGGAACAGGCGGATAAATCGATCATGAATGATATCAAGGGTCGGCATGCGGCCGCGGATAATCCGGTCCTGGTTGGCCAGGTCGTAACCCATGATGCCGGCTTTGCCGGGCGCGGCGCCTCCACCGCCGGTTTCCGATCCTTCTGGACGGTTGTCCGAGACGGCAGAAAGCAGCGCATCGACTTCGCTTTGTGACAAGACCTGGTTCATCGCTCCGTCCTACTCAATGAGAATGTCGGTGATGTAAACGTTTTCGATCTTGCGGGTCATGTACTGGTTCAAGCGGTTCTTGATCTCAAGGCGCAGCTGATCCTTGCCATCGGGCCCCAGCAGGAATTCCCGCGACTTTTTGCTGGCGACTGAAACGATCGCATCACGCAGCTGCGGCAGGCGTTTCTTGATCTCGCCTTCCTGGTCAGCACCGCCGAAAAATTCAACCGTCACCTCGAGGCGTGCGTAGTGGTTGTCCAGGGGATTGCCCAGGTTGATGTTGAAGGGAGAGAAAGCATAGGTCTGGCCAAAGTCTGGTGTCCCGGCGTCGCTGCCACCGGATTTGCCACCGCCGTGACCATCGCCCTCTTTTTTATCGCCTGCGTGAGCGTCGCCTTCCTTCTTCTCACCACCCTCTTTTTTGTCGCCGCCATGGGCGTCGCCGTCTTTCTTTTCAGCGCCTTCTTTTTTATCTCCGGCATGGGCATCATCTTTTTTCTCACCTTGATGTGCGGCGTCGGCAGGTTTTTCACCTCCGTGGCCCCCATCTTCTGGCTTCTTGCCGTCGTGCGTCTCGGCCTTCTGGTCGCCTGCCGCAGCTGGTGCCGGCTTCTTCGACATCAGAAAAAAGGCTGCGCCGCCGCCGATGGCGCCAACACCGACGACACCGCCGATTGCCATGATAAGAAGTTTCTTCTTCTTCTTTTTGGCTTCGTCTTCGGGGGTTGCCTCGGCACCCTTTTCCCCGGCGGCCTTCTTCTCGTCTTTTTTCTCTTCTTTTTTGTCAGACATGATGCGTCCCGGTCGCGCAGTGGTGCGCAAAATTTTCTTCGTGCAAGCTCGATTCGACGATGGATCTGGGATTTCCCTGCCTACTCATACAAAAGGCGTGCCAAGGCGTGTTGTCATCGGATTGACGCGGCAAATGGACATTGGTGGTTTGTCTGATGACAGCGAACCGACTGGAGAATCTTCGTGATTTTGGTGGTTCGCCCGGGACTTGGAAATCCACCATTTTGACGGTGCCGTCAAAGATCCGGTCGGGCTTGCGCCATGTTTTTGGCGCAGCGACGGGTCCTTGGCGGACTTGCATAACCCCTTCTGCTTAAAAAATGAGCAAGGAATTTGCCCGCGCAATTCTGATTGGAAGGGATGCCCTGATCAGCTAATCTTTACGGGCTGTTTCGTTCGTCGCCTTACTTGGCTGAGGGGTATTTTTCATGGCATCCAGACTTGCTTCCCTGTTTACCTTGATCGGGTTTCTTGTGGTGACCTCTGGTTGCATGGAGCAGTACGATCCGCGCCGCTTCTGGAAGCAAACCCGCGACGAGCGTGAAATCGCCCATCGTCCATTGCCAAAGCTCACGGCCAAAGGTGAATTGCCCCCGAAGGGCGCCGCTGTCGTTGAAGCAAATCCTGTTTTTGCCAAATACGCCACCATGTGCGCCAGCTGTCACGGTGAAGATGGCAAGGGTAACGGCGCAGCTTCTGCTGGCCTGAATCCGAAGCCACGAAACTTCCATGACGCGGCTTGGCAAGCCAAGGTTGACGACGCCCACATCTACGTCGTGATTGAGAAAGGTGGAGCTGCGAAAGGCCTTAGCGGCACCATGCCTCCATGGGGCGGAGTTCTCTCGAAGGATGAGATTGACGGCCTCGTCAAGATGATCCGCGACTACGTCAAGAAATAAGCGAACCGTCCTGGTTGACCACGAATTCGGCCGGCAGTGGGCGCATGTTGTAGGTTGACGCCATCGACGCGCCGTAGGCACCAGCTTGAAGGATCAAAACCAGGTCGCCTTGGACTGGTTGGTGGGCGCACGGAATATCAAAGCCCATCACATCGCTCGATTCACAGACCGGTCCCGCGAAATCGAACTTCACGCGCGATGGTGAGGACGTCGCAGTCTCACCGTCTACCCAGATATCATGACGGGCCTCGTACATGGCTGGGCGCACCAGTTCAGTCATGGAAGCATCGATGATGACGAAGGATTCCTTGACTCCGATGACACGGGATAGGAGTGCCCCGCACTCTGCAACGACCCAGCGTCCCGGCTCAATGATCACTGTGCAGTTGCGAGTTGCTGCAGTCTTCGCGTTGTGAAGTACAGCCTTCAACGCGGCGGCAAAATCTTCTATCGGCGGGACTTCCTCTTCATCCCGGTAGCGCACGGGGAATCCGCCGCCGAAATCGAGGGATTTAAGTTGTCTGCCGTTCAGGGCTGGATGGTTATCCGTGTGGATCCTGTCCGCCTGTTCCACAAGGGCTGCACACGAAGCCGTCCACGCAGGCAGGTCCGTCAGCTGGCTGCCAATGTGCACAGAGAGCGCCTCGAGTGTGATCGAGTCATGTTTTTTCGCAATGTAATGTAACGCATCCGGCAAGCGCGTGACGGCCAGCCCAAATTTGTTCTTATCCGTGCCTGTCGTGATTTTCGGATGGGTGTGGGCATCGATGTCGGGGTTGATCCGGATGCCGACGCGTGCTTTTTTTCCGGCGTTGCCAGCAGAGTTTACGATCATCTCAAGTTCAAAAAGGCTTTCGACGTTCAAAAGGATATCGTTTGCAACCGCCAGATCCAGTTCTGCCATGGACTTGCCAACGCCAGAGAACACGGAGTTTTTCGCGTCAAAGCCATGTTTCAAGGCATGGGAGAGTTCCCCCCCCGAAACCACATCGATACCCCATGCGGGCGCTTTTCTTCCCCGGAGGGTGGTCAGGAAAAAGGGGTGGTGGTTGGATTTCATGGCAAAGCAGGGCAACAGGTTGAACCCGCTGAATGCCTGTCCGAGCCGGTCCAGCCGGGACTCGAAAAAGGCCCGCGAGTACAGGTAGCAGGGCGTCTTGAGGTTGCGGGCGATACGCTCCAGGGCGATGCCATCGCAGTGGATCTTGCCGTTTTCCCGGTGAAAGCCGATCAAGGGGTCATGCTTCCGAAAGGCAATGCCAGCGAAGAGTCGTCAAACGATCCCCTGCGCATGGTCGATTCGATGTCGTTTTTCACGGCAGCCAGCTCCTTGATTTCGGGCGACTGGGTGATGGAATCTTTTTCTTTACGGAGTTCATCTTCGGCTTCGCGAATGACCCCATCGACGGTGCCTTTGACCTCGTTGGCCGCACGACGCACCTGGACGAAAAGCCGCCCGGCCGAACGGATGAAATCCGGCAGTTGTTTGGGGCCGATAAAGATCAGCCCGGCGACGACAATGACAATGATTTCAGATATCCCAAGTCCAAACATATGGCGGCGACTCTAGTAGAATTGTATGAAATGAGAAACGGGAAACGGAGGACGTCCCCATGATCGTGGTTACCGGCGGCGCAGGTTTCATTGGCAGCGCCTTCGTGGCTCATCTGAACGAGGAGGGCCAGCGGGACATCGTCGTAGCCGACGAATTTGGAACGGGACACAAGTGGCGAAACCTGGCCAAGCGCCAGATCACTTACGCCCTTCACAAGGATGAACTGCTCAGCTGGCTGGGCACCAAGACGCGTCCGGCCGCCATTCAGGCAATCGTCCACATGGGGGCCTGTTCCACGACGACGGAAAAGGATGTCGACTATCTGATTCGGAATAACTTCAATTATTCCGTGGAGTTGTTTCAGTATGCTGCGCGCGAAAAAATCCCCTTTGTCTACGCTTCATCCGCCGCCACATACGGCATGGGGGAGCACGGCTACTCGGACGATCCCCAGCTTCTCAGCCGCCTCCGGCCGATCAACCCGTACGGTTACAGCAAGCATCTCTTCGACCAGTGGGTCTTGAAACAGCGCGAGCGTCCCCCGTTTTGGGCGGGACTTAAGTTTTTCAACGTCTATGGCCCACAG
The DNA here is from genome assembly GCA_041178085.1 of Pseudomonadota bacterium. Classification (GTDB taxonomy): domain Bacteria; phylum Bdellovibrionota_B; class Oligoflexia; order Oligoflexales; family RGVZ01; genus RGVZ01. The sequence continues at coordinate 63,850 of JBEGVZ010000119.1, read as the reverse complement.
GAGTACCACAAGGGGGGGCAGGCCAGCGTTGTCTTTCATGCCTTTCCCCAGGTCAGGGACCGGGGCATCCTAAAGCTTTTCAAGTCCTATAAAGACGGGATTGGCCACGGCGAACAGCGCCGCGATTTTGTCTGGGTCAAGGACGTGGTTCAGGTCATCAGTCACTTCATGCGCCCCAATGAGGCGGCAAAATCCGGTATCTATAACGTTGGTAGCGGCGAGGCCCGTTCCTTCGCGGATCTTGGCCGTGCGGTGTTTGCTGCGGTTGGCAAGCCCGAATCCAAGTTTGAGTGGATCGAGATGCCAGAGGATTTGAAAGCCCAGTATCAGTATTTCACCGAAGCCAACCTTGGCCGGCTGCGTGAAGAGGGTGGATACACGAAACCATTTACGCGCCTTGAAGAGGGCGTGAAGGAATACGTAAGCCGTTATCTTTCCCACGTGGATCCGTTTCTGTGAGCTGGCTTTCTTGCTGGCGCAGCGCGCTGCCTTATGCCTGCGCATTTTTCCTGTTCTTGTTTGCGCAGGGTTCCTGCTACGGGGAAGTTGCCCGTGATTTTGAATTTCGCGGAATCTCCCGCACCGATCCGGATTGGCTCAAACATTATCTTGGATTGGCCTTGCCAGCCGATTTGGCGAACGCTGACCTGGAGCGTATCCGCACGAAACTCCTGACTACGGATGTTTTCCTGCGCGTGGACGTCCGTCTAGCGGACGGTCGCCTCGTGATCGACGTGGAAGAAAAATGGACAACCATCCCGGTCGTGCGTGGCGCTTACGGCGGCGGTACTCCCCTGCTGGTCGCCGGGGTTTATGAAACCCACGCTCTTGGCCGCCTGGTCACCCTGGGTGCGGAAACCAAAAAATATGGCAGTGCGCCGGCGGGATTCACGCTCTGGGCAAAACTTCCGCGCGCTGGACAGGGCAGGAGTTCTGCCGGGATTGAGCTATGGCGGGATTTTCGCCGCCGGACTTTTTATGACGCAGCAGGAAACGAAACGGGGGTACTCGGTTTTGACAGCTCTTTTGTCCGCGCCCAGCATCTTTTTTCGTTGATTGATTCTATTACCGGTCCGCTGGATCCGCTGATTTTACAGGCTGGGTTTGAGTTTTTGAGCAGGCGCGACGGCCGTCCCTCGATCGAAGGCAGTCCCTTGACCGGAATCGATTTACCGGCAGGTGACGCATCGTCTGAGAACCGTCTTCTGCTGTCGGCAGTGTTTGACAATATGGCAGTCGAGGACCAGTTGCTTGACGGGGTCCGTGCAAGTTTAAAGTGGGGCGTGTCCCGTTCGGCGGGTGTCGAAAACCCCGGTGATTCTCGTTATGCGGAAGTCGAGGGATTTGCCTTCCTGCGCCCGGTGCAGACGTTCAACATGGCAGCACATGCTTACATGCAGTCTGCCGGGGCGCCGACGATTTCCAACGTGTTTCATCTAGGCGGTTTTGACTCCGTGCGGGGTTTTCCAGACGGTATTCGTCAGGGCCCCTTTGCCGCCTACGGCAACCTCGAACTGCGTTCAGAAGTGTTTACTTCACGCGCTGTGAAGCTGGCAGGAGTCCTGTTCACGGACGCCGGCATCGCAGGTGACGATTTTGCTGACGCGAAAAAAGACGTCTTTCGTTCGGCTGGTGCTGGTGTACGCATTGCCATTCCGAAGGTTCACCGGCTGGTGTTTCGAATCGATTATGGCTGGGGTCGGAGCAACGAAATCAGGACATCAGGTGTGTCCCTTGGACTCAACCAGTTCTTTCAGCCCTACAAGCCTCTCTGATGGTCTAATATCATCAATGATAATGGATGGTTAATCGTAAAGCCGAATTACCCGTAAGCATCGGTCGCCCCGGATCCGATACTCCGTTACATGCTGAGAGGAAGCCTAAAATTCCGGATGCGATTCGAGTTCTTAATTCCGATCGCCAGCCTGCTGGCGACGACAGCCTGTTCTCGCATCGCTAAGTTTTCAGGCATTACGGACTCAAACGGCCCCGACAATCATGCAATCGTCCAACAGACCGAAAGCGCGATAACGGGGCGCCCGCTTGACCGTCCGCAAGTTGCCCCGGCGAAGGCGCCAGATTTTGCCCTGAACTTGCGCTTTGATGACACGTCAGAGCCCTTGAAGCTGGTCCTGATTGTTGACGACTCTTCGTCCATGGTGCCGAAGCAACAGCTCTTGGCGAAGGCCCTTGATTCAGCCATGGAAAGCGTCCGCGGTAAGAATGTGACCGTTTATCTTTACTCTTCATCAATCTTCAACCGGACCTTCAAGTTTTTTGGGACAAATTACCTGAACAATTATGTCCTGAAGCATCTTCCCCTGGGTAACACCTTCGCAACCTGGCCTGGACTTCACTATTCCGAGATCCTTTCTGACACATTGAAACCGTCCCTTGCCTTCATCCCGACGGTCAGGAAGGGTGGCATCTGGATCACGGCAACTTCCAACGAGCTCGATTTCGTCCCGGAAGAGGCCATGACAAAATTCGTCATCAACCAGTCCGGATTCACCAGCCAGGACGGGACCCTTAAATTTACCGACAACATGTCGGCGCAGGATTTCGCGGCCGTGCGGTCGAAGCTGAAGCAAGAGATCATCCTGGGAGATCGCGGAAATCCCGAAGAGATGCCTCTTTGCGCCATGGCAGCCATGCTGGATAACGATGGTCCGAATAAAATCTTTGCCAGCAAGGACCGCGTTGCGTTCCTGATCATTTCGGATGAGGACCAGACAAGCAGGTTACTGCCCTGTCCGTACGCCAACAAGCAAACCGTGCTTGCCTACCAAAACACCAATGCCATTGCCAGGAGTTTGCAAACCGTCGTGACCATGAATTATCAGGCAAAATGCGACAGCACTGTCAATGACGGCTATTGCGACCGCCAGCCTAGCCTCCAAAGGCTACAAAAACGGTGCAAGATCAATTCACTTTGTGATCCATCGAAACCAATGAATTCCCATGAAGCGTGCACAACCGAACAGAGGGCAGATTACTTGCAGTATTTCAGGCAAACCTACGCCGCAGAGATTCAATCCGGGAAATATCGTTTGAGTGACAACGACACATGCAACACGGTGCTTCAATGGTCGCACCAGGTCGGATCGTCGGTGCCCGTCGAATGGAATAACATCAATCCAGCGCCGTTCATTTACCAGGGAAAGACCTATCCATCGGTTGTCGATTATTTCAAGGAGGTCTATCCAGACGACATTTTCAGTGGCGAAGTATGGTTCAGCACATGGTACGGCCAGCAAAAAGGCGGATTCATAAACTATGATGGCGTGACCAACGCCGGTGATTTACCAGCACTCTTGCGAACGAGGGCCGTAAACCTTTTTGGCCCTGGAAATTTTACAGTCTCGGTGATCGGCAACACGGGGGCAGGAAATGCCTCTGGATGCGCAGTAGATCCATCAGCGGAGTCTAAAATCCTTTTCAGCGCAGCGGATTCCAGGTCCTCAGTGTGTGAGGCCGACTATTCAAAGGGTTTGGCGTGGTTGCAGGGGTTTGCATCAAAGAAGCTGTTTCGCTCCTATCAGGTCCCTGCCAAGTATGTGGCCAGCGAATACCAGCTCCTGATCGCTGCCGACGGAAAAGAGTCTGTCCTTGGCCCGGATCAATACACCTATGACGTTTCCATGGAGATGTTGACGCTGACTGTTAACGTTCCCTACGTCCATGACGCAAAGATCATTGCGCGAGCGAAATGATTAGCAATTCTTTTTATTCAAGTTTGCCCTGCAGTGCCTCGACCGGCACGGGGATGTCCGTGTCAAAGTCCGGGGCAAGTTCTACAGGTTCCGTCGACAAAGCTGGTCTGGATTCGCCCTCGTCCACTTCCGTGGCGCCAGAGATCCTCGTCGTCGGAGCCGCCGAAGCAGCTGGCTTGACGGCTTCTTTGGAACCCTCTTCCTTGAACGCCTTGCGCAAGTGGGGTGGCAAGTCCTTCTTCATGTCCACGCCAACGATGCTGGAGACGCCTGGCTCTTGCATCGGCACGCCGTAGAGGGTGTCAAGGACCTCCATCGTGCGGCGGTTGTCGGTAATGATGATGAACTGGAACTGGTCCGTCAAAATCCAAAAAATGCAGCAGATCAAGCTTCAATCGCCTGTGATGGGACGTCCCCCCTGCTTATCATCCCGCTGGAGTTTCTTGAAAAGATATCTAGTCTAGACGATCTTAATGGGTCGAGCTGGGCGAATCTTCTCTCGCGTGTCTTTAATGTCGACATCACTCGCTGCGCCTGTGGCGGAGAGTTGCGCGCCGTAGTGGCAATCTGTGAACAGGATGAGGCGCGGTGCTACCTTCATCACGTCGGACTTGCCAGTGATCCCCGGCATGCGTCCTGCCTCATTATAAGCCGGTGGTGATGGAGTTTGATGCCGGTTCTGCAGTAGATGCCAGCACGGACCAGATGATCTCGCCAGGCCCTGAATAAATCAATGTTACCGCTGCTTCTGGTGCTCCGATTTTATTGCGCTCTTTCGGGGCATCCGCAGATGAAGATATCATTCGCAGGTATTGGCCTGGTGCGACGCGCGTCAAGGCTTTCACTGTGCCAGGGTCAGGCACTGTTTGGTGCCTGCCCTGACGAGCGACTGCTACTCGCAATAAATCGTGAAACGGCCCTTGGAGTTTGTAACTTCCAGCTTGCTGCTGTTACGCCGGTACTTGCCGTCTGGAACGAATCCTTTGGATGTAGCTTTGAATCCCGTCTTGGGTGTCTTGTCGAAAATCTGGAAATCAATCACGCCTGCTTCGTCGTCGACCGACGCATTATATGAAATGCCCGCGTCGTTCGCTGCGTACAGCAAGGGTTCGCCACCCTGCGGTTCCAATTGCAGGGTTTTACCTCGGTTATCAAGGTGGATGTCTTGTACAGTTTCAATTTGGGCTCTGCATTTCAAAGCGTCTGCCGCATTGGCAGAAAAGGAAAGATCCCCTTGAGAACCGCTTTTACATGCTATAAATCCGCCCGCGGAAACCATCATCGCTGTTACCAGAAAACTACGCATAAATCTCTCCTCTAAAAAAATTTGGATTATTTGTTTCAGTTCAATTGTCGTGCGAGCAATTTTATCGGCCGTTGACTACCAGTCGCCATTCAGCGAGAAAACCTGGCATTTTTTCACAGCGAATATTTTTGTATTTCGGCATGTGAGTTTCGATCGTCACCCCTGGGATGCCAGTGGGTACGCCAGTTTGCGTGCTCTTGTGAACTTCGACTGTGATGGCGTGCGTTTGCCTTTTAACACTGCAATCCATCATTTTTTTGATGTCAGTTTGGGTGAAAAATCCGTCGACTACCGGTACGCGTATCGCGATGGTTTGCTCCTTACGATCGATCCCGTAGAATTCCAGCCGGCCTTGTCGATCTTGGCCAACAAGCCCCGGAATTTTTGCAATTTTTTCCTTCTTGGCTTGCGATTTTGTGTCACGCTGGGTCGCCAAATTGCTTTGATCTAGATTTGTCCCGCATGCAGCCACAGCTAATGTGCCCAAAACAAAAACAATTTTTTTCATGACTTTGTTTCTCCTTCGATAAGTCAATTCGCACTATTGGCCTGTGGATGCAGCTCGTGTACCAGGCTGCTTCATGGCGCCTTTAGCTGTGATTTCGATGGTTTGACCGAATATTAGGGCGAGAATGATTTGCCTAGAAACAGGGCGTGCACGAGGTTAACAACCCGAACTAAATGGGTTTATTCGGAAAGGCGACCGCTCCAAAGTGGATTCGGTCATGGTGCCTTTTTCACTCTTGTGCGTGGCCTTTATCCACTCGGCCATGAGGTAGGTACGACTGTTGGCATTTCTCTGTGAGGCGGCAACATCGAATTTCGTCCGATGATAGCGAAAAGGCCGCCAGGATCAACTGGCAGCCTTAGGCAAAGATTCTAGGAAACTAGGATCAGGTCTCAACTTTGATGGTTTTCACCCCGATCAGGAATCCGCGCGCGTCGCGTCCCACGACGAAAAAATCCAGTGCGCCGCTGTCTCCCTTTCCGATTTTTATAAAACGGACATCCTGCAGGTTTTCATGCATTACAGAGTGCAGTTTTCCATAACGGGTCGCGGCTTGCGGATCGCTGGAATTATCTTCTCGCAGGGATTGCCAGATTTCACGAGTATCGTTTGCTGAGTAAACTCGAATCGGTGCGCCTGCTGGTACGCGAAGAGCAAGGCGCAACTCATTTTCGCCATAAAGTTTCGAGACAGCGACCCTAGAATGGAAAGCCGTCCATGGATAGTCGGCCTCACTGTAGTAAAGGGTCCCCTCCATGATAGCTTCCAATTTCTGGGCCAATTCGCCGGCACTTGCTCCGATGGCGCTGCTTTCAGACAAGGTCGCCACGGGCCGGATTTCACCGCAGGCTAGAACGCTAACGGAGACAGCAAAACAAGAGAGGATGCGTAGGAAAGCTTTCATCATCGGATCCTTTTATGACGTTTTTTTAATTAAGAAAGCGCGCGATTGATATTGGATTAGCTACGCCAGATCAACCAAATTCATCTCTTGGAATTCAATTCGTGATGGATGTCACAGGGAAATTTTTTTTTCTTTTCAATAGGCCCAATAGCCGCAATAGCGATTTGCGAATCAGGGCTTTTATCCCGTGTTTTTAACATCGACATCACCCGCTGCACTTGCGGCGGAGAACTGTGCGTCGTAGCGGCAATCTGCCACCTGAATGAGGCGCGGCGCTACCTGCGTCACGTCGGACTTGCCAGTGATCCCCCGCATGCGCCTCGTCTTACTATAAGCCCATGTTGATGGGGCTTGACGCTGATCCTGCAGTCGATGCCAGCACGGATCAGACGCCGTCGCCAGGCTGGGAATATTTCTCTGCTCAATTGGTGGCGGTATGCGCTCTGAAAAATGGTGCCGGTGAGGCAGTGTTTACGAAAAATGGGGACGCTCAGGGATTGGTCGAATGATGGCGGTGTTGGATAGCTGGGGAAGCCCGAAATACCGGTGCGTTAGAACCCAAGCCGCGCTTTGATTTTCTGCAATCGGCCGCGGGAGACGATGACGCATCTCGTCTTGGAGTGACGGCGAATATCCGGGAATGGCGAAGGAAAATTTTTGGTTTTTTGATTTATATAAACTTAATCGCCGCCTCTGGCGACTGCTACCGAGTTTTCACCTTGTTCTTAGGGTTAAACTCCTCAAAGACAACTCTCGGCCTCTTAACTACAATGATAGCAACCTCAGGGAGTTTTGTTAAAGTCCCGTTAGCTTCTCCCTTCATGATCCTGGAAGATTGCCGCGAGCTGGTCTCAAGGTGCTTCGTTAATTCTACAATCCCGTTTATAACGCAAAGGTCAAAAAACGAGATGTCAGTCTTGGAGACCGCATCTCGTGCCAGAAAGCGACGGGATATCGCATGATCCCGGTGGACTAGATGCAATATCAAACTGTGCAGCGCACTGAATCCCTTCGTTCTCTTGCCTCCATGAGATGTTGTTGGTGTTGATTCGACACTCGGTCGATGTGCTATTCCCACAGGGGCATAATTCTGCGCCGGGGATTCTGGATACCCACCGTATGAAGCGGAAGTTATTCTTCGGCTTTGCTTTTAGTGTGATTTCCTCAACGACAGAATCGACTAAACATAGTTGTGTTGGCTCCTCGGTCTTGTCACAGGTGCCGGCACGTTTCTCGTATTCCTCAACAGGGTCGATAATTTCGACGTCGATGTTGCCGCGATTGAAATCGGTTACGACTTGCGCAGAATCTGAACCCTCTGCAAAGACCTGAACATCCAAAGATAAGAGGGGTTTTGGGCGACAGAATTTAGCCGCTTCACCCCAATGCCATTTCTGATTTGCCGGCTCGAATACTCGTTCGTTTGCTACGAATTGATGGTTGAGAAACGGAAAGAGGGCGGTACCTCGCTCTCCCGCCTCATGTCGCGCACTTACTACACCAACAACTTTCCGATTGACTAAAATCGGACTACCGCTGTCGCCTTTCTCGACTATTTGTGACTTTCCTTCGATTGTTCCATAAATATAGAAAGCTCCCAAACCTACGTCGGATTCATAAACGTCTTTCAAAATTGTTTGCCCGCGTCTCTTAATGCCTGATGTGCTGAAATCATCGTCATCTATTCTGGATCTGCCGTAGCCGACATGATCCAGCAATTGTCCTTCCTTTGTACGGTCAAATGCGAGCACAAGAGGGTGCCATTGAATTTTGACTGCATTGGGATCCTTCTCTTCACATTTGTGTCCCCAATCGCGACCTTTTTCCAGCTTGCATGCATACGGACGTTGCCAAACCAATGCCAGGTCCATGTTGGAATAAGGTTCGGATGTGACTTGCTGCACGGACAAGCGGTAATAAGGGTGAGGCTTGACTCGGATTGAGCGGTTGACATGACCCTTTTGAATCTCGTCCAGGTTGTCGCCCTTACCGTCGATGAACCTGGCGTAGTAATGTTGCCGATAAAAAAAATCTCTTGTGAGAGTTCCCCACTCCTCCTGGACGCAATGGGCTGCTGTCAAAAGGCAGCGTCCATTTTCTTTAATTCTCCCGGGAATTTCCGAAGACGAGCAGACGGTCAGAATGGACTTATTTGGCGGCGTCATAGGCTGATTTCGGGGCGGCATGGTGTTTAGTGGCTGGGGGGCTGGGTCATAAAATTTGATCAAAGCCCCAACGCCATCGTCCACGGTTTTGATTTCCTCGCCGTCAACAATCCAAAGAGCACCCGTTGTTGGATTCCCTGTTACCCTAGACGGCTGGGCGCTGCGTCCGGTCATCCCTGAATCTGCATCGCACGCAGAGATGACAAGCAACGCGACGAGCAGTCGGATTTTTTGAGTCATAACTTGACCCTCCGTTTCTGCGAAACCCTTGCTCTCGGTCTCAACCAAAAATTTTCCATTCAATTGCTCTTTGAGGCCTCTTCGTTTGTTATCCGGTCAATCATTCGGTATGAGTCCATGCCAACTTTAGGGAATCTGATAATATTTTCTGGATTCATCAAAAATTCATCGATCTTAGATAGCTCCAGAGAAGAGTGAACCCTGTGCAATGGTCCGATGAGACAATACGGGGGGTACGGCTTCTGGGATTTTGATGTGTGAGGAGCTAGGTGATCGCCGTATGTCGAGAATCAATTAAGCATGGAGACACCGAGTGTTTACTAAAAAATGGGGACGCTCAGGGATTGGTCGAATGATGGCGGTGTTGGATAGCTAGGGAAGCCCGAAATACCGGTGCGTAACGGATGGGCCAACGAAATTGGCGGGGGCGTAGGGTGGGTTCCATAGAATCCAAACCGCGCTTCAATTTCCTACAAATCCCGGGCGACTAAATAGCGCTCAACCACCAGGTCGATGGCACCCGCGTGTAAACCTCAGCAAACAGGAGACCGTACTACACTTGATAAAGTGTAATGGGCGAACACGATAACATCCGGGAATGGCGCGAGATTTAGTGTCACTGAAAAAGCCTTATTAAGTTTTTTGCTTTGCCGACCGCTGACGTCAGAGTGGAAAGACGTTTTGGACTCTGGGGTCCCAGTAACCGTACGGTCAGCCCGAGATTATTGTTTTAACGACGCGAGGGAGGGCAAACGTGGTGAGATTCGTGGTTTTTGCATTTGTTCTATGTACGTTACTTGCGTCGATCGTGGACCTTGGTTTTGCGTCAGGGCCGACGTCTTATCTCGGCCCGTGCCGAGAGAGATTGTATCAAATTTTTGAAAGATGCACCGAGACGGGCCAGAGAGAGAGCTGTAAGGTGATGTTTCAAATTTTTACTAATGGGCATTGTCACCAGACGCTGGAATGCCACTTGCTTGGTTCAACCGCGCCCAACCTTCCCTCGCCAGCTTGCAATTTTACGGATACGCGTGGATTGGCGTCTGACTTTTCGACAGCTGACCCAGTTAGTGGTCCCCTTCAGACGATTGGAGATTGAAAAGGACTCTGCCGTGTTTGGATGACTTTTGGTCCCAGAGCTGTTGGGTCGACAGGTAACATGCAATCATGATGCATGGTCGCGCTTCTGACCTAGGCTTAGTTATCCGCGTCGGGTGGCATTTGAATATTTCGGTTATTCTGGAGGTGTTAAGTGACCATTTCTAGATTCGTTAGCCGATTTGCGATCGGGACTATGGGTGTCTGTTTGATATATGGTTGCACAGTGGATGAGGCATTGGATCGACGGACGAAGGTCAACGAATATCCTACGGGCGAGAATTCCCGGTTGTCCCTGCTTGAGCAAGGTACGCCAGAGCCAACGTCAGATGGTCCGCCAGAAAATATGTATTGCTGTGTCCGCTTAAAGGGCTCCATGAGAATTGAGTTATCGTTGCCTGTCGAGAATCCGCGCGATTGTGGGTTACTGAGTACGATCTACCCCCGAGATCAGTACAATATCAACGCAGTCAACGGGTTTTGCGACCCAGGGGAACCAGTTCCAGAAACCGACGGTACAACCGAGACATGTTGCTATTACAATGCCAATCGTTTTCTTTTGGGACAATCTCATGGTTCAAATTGTCAGCGCCTTTCACCACCGGGAACGCAGCAGACTGAGTGGACCGTCGGTATCATCCGGTGCCCTTTAACGCTGGAGGGTCCGACGCCCTACGCTTCGATTCAGTATTTGGTGGTCCCGGGCGGTTGTGGCGCCTACAAAGTGGACGATGAGATTGCGATCAGCGATCGCCGCTGCCTCATTAATTCGGTTTCCCCAGACGAGGACGGTTGTATGATTGAAGCGCGATGCCAATAGATCTGGTTTTTGCACATCCGGTGATTGGATTGTAGTGTACTCGTTTTCTAATACAGCCACCCGACCATGCAACGAATTCCTCGGGATAACCAGGCCAGGGTGAGTGTACTCGCCAGCGCAGCGGATTTCAGGTCCTCAGTGTGTGAGGCCGACTATTCAAAGGGTTTGGCGTGGTTGCAGGGGTTTGCGTCAAAGAAGCTGTTCCGCTCCCATCAGGTCCCTGCCAAGTATATAACCGACGAATACCAGCTCCTGATAGCTGCCGACGGAAAAGAATCTGTCCTTGGCCCGGATCAATACACCTATGACGTTTCCATGGAGACGTTGACGCTGACTGTTAACGTTCCCTACGTCCATGACGCAAAGATCATTGCGCGAGCGAAATGATTAGCAATGCTTTTTATTCAAGTTTGCCCTGCAGTGCCTCGACCGGCACGGGGATGTCCGTGTCAAAGTCCGGGGCAAGTTCCACAGGTTCCGTCGACAAAGCTGGTCTGGATTCGCCCTCGTCCACTGCCGTGGCGCCAGAGATCCTCGTCGTCGGAGCCGCCGAAGCAGCCGGCTTGACGGCCTCCTTTGAACCCTCTTCCTTGAACGCCTTGCGCAAGTGAGGTGGCAAGTCCTTCTTCATGTCCACGCCAACGATGCTGGAGACGCCTGGCTCTTGCATCGTCACGCCGTAGAGGGTGTCAAGGACCTCCATCGTGCGGCGGTTGTGGGTAATGATGATGAACTGGAACTGGTCCGAAAGCGCATCGAGGACACGGTTGTAGCGGCCGACGTTGGCTTCGTCGAGCGGCGCATCAACTTCGTCAAGGAAGCAGAACGGTGTCGGCTTGGTCTTAAGCAATGCAAAGATCAGTGAGATCGCCGTCAGGGCTTTTTCTCCACCCGAGAACAGGTTCATGCTCTGCTGCTTTTTGCCAGGCAGGCGGACCATTATCTCGACGCCACCACCAAGCGGATCTTCCGGGTTGGTCAGTTCCAGGTGCCCTTCCCCGTTCGGGAAAAGGATCGGGAACAGCTGGCCAAATTCGCGGTTGATGATGTGGAACGTCGCCAGGAACTTGTCTTTCGAGGAAACTTCGATCTCTCCAATGGCCTCATTGAGAAGCATGATGCTGGAGTTGATCTCATCCTGTTGCGTGCGGATGAAGTTCTCGCGTGTGGTCAGCTCTTCGAACTCCTGCAGGGCCATCATGTTGATCGGGCCAAGGGATTCAATGCGACCACGCAAGCTGCCGACGCTGCGCGCAGTTTTGTCTGCTTCAAATTCAGGGTCAAAGGTGAATTCGTAGGTTGCGATGTCGAGCTGGTATTTCTCCTGGGCCTGGGCCGTCACGCTCGAGATGGCCATGGTTGCACGTTCGATCTGGACGTTCTTGTCCGACAGGCTCTTTTGCACCTTGGCCTGGTGGTCACGGCACTCTTTGAGGCGCGAGTCGATCACTCGCAGTTCTTCATGGATGCCGGCTTGAGCTTCGCGTTTTTCCGCGACTTTCTCGTCCAGCTCAGCGCGCTGGGCAATCAGTCCCTCGATCCTGTTTTGAGAGTGTTCCAGCAGATTTTTAGCTGCGTCGATGTCCCCTTGCAGGGAGGCCTGTTCTTCATAACGGCGGCTCAGCTTGTTTTGCAGAAGTTCTTGCTGAGCCCGTGCATGGGTGAAGCTTTCGCGCAGGGCATTGGCCCGGGCCTCTGACTTGGCCAGGTCGACAGAGCGCTGCTGGTTCTGGCGGAAGACTTCCTCGCGTCTTTCCTCAAGCCCTGAAGCTTCTTCGCGGATGCTTGCCAATTCGATTTCGGCGTTGCGCAGTTCCTCTTCCAGCGAAGTGCGCGAGGTCTCCAGATTTGCCAGTTCCGACTTGAACTGCTCGTCCTGCCGGGACAGTTCCGCCATGGTTTGCTCTTGTGCAGCAAGCAACTCCTGCTTGTGCGTTGCAACCTGCTGCGCGGACTGGAGTTCCGACATGATCGCCAGAACAGTCGCATTTTGTTGCTGAAGGCGTCCGTCGATTTCTGTGACGACGGCGCGGTCTTCGTTGATTTTAAGTTCCAGCTCATCGATCAGCGACTGCGCGCGGGCGAGGTCCCCTTCGATTTGCTTCAGCGCCTTGGCCAGCGATTCTTGTTCAGACTTGCGGCTCAAGACGCTGGCTCCGCCCTTGCCACTCACCAGGAAGTCGTCTTCACCGGTTATGCAAAGCCCTTGTGCCGTAAAGGCGATCAGGCCGGCTGGCATCTCTCCAAGCGTAGCCTGGTCCATGGCCAGTGCCGGGACGAAGTAAAGACGGGAGAGAAGCGCCTCGAGCCCGCTCTTCGCTTCACCGCTGGCATGAGGTTTGGAGTCAATCCGTAGGAACTCACCCATCGGGACGGCATCATAAGCAGATGCCCAGGATGCGACCTGGCTGGCGAACTGGCTGTTTGACTTGAGCGTGACGGAACGCGCCAGCAAGGTCACGGGCAGTGGAGTCACCTCCGCCTTGGACGCTGCGCGTACGACCTGGTTCAGGCCATCGACACCGGTGATGACGATGCGCTCCGCCCAGCGTTCAAAGGCCTGCGTTGCAGGCTTCGGCAGTTCCTGGGAGTTACTGTTCCAGGCAATTTGCTCAGCAAAAAGCCCCGGGACGTTGGCGCGGTCGACAGTGCCGGTTTCGTAAAGCTTGTTGAGTGAAGCAGAGGCGTCTGTCGCCCCCTGCTCATCAAGTTCCTGCAAGGACGCAAGGCGCGCACGGGACTCGTGGTACTTCTCGCGCAGTGTGTCGCGGGTTGTGTTGGCTTCTTTCATTTGCGCGTAACGCGCAGCAACCGCAGCTTCACGCGAGTGCTTTTCACGGATTTCGACGTCCAGGCCTTCTTGCTGCCCGGCAGCCTTGCCTTGAGCCGACTCGACGATCGCAAGGGCCTGGGCGACGTCTTCTCTAAGGCTCTGTCGCCGCGTGTTTTCGCCTTCGATCAATTTCTCGACCCGCGCAATCTCGCGCTGGGTCGATTCGGTACGCACTTTGTTCGTGTCGATCAGGCGGGTCAGGTTGCGGATCTCGTCTTCACCCTCTTCGATCTTCGCGCGGAAGACCTGGGCAGATTCATCGACCGCGTCGACTTCATTCTGGAAGTCTTCAAGTTGCCGGCGAAGTTCCGTCGCCAGCTTTTCAGCCGTGGAAAGTTCCACAGTCGCCCCTTCGACCTGGGCCTCAATCACGGCCAGGTTGGCGGCGTCTTCCTGGATCTCGCGACCGATGTCGCGCAGGCGGTTTGCACCGGTGTCCATGCGGGTCTGTGCATTGCTGACAGAAGATTCTGCGCGGGCAATCTCCTCGCGGACAGACGAGATCTGCTCGACCACGGCAGCCAGCTCAGGGTCTGCTTCGGCCAGCATCTGCTGGAGTTCCTCGTAACGGGCCTCGTACTGTGAAACCGCAGCCAGGAATTCCGCTTCCTTGGTCGTCTGCTCGGCAAGGGCTGCCTGGGCTTCGTCGAGCTTGTCTTTGAACAGCTTGAAGTTGTGGGCGAACAGGAGAAGTTCTTCTTCCCGCAGCCTTGTGCTCATTTCCTGCCACTTCTGGGCTTTTTCGACTTGTTCCTCGAGGCTGGTCTTCTGACGCTCAATTTCAGCCAGGATGTCGGTCACGCGCGAAAGGTTCAGGTTGGTGGCTTCCAGGCGCTTTTGCGCTTCGATCTTGCGCTGCTTGTAGAGCAGCGTACCGGCCGCTTCTTCCAGGATTTCGCGGACGTCTTCCGGCTTTGCGTTAAGAATCCGGTCGACTTGACCCTGCTGGATCATTGAGTAGCTGCGCCCACCAAGGCCGGTCATCGCGAAAAAGCCGACGATGTCTTTTAAACGACAGGGTTTACGGTTGATCAAGTATTCCCGCTGGCCGTCCGCGTAGAGGCGGCGCGTCAGGGTGATTTCAGGTTCGTGCCGGTATTCTGGCGGACAGATGCTGGCACCTTCGGTGTTGTCAAAGGTCAGCGAAACCTCTGCCATGGACATGGTCTTGCGGCGTTCTGAACCCGCAAAAATGATGTCCGTTGCCTTTTCACCACGAAGGTTCTTGGCGTTTTGTTCGCCCATCACCCAGCGGACAGCGTCGATGATGTTGCTTTTGCCCGAACCGTTGGGACCGACGACACCAGTGATGCCCCGGTCAAAGGTCAGGCTGATTTTGTCAGCAAAGGACTTGAAGCCCTGAACGGTGATTCGTTTTAGGTGCATAGGTCACTGCCACAAGCGTTTATTGGATGCTCAATCGCTCATTTATAGCAGCACCGGGCAGAACATCAAACAGAATAACCTTGCTGCCGTAGAAGGAACACGCGGCCATGCGACCGGTCTTCGTGACGGCCATCTGGTAGTAGGATTCGTAGGGGTCGGCGCTGCCTTTTTCGCTGTGCCAGTAGTCATTGCCAAGGGTCTTTGCCGCCACAGCAAAATAGACCTGGGAACGCGTCCAGTTCACCAAATCCCTGAAATGATTTACGAAAAGCATCTTCTGGCCGGCGACCCGGCGAACTGCGATATCACCCGGATAATGCAGCCCCTGGGCGTGGTCTTCGTTGCCCCTTCCGTAAACCCGCTCAAAGCCAAGGTAGGTCGAAGTTTTGGGGACTGTTCCGTCAGCTGCTGGGCGCGGATCGCCCGTCAGGCTTACTCGCAAAACGTCGTTGGCGTGTGGCGAGCCGATGCCTGTGGCGGCGTCGACGTGCCCGCGATGAGAAAGGTAAAAGGCGGCACCGTCTTCAGGATCGTGCGCGGCACTGAAGAAGTTTGTTCTGTAGTAACGCCTGGTTGCAGTGGTTGACGTCAGGCCAGCGTCGGAATCGGGTAGCCCGCCAAAGCCCTGGGGGTTGAAGTAGATCCAGCGGAATTCACTCTCGACCTGTTTGTCGGACACTGGCCGGAAGGGGAAAGCCTCTGGGCTGGCCTGCGCTTCTGCCTTCAGATCGTAAACGACGAATTGGAAAATCCGGCGCTGCCCAGTGTTGGAGCGGGCCCTGCGCGTTTTTTCGTATTCGTCCGGGATTTCATTGGGTTGTGCGGTTTGGGATCCGTCGGTTCCGTAGCTGACCGCGTCGTCCATGTCGAGGTCCATCCACGTTTGCAAGCCGAAGTCGGTTGGGAATGCGAACAAAAGCTCGTTGGTCACGTCGATGTGCATGGCCCTGCGCGCGGTGCCGTAAGAGCGGACCAGGTTGATCACTGTGTTGGCCCCGTCAAGTATCCCAATGGCCAGACTACCCGTGTCGCCATTGGCCTCGCAGGCAACGGCAAAGTATTTGTAGCCGTCACGCATTACGACGTTGAGCGGGTTGCAAGGCATGTCGATGCGCTTCACTTCAACGGGATTTGCGGCGTCTGAAAGGTCAAACAGGATCGCTTGTGGACCGCTGCTTGTCCCGTCGGAGTCGAAGGTCACGAGCAGGCTCGTCCCCGAGACGGAGAGCGTTCGGCCAAGGCGCGGAACTGGCACGACTGCTTTTTTGTTGCCATCGGCGTCGATGACCACGATGGAACCGGCGTTGTAAGTCCGGTCAAAATCGGCGTTCAAAACGTAGAAGTGTTGCTCGTCTGGACCGGTGACAATCGCCACCGGGCTGGCGATCCGGTCGCCCAGTGCGGGGAATCTTTCGTCGCGCTGACATCCGCTGGTCGCTGTGAGGGCCGCCATTACACCAGCGCAACCTGCAACGAACATGCTGATTTTCAAGCGGCTTCTGGCAGTATCCGTAAGTCGAGGTTTCATGGAGCGAAGATGTCATGGCATGGCATTTTCAGCAAACCCAAATTTAGCTTTTGACGGGGACAAAGCTTTGCGGCTATCCCAAGAAGTCGAAAGCTTGCCGGCCCTGTAATCGGCTGGCGCTGCACTTGAAGGAGTTCCAACCATGGCATCCCTGAACCGTGTTCTGATCATCGGTAACCTCGGCCAAGACCCCGAGCTCCGTTACACCGCCAACCAGGTTGCCGTCGCAACTTTGAACGTGGCGACCACTGACTACCGTACGGGCGCCGACGGCCAGCGTCAGGAACAGACAGAGTGGCACCGTGTCGTAGTTTGGAACAAGCAAGCTGAAAACTGTGCGAAATACCTGGCCAAGGGACGGACGGTGTTTGTCGAGGGCAAGCTTCAGACCCGTTCGTGGGAAGACAAGACCGGTCAGAAGCGCTACACAACGGAAATCGTGGCGCAGAATGTGCAATTCCTTGGCGGAGCCGGGGGATCGCAGTCCCGTGAGCGCGGCGAGATGGGAACAGCCCCGTCCACCAGCGGCCCGGGATCCGGTGAAATCAGCGGCAGCCAGCCCAATGCTGGCGGCGCGTATGACCCGACCTTGGATGACATCCCCTTCTAAACGGGATTCAGGGCGTGAAAAGCAGTTCAAAATGGATCTATGACGACTCGCTCGTTGCTTGCGGATCAGATGGAATTCTGGTCCGCAATTTTTATTTTCCGTCCCGCCGGGCGCGCAAGATCGCCTGGACGGAAATCCGCTCTGCACGACGCAAAAATCTGGGCCTGCTTTCCGGCAAGTGGCGGATTTGGGGCATGGACTTGCAGAGGATCTGGTTTCATCGCGACTTGATGCGACCCTTCAAACAGGAAGCCATCGTCATAGACGTCGGCGGCCTGCTCAAAATCGGCATCACACCAAAAGACCTGGAAAAGGTTTTCGCCATCATCAAGCAACGCACAGGCGCCTGACGGAGTCAGAAGCGGAAACCAACACCGCCGGTAAGCGCGAAGAAGTTGTCAAAACCCGACTTTGTTCCCAGCAAAAGATAATTTCTGAGCTCGATCCGGGCGTGAAAGTTTTTTGTGAAGTGGATTTTTTGTCCAACGGCAGCGGTGCCCTGGATGTTGGTCGTCGACTCAGGGTCAGGACGGCCATTGGTTCCGTAAAGATCGCTCTCGCCGGGCGTGGCACCTGGATTGCCGGAGGTGGCATTCTGATCCGCATTGAAAGTGCCGCGGGCGCTCCGCGTGGTGCCTTTCAAGTTCAACTGCTGCGGCCAGAAGGTCGAGAACGCAAGGCCACCACCAACCAGCATGTACAGGTCAAAGTGGGTAACCGCGCGCAAGAGGATAATCTGTTTGCCATAAACTGGATTCCAGATTCCGTGTGCACCGAGGATCATGTTGGTTTGTCGGATCGGCACGTAGGCCGGCCCATAGTTGGCGCGGCCACTCAGGTTGTCGGCAGACCCACATTCAGGGCCGACGACGTCCTCAGGGTCGTTATAGAAATTTTCCAGGCAAGTACGCTCGTCCTTGTCCGAATTGGATGCGATCATGACCTCTGCACCAAGCCCCCACGTCTCGGACCAGAAGTAGTTGGCGCCTCCGCCAAAAAGGAATGTGTTCAGATAGGACTGGTTCAGGATCATGCCGCCAGTCGCTTCCAGCTCGAACCGGCCTTTCTTGGGATACATTTTGCGCATGACGACTTCAGCGCCGTCGCTCGCACGCTGGTATTGGCCGCTGGTCTGAGCAAAGACCGCAGTCGTCATGCCAGCTGACCATGTGATCAGGCCAACGCCTGCCGCAAGGACAACTCGGGAGCAGAAATTTTTCATCACAACGACTCCACATTGCCGGTCATCCCGGAACTGGACTTGCTTACTGCTTGCTGGCGAGATCCACAAACGTCTGCTTGATCTCTTCGACCCTTCCAAGCGCCTCTTTTTTCAAGGCCGGAAGTTCCGCCAGGCTCGCCCCTTTGGCTCTGCCGTCCCGGACGCTGACATAAAACTTGATCTTGGGTTCAGTGCCGGAAGGGCGGACACTGACCTTGGACCCGTCGTCCAGCTCAAATTGTAGCACGTCCGACTTGGGAAGCGTGATATTCCCCACCAATTCCGGCCCCTTGGGGGTGCAGGCAAGTACCCGCCCGAACTCATAATCCCGGATGATCTTTACTTTCTTGCCAGCCAAAGTTGATGGGGGTGCTTTGCGCAGTCCGTTCATCATTTGTTTGATACGCGCTTCGCCTGATTGCCCGGGCAGCGTGATGGTATGCAGTCCTTCCTGATAAAGCCCGTGGCGCAGGAACAGGCGGTCAAGAACCTGGGACATGGTCAGGCCCTGGTGCTTGTACCAGGCGACCATCTCGGCTGCGATGCAGCAGGCAGCCACGGCGTCCTTGTCGCGAACGAAGTGGTCCATCAGGAATCCGTAGCTTTCTTCGCCGCCGCAAACGTAAGTCTTTTTGGGGGTGAGGGCGCCGGTGGCATAGGCCTCAATCCGGTCACAGATCCACTTGAAGCCAGTCAGGGTTTCCTCACAGGCCGCTCCATAGTGGTGTGCGATGTCGGCCTGCATGTCGGTCGTCACGATGGTTTTGATGACCAGCGGATCCTTTGGCATCCGGCCAGCAGCGGTCAACCCTTCCAGAACAAACTCGGTCAACAGGCAGCCAATTTGGTTCCCGTTGAAGATGACATATTCAGTCCCCTCACGGACGACGATGCCGATGCGGTCCGTGTCAGGATCCGTCCCAAGAACCAAGTCAGCGTCCGTGTCGCGTGCCAGCTTGATCGCCATGGCGAGGGCTTCCGGCTCTTCCGGGTTTGGATATTTCACCGTTGGAAAGCGTCCATCCGGGGCTTTTTGCTCCGGCGGAATCAGGACGTTCGTGAAACCAAAGCGCTTCAGGCATTCCGTCACCGGAAAAAATCCAGTCCCGTGGAGTGGCGTGTAAACAATCTTAAAGGCGGACTTCACAGTCCCTGGCAGATCCTTGCCGTGTAGCATCAAGCTTTGGATCTTGGAAAAGTAAACCTCGTCCAGCTCGCCGCCAATTTCCCGGATCAAGCCGGCTTTTTTTGCGTCTTCGTAGGGCATGTGTTCCAGCGATTCGTAACCCTGGATTTCACTGTAGCGCCGGACGATTTCCTGATCGTGCGGTGGCACCAGCTGGCCACCCGTTTGCCAATACACCTTGTAACCGTTGTATTCGGGCGGATTGTGGCTGGCCGTGATGCAGATGCCGGCTGCGCATTGAAAGTGTCGCGTCATGAAGGAGAGCATGGGGGTAGGCCGCAGCTCCTTGGTGATCAAGGCGGTGATGCCTTTCGCGGCAAGCACTTCGGCGGCGGCACGCGCAAACTCCTGCGAGCGATTTCGGGAGTCATAAGCAATTGCTACCGACAATTTCTTGCCGCGGCCGTGAAAGTCGATCAGGTAGTTGGCAATGGCTGTGGTGGCCTTGCGGACATTGTAGAGGTTCATCCGGCAACTGCCAGGTCCCAGAATGCCTCGCATCCCGCCGGTGCCGAATTCAAGGTCGCGGTAGAATCGGTTGATGATTTCCTGTTCGTCGCCGCGGTCGAGAAGTTGTTGGACTTCTGCGCGGGTGGCATCGTCGAAAGCCTTGGCGGTCGCCCAGTAGCGGGCCCTTTCCATGGCGGATCTGGCAACATCTTGTGACACTTCGTGGCTCCCCGTGGTTGAGAAAATGCCCGATGTGTCTTTTTACAGGGACAAACGGCTGCGGCCAAGGGATCAGATGGTTTTCCGCCACGAAGCTAGATATTCGTCGATCCCCGTGCCGTGGCTGTGGATCACCTGGGGATAGCTCAAGTAAAGCGCAAGGGCAGCTCCATGAAACCGGTGATGCCCGCTTTGCAGGCGCCCGGCAAGCGGTAGCTGTACTTCGTGCTCTGTGGTTGGTCCGTTCATGATCACATTTGGTGCCAGGACGTGGTGACGCCAGTTGCGGATCACTTCCGGATCGCCGGCAAACGCCACAGCAAACGCAGCGTCCGTGGAATTGACCGCTTCGATCGTCTGGTCGAGGTCCGTGTATTCATAGATCGCAATGTCGGGTCCAAAGATGACATTTGCCTGGTAGGCGCTCGATGGATCGAATTGCTTGAGCAGGTGGATCCCTGGGGTCACGAAGTGCCCGCTGCGCAATTCCGGCAGTTTCTTTCCGACGACCAGCGAGCGTTTTTCTTCCCGCCTTGCCATGGTCTGAAAGCGAAGGAACTTGTCGACAGCCTTGCCGGCATACAGGGGGCCCATGTGTGGCATGCCGCGTCCGGCCAGCAGGTCCCGCCCGCCGGCGTCGTCCTGTCCCGGCAAGTCAGTCCTTCCAATCACAAGGTGAGCTGCGGCAGTTTCCAGGGCTCCACAGAAAGCTTCGCTCACTGAGCGGTGCACAAAGACGCGGCTGGTTGAGGTACACAGTTGTCCCGCGCCGCGCATTGCTCCGGCCATGGTGATGCGGACGGCCTCCATCAAGTCTGCGGTCTCGTGCACGATCACTGCGTTTTTCCCGCCCGATTGCAGGACAAGCTGGCGTTCGATGACGGCCCGGCTTTCCGCGCGCAGCCTTTGACAATGCTCGCGGGATCCGTTGAACAGCACGGCGGCCACTTGCCGGTTGTTGAGGCCGTGGCGCAGCACTTCAAAGTTGCCAAAGACAATCTGCAGTGCGCCGCGGGTCAAAGACAGCTCCGACACCATATGTCCGAGCAGAATCCCGACCAGGGAGCAGTGCGGGCTTGGCATTGTGATCAACGGGCAACCAGCCAGGAGGGACGCACTGACGTGCGTCGCAAAAGTCGAAAGTGGATTGGAAAAAGGCATATAGCCAAGGGTCGTTCCGACTGGAAGCAGCACGAAATCCTGTTTCCTGCCAGGACTGGCAAAGCCAAGGCGAGCGGGTGCCAGCAGGGCTTCTTCAATGGCCGAAAAATTTTCCAGGACGTAGTCCAGATGGCGCGATGCGGCCGCCAGATCCATATCGGCTTCTGCCGGCGTCATTCCAGATTCCAACCGTAGTGCAAGCATGAGCTCCCTGGCGAAATCGCCGAGTGCGCGGCGAACCATCCTGAGTTCGTCCATGCGCGCTTCGACGGGCAACGTCCTCAGAACCAGGCGGGCGTGTTCTGCTTGTTCGATTGCCTTGTCGAGAGTCGATTTCGCCTCGCGCTCGGTGGTCGTGGCGACCAGCTCTTCGCCGGTGTTTGGATTGACCGAGTGGCGCCTTTGGCCGGTGTCCTCCATCTTGCCGGAGTGATGCCAGCCGCTGGCCAGGTAGTGCCCAGGCCAAGTGACAGGAAATTGACGCATTTCCAAAAGTTGTTTGAAATTTTGCGAGGCTGCTGCGTCCATCAATCACCATCCGGGCCGTCGGGCCTGAAAAACGTTTTTGGTCTTTTCTACAATTTCCCGTGAATCATCATTTGTTCGATCCCGCAACACGGCCTGTGCAAATTTCACGCTTGTTTTCCCGGTGTCAAAAGCATCCAGACGTGACCGTGTTCCTGCTACAATCATAGTACGCGATCACTCAAAGATTCACACCTGGTCGCGACCCCCCTTTGTTGGTGGCAGAATCATGACCTCGATGGCAGCAGAAAACTCTGGATCTTCCACGGCCGCCGCGCTCGTTACGGCATGGCCCGAGGATTGGTGCCACGACTGGTATGTTTGCAATGGAGATGGGCAGGTCCAGGGACCGCTTGCCGCGGAAGACGTCTTCGCTCATCCGGCGCCATCGGCTCGAAGTGTTGCCCGGCGTGGTTTTGCGCAGTGGTACGACGAGGAAGACTTTGCCGGACTATGGAAAGCTTCCCGATTCTTGCGGGCATTGCCGGTAGAAGTCGCCAATCCTGAGCCCGTGGCCGCTCCCTCATCCGATCCTGAATTCGACCTCATGAGCGCTTTGGCGGCGACCGGAGTCAGCCTTTCTGCTTTGGCAGCGCCCGTTGCGGTGACGACGGACCCGGTCACGGCCCTTGTTGAGGTGCCTGCCATCATCCCTGTCGCAAGGGACGCAGCCGATGCCATATCACCGCGTGTTGAGCAGGCGGCTCAGACTGCTCCGATGAATCCCCGTCACGTCTGGTTATCCCAGCGGGCAAACGCCCGGCTAGGCGACTTGCGCAACCCCGTCCTGGCTGCAGCCACGGTGGTGATGACCTTCGGGGTTTATTACACGGCCTGGCTGCTGACTTGCCTGCGCGAGGTCGTCTGGCACATCGATCACGATACCTTGGTTCATCGTCACGTGGAGCGACCTTGGTTGGCCTGGATTCCGGGTGGCCACTTTGTTGTCACGTGGGAACTGGCGCGGCTCATTCGCTCGATGGAAGAACAAGACGGTTACACGTCAACGAAGCCGTGGCTGGCCGCAGGATTTGCAGTATTTCCGCCGCTGGCAGCGGCATATTTACAGCACGCTTTGAACGATCATTGGTTGATCCATTGCCTCGGTGGATGCCAGAATCATCATTTCCCTATGCAAAATGAGCTGAACACCACATCCAGCACGTCGTCGGCATAAATTTCGCCGACGAGAAGCCCCAGCGCTGTCGCAGCTTCACGAAGCTCAAACGCAAGTAGTTCGTCTTGATCCCCTTTGGTGCCGGCAATCTGTGACATGATTTTGCCAAGGCGGCCGAGTGCAGTATCCACACAATCCGCATGCCTTGCGTTGGTGAGCCATGCAGGTTCCTGATCCAGTCGTACCGTGTGCTTGTCCACTTCACTGGCAAGGCGCTTTCGAAGCGCTTCAATCCCCTCACCCGTCACGCTGGAGACAGCGCACTCGCCCGCCTTAGGCTTGAAAGATGGCGCCAGGTCGGCTTTTGTCCAGATCTGAAGGCTACGCGCACGGATCTCCGGTGTGATCCCGGCGTGTGGCGGAACAGGTTTTCCGGCTTCATTTGCCAGCAAGATCAAGTCAGCGCGACTGGCCAGCTCGAGGGCCTTAGTGACACCAAGTTGTTCGATGGCGTCCGTGGTATCCCTGACGCCCGCCATGTCGACCAGGCGGACAAGACGCCCTTCAACCAGGCATTTTTCCTCGATGTAGTCGCGCGTCGTCCCGGGAATATCCGAGACGATTGCACGTTCGTGTCCAAGCAGTGCATTGAGAAGAGATGATTTCCCGGCGTTGGGCGGGCCAAGAAGGCAAATGCGAAGTCCCTCGGCACTGACACGTCCGCTGTTATAAGTCGCCGCCAGCTTTTGCAGGGCTGTCATCACGGACTCAACACGCACCCTGACGTGTTCAAGCGACACCCCTGCCGTATCGCCCTCGTCCGGAAAATCAATGCGTGCTTCAAGATAAGCAAGCGCCTCAAGGAGACGCCGCCGCAAATCCAGCACCAGGTTTTTGAGACGCCCGTCTGATAGTTGTCGCCCGGCGCGCCATTCCTGTTCTGTTTGCGCTTCAATGAGCTCACGCAGTCCCTCTGCTTCTGTGAGGTCCATTTTTCCGTTGAGAACAGCGCGGCGGGTGAATTCACCCGGCTCGGCACAACGAAAGCCAGCGGCCATGCAAGCGCGCAGCACGCGCTGAACGATGTACGGCCCGCCGTGGCAGTGGATCTCCAGGCAATTTTCACCGGTGAAGGAACGCGGGGCACGAAAGGCCAGGACAAGTGCCTGGTCTATCACTTCGTGGGATCCGGGTTCGTGGATGGAGCAAACAAATGCACGCCGGTCCGGGATTGGAGTTTTCCGTCCCAACACGGCGGCCCCGCGAACGAGGGCGTCCCGTCCCGACATGCGAATGATCGCCACCCCAGCGACCCCAGGTGGGGTCGCAAGGGCGACGATCGAATCTTTTGCGATGGGATCGGACCGTTTCATCAAAAGGCCCAAACAAGGGGGCGGAGCCCCCTTCGGGAATGGTTACATCTGCTCGGCGTCAGACTGGTTCTTGTCGCGAGCCGGCAGGATCATCAGCTTCCGGTTGGATCCCGAGCCGATCGACTTGGTAAAGACGCGCTCGTCACCTTCCAACGTCGTATGGATGATCTTGCGGTCGTAAGAGCTCTGGTAATTAAGGACCACAGGGCGCTGCGTTTCGACCACTTTCTCGCTCATTTCGCGGGCCAGGTTGGTCAATTCTTCTTCGCGTGAACGGCGGCTGTCGCCGGCGTCAATGAAAACGCGAAACGGCAGTTCCTGTTTCAGGTGACGCGGCTTTTTGCGCAACAGATGCTCAAGCGATTCTGCCAGTTTGCTGTTTTGCGACAGGATCGTTCCGATTTCGTCGTCTTTGATATCCATGCGTAAGCGGTCATCATTCAGCGTTGCCTGGACGTTGACGGGTTTGCCAACAATGCGGCTGCACACTTCAGCGCAGAAACTGCGAAGTTCCTCCACCACTTGCTCGAGTTGGGCAGGTTCAAGAGGCACAGCCGGCTCGCGAGGGGTGCGTGCTTCCTGGCGTGCATGACGCTCAGCACGTGCCTCTTCGTTGCGGTGCCCGCGTTCTCCGCGTCCGCCCCTTTCTCCACGCTCTCCACGTCCGGAGCGTTCCCCGCGCCCGCCGCCATGACGGCCATCGCGACCATCACGACCTCCTTGCCGTTGTGGCTGATCGCCGCGCGCGGATGCACCAACGCGCTCTTCGCCGCCACGACCGCGTCCGCGGCCTCGTCCGCCACGACGACCTTGGCCGCCATGACCCCCGCCTTTGATCCAGGCAGAAATTTCAACCTGACCGAATCCAAAAAGCTTCATGATGCCGCCTTTGGATTCCTTGACGACTTCATATGCAACTTGTTCCTGGTCGCAACCAAGTGCGACAGCTGCCTTGACCACTGCGAGTTCAAGGGTTTTTCCCTGCGTGGTGACACGCTGCTTGTTGCTGTGGTTGCCGTGATGGTTGTTGTGATTTCCGTGATTCATTTATCCTCCGATACCTTTTGTTGTTGGTCAGCCCGCCGCGGCTTCCGTCAGTTTGCGATTCAGCCATTGTTGTTGCGCGATGGACATGACCGTGTTGGTCAACATGTACAAGACCATCCCTGCGGGGAGGGTCAGCATCATGACAGTGAAAATGATCGGCATGGCAAGCATGACCTTTTCCTGGGTCTTGTCCATTCCGGTCATGGGGGTGAGCTTTTGTTGGATGAACATTCCCGCACCCAACAGAAGCGGAGTGACATAGTACGGATCCGCAACCGAGAGGTCCTGGATCCAGGCGAAAAAAGGAGCGTGGCGCAGTTCAATAGCCGACGACAGCACGCGGTAGAAGGCCAGGAACACGGGGATCTGCGGCAGGATTGGCAGGCAGCCTTGCATTGGGTTCAACTTGTGCGCCGCCATGAACCGCATCACTTCCTGCTGCTGCGTGCGCGGATCGTCTTTGTGACGCTCGCGGATCCGTTGCATCTCCGGGTTGAATTTCTTCATCCGGTGCGCGGATTCAGCAGCCTTTTTCGTTAGCGGATAGAAAAGGATTTTCAGCAGTATGGTCAGCAAGACGATTGCCAGGCCGTAGTTCTTGAGGACGCCTTCGAATCCTTTGATGGCGAGCAGCAGCGGCTGAGCCAGGACATCGAGCCAGCCCATGTCAAGCGTGTCGGCAAGGTAGACGCTCTTGCGTTTGAGGAGTTCCGCAACCTTCGGTCCAAGGAACCCGTTCAGGACGATCTCCGCAGACTGACCTGCGTTGACCACGCCAAAGTCTTCCGTGACCATCATCGCCACGGAGCAAAGATCTGCCGGAGTTCCGGGGGCTCGTTCCATCATCCAGGTAGAGAGCGAAGTCTTGGTCTTTGCCGGGATAAATGCAGCCAGGAAGTAGTGCCGGTCGAAACCGAAAAAGCGCACGTCGCTGTTGTTTACGCTCAGCTCCTTCGCGCCGCGTTCCTCGCAGAAACTGTCGGCGTAAACGAACTGGTCAGAATCCTTCAGGTTGGCGACGATCCGCGGTTTCTCCGTGGGACTGCCTGGCAGGAGGCTGCTTGCTGTGGCCACCTTGGTGTTGATTGTCTGGGTGACGAGAGCATTGCCGCGCAGCGTCTGCGGCTGGCCGGACGTGTTGGTGAAACGGATGGTTGCGTCGAAGTCAAACTCACTCTTGCCCGGCGCGAACGTTTGCTCGATGAGCCACGGTCCGTCCTGACGGCTCAGCGTCAGGACTTCGCCATCACGTTTTGCCGAAAAGACTCCCGTCACGGCAGGCTGGCCACTGGAACCGCCCACGATACCTTGCACAACCATTGCAGAATCAAGGATGTTGATCGGTTTACCGTCCGCGCCGATACGATCCATGTATTTCTTGAGGAGTACCGACTGGATCGCCGACTGATTCTGGTCCACCGTGACCGTGGCAACGTCCGACTCAAACGTCAGATCGGAGCTTGCCGCTAGTTTAATGTCCGGCTTCGCGGGAACAGAGGCGCTTTCAGCCGGTTTTGCAGCTTGCGACTGCGGCACGCCTGATTCTGTTTGCGCTTGTGATTCGACCTGCGAGACCTGGGAAACATTGGCAGCCTCGGTCGGTGCTGGCCGTTTCATGTAGTCGGGGTATTTGTGGTTCAGATACTGGGAATAGCCAAGGTAGACCAGAACGCAGATTACCACGGCAAGCATCGAGCGGGTGCGGTCGTTGTCGCGACCTGGTTCATCGGGCATCTTGTTCATGGCAAATCGACTCCCCCATCATTCCACGGATGGCAGCGAAGCAGCCGCGTCGTTGACCTGGTAACGGCGACGGTCAGCGGATATTTCTCAAGGCATTCACGGGCATATTCAGAGCAGCTTGGATGGAACCGGCAACCGATCCCAAGAACGGGAAGGACAAGCGGCGAGACGGCTCGCTTGTAAACATCAATCATGGACAACAGGACAGGTTTGATCACTTCATGTTTCCTGCTAGGTGCCGGGCGCGCAATTTTGTCAGCGCAGCAGCCAGGGCATCCTTCAAGTCCTCAAACGCAGCTTCTGCTGCAGGCGGGCGTGCGATCACCACGATGTCCAGTCCGGTGTCTTGAGTGATGGTGCGGAAGGCTTCACGCAGCATCCGCTTGACCCGGTTTCGCACGACCGAATTGCCTACTTTCCTTGATACGACCAGGCCGAGACGTTCCGGGGTTTGAGAGCTGGAAGCTTCGGCGGGCGCTTTGGCGGCGATTACAACAACATGAGGAAATACCGCTTTGATGCCTTGTTCGAACGTGCGATCAAAGTCGGTCTTGGTCAGCAGTCGCCTGTTTTTAGGAAATGAGGCAGCCCGAGGCGTCAAAAATTACTTCTTGTAGGCGGTCACTGCGATACGCTTGCGGCCTTTAGCGCGACGCGAGCGAAGAACGTTGCGACCACCGACGGTTTCCATGCGAGCACGGAAGCCATGGGTTCTGAGACGACGGGTGTTGTGCGGTTGAAATGTACGTTTCATAGGACTCTCAGTGGACTCTCAATTTTATCTATAAATTCAACAGGTTCTTGTTTTTTAAGAATCTGTCCCTCAAAAAAGTTCTGTGTAGTTATCAAACTCACCGGGTGAACGCAACCCTTCAAATTCATCCGGCATTCATTAGAATGTTGATATTTTAATAAAATAGTTATAGAAACCATTCTTTCTATGAACTCACTGTCCCCCAAGGCCCGTATCTACACCGGTCCGGAGGACATAGGCAAGGCGAGGTCCCCGGTGCGGAAGTCAGGCTTGATCCCCGGTTTCGTGGTGGCCACCCTTGCGGTGGTGACTCTTGCAGGCCCTGCCTCGGTCGCCCGCGCTGACGAAATTCCGAAATCCCGCTGGCAGGTGCTGCCGCTCACAGAGCTTTTCTATGCCAGTCACGATGAGACAGTCGTCTCCGCAGCGTTCGACCTGCCTTGCGGGGCCCAGCCGATCGGAGTCCTCCTGATCGACCAGGGCACCAAGCTGCAGTTGGCCGCCATGGTATCCAGGCCCCTGGCTGCATGCGCTCGCTTGCCCGAGCGGCGGATGTTCCGCCTCCCCTTCATCGATTCGTCTGCTTACAAAATCATCGAACCCCTGCGCGGGGATTTGGATGGGATTCGGGTCGACGAACTCAACACGTTTGCAGTCAACCAAGTCAACGGCAAGCCCCAGTTCAAGGTCGACATCCCGTGTGGCGTCCGGCCGGCCGGGCTTGTCGTTCTTCCTGGCCAGGGTGTCGTGCCCACCAAGGGCGTACGTCCCATGAGGCTTGCAGCCGTCGGCTTCCGCGAGTCACCACGACGCGTCGCGGCAGACTGCGGCTCGGCCCCTGAGGCATTTCCGGCCCCCCGCCAAGGGTTGATCCGGGTTGCGGGCCTTGTTGTGACGCAGCGTGATGGCAGCCGGTACGCGTGGCAGGTCATGCCGCGCAAGGTTTCCGACCTGCGCAAGCTCGGCGTTCTTGAATTGCGCGGTATCGACCGCGTCGAGAAACTCACCGGCAAGAGCGGCCGCCTTGGCATCGTCCATTTCAAGCACCGTTGCTATGAGGTTCCTGTTGGCGTGGCACTGGTCCCCCGTGGAAACGGCCAGGCGATGGCGGTCGCGGTCGCCCGCTATATCAATGCCCCCTGCCTGACGCGGCAGGCGCGTGTCCCCGAACTGGGGTTGAAGCAGGCAACTTTGTCCCTGCTCGACCCGCGGGCGACGGCCCTGACCACCGAAGAAATCGAGCGTTTCAACCTGGGACAACTCATCCTTGCCCCTGGCAGCAAAGGGGATGTGGCTGGCGTCGTGTTGACGTCTCCAGGTGCCGTCTCGTCAGAGTCTGGCGACGGCCGTCTGCAGTACCCGCGCGGGTATTTTGCCTTCGTGGCCCGCAGCCGCATCCCCGGGGGCGCAGCAGCCCTGCGCCAGTCCGGGATCCAGATGATTGACACGTCAAACCCGCTGGCCGTCGCAAGCCGTCTTGCCGGTGCGGCTGGCTTCCCCAGGACGGCGGTGGCCGGAAACCCGCTGCGCTTGCAAATTACGTCTGCCCTATGATCTGTGAGATCATGTAGGCAGGGAACGCAGGAAGCGCCTGGGGGCTGTCCATGCTCAGTGAAATCACCATCGATGCCAATGCGCTGCGCCGCAACTACCGCTTCTTTGAAAGTCGCGTGGGGCGCGAGCGCCTTGCTGTCGTACTGAAGTCCAACGCCTACGGCCATGGCCTCAAGCAGGTCTATGAGGTGCTGGCGCAACTCAACCCGGCATGGATTTGTGTCAACTACCTGGACGAAGCCCGCCGCCTGCGCGGTTTTGGCTATCAGGGGCGCCTTCTTGTCTGCGGACCCTTCATGCCGGATCAAGTTCAGGCCGCGGCCGATGCGGCAGCTGACGTTTTCGTTGGAACTCACGAAGCGCTTGCTGCAGTGCTGGCGTCGACTTCCCCAGTCCGCATACACCTTGAATTTGACACCGGCATGTCGCGCCAGGGTTTTGCTCCATCCGAAGCCTCAACCCTTGCCGGGCAGCTTGCGACCCACGTGGCCAATCGCCCCGAGCTGCTTTCGGGCGTATGCACCCACTTTGCCAACGTCGAAGACGTTCTGGAGCACGAATACGCCGACAAGCAACTTGCTCACTTTGCCGATGTGCGTGCGGCGTTCGTTGCGCGCGGAATGAAGCCCTTGTTCCATGCGGCTTCCAGCGCTTCCACCCTGATCCTTCCGGACAGCATCATGGACCTGCACCGGGTGGGGATCAGTTTGTACGGCCAGTGGCCGTCCCAGGCTACGCGCCTGAGTTTCCTGAGCACATCGGGGGACGTAGACGGATTGCAGCCTGTCTTGTCGTGGGGCGCGCGTCTAACGTCCGTCATCGACATCGGGCCAGGCCAATACGTGGGCTATGGATGCACCTTCCGCGCGACGCGAAAGATGCGTATTGGCGTCGTGCCGGTCGGTTATTACGAAGGGTTTCCCCGTTCCGTAAGCGGCAGTCAGGCCTATGTCCTTGTCGAGGGCGCGCGCTGTTCCGTGGTCGGGCGCGTGTGCATGAACATGACCATGGTGGATGTGACCGAAGTGGCTGGCGCAAAAGTGGGCATGCCGGCGATTTTGATCGGACGCCAGGGTGGTGAGTCGATCCATGCGTCTGAGCTTGCCGCTTGGGGGGACACGATCCACTACGAGATCCTGACCCGCCTTAATCCCGAAATTCCGCGCCGTATTGTTTAGGCCGCGGTAATCGTTTCATCTGCCTTTGAACAGACCGAACTGGTTGCCGTCCGGGTCGGTGATCCGCCAGATTTCTCCGTAGGACGGCACCTTGCGCGGACCAAATCGTTTGGTTCCACCCCAGGTCACCGCGCGCGCGGCGATCTCATCCGGGTTCTGGACTTTGAAGTACAGGACGGTGTGGGCGTGACCGTTTCTTCCCGCCGGTGTCGCGCCCGGGATCAAGCTGACGCCGATCGCGGCTTCCGGATCGGGACTTTCAAGGACCACATAT
Organism: Pseudomonadota bacterium; assembly: GCA_041178085.1. Taxonomy (GTDB): domain Bacteria; phylum Bdellovibrionota_B; class Oligoflexia; order Oligoflexales; family RGVZ01; genus RGVZ01. Next base: position 32,936 of record JBEGVZ010000119.1, on the reverse strand, counting down.
TCCTGGATTTCGGCCGGCGACCGCCGCCAGCCAAAGACATGCTCATAAAACTTCAAGGATGCTTGCAGGTCCGATACCGGGATCTCAATCTGGCAAATCGATGCCGGTGAAACCGCGGGTCCTGTCACGAGTGTTGACCGCGCACCGCAAGGGTTTTGCTGGTGGTTACGTAAACGCCAGGGATGACTTCCCCGCCGGGGATTTGCTCTGGCTTTTGCAAGGGCCACTGACGCTCCACGAAAGCCCGCAGGACTGCTTGCCGGATGCGGATGTTCTCCACCGACTGATCCATCAGGAAACCTTCCAGAAGCGGCACGATCGTGAGCTCGTTCTGTTCAATCATGACCTCTGCAGCGGCAAAGCGGACCCGTTCGTCAGGGTCCGAAAGGAAACGGCCGAGCTCGCTGGCAAACGACCCCAGCTTGAACTCCACCAGATGGCAGAGGAGGTCGTAATTCTTGTCGGTCTGGGCCTGGTCAAAGGTGGTGTCGCCAAAATTGAGTGCTTTTTTCAGACCTTCGACAACCAATTGGTCGTCGCCGAGTGCTCTGAGGATCTTGATGGGCCAGGCAATCCGCGTTGTTGAAGCCAGGTGCTGCATGACCAGGGGGACTGCCCGGTCCTTGAAGCGGGTGATTCCGCCCATGGCGAGTTCTTTTTCTTTGGCGTCGTTGATCCCGTTCTCGAGGCTGAACTCAAACCTTTGCAAAAGGGCCGGTATCGCTTGTTCTGCGTCTTCCACGTCGCACAAGAGCTCCAAGGCAGCCCACCGGTCTTCGCGGATCGCCTTCGCGTTTTTAGCGGCCTTGGCGGCTTTGGCGATCTTCCCTTCCTGCTGGCTTTTACGCCAGGTTTTGAATTTTTCCAGGATACCCACGAAAACCCCCATGTGCTTCGGCCGACGCCCAGTCCATAGGTTTTGCCAGATGCACGGAGTGCCGTCAAATTGCACCGTTGCCGCCCCGTCCGGGCCGGGGTAACTTCTGGTCAGGAAACTTGGACTGGAAACATGACCAACAACCACAAAACTGCAGCCATCGTCCTTGCCGCCGGCAAAGGCACAAGGATGAAAAGCGATACGACCAAGGTCCTGCACAAGATGGGCGGCTTGCCGATGCTGGACTGGGTGGTACGGTGCCTGAGCCGTGCCGGGGTCGATCGTCAGGTAGTGGTCATCAGCCCGGCGATGGCAGAGGCCAGGGACTCCTGGAAGCGTTTCGAGTCCGCCCTTTTCTGTGTCCAGAATTCCGCTCGCGGCACGGGCGATGCAGCGGCGTCGGCATACCGTGCGTTGGCGGGCGTGAAAAAACCACCTTATGCGGATGCCGAGCTGGTGACAGGCGAATCGGGCGATGAACCTGAGCGCATCCAGGCCGATGAGTTATTGATCTGTGCCGGGGATACGCCGGCAATTTCCTCTCAAGAAATTAAGCGGTTTCTTGCCATGTGTCATTCTGCCCGCGCCGACATCGGTGTGTTGGCGATGCGTGTCCCCATGCCGGCCGGTTACGGCAGGATTGTGCTAACTCCGGCCGGATCTTTTGAGCGTATCGTTGAGGAAAAAGATGCGTCGGACGAAGAACGCAAGATCAACTTGTGCAATTCAGGCGTCCTCTTTGCCAAGACACGTGTCCTGTTTGAGTTGCTGGCTGAACTCAAACCAGACAACCAGCAGAAGGAATACTATCTAACGGACTGCCTTGGTCTGGCTGCCAAAAAAGGCATGAAGGTTGCAATTCATGAGGCGGCTGACTGGCAAGATTTTCTGGGTGTCAACGACCGCGTCCAGATGGCTTCCGTGGAGAACATGCTGGTGCAGCGCCAGATCGCAGCCCTGATGGCCGAAGGCGTGACCTTCCATCATCCGCAAACTTGCAGGGTGGAAGTGGACTGCGTCATTGGTCCAGACAGCGTGGTCGGGTCGGGTGTGTGCCTGGAGGGCAAGACCCAGGTCGGCCGCGGCTGCAGGATCGGACACCATGTGGTGCTTGACGATGTGACAGTCGGTGATCGCGCCGTGATTGGCGCCGGATCGGTGGTGCGAAACTATGTGGTCAATCCCGGTGAGTACATACCGCCGATGAGCATGATCCAGTAATTCAAATTATTTTTCAGGACGGTCCCATGTGCGGAGTCATTGGATATATTGGCAAGAAACCCTGTGCGCGGCTGATTTTTGATGGCCTCAAACGGCTCGAATACCGTGGTTATGACTCGGCCGGGATTGCCGTCCTTGAACGGGGGAAGATCCAGCTGGTCAAGGCCGAGGGCAAGCTGGTCCAGCTCGAACCGCGCCTGGCCGATTTGCCGGCCACAGCCACCATGGGCATGGGGCACACGCGGTGGGCAACCCACGGCGCGCCCACGGAACGCAACGCGCATCCGCACCTGCACGGTGATCTGGTCATCATCCACAATGGCATCATTGAGAACTACCGGGAACTCAAGGAAGAGCTGATCAAGACCGGCGTCGAATTCAAGAGTGATACCGACACCGAAGTCGTTTTGCACACCCTTGATGCTGCCCTGAAAAAACTCGGCGACTTGAAGTCTGCGATCATCGAGACCGTGAAGCACCTGCGCGGTGCTTACGCGCTTGGCATTATCTGGGCACGTCAGCCTGACCAGATGTACGTGGTCAAGCAGGGAAGTCCCCTGGTGGTGGGCGCGGGCGAAGGAGAAAACTTCTTTGCCAGCGACGCCCTTGCCCTGTTGCCGCACACCAATCGCGCCCTGTTCCTGATGGACGGTGAATTTGCCTGTTTGAAGCCGGACAAGATCGATGTCTGGGATTTTGCGGGCAAGGAAATCCGGCGTTCACCAGCGGTGCTCAACTGGTCTGCCGCCAGTGCCGACAAGCAGGGTTTCAAACACTACATGTTGAAGGAAATCCACGAGCAGCCCGCGGTCATGTCGAGCATGCTTGGTCGCCTGCTGGACCTCAAAGCCAGCAGCTTTTCGGACAAGGAAATCGGGATCGACGCCCTGGACTTGAAAAAAATCAAGAACGTCGCGATCGTAGCCTGCGGAACAGCACACTATGCGGGCCAGATCGGCCGATACATGATCGAGCATTTCACGCGCTTGCCGGCCAACGTTGAACTTGCGAGTGAGTTTCGCTACCGCAATCCTTGCATCGATGAGTCAACTTTGTTTATTGCCGTGTCCCAGTCGGGGGAGACAGCAGACACCCTGGCATGCGTCAAGCACGCGTCAGAACGTGGATGCCAGGTGATGAGCATCTGCAATGTGCGCTTTTCATCGATCCCGCGCGCGTCTAATGCCGTCCTGTACATGGAAGCCGGCCCCGAAGTGGGGGTCGCTTCGACCAAGGCTTTCACGGCAATGGTGCTGGGCTTTTATGTGCTTGCCCTCGCGCTTGGTGCGCGGCGAAAGACTTTGCTCCCTGGCGCCCTTGAGAAGTCATTTGACGCCATGCGACGCCTTCCGGCATTGGTGGATCGGGCGATCAATACAGCTGGTGTGATCGAGGAGATTTCCCAGAAGGTTTACGAATCGCAAAACATGCTGTTCATCGGGCGGGGTGCGAGCTTCCCCGTTGCCACCGAGGGTGCCCTGAAATTGAAGGAAATTTCCTACATCCACGCGGAAGGTTATGCCGGCGGCGAGCTCAAGCACGGACCTATCGCTCTCGTCGATCGTCACATGCCGGTGGTTTCGATTGCGCCGCGCGACGCCCAGTATGAAAAAATGATTTCAAACATCGAGGAAGTTCGGGCGCGCCAGGGCCGGATCATCGGTGTGGGGGATCTTGAGGACGAACGCTTCCGCTCGATCTGTGAGCATTACATTCCTTGCCCGCAGATCGATGACGATCACCTGCAGGCCATTCTGTCGGTCGTCCCACTTCAACTTTTGGCTTATTACATGGCTGACCTGCGTGGAACAGATGTGGACCAGCCCCGAAACCTTGCGAAGTCGGTGACCGTTGAATAGCAAGCCGGACTTGTTTGACGTCTTGCGCCCAGGTGGGATCAGGGGCCGCGAGGATGCAAAGGAAGCCTGCCTTGAAGGCCTGTGCCCTGTTCAGCGCGAGGCTGCGGCTCACGTTGATGGACCGATGGTGATTTTTGCTGGCGCCGGCTCAGGAAAAACCCGGGTCATCACCCGCCGCATTGCCCATCTGATCGAGAGCGGAGTGCCGCCCTGGCAAATCCTTGCTGTCACCTTCACCAACAAGGCTGCCGGAGAGATGCGGGGACGGGTCGAGGCGCTTACCCCGTTCGGTTCGCGCGCGCTTATTTCGACCTTTCACTCGGCTTGCGCGCGATGGCTGCGTGAATACGCGGATGAGGCTGGCTTCACTTCTGATTTCACAATTTATGATGACAGCGACACCCTTTCGGCCATGAAAGCTGTCTTGAAGGAATTCGACGTCAAGCTGGACAAGAACCTGACGGTGGGCGATTACCGCGGTTTCTTGCACGACGTGAAGACCGAGGCGTTGTTTCCCCACGAACGCGATGCCATCAACCGGATGTACGGGCAGCACATGCCACCAGCGGCACTCAATGTTTACAAGCGTTACCAGGAAGTCCTGGCGGCTTCCAACGCCATGGACTTCGATGACCTGCTGATGAACATGCTCTTTTTGATGCGTAACAATGCCAAGGTGCGTTCTGCGATGCAGCAGAAGTATCGTTACGTTCTTGTTGACGAGTATCAAGACACAAACAAAACCCAGAATGAGTTGCTGACGCTCCTGGCTGCGTCCCACCGCAATCTTTGCGTGGTCGGTGATGACGATCAATCGATTTATAGTTGGCGGGGTGCAAGTCCCCAGAACATCCTTGATTTCAGCACAACCTACCCGGAAGCAAAGGTGCTGAAGCTGGAACAAAACTATCGTTCTTCAGCCAACATCGTGAATGCCGCCAGCGCAGTCATTGGACACAACACCAAGCGCGCCCAAAAAAAGCTTTGGACTGCAAAAGAGGAAGGCGAGCCGATCCAGTTCCGGATCGAGGCAGACGAGGAAGTCGAAGCCTGGGCAGTGGCCCGCTCCATCCTGGACGAGCTGTCGGTATTTCCCCTCAAGGACGTCGCGATCTTCTACCGGACCAACAGCCAGTCGCGGCCCTTGGAGGAAGCGTTGCGGCGGGACCGGATCCCTTACCGGGTCTATGGTGCACTGCGGTTTTACGACCGTGCGGAAATCAAGGACCTGATGGCTTACATGCGACTTCTGGCAAATCCTGCCGACGATGTCAGCCTGCGCCGTGTGATCAACGTCCCTGCGCGCGGGATCGGTGATACGGCAGTGGACCAGCTGGCCAAGGCAGCGACCAGCCGGGGCAAGCCGATGCTTGCGACCTTGCGTCTTCTGGCCGATGAGAATGCCCCCCGCGTGGGTCCCAGATACCGTGCCTTTGCAGAACTTTTGGACGAACTGCGCGCGCAGCTTGCTGCCGGGGGGCTGGCAAATTTTGTCGAAACTCTGGTCAAGCTGACTGGCTACCGTACCTGGCTTGAGGCCAAGCACCCGGACAAAGTGGTCGACAAGCTGGAAAACATCCACGATCTTGCCGGCGCGCTGGCAGTGTTTGAAGAAGAGGGATCAAAGCGTGGTCTTGAGGCGCTTTCCGACTGGCTGCAGTCAGTGACTCTGGTCACGACCGAAGACGAAAACGCTCAGGGAGTCAGCTTGATGACCCTGCACAGTGCCAAGGGTCTTGAGTTCGACCGGGTGTACGTCGTCGGGGTCGAGGACGGCCTTTTGCCTTACGGGACGTCCTCTGAAGATGAAGCAGACCTGGAAGAAGAGCGCCGCCTGTTTTACGTCGGCATGACCCGGGCGCGGAAAAAATTGTCCCTTTCTTGCGCATTCCGTCGCCGGGTATTCAACAACACCATGGCCAACATGCCGTCACGTTTCCTCAAGGAAATCCCGCGGGAGCTGCTCGCCAGCGACATGAACCACAAGGCTGTGGTCGATTCGTTCCGCGGCAGCAGTCATCACGGTGGGGACGAAGACAGCTGGGACACGCCTACCGGGTCCGCCCGCTCGGCCAGTCAGGAGCCTTTCACGGCCGCAGTCGGGGACCGGGTTCAGCACCCGACGTATGGTGGCGGGGAAGTGATCCAGATCATTGACGAGTTTGGACATATTAAGGCGGTTGTTGATTTTGATGGTCTGGGCAAGCGCAAGGTGGCAGCTCACCACCTTGAACCAGACAATGGCCGTGAATTGACCTACGATTTCGACGACGTCTGACCGCCCGAATTCCTTCCCCGTGTGCCCGGTGATACAATCGAGGCATGAAATTCCGCATGGAACATGACATCCGTGCCGCGATCCGGTGGATCGGATGGTTCGCTGTTTTTGTGCTGGCCGTGGGAATCGTTCGCGGTCGGAGCTCGATCGGCGCCTACTTCAAGCTGAAGGACAGCGCACGCCGCCTTGAAGCTGCTGTTGCGACTCTGGAACACGAAAATCGTGAGATGCGCTCAGAGATTGAGCGAATCAAGTCTTCCAAGGTTTATGCGCGTAAGGTTCTTCGGGACAAATACCACGTCACCGACGGTGACGAAAAAATTATCTTTTTCACCGAGTGATTTTCGGGGGCACGCATGGGTATTTCAAGAATTGGCGTCGCGGCAGCTTTGGTCAGGGTATCCGGACTTTTCCTGGTCACCGCAGTCCTTGCTGCATGCGGTTCCGGTACCAATATCAACCAGATATGGGCGGACGACGATGGCGTCGACAGCCTTCTGGTCCGTGCGCGCGCAGCTTATGACCGAGGTTCCTTTGGCGATGCCTCCAAGCTTGCTTCAAAGGCGTTGAAGCAGGATCCCAACAACGAGCATGGCGCCGTGATCATGGGTTATATCAGTCTGGCCCAGGGGGGAATGGATACCTTCACCTTGATCGAGAAGCTGATCGACATGGGTTCAGGCTCGACTTCCACAAACCTGAACCAGGTCCCCGAACGCCTGACCGGTGACTGGGAGGTTGACCTTGAGGTCATGGCGGATGCAATCCAGAAGGATTCGATGAATCCTGCTCCTTTGGCGGCGGCGACAACCGCAGATTCCAACGTCGCGTCCACCCTGGGCAGCCTTAGCTCCCTCGTTGATGTCGATGATACGCGGGACATTCCCCTGCTTTCGACCGAGTACACGGATTCCACGACCTATGGGAAAACATTCTACTCGTCTTATCCGCTGGTAACGCCAGACGCTGTGACCGATGACTTGCGCGGGTCAGTTCCCTTGCTCGCGGCAATGAACCAGGTTCCGAAATACCTTTGCGGTTTCATTGAGGACGCGGTCCGTGATGCCGATGATCCCCGCGACAAGCTGGCGACCTGCCCGGTGTCGACACGGCGCTCAGGCAAGCGGCGTGGCAGCATCCACCTGATCTGGGCATTTTCGCATATCGCAGAAGCTCTGGCCTTCCAGTCTGTCGTGAATTACTCGACCGGCACCGATACTACGAAAAGCAATTTGCAAAAACGCGTGACCCTGTATCAGTCCACCACCTTCACGTCAGCCTCCAATATGCTGGGTGCAACGACAGACCTGATGGGATCCGTTAACACACTCTTTCCAACGGCCGCGACCGGTGTAACCCAGTTGGCTGCAATGTTGTCAGCCATGAATTCAGCAAGTCAGGCGTTTGCTGCCATGAGTTCAAGCACTGCGAGCATCTCTGGCAGCATCACGAAGGCCATGGACGGACTCAAGACGACAGCAAGCACCATTTCTGGCGCAACCGGCAGTGCCAGCCAGCAAAGTGCGCTGAAAGGTCAGTTCAGCAAGACTGCAGTGGAAGCCCTCGCGGCCAAGATTGAAAGTGATAGCAGCCTGACCGGTGCAAATTTGACCGCAGTTTGTACCCAGTACAAAGCACTTGCCGCCAATGGTACTGGTGTGACCACACCGGCAAAGTGCAACTGAATCCAGGCAAGAGTAGAAATAAAAAAGGCCGGCTTTCGCCGGCCTTTTTCTTTTTTAGAACGCTTCGTCCTCGTCGGCCACGCCGCGGCCAGACTTCTTCATCCGTTCGAGCTGCTCCTTGTACTTGACGCTGTGCCGGCACCAAGGACGGAGTTCAAGACGGCGCTTCGGAATTGCCTCGCCGGTACCTTCGCAGAATCCGTAGTCACCCGTATCGATCTTGTCGATGGCATGATCGATTTCGGCCAGCAACTTGCGGTCCCGGTCAAGAAGTCTCAAGGTCAGGTTTTGCTCGACCGTCGCCGAAGCAAGGTCGACTTCGTCATACATCTCGTCCTTCTCCAGGGCAATGTTACCACTGGCGGTAGCAGCCCTCGCTTTGGCAAGGATCTTCCTTTTTTCTTCGTTGAGGAGGTTCCGGAACGTAGTCAGTTCCTCTTCACTGAAAAGATCGGTCGATAGACCAGCACGCACAGGCTTTGAGGGTGCATCGTCCCCATCATCATCCCGGGCCGACAGCTTCGGCGCTGGTTTTGCGCTAGACAGCGTTGGTGTCGGTTTCAATTTCGGGGAGCTGACTGATTTCGCAGCTGCGGCAACGGGCTTTGCCGTGACTGTTTTCTTTTCTTCAACCTTGCCTTTGTCTTTGGCCACAGGCTTTGCCGCAATAGATTTAGGAGCTGGTTTGGCTGCCGGCTTCTGGGGGGCTTTCGCCTGTTGCTTAGGCTGGGCTTTGGCTACCGGCTTTTTGGCCGGTGCTGGTTTCTTGGCGGCTGCTGCCTTGCCAGTTTGCTTGGTTGGTTTGCTTTTCGCCATGCTCTGCCCTTCCTTGCCCTTGCCCGTTTGGGCTTCTTTTTTGCCAGCGGCTGAGTCTGACTCCTTGCCAGACATTACTTTTTTGAAAAGGTTCTTCAGCACTGTCACGTCCAAAAAATGAATTCATTGGTGTCCCTGCGGCACAGGCCTTCCGGTCCCAATCTGACCATTAAACCCTTTCAGGTAGCAGCGTGCAATGCCCATTAGCAGGGTGCTGAAAAAGGGCGATCTGCCGCGTTGCTCCTCGGCTCCGGGCCTCATTTACCAGGCAGTAAACTGCGGTCCTCGCCTTCGTCGCGCCTTGCATCTCACCCTTTTTCAACACCCTGCCAGTCCTGTCAGGGCGATCTACTGCGTTGCTCCTCGGCTCCGGGCCTCATTTACCAGACAGTAAACTGCGGTCCTCGCCTTCGGCGTCAGACTGGAAAAAGGCTCCCCTGCGTCTCTTCCGCGCCGCCGGGCACGGCGGTCGCAAGGCTGGCCTGCAACTCCGCAAGAAGGTTCAGGGCCTGAAGGGGCGTCATGCGGTTGATCCGCGCAGCTTCGATTCTCGCAAGGACTGGATGGTATGCAATTTCGGCTGTCGATGGGTCGCCGACGCTGCCAGTTTTTAAGGCAGCTGTTGGCTCAGATCCAACCGGTTGTTGGAGCAGCCGCGCTGCCCGCGTAAGGACTGTTGCCGGTACGCCGGCCAGGCGCGCAACCTCGATTCCGTAGGAACTTCCTGCTGCTCCGGGAATCAGGCGATGGGTAAAGGTCACTTTTGTTCCCTTTTGCAGCACCTCAGTCTGGACTGGACGCACCCCGGGCAGATTGGCCGCCATCGGGACAAGCTCGTGGTAGTGGGTCGCGAACAACGTCCACGCAGTATTTCTGGTGGTGATTTCTTCAAGGATTGCTGCAGCAATGGCCAGACCGTCCGAAGTCGAAGTCCCGCGCCCCACCTCGTCCAGGATGACCAGGCTGTCGCAGGTCGATTCACGCAGGATTTCAGCCACTTCCGTCATCTCTACCATGAAGGTGGAGAGGCCTCGCGACAGGTCATCTGACGCGCCAACCCGGGTAAAAACCCGGTCAAATACCGGCAATTCAGCCTGGGCGGCGGGGACGAAACAGCCTGCCTGATGCAGAATCGCGCAAAGCGCCGTTTGACGCATGATCGTTGATTTACCAGCCATGTTTGGTCCGGTGATCAGCAGTTGCCGGGTCCCGTCCAGCATCTCCACATCGTTGGCGACAAATCGTGTGCGCCCCACGTTGTGCTCGACAACCGGGTGGCGGGCCGCCAGCAGCCGGATCGCTGGCGCAACCGTGTTGCCCGCTGATGGCCGCATGGCAGTGATGGGGCGGCAATATTTTTCTTTGATTGCGAGCCAGGCGAATGATTGCCACACGTCAGCTTCTGCGATGGCTTCGGCGCACGAATAAATCTCGTCCCGCCAGCCAGCAATTTTTTCCAGGAGTTCGCCGTACAGGATCCCTTCGCGTGCAATCGCCGCATCTTGCGCGGCTACAAGATCGTGACTCAGACGATCAAGTTCCGGGGTCGAGAAACGTTCACAATTGACCATGGTCTGGCGCCGGGTGAAGCCCGCGGGCACCTTGCCGGCGTTTGCCCGTGTGATTTCAATCACAAGCCCAAAAGTTTTGTGCGATTTTATTTTCAAGCTGCCGATGCCGGTTTCACCGCGCAGCTGCTGTTCATACTGACCTACCTGGCTTTCGCCCCCTTGAGCCAGGGCATTGCAGCGGTCAAGTTCGTGGTCCCATCCTTCCCGGAAGGTCCCGCATCCTGTTCCCAGTGAACCAGGATTTTCAGCCAAAGCACCGGCAAGCAATTTGAGAACCGCGTCACATTTCTCCAGCGGACCGGACAATCCGGCAAGAAGCGGGGCCTTTTTTCCCACAGTGGCCATCGCATGGATGGCAGCCGAGAGCTCCCGCGCATTGGCAAGTGTCTGGCGTATCTGCGCCAATTCTGCAGGATGGGCAACGCGTCCCATGACTCTTGTGGCCAGACGGGTCAAGTCGCCGGCGCGCTTGAAATGTGCGCGGAATTCCGCCAAGCGGTTGTCACCAAGCGCTGCCAGGAATTCAACGACGTCAAGTCGTGCAACGAGGCGTTCGCGATCAACGAGAGGTCTTGCCAGAAGCTCGCGCAACCTGCGCGCACCCATCGGCGTCATGGTCCGGTCGATGGTCCGGGCAAGGCTGCCCTCCTGCTGGCGGCGCAGTGCAGTCTCGAACAGTTCAAGGTCTCTGATCGCAGTCGGGCCAAGGATCATGTGATCCGGGTCAAACAAGGGTTTTACCGAGCGAAACTGCGTCGTCGCCGCATTGAGGTTACGCAGGCGTTGGATGGCAGATGCAACCAGCGCATCGCCGCCAGCTATTTTTCCACACGGGAACGAATCAAGGCCAGCCTTGCCCAGGCATTCGCCGAGCAAGCGCGCAGCAAGGCCGTGGTCGCGCAAGGGCCCTTCCGCGAGTGGTTCCAGCAGCGGCGTGAAGTCATCTTGCGCCGCCGGGATCAGCCCCTTCAACAGATCATGCTGGAAAGCGCGGGCCCAGACCTCTCGCGGACGAAAGACCTGGACCAGCCTTGGCAAGTCACTCGACTTCACTTGTCCAAGGCGCAACTCACCGGTCGATAGTTCAATCACAAGTGCGGACCATCTCTTGGTATCCGGACACTCAAAAACTGCGAGGACATGATTCGTTGATGTGGAATCCATGCCTTCCAGTTCGTCAATACAGCCCGGCGTGAGCGTCTTGACGATTCCGCGTTCGACAAGGCCCTTCGTCTTGGCCGGGTCTTCAAGCTGTTCTGCAATGGCGACCTTGTAGCCTTGTCGGAGCAGTTTCAGCAGGTAGGTTTTCACACTGTGATACGGCACACCGCAAAAAGGCATGCGCTCGGCGTCGCCGCGCTCCCGGCTGGTCAGGACGACGTCCATCTTGGGGGCGATTTCCTCGGCATCAGGGCCAAAGATCTCGTAAAAATCGCCCATGCGGAAAAAAAGAACTGCGCCTTCGGCCTTTGCCTTGAGGTCGAAGTATTGCTGAAGCATCGGGGTCAGCGGTGCTTGCTGACCCGCGGCGGAAGGATCTTCGCGGAGGGTCATCGACCTGCCCGGGTCAAGCGACTGAAGGTGACTGTGCGCCCCCACGCGGCGGAATTTTGTTCCCCGCTGATCGTCATGTCGTTTACGTCAATGTCCATTTCAATCGAGATCGTGCCTTCATCGTCGTTCATGATGACCTTACGACGCAGGTAGTCGATCACCACATCGTTGAACGAAGCGATCCAGATTCCGTTGGTCGAATAACCGCCACGGCGCCCGGGCGTGAAGTCAAATTCCATTCCTGGTGGATTTTCCGTGTTGCGTGCTGAAGGCTGGAGAGTGATTTCAATGAAGCCGTCAGAGTTGTAGCGAAGGTTGCGGAAACTGCCTTGCCACCTGCCGACGTACTTTTGTTTGAAGGGCACGCTATGCAGCGAATCGTCCCGCTTGACCTTGAAGGTTCCGATGGGCCCGAAAACTCCTGAGCTGACCTTGCCGGATATACCGCCATCTTCGTCCAGTCCGCCGACCAGACGAAGACTCGATGGCGAAGTGGATGTCGGATCCATGCGCGGACGGCTGTACTTCATGTCGAAGCGATTGTTGTCCAGGTCATAGGAGACCTTGGTAAAGGTGTACGGTCCACCTTCATCGTCGACTACGAAGGCGCCGTCGATCACATATTCAAGTCCGGTGGGGGTGGAGACGGTTTCATCAGTCAGCGTAAGTGACAGGGAGAGCGGAATGTCGCGTTCCTTGCCGTCCACCAGGTGCATGGAACCAACATAAATCCCGGTGATGTCACTGTTCAACGCGACGGCTTTTGTGGCCCAAAGGGGAACGGCTTGCGGTACGGCAAGCAGCGCGCTGGCCCACGAGGCCCAACGAAGGGCGATTTGCCCGAATTTTTTCATGGATTCTCCTGCCATTTGTTTCATCCCTCCCATCGATTGCGACCGCCTGTCAAGTAGAGCTCAGGGAGACGTCAGCATCCTGATTTTGGCAATTGCAATGACCCGGTCGTAAAGCGAACGGGCGTGATTGCGCAGGGCAGCCAAGTCCCTGGAATAACTGTCAAGAAGGTTGGCCTGGGTGGCGCGGCCGTTGCGGAACAGGTTGCGCGCATTCTCCACCGCCTTGGAGGTCAATTCCTTGTTTTTTCGTTCCGCGGCAACCTTTGCCTCAGCCAGGTCCAGTTGCCGGTAGGCGTCGGTCAGGTCTTGCAGAAGCTGCTCACGTGCCATCGCCTGCTCTTCCGCGGCGGCGCTCAGCAAGGCTGAATTTTTCCGGCGCTCGTCAAAGCTGCCAAGTCCGGAGAAAAGCGGGACGTCGAGGGTGACCAAACCGGAATAACGCAGGGTGTCTTCCGTGCCAAAGTCACTGCGCAGTCCGGAGCGGTAACCCGCCGCAATGTCGATGGAAACGGTAGGCAGGTGCCGGGCCGTGTCACGCGCGCGCTCCCAGTCCAGGCGCTCCCAGGTCGCTTCGGCCCGTTTCAGTTCGGGGCTTTGTTCGAGGGCCTCTGCGTAGGCTTTGTCGAGTTCCGGAAGCTTGGATGAACCCAGTACTGCGCCGACATCCGTCAGGGCGTCGGTCAGTGTAAAGCCCTTGTCGAGCGGCAATCCCGCCAAGCGGGCCAGCCGCAGAGATTTGCTGGCGATGTCGCTTTCCAGGGATTTGATCACCGGCTCCTGGGCGCGCACCGCATACTCGGATTCAAGCAGCTCGAGGCTGGTTGCCCTGCCTTGGGCAGCGCGACTACGGGCCTCTGTGAACTGTTGTTCCCGAAGTTTGAAGATTTGCAATTCGGCGTCGAGTTCCGCCTTCGCAAGTTGCAGGCCGAAATATTGCTCGATCACGTCCAGGCTGACGTCGAGCGCGGTCGATTTGAGGGCCCATTCCCCTTCGCTGCGACGGGCGTTGCTTGCGCGCACGTTGTGCAAGTCGCTGAAGCCAGAAAACAAGTTTTGCCTCAGGAGCAGCTGGGCTTCGTAGTGGTTGCGATCCCTGGCGGTCACGGGAGGTTCCCTGTCCCCGGGCACCTGGTCACGGTCGTGCAGGGTGCCCGTCTTCGACGTGAAGGACAGTGTCGGCATAAAAGCCGTACGGGCAATGTCCGAATCCGCTGCCGCCGCTGCATATTCCGCTTTGGCTTTCTTGATCCGGCGGCTCTCTGCCATTGCTCTTGTGGTGGCTTCTTTCAGACTGAGTTGAAGGGGGGCTTCATTGGACGCATCGGCGCCTGCACAAATGACCACGGCCGCGCACACGCAAGTGCACAATTTGAAAATTGCCGGCAATGCAAGACGCAGCTGTTTCCTGGCAGGGTGATTCAAGGCGAAAGCTCCCTGGCCTCCGCCGTGAAGCTGCAGTCGACGTTACCTATGCCGCTGGTTGCAGAGACGCGCAATTGCGGATCGCGGGTGTCGATGGCACCACTGGAGCTGGACGTAAAACGGCCGATGAGCTGGTTCCAGTCGTCGACGTAACGCAGGTCAAGGACGCTGACCACTGTATTGCGGGTGTCGATCAGGCGTGCTGTCCCATCGAGAGGATTCATGGCGCTCATGTCGTACGTGCCTTCCTTGAGGGGACGGCCACCGCTACAGACAAGAACTTTGAAGCGGAATTTGGGAAACGCGGGAAAAGGATACTCTGCTGAGTTGGTGCCCTGGGTGTTCAGGTACTCAAGGGATGCGATGGCCGGGAACTCGACGGGACTTTGATTTCCACGGTAAGTGCCAGTGAAATAACGGGGTGGCAGCTGACGCAGGGTGTCAGGTGGCGCAACACCCAGCCCAGGGAAGTTTGCAGAGAATCTTGCATCACCGACAACGGCCGCGCCCTGGATCACCTGACCCGCATACTGCGCGGGCGGCGTCCAGCCATGAAGTCCCGTTTGCACGGCGGAGCGTGTCAGGAACAGATCGTCGACGCGGATTTTGGCGTCGGCGCGCAGTTGCAGCTCAAGAAAGCCTGCGAGCGGTTCGTAAATCACGTCTGTCGCCGTTTGTGGAACGATGGCGCTGCCAGAAAAACGAATCGATGCTTCAAGCGGTGGAAGGAAAGGCAAGTCGGATGTTCCAGGTGCGGCGCGCGGACTGACAAGGGGCTTGATATCGATTTGGGCTGGCGTCGTACCAAAGGTCACCTGGTAGGTGTAGCTCCTCTGGTCCGAAAACAAGTACGGTCCGGCCTTCGAAAGTTGGACGGGAGTCTTCCCCGTATTGGGACCGTCAATTTCCGCCGACTCGATCATGCCGTCACGCAGGATCCCCCGCAGTTCCAGCGGGCTATTGCGCGATCCACCCGAGCCCAGGCCAGCAGCGCCGTTGGTGGGAACCGCTGAGGCCCCCGCGCCGCTGCGGTCAAAGCTGGCAGTGATTTTGCCCGAGCCCCAGTCGTAAGAGACGGACCGGGAAGAAATCCTGACGCCGCCGAATAATCCTATCCGCAGAGTCGCCGTCAGTGCTGGATTGTCGTCTCCCTCCACCGGGTTGCGGGCCGCGCTGAGGTCAAGTTCGAGAGGAGTGATCTGGTCGTCGCCCGTCAGGGCGTAACCGAGATAAGAGCCAGTGGCTTTCTCGAGGCGGTTGAATTGCCGCTCGGTTTCTTCACGCTTGCGATTTTCCGCGCTGGTTTCCTTTGCACAACCATGGGTCGCAAAGATTGCCGAAACCATCAGGAGTCTGCCGAGAGAGCGCAAGCGCACCATGTGAACCCCGTCGAAAGCCAAGCAAGTGTGGACTTTTCACAACGCCAGTGGGATATCATGCGGGCATAGAAGTCAAAACAGCTTTTGACTGTTAGATCTGCGAGTTTCTTAATTTGTTGAAAACAGCATTAAAAAAAATTCTCGTTTTAAGCGCGACCATTGGGATCGCCCCTGCGGCGCTCGCTGCTGGTGATTCACTGGATTCTCTTCTGGATGAAGCCAACCGGGCCCTGGGTCATCGTGGCGCGGAAACGGCTCAACCGCCAACTGCCGCGGCGCCCGCTGATCTAACGGGAGATGCTCCCAAGGCTCCTTCGATTCAAAAAAAACGCCGACCGGTGAACAAGGCCCCTGAAGCGGCCCCTGCCACCCAACAGCCAGCGACTTCTCCGTCGACGTCCGCCGCTGATGCGGCGAAACCGTTACAACCAATTGATTCTGCCCGTGTCAGCGAAATTCTTTCCCTGGACTTGCAAGCGCAGGAGCGTGAGCGCGTTGCACGTCATCGCGGTATCCAAGTGCGTCTGGGTGCCGGCTGGGACTGGTTGCCCGGAGTTTACGAAACCGAGAAGGACGACGACACTTTCCGGATCATGTCGGACACCACTTTGACTGGTGTTGCAGCGGAGGCCACGGCACAGATTCCGGTGGAACTCCCGTTCCGGGGATCGAAAGCCGCTGGCACTCCCTTCTGGGGCCTTTCGGCAGGTGCCGGCTACTTTCAGGGTGACGCCATGGTCGCGCGGCGTGGCGTGGTGACCGAAGACCGCATGTATCCTTATCAGCTGGTTGCCGCAGACGGCGGCCTGACGGTCGGCTGGAACTCGGGTTATCAGGCAGAGTCGGCGGGGGTTCGCCTTTGGATCACGGCGGGCTACGGAGCGGATATTGTCCGGCAGACCGGTGACGGTCACTTTGATACTTTTTCTTCAGTCTTTCACGGAGCCACCTTTGCCATCGGCTCCGCCATTCGTTCGGCGGGCAACCACGAGATTTTTGTGCAATACCGGCAACGCGGCAGCGTTCGTCCAGAGACGAATGGCCCGGATCGTTCAAGCATTGCCGGGCGGATGCTGACCATGGGCCTGGGCATTCCCATCTCAGGTTGAAGCCTGTAGGAGAGGCGATTCTCCGCCGCACCCCGTGGCGGCCTTTTTATTTGCGAATTGACGAATGATTGCGCGCGTTGAGCCAGGCTTCGATTTTGGTCGGGTCGTCTTTCACCAGGAACACGCGTGCGCCTACCGGAATGTCGGCAGCGATGGTTTCTTGAGCAGTTTGATTGAGGATGGACATTCTTTGCCACGCATAGGCGCCGTCTGCTTTCTGGATCAGGACAAAAGAACCGCCCTCGCGGCGTACGACAGCGAGCGAGGGGATTTTGGTCACGTTCTGGCGCTCCTGCATCGGCAGCTTGATTTCTGTGAGTTTGCCTGCGGTCTGTTTTGCCTGGGGCGCTTTGGTTTCGATCCGCACATCGACATCCAGTCCGCGGAAACCACCTTCGGCCTGGAGCACTGTCACGCGGGCGGGAACCTGCACCGTCAACGGTGGATTGGCATCAACCACGGTCCATAAAGACGAACGTTCATCATTATTTTTTGCAAGCATTTCAGCTGATTCAGACGGCATCCGGCAAGTCGCCTGGGTGCCCTCGGGGTCTTCGACCGCGGCAACGCGGCCGCCATCTGGAACTTTGTCCCCAGGCTTGAACACAACGGTTGCCAGGACTCCGTCCACTGGCGAGCGGACAATGCCGTCTTCGACTTTCTGGCGCGCTTGCTCGAGTTCGGCACGTTTCACATCAAGGCGCGAGCGGGTCGCGTCAAATTCTTCCCGGGTCACGGCACCACTGCGGTAGAGGCTGGCAATGCGACCGTCGTCAGCCTGGGCGTGGCGAAAACCGCTAAGCGCGCTTTTCAGTCCGGCGGCATTCGCTGTCTCATCCACAACCGCGATGATATCGCCCGCTTTCACAGGATCCCCCGGATTTTTTAGGAGGCGGTCCAGGCGGCCACCGTGCTGAACCGAAAGAAATGTTTCAGCCAGCGCCCGGGGACGGGTCATGCATTGGATTTGGTCGGTGTACCCGGCCATGAACGTGACTTCCGCAGGCTCCAGACGGATGTCTGCGGGCTTGCCGCGCAAAACCAACCAGAACATCAGCACGAGGCAGACAACTCCAGCCGTGACCTCGCGCCTGCGTTTGGGCCGCAGGGCATGCCATGATGTGGACAATCTGGTGACGATTTTAGAAAGCTTTGCCAGCACGGGGCGCAGCTTAGATGAATCGCGAGCAAATGAAAAGTGGCGTGTCGGCTGGGGTTGCGTTAGTGGAATGGAACGTGGCAGGCGTTAAGGTTTGGTTGGGGGGCGAAGGTTTTGGGTTTTATCAAACTGTGCATCGAACGCCCCGTTTTCGTCGTCATGATCGAAAGCCTGCTCATCGTGCTCGGCTTGATCGGCTACAACCGCATTGGTGTCGACCTGTACCCGAAGATCGATCCTCCCGTCATCACCGTGACAACAAGGTATCCGGGCGCCGGCCCTGAGGAAGTCGAAGTCCTGGTCAGCAAGAAGATTGAGGACCAGGTCAACCAGATCGGCGGGATTGAACGTATTGTCTCGACGTCGCAGCAAAACATTTCGCGCGTTGTGGTTGAGTTCAAACTTGAGGTCGACGCCAAATCGGCACAGGCTGACGTTCGCGACAAAGTTCAGCGTATCCGCAGTGACCTTCCGGATGACATCGAAGAACCTCTTATCGAACGCTTGAACTTCGAAGACCGTGCGATCGCGACCATTGCCCTCAAACCTGCAAATTCAGAAGCGGCAAATAAGTACAATGAAGGCGTATTGCGCTTGATGGGTGAGCAGACGGTGCGTCCGCTCATCCAGCGTATCGACGGCGTCGGTCAAGTCAATGTCTTCGGTGGTCGCGAGCGCGAAGTGCAGGTCCATGTCGACCGGATCAAACTCCAGTCCTTCAATATAGGCGTGCCGGAGATTGCCGACGCAATACGCAAGGGCAACATCAACACTCCGTCGGGCGAGATCAGCGAGATGCCCTCGCGCCGGAGCCTGCGCGTGATCGGGCAATTCGCCAACGTTGCCGATATTTCCGCGACGATCGTGAAGACCCTGCCCGGTGGGCGCGTGGTGCGAGTGGCCGATATCGCGCAAGTTGAGGACGGGCTGAAGGAACAAACAAATCTTGTGCGCGTTGGCGGGGATCCAGCCGTGTTGCTGGAAGTCAAGAAACAGTCGGACGCAAACACGGTCAGTGTCGCTGAAAAAGTTTTGGGCGGTCTGGGCGAGATGAACGCCTCGTTGCCCGAGGGCGTCCGTCTTGAGGCTGTCTATGACGGCGCAAGGTTCATCCGGGCCAGCGTCCATGACGTGATTGAAACCATCGTCATCGCCGGTATCCTGGCTATTGTCGTCGTTTACTTTTTCCTGGGATCGATGCAGTCCACGCTGATCACTGGCCTTGCACTGCCCTGTACGATTGTCGGATCCTTCAGCGTCCTTCACTACATGGGCTATACGCTGAACATCATGTCGCTCCTTGGGCTGACGCTATCAGTTGGCCTGATTCTGGACGACGCGATCGTGATCCGGGAAAACATCTGGGCCAAGATTGAAAAGGGCATGGAGGCAAAAGCTGCGGCCCTGCACGGCACCAGCGAAGTGATGGTCGCGGTCCTTGCGACATCTTTGACCGTACTGGCAGTGTTTTTCCCCGTCACTTTCATACCCGGGATTACGGGCCGTTTTTTTGCCGCCTTTGCGGTCACGGTTTGCATCGGGATCATCCTCAGCACGTTTGATGCCGTGACGATTGCGCCGATGCTGTCCGCTAACGTCATGCGCAAGGGGTCGCTGAAGCATCTGCACTCAAAGAACAAGGCGCTGGTCTGGTTCGACCGTCAGTGGGAATACGTCAGCAACTTTTACGCGGCTGCGCTGCGCATTTGCCTTCGCCAGAAGGGGTGGACAGTGATTGCCGCTGCGGTTTTCTTTGCCATATCGATTGGCCTGATGAAGCAAGTAGGTTTCACGTTCCTGCCCGATGACGAAAGCGGCGAATTTGAAGTCAACCTTGAGGCCTTGCCCGGCACTTCGTTTGAACGCATGTCCAGGATCGCGGGCGAGGTTGAGGCGCAGGTGCGCAAGAACGCCCCTGAGGTTGCGTTCACATCGATCCGCGTCGGTAATGAACTTGAAGAGACGAATGTTGCTTCCGTTTATGCCCGCATGGTCCCATTCAAGGAACGGAGCCGTACGACCAGCCAGGTGAAGACGGCTGTGCGCCAGTCCCTTCGCCCTTTCACGGATGTCGAAAAGCTGACCATATCAATCCGCAACCCTGGCAACGCAGGTGGCGGCAGGCCCGTCACGATGGTCGTTCAGGGACCGGATAACGATGTACTGCGAAAAGTTTCGATGGATCTCATTCAAGCGGCTACGGAAAAGGTGCCGGGGGTTGCCGGCCTTGAGACCAACCTGAAGCCAGGCCGCCAGGAGCTGCAAGTCGTGGTCAATCGCGACAATGCCTCCGCTTTCGGTTTGCGTATCGATGAGATCGGCCAGCAGGTCCGGGGTCTCTACGAGGGAATCCCGGCGGGCGTTTACCGCGAGCTTGGCGAGGAATACGATATCCGCGTGCGCCTCAAGGCGGACCAGCGTTCGGATGCGTTGGCCCTTGACGGGTTTTCCATGCCCAACGACCGCGGTGCTGCCGTCCCGCTCAACACGGTTGCCAGGGCCCAGGTTGGAGTCAGTCCCACCAGTATCGTCCGCATTGACTTGAAACGGTCAGCGCGCATCGAAGGTGACCTTGTCCCTGGTTTTGCCTTGAACGACGTCGTGACCAAGTTGCGTGATCTGGCGGGATCAATGTTACCACCGGGCTACTCGTTGGACTTCCAGGGCCAGGCGAAAAGCTTGCGCGATTTGCGCGCAGGGGCCGTGGTGGCGCTCGGACTCGGTGCGTTGTTCATTTATATGGTTATGGCCTCCCTCTACGAATCCTTCATCCTTCCCTTTTCAATATTGATGACGCTGCCCCTTGCGATCGTAGGTGCGATCCTTGCCCTTCTTGTCAGTGGCAAGTTCATGGACATTTACGGTGTGATCGGGATCATCCTTTTGATGGCGCTGGTGACCAAGAACGCGATCCTTCTCGTGGACTATGCAGAGCAGCTCCGCGCCGAAGGCATGGAACGCCACGACGCACTTTTTACCGCTGGAACCCGGCGCATGCGACCAATCGTCATGACGACGATTGCCATGGTAGCCGGGATGTTGCCGGTGGCATTTGGTTACGGAGAGATCAACAAGGTCCGCGCCGGGATGGGCATTGCCACAATCGGTGGCCTGATCAGCTCCACCGTTCTTTCCCTGGTGGTGGTGCCGTGCGTCTACCTTTACCTGGATAATGTCCGTGCCTGGGGTAGTCGCATGGTGGCGCGCTACCGAGAGACTTAAGTATCTATATTTATTATTAAAATTGTGAAATCTGCCGATGGGTACGATGGCGTTTGACAGTCATCTGTCACGCCTTTTGACAGAGGTGCGTTCTAGCCGCGGAGCCCCTGATCTGGTTTTATTAGCCGCTGTTCCAAAGCATTACGCCCACTTATGAATTCATCAATCCCGCCAACCTCAACTGGCACGCAGGTTGCTCAATGAGATCCATCTTTCAAATTGGAGGTTCTCGTGAAAAAGATCGCTCTTGTTCTCTTCGGCCTGGCTGCAACCGCTTGTGGTATCGAAAACACCAACTCCTCAATCAAGCAGCAGGCGTCAGGTCCCGTCCGTCGCATAGCCAACGGCAAGTCAGCCGATGCCCTGTTTGATGCGATGAGAAATGCCGGAATCAGGCCTGAACAGAGCGACGGGCGCATCATCGTGGTGACGACCAGCATTTCTGCTGAGGGCGCATATTGCAAGATCACCATGAACGCGACGCAGGACGCCGAGTGCCAGTTCCGCAAGGAAGGCGAATCTTTTGCAGTTAAGGATGCCGCCCTGGCCAAGAGAGCTGCTCTTGTCCTCGATCAGGCCGGTGCCAAGACCATGCATGCCATCTATGGCGTCAACAATTACGAAGCGAGCAAGTTGCTGTGTACCCGCGGCAACGGCCCATTCTCGATCACGCGCTGTGAATTCGAAGTGGCCAAGCGTCCTGACGATAACGCAAGCCCGCGCAAGGAAATCTCCGGCGATCAAGCGAAGATCCTGCACAATGCGCTTGAGTCCGCTGGTGTTGCACCAGAGACCGTTGACGGCCGTCCGATCCTTGGCGCCGTGACGCTGAAGGCCGATGAAGTTTCCTGCAAACAGACTTTCGACGCCAACTTGACGAAGGAATGCGAAGTTTCGAAGGCTGGACGCAGCCTTGGTGCAGTTGAAGCAGGCTTGCTGGAAGGCTTGATCGCAATGCTTGATGAGCAAGGCGCCAACGTGAACCCGCAGTTGATCGGTGCTTCCACCTACGTTATCCGCAAGGTCGAGTGCGTCATGACGGTCCTGGCCGAGCCGACCTACAACTGCTCATTCGAAGTTAAGAAGTAAGCAATTGACTGTCTAAGTGAATGTTCCCGGGCTCTTGGAGCCCGGGAATTTTTTATTTGCGCTTAAATCTCAATCCCGATCACGGCTAAAGTGCGGTCGTCATTGGTTTGGTTCCAGCCGGGAAAAGACAGGATGATTGACTTGAGATGCTCTGCGCTGACCTGGGGCTCGGCGGCAAGGCGCGCTTCAAGCCAGGTGACAAGAGACTTATAAACGCGGCTTGAATCGATCAGTCCGTCACTGAAGAGGCAGATGAAAGCGGGACAGAGTTCCGGAGTCATCTGCTGGGGGAGGTCCAACTCGAAGGGACTCTCGGCCGGGATTGTCAGCGGCGTTGCACGCCAGGGGGACCGGGAATCTGGGCGGCTGACCTGCATGGGGAGAACGGCATTGGCCCGGTAAAGGGAAATCGTTCTCTGTTCCAGTGAGACTTCGCATCCGACCAGGGCAAGAACTTCATTTTTTCCCTGCGTGCGTGAAAAGAAGCCCACGGCACGACGGTAGAAAATCTCCATGCGATGGGCCGGCTTGTCGCCTGGACGCAAGCGGGAACCATCCCAGATTGATTCACACAAGGCCGTGCAGATGCTTGCCTTGAGTGCTGCTTGCACTCCGTGTCCAGTCACGTCACAGATCACTGCGGAGACGGTCTTGTTGGTCGCGTCGTGGTTCGCGTACATCACGTCACCGGAGACATATAAAGCAGGCTCGTGGCTGAACGCCAAAGTGATTCCCTGGGGCATGGCCGGACGCTGGAAAAGTGCTTCCTGCACCTCGCGCCCCAGGCTCATTTCCCGCTCGATCAACTTTGTATGGACAGCTGCGGAGCTTAGCGCCTTCACTCGTTGTTCCAGGGTCGACACGTTGATGAATGTGCTCAGCGCAAAAACATAGGGCGTGTGGGTTTCAAAAAGGTTGTACCACGTTCGGAACCAGACCATGTCGCTCACACCAGGTATGTTGACGGCGATGGGAGTCACAATCTGGACGATCACTCCGGACGAGGCCAGCATCAGTGCCGCCGAGCGGTGGAAGTTTCCATCGCGCCAGCAAAGCACAGCCACTGGCAATGAACAGGCAAGGCAGCCGATCCCGATCAGGATGTTTCGGTAGCGCCAGACTTCTGCCGGCCAATTTATGCCCCCCGGAGTCGGTGTGATGTTTACTCCCCACGTATAGACCAGGCCGAATGCGATGCCGGCCACCAGCCAGCGCAGCGGTCTGGGAGGCAAAAGACGAGCAAGCTGGGTGAAGAAGTAAAGCTGCATGAAATCAGCAAACGAAAGCAAAAATGGCGGGAGTGTGGCGACCAATTGTGCAGGCAAAAAGCTGTCATTCAGCCAGCGCTGTGAAACAACCACACCAAGAGCCTTGAGGCCCATGAAAATGCCCAGGGCAAGGCATTCTGCGGAACTGTCAATGAAGATGAAAAGAAAGACAGAGAAGACGGCCAAGACAATGCGCCCGATGTCTGCCAGTTGTTTTCCGGATCCCACACGCCGGGCTGCGGCAAAGTCCTGGTACTTCTGAAAGCGAACCATGCCGGCAAGGAAGAGAGGGACCTGGTTTACGCGCGAAGCAAGTATGTTTTGCTGGGTTGGTGTCGGAGTGAGCGTCACCTTTATGCGGAACGAGTCTGTGTTGAAACCTCCTTCAGGTATCAAGTACGGCAAAGTCAGGCTCTCGCCACCGACAAAGTCGCGAGGCGGGATCCATGTTGTTTCGACTCTGGCGCGTACAAAGGGAAACGCGGGAAGCGACAGGACGACTGGTTCGCTGGATGTTCCGCCACGGATCGTTCGCATTTTTTCCGCAGGGATCTCCGTGGACAGGGTGTAGGAACCTGTGTTGCCGCCGAGTTCAGCGACACGGATTTCTGCAAGCCCAGCCAAGCCCAGGGTTGCAGTCGGCCGCCCCGGGATTTCTACGGTCCACGGCAGGTCCTCAAAGGTTTGCACGCCGGCGGAGTTCCGCAAGTAATCAAGTTCACTGCGCTGGACCCAAGCAAGAGAGAGCAGTGTCGACATCAGTGCGATTGCAAGCGTGACTGAAATGGCCATCAACGGCCATGATCGAGAACCCATCGGTGGCAGTTGTGACCTGCGCATGGCGTAAAGACGGCGCAGCAGCTTGTCGCTGTCACTGGTGTTCTTGTCTGATACGGCAACGTTGGAGACCATTTCGCCTGTTTCGGCCGGGTTGCAGGGAAGTCATGGCCACAAGGCCTGACATAATTTGTCATTTTCTGAAATAAGTTTGCTTCCATCCCGGATCTTCAATCATTGGGCCCGTTGCTTCCAGGGATCTCGTCCAAGTGAAAGATGCCTTTTTCACGTCAAAAGCAGTGGCATGATGTGAAAATTTTTTGGGTTGGAAGTGATTTGGGCTCTGGTGAATCCGGCAATAATGGTCGCCGTGCTCGCTTCCCGGTTTCGGCCCAGTCATTCGTGGTGGTAGGGGATTCCCTTGTTCAGGGTAATGGCGCGATAAACCTGTTCCCACAAAAGAAGCCAAGCCAGATCCCCTTGCAGGGTCAGCTTTGATATCGCCCAGGTAAAATCAGCGGTGTCGCGGATATCCTGCGAAAGTCCGTGTGCATCACCGACGACGAAGCGCAGAGTTTTTATTCGTGGATCGTCCGTCCAATCCTGAATCTTTGCTGCAAGTTCCTTCGTATTCCATTGCTTCCCGTGCTCATCCAGGGCGATCGTGATGGTTCCGGCCTTTGCGGCAGATTTTTGGCTGGTGGATTTTTGCTCCACGGATTCGATGTCGTAGAACCGTTTCAGCCGCGTTTCGTACATGCTGCAAAGGTCACGAATGCCCGGCAGTACCACCTTTCCCTGTTTGACCAGGATGATTTTCAGGGGAACTCCTTCGCGATAAAGTGTGTCCAGGGACATTCGTCAAAGAGCGAATTATAACGGTTACAGTGGTTTGTCACCTACTGGACTGTAAAGGGTACAGGCGCAACTGATCCATAGGGCGGCTTGACGACAAGCACATGATTCCCGCGGCTCAGCCCTGTGAATATAACACCCGCCCCCAAAGCCTTGTCCTTGAAAGTAGCTGTTTTCTCCATGCATGAACCCAGGTCCAGGCCAGCGCTTGTATCGTCAACCTTGCAGATCCTCGCCTGGACAGTTGCCGGTGCTGGCACGGACGTCGCAGTCCGCTTTACCCGCGAAATCAGTATCTGCCGGCTCGTTGGTCTGTTCGATGGATTGACGGCCGCACTTCCATAAATCACGTGTGGTGTTTGCGGAGGCGTGCCATTGACTTGCAACCATTGCGACGGTCTTGGGCTTGGAACCTCTGCGCCGTTGGCATCAATCCCGGTGATGCAAAGGTAGACAAAACCCTCAAAGCCTCCGAAATCATGATTGATGGGTTGGCCCAGGGCGCTGATTCCCGCGCCCTGCAACGCCAAGCCGCAGTTTGGATTGATACCTTGTCCAATGCCGTAACGGTAATTGACCAGGTTGCCGCCGAAGGGATTCCGAACGTCCGTGGTTAAGGTCGCACCGAAGCGAATCGATTTTGGCAGGTCAATTACTTCCGGATAGGCGGCCATGCTTGACTGGTAATTCAGTGCCGCCTGGACGTTGATGATTCCGCCCGACTGGACCTTGTCATAAAGTGCAGTCGATTTCGTGCTGGCAGCAAGCAACCGGCGCTTGATCTCAGAAGTTGTCAGTGAAGGCATAGCGGCTTTCAGGAGTGCGGCTGCTCCAGTCACGTGGGGCGCGGCCATCGATGTGCCGCGGAGAACTCGATAATCTCCTCCCGGCACCGTTGACAGGATACCCACCCCGGGTGCTGCGACGTGAACTGATTCCCGTCCGAAATTCGAAAACCACGCAAGCGAACCTTCTGCCGCAATGGCGGCAACGGAAAGCATGTTCTCCAACCGATAGCTGGCCGGATACATGCTGCCTGGGTCGTTGCTGAGGCCGTCGTTACCTGCGGCAACAATGAAAAGTTGGCCGGCATCCCGGGTTTTTTTTACGGCCTCGAGCAGGGTGTCCGGCGGTTCCCTCGTTCCCCAGCTGTTGTTGGTGGCAAAAAACTTCATTGTGACTGCGTATTCGATCGCAGCAATTGCATCGCTGAGGAAGCCTCCGCCTTGCGAATTCATGAACCTCAAGGGGGCAATGGAGACTTTCCAGTTTACGCCGGTAACTCCTTGACCGTTGTTGCCAACGGCTCCAATTGTGCCTGCCACGTGCGTGCCGTGATATTGCTCATCTTTCGGCGTATTGTCATCGTCGACGAAATCCCACCCGCGCCAATCGTCGATGTAACCGTTCGCGTCGTCGTCGATGCCGTTGGATCTTTTATCGCTACCCTTGCCATCCAGCCCCGTTTCGCCTGGATTGTTCCAGATGTTTTTTGCCAGGTCCGGGTGGTCGTAATCTACTCCTGAATCAATCACCCCAACCACAACGTCCTTTGATCCAGTCGTCTTTCCCCATACGGGAGTCACTCCGATGTCTGGGCCAGCGCCGATATTGTTTTTCAGGCCCCAAAGCTCATCGAAGCGCGTGTCATTGGGTAAGGCAATCGGTCTGATGTACAGGTCTGGTTCCACCGATGCTACATGAGGGCTGTTTTGTAAGAATGTGACGACGGCTTGCATGTCGATATCGTCTTTGGCGTCAGGGAAATCAACGCGAAGGGCCGGGATGGTGACAAACCTTTTTTGTACGATTCCGCCTGCTGCGAGTAGCGGGGTATCTGGATTTTGCTGATTGGTGAGGGAGAGCGCCTCTGGCTTTGTCCGGACGATAAGGGCTTGAGGGCGTCGTTGTTGCCGCAGCAGCCTTGCGATGGCGCGGGAGTTGCGGACTTCAGGATTCTCCGTGCGAACGCTGGCGCTGATCAGGTTGAAAGACTCCCTTAGTTGTGCGACTTCGGCCGGGTCGACCGGTTTCGAGACCACGGATTTCTGCCCGCCAGGTAACCCGGAGACGACGGTCCTTTCCCCTGTCTGTCCGCAGGCAGCCACGCCTGCAATGATCGATACAAAGATTGAAGTTCTTGTCGCGCGACGAGCGGCCACTGGCAACGCCCTGTACCCTGAACGCATAACACCTCCGGTTGCCAGGAAATCCTGCGGCGAACAAGGGAGGTGTCGGACGGCCAGGCCGGGAGCTTGAGCTGGCATTGGGAATCAAGGCAAAGCAGCGTATTTAAAGAGGATTGCGAAACCTACACACCCGGCAGCGAAATCGCCTTTGCGGTCGGCCAGAGGGTTTCAAGCGCGTAATAGTCGCGGTATTCGTTCATGAATACATGGATGATCACGGAGCCGTAATCGATGAGGACCCAGCTTCCTGTCTGAAGCCCTTCCACGGCAACCGGGTTTCCGCCACCCTTTTGCTTGATGTGACCTGTAATCGAATCCGCAATTGCTTTGGTCTGACGTTCATTTTCGCCAGAGCAGATGAGCTGGATGTCGCAAAGGTCTGATAGTCCGCGCAATTCGAGGGCGATGATTCTCGTTGCCTTCTTTTCGAGTGCGGCTTTTGCCGCCAGGGCAGCGATTTCATTGGCGTTCATTTGGGGTATCTCTCCAGGTTATCGCGAACGGCCAATCCTGCTGACCTTAGCGCGTGTCGCCCTGTATAGCCTTGGCGCCCAGCTCTTGCAAACGGGAAAGAACAGCTGGTGTCAGGGCTCCCCTTGGCGGCGGAAGGCCTTTTTCCATTGCTTCGCGAATGGCCGTGCTGGACACATTGGGGGTTTTGACGGAAACCGTCCACAGCCTTGCCAGCATAGCTTCTTTACTCCGGGGCCATACGATGGGCGTTGTCCCGCGCGGAATGATGATGAAGTCGGCGATCTCGTTGATACGGTCCAGGCGGTACCACGAATCCAGGGCCTGAAATTGGTCCGCTCCGATGGTGATGGCAGGGCGTCCCTGACCTGCCTGCTGCAGGACCGGGGCCAGAGCCTCCAGGGTGTTCACGGTAAAATTTGGCTTGGGCAGGGTGCCTTCGATCCGGCTGACCTCTATGCGTTCGCCTGCAACCCCGAGTTCCCGGATCAACGTCTCACAAAGCTCACTGCGCACTTCAAAAGACAAAAGTGGCTTTTTCTTCAGTTGCTGTGTGGGAGGTGGGTCCGCAGCTGGGATGACCAGGATCTTCGATAAAGGAAACGTGTGGCACAGGGCCATGATACAGGCTGCATGCCCCGCGTGGGGCGGATCAAAAGTCCCGCCAAAAATGATCAAAGTTGGATTCTGATCAGCCATCGGCAAGCAGTGTGCGCAGGTCAGGGCGCGGCAGTTTTTTCATGTCGGCGGCCTCGTCGGCCGTCAATTCCAGGCGAACCCCCGGGATATCGAGCCAGCGACGCGTCTGCCTGCCACGAACAGAATCGTCAAGCACGGTCTCCTCGCCTTCCTCGGCTTGCTGTGCGGCCTTGGATGCGGTGACCCGGTCAAAAAGGTAGCGTTTAAGTTCCGTTATTCCATCCTGCTCAACGGATGAGATGGCAAGGACATCGAGTCCCATCTTTTCGATCGGTGCTGCCAGGTGTTTGATCTCCTGGTTGCGGTCATCTGCTTCAATCAGATCCGTTTTGCTGAGAACAACACAAGCAGGTTTAGCAGCGAGTTCCGGGCTATAGCTGGCGAGTTCCGCTTGCAAGGTTTTCAAGGCGTCGACCGGGGCAATTTCTTCGGCGTTTACCGCAGTCACCAGATAAGCAATCAGTTGCGTGCGTTCGAGGTGACGCAAAAAGGAATGGCCAAGTCCCTTGCCTTCAGACGCTCCTTCGATCAGCCCTGGCACATCCGCCATGACGAAGGATTCGCCCGCGAAGACACTCTTGTCCGTGAGTTCCACCACTCCCAGGTTTGGGACGAGCGTCGTGAATGGATAGTCGGCAACCTTGGGTTTGGCCGCGCTCATGACGCTAAGCAGTGTCGATTTGCCAGCGTTGGGAAACCCTGCAAGTCCCACATCGGCCAACAGCTTCAGTTCAAGACGCAAGTGGGCGGTCTCGCCCTTGGTGCCTTCCGTGAACTCCTCGGGAGCCTGATGGGTCGAAGTCAGGAATCTTTGGTTGCCCAGCCCCCGTTCGCCGCCTTTTGCGACGACGAGCTTCTGCTGATGACCAAGGACTTCGCCGGTCATTTTTCCGGAGTCTGCGTCAAAAACCTGCGTGCCCAATGGCACCGGAATGATCAGGTCTTCGCCATTGGCACCAGTCTTGTTGTTGGTGCCGCCGCGCTGCCCGTGGCCGGCTTCGTAGGTTCGCTTATAACGAAGGCTGCTCAGGGTATTGAGCTGGCGATTGCCAACCAGGATGACGTTTCCGCCGTGGCCGCCGTCGCCGCCATCACAGCCTAGTTTGGGTTTATTGCGCGCGGTCTTGAAGCTGACCATGCCCGGGCCACCATCGCCCGCGCGAATAAGAATCTCAGTGGAATCGACAAACTTCATGGTCCAATTGTCTCAAAAAACAAACCGCGGGTGCATTGCGACGTGTCTTCCACGTGGATCAATGCAGGCCCGCGGCCTTGATTGCGGCTGACCGGTTTCCGGATCAGGCTTGCGCAGGGTAGACAGAAACCTTTTGACGGTCTTTGCCAAGACGCTCGAACTTGACCACGCCATCTGCCGTGGCAAACAGCGTGAAGTCCTTGCCGCGGCCGACGTTGCGACCAGCGTGGAACGTGCTGCCAACCTGGCGAACGATGATGTTGCCAGCAACGACAGATTCGCCACCGTAAACTTTGATTCCGCGGTATTGCGGGTTGGAATCACGACCGTTGCGGCTACTGCCGCCTGCTTTTTTATGTGCCATGACAGCTCCTCAACAGCACCTGTTCGTCGCGGTGATCCTCAGGGGTTCACCGGATGGATATCAGGCGCCGGTAATGGTGTTGATTTCGATCACCGACACGGCTTGCTTGTGGCCGCGGGTACGCTTGTAGTTTTTGCGACGCATGTATTTAAAGATCACAACCTTGTCGTTGTGCGTGTGCTCGGTGATCGTGCCTTCCACGCGAGCGCCCTTGACCATGGGAGCGCCAACAGCAACTTTGGAACCGCCGACCAGGAGAACC
The DNA here is from genome assembly GCA_041178085.1 of Pseudomonadota bacterium. Lineage (GTDB taxonomy): Bacteria > Bdellovibrionota_B > Oligoflexia > Oligoflexales > RGVZ01 > RGVZ01. The sequence continues at coordinate 2,761 of JBEGVZ010000119.1, read as the reverse complement.
TCGTCGAAGGAGACTTTGTCGCCAACTTTGCCACTGAGGCGGTTGACGCGAATCTTGTCGCCTTTTTGAACTTTGAACTGATGGCCGCTGGTTTTGATGACTGCGTACATGTCGCTAACCCTAGAAAATCAATAGAAAATCAATCTACAAACAATGGAAAAACTTAACCGGATCAAGTAGCTTGTTCAAAGTGAAGGGGAGCCCGGAAGGCACACGACACCCTGAAGAGCCACTTCTTATGTCGCCGGGGGCGGCAGTTGTCAACGGAAACTTGAGGTCTTAAGCCATGTGTCTGAACCGCTTGCGCCACTTGTCGATCGACGCTTTCAGCGGCCCCGGTGCAGAGGACCAATACCCCCCGGACCAACAAATCGAACCCACCCACCTGGATATCGACTTGAAGGTCGACGTGACCGGCCAAAGTGCTTCTGGCGCAGTGACCATCACTGCGGTCGCGCGCGCTGCCGGTTCGGACCGCTTGATTCTGGATGGGGTGGCCTTTCAGGACATGACGGTGAAGGACCCCGACGGGCACGACATAACATGGCGTTATGACGGTGAAAAAATTAACGTCCGCTGGGCGAAAGCATGGGCTGGCGGGGAAAAACGCCGCGTCGAAATCGTGTACCGGGTGGAAAAGCCCGTCACCGGCCTGTTCTTTATGAACCCGACCCTCGACGCCGCCCCTCACCCTTCCAAAGTGCAGCCAGCTTATGCCGCCACCGATCACGAGACCGAACGCGCTCGTTTCTGGCTCCCCTGTGTCGACCTGCCCCACGTCCGGACCACCATAGATTTCCATCTGACGGCAGAGAAACGGTTTGCGATCCTGGCCAATGGGTCGCTGGTCGGCGAACAGGACCACGGTGACAACACCAAGACGGCCCACTGGCGCCTTGAGCAACCCTGTCCCAGCTACCTTATTTGCTTTGCCATCGGTGACTTCATCAAGGCTGACGACGGGGAATTCGAAGGCCTGCCGGTTGCCAGCTTTTCGACGGCACCCCACACGGTGGATGATTTGAAGCGATCCTTTGGCCGCACCAAGGACATGCTGCGCTGGATCACGGGCAAGCTCGATACCAGGTTCCCCTTTCCAAAGTATTATCAGTTCGCCCTGCCTGCTTTTGGCGGGGCCATGGAGAACATTTCGCTGGTCAGTTGGAGCGACATTTTTGTCGCCGACGAGGAGCACGGCCGCGAGTGGGCGTGGTTCATTGACCAGGTGAATATCCACGAGATGGCCCACAGTTTTTTCGGTGACAGCGTTGTCTGCCGTGATTTTGCTCATGCATGGCTCAAGGAGTCGTGGGCGACATACATGGAACAATGCTGGCTCGAGGACCGTTACGGTGCGGACGACGCACTCGCCGATTTCTGGCGAAATGCCCAGGCCTACTTCAGCGAGGCCGACGATAAATATCGCCGGCCACTGGTGACGCGGCGCTTCAAATCATCCTGGCAAATGTATGACCGGCACCTTTATCCGGGCGGGGCGTGCCGCCTGCACATGCTTCGCGGCATGCTGGGCGATCAGGCGTTCTGGGCCGGCGTGCGCGATTACGTCAAGACATACAACGGCAAAGTGGTCGAAACAGACGACTTCCGCCGTAAGCTGGAACAGCACTCCGGGCGTTCTTTAGTGAAATTCTTCGACCAGTGGATCCTGGGCGAGGGCTATCCGGATTTGAAAGTCACATTTTCGTGGGATGAAGCGACGAAAAAAGGGACTTTCTCCGTCGAGCAAAAGCAGGTCGCTGCGGCGGCTGGCGAAGCCGGAAAACCGGGGTCGCCCGCGGCAAGGCCGTTCACCATCGAGACGGATTTTGGCTGGACCTTCTCCGAGGGTGGAAAAACAAAGGAATTCTCTGAGGCGGTTGTCATTGAACGTGATCAGCAAGACTTCGTTTTCCCGATGGAAAAACGTCCCGATCATGTCCGCATCGATCCAAAATGCCGGGCCCTGTTCAAGCTGGAATTCAACCCCGGTGAGGATCTGCTGAAGAACCAGCTCACCAGTGCGCGCGATGTCATCGGCCGCATCCTGGCGGCCCAGGAACTGATGAAGACTGGCAAGCGGGCAAATGTTGAGGCAGTGGTGACCGCCATGGCGCGTGAACCCCACTGGGCCGTACGTTGCGAAGTCGCTGGATTCTTTGCTGATTGCAACACGGAGGCCAGTGTGGCCGGGCTTTACCAGTGGCTTGCGCGCGAGACCGATTCCCGCGTGCTGAATTCCCTGGCCACTGCGGCGCGCGTTTTCCGTGATGAGCGGATTGCCGATGTGATCCAGACCCGCCTTCGCGAAAAGTTGCCGCCGCTTTGTCGTGGCGCCCTGATCGAATGCCTGGGCGCACAGAGGCAGCCGGCACTGCTGGCAGCGATTGAGCGGGAATTTTCCTGCCTCGACCGTTACGGTTTTGTGGAATCGTCATGCTTCCGTGCGCTGGCGGCTTACCGTTCCGACGAAGCCGTACACGCAGCACTTAACCGGATTCAATCCGGTCAGGTTTCTTACCGGGCGTTGCCGGCGGCAGCGCATGCCCTTTCTACGCTTTCACCATATGCGAGCCAGGCGCTCAAGGTGCGCATCGCAGCCGAGGTTGCAGGATTATTGCGGCATGAGCTCCTCACCGTGAGGCAAGGTGCTTACCGCGGGATCGGCGCCGGTGCTGTAACCGGCGCAGCTCATGCGCTAGAGGGAGTGCGCAATGCTCTCCCGCTACAGGAGCGTGTGGAAGTAGACGCGATCCTCGACAAG
>JBEGVZ010000118.1:0-30642 GCA_041178085.1 Pseudomonadota bacterium | reverse complement strand
ACAGGTTTTTTACCTGGCGATGGTCTGGATTGAATACACGTGGATTGACTGCGAGAGATGGTGTCCGGATGCTGATCGCCAGAGGCTCTTCCCTGCGATCGAACACACCCCCTCGATACGGTCTGAGATCCTCGTGCAACTGGTACTGCTTGTCGGCTAGAGCTTGGAGGTTCTTTGCCGACGGAGCGAAGAGGTGCAAATAGCCGGCCCGGACGGCGATCACAATGAAAGCCGCGGTGGCAAGGCGCGAGGCGAGGAGTATTCTTCCCCCTGCGAGCCGCCCGGCATGTTCCGCCGGCCTGTTCTTGCCCCTTTTCATGGCGTGCCGCCTTCGGCCTGGCCGGTTGAAGGCTGGAGTTCTTCTCCAGCGTGTGTGTCAAGAGACTCCCGGCCAGTGAGTCGGGCGAGTTCAACGCTTAGTTCACTTTTTTCAGCGAGGAGCCGCCCCTCGGCGGCTTTCAAGCGACCGATCTCGTAACCAGTGAGGGTTGTTTTGACTCGCAGATGAACCCGGGCGAAGGCGATAGCCGCCGCGATCAGCAGAACGACATATAGGGGGGTCTGGCTTAACATGTCGGACCTCAACCTGACTTCCGGAACGCCCTCAACCGGGCACTCCTTGACCTGGGGTTTGCTACGATCTCTTCAGCGGACGGCTCTTGCGGAAAGGGCGGCACCACCGCGCCCATCGATTCCACCATTTTATCAAGTTCTGACTCAGGAAGGGCAACATGGCGGGCAAGGGACTGTTTTTTTGTCTTTCCTGAGGCGTCCAGAAAAAAACGTTTCACGGCGCGGTCCTCCAGGGAGTGAAACGTAATGATGGCCAGGTGCCCCTGTGGACGAAGGACTGGCAGCGAGCCGTTTAAAAAACGCACGAGCTCGCCCATCTCATCATTAACGGCAATCCTCAGTGCCTGGAAAATCCTGGTGGCTGGATGCTTTCGACTGGGCCCGTGATAGGGCGAATGCGCGTCGATGAAGTCAGCCAGCTGGAGCGTCGTTAGAAATGGTTTCGCCTGCCGTTGCCTGCAGATCATTTTGGCGAAATGTCGTGCTTTTGGTTCCTCGCCAAATTCAAGGAACAATTTTCCCAGTTCCTTCTCGTCCATGTTGTTTACAAGGTCTGCAGCACTGGTTGCAGTGCGGGTATCCATGCGCATGTCGAGAGGCCCGTCCTTGACGAATGAAAATCCGCGTTCTGCTTCGTCAATTTGAGGACTGCTGACGCCAAGGTCGGCAAGAATCCCGGCGATTTTACCCGCCAATCCATTTGTTCTTATCCATTCAGGCATGGTTGAAAATGCCGCGTGAACAAGGACCAGCTGGCCGTTTGCAATCTCGGTCGTCAGGGTGAAACGCGCGTTTTCGATCGCCCTGGAATCACGGTCAAAAGCAAACACTTTTCCATTCTTACCAACAGCTTCCAGCATGAGGCGCGTGTGGCCGCCGCCGCCGAGTGTGCAGTCGATGGCATAATCGCCGGGCGCCAAGGCGAGCGCGTCCACCGACTCCTTGAGAAGGACGGTCGTATGCGCGAAACGCTGCCCGGAATTATTTGCCTGCTGCCCTGTCATGACGCCTCCCTTTGAAATTATAGTGCCGAATCGCCGCTTCGGGAAATTAAAGCTTCGTGAACTTCGCGCCGAGAACCTCGACGTGGTTCTTTAACTTTTTTTTGGAGGAGTGAAGATGAGGATCAAGTGGTCTCGCCATTTCGTCATGGCGGCACTGCTTCTCGTCCCCCACTTCGGCATCACGGGCTGCAGCAGCTCGGCCGAAGAAGAAGGTGACGTAGAGGCGGTGGAAGAAAATGTGTCCGAGGACGGATCGGCAAATGCCGCAGTTCCAGAGGACGGAGAAGTACCGGCGGATAATACTGCCCTCAACAACGGCCAGACCGATGGTTCGGCAGCAGGTGGCGATGAAGTCGCTGTTGCAGAAAACCCGGCCGCTGGCACTGATCCTGCGATGAATGCAGGCGGCAATTCGACCGAAAGTGAGCTTCAGTCGATCGTCACCGACATGAACGGTGCAAATCCGGCTGCCAACGCAGCAGCAGGCGCCCCGGCTCCTGCCGAGGCACCGGCAGCGATAGCAGATGCAGCAACGACCCCAGCAGCCCCGGCAGTGGCTCCGACCGCTCCGGAAGGTGCATCGGTGGTGACTCTTCCCGAAGCAGGCGCCAAGATGGCCTATGTGGTCCAGCAAGGCGACACGCTGTCCAAGATTGCAGGCCGCATCTACGGTGACATGAAGCGCTGGCGTGAGCTGGCAGATCTTACGGGCGTGGCCAATCCGAGCCGCATCTACCCGGGCGATGTGATTTACTATGCCCTGGATGATTCCTCGAAGGCTTTTGCCCAGACCTACGAAAGTTTGCGTCGCGGCACAACGACCGTCCAGGCAGGCGAAACTCTGGCAACCATTTCCAAGCGTATCTTTGGTAAACACCGCAACTGGAAGTCAATCTGGCGTCAAAACGACCTGATCGACGATCCGGACAACCTGACCCCTGGAACCGTCATCTATTACGTGACCCAGGATCAACTCTCAGCGGCTCTGAAGAAGAGCGAATCCGTGAAGATGACCGTTAACAAGATCCAGAAGGCAGGCAGCAGTCTCGCTAAGAAAATTGAAGGCGGCAAGGCCAGCGCCAAAATCCTGGCAAGTGTTTGGATGAATGCGAAGCCCTTTTCGATGAACGTTTGATCGCATCGCGTATCGAAAAGTGGGTGCGCAGAGTTTTGTGAAATCGACCGGTGGTGATTCCAAGCCAGTGAGCTTTCAAAGTACAGGGAAGCGATGTTGGCTAGATACCAGGAGTTGATATTACAGAACCGGATGCCCCTCTTGTAGACCGGAACAGTGAATAGTCCTCTACAACCCCCAGTTGATCACCCCTTAAAACCTCTGAACAACCTGATCAGCCTGTTCACTCGACTGTGATCAGTCGCTTCGCGATTTGGCCAGATTGCCTCTAATCATAGGTTTCGGCCTGCTCACGCCGATTGCCCCACCCACCCGCGTGATCAAGTGTTGTGAACAGCCTTGGTCACAGTGTGATCACGTGGTTGTGATCATATACAGTTGGTTTGTGACTAGGTGACTGGTCGATCCGGGCACTTCTCATTACCAGTGCTTCAGTAAATTTGGATGCGGGCCCGGCATGGAAGCCGGCTTCGGCAACTACGAGTGGTCCAAGGTGGAGCTTTGACGGGAGTGCGGCTGCCCAGGGTTTAACGGCGCATGCGGCGCTTCCTGTGAGGCATGCAGGTCCCGTCATGGTGAGAAGGCCACCCGGATCCTGCCAGTCGCGGCCTCGCGGCACGAAAATCACCTCGCCGCCCGAGGCCCTGGCAAATTCAATGACCCCAACCCGGTTTAAAAGCTTTTGAGCCTCATCCCCGGGCAGCTCGAGAACTTCGCGGTGGGCCGTGTAAAGCTGCGCCGGGCTGCCGAGGTCATGCCAGAAACCGTCATGAACATGGCTACTTACGCGGAGCCCGCGAGCGATCGCAAGGTCGTAGGCACCGAGGATGTCAGAGGGACCTGCTTGGGGTAGAAGGTCGAGAAATTCCGGCTCCAGGATTTGCAGACAGGCAAAACCGCGGGCCGTCCATTTCCCGCTCCCGTCAGGGGCGGCCTTGGCAATGGCGCCAACGCGGCCCGAAGGATCGCAAAAGACAGCATTATCCCGACCGAGTGGAGCAGGAAGAACCACCATGGTCGCCACGGCACCGCTCCGGCGGTGTTCTTCCAAGGCGGCCGAAACGTCGATGTCACTGATAACGTCGCCGTTGTAGGCGACGATGGTCCTGTTGCCAAACCAGGTACGCAGCGGGATGTAGGCGCCGCCTCTTCCGAGGATCTCGCCGTCTTCGATCGAAAGGTGGACCCTTCGCCCCCAGGGGCTTTGCTCAAGATGCTCCGCGATCTTTCCGGCCAGGTAGTGGGCGTTGGCCGCGATGTCTACGATTCCGGTGGATTTCAGCCGGAACAGCGCCAAGTCCAGCAGCGGGACCCCGAAAAATGGCACCAGGGGTTTAGGGATGACGTCCGTGATGGGACGAAGCCGTGTCCCGAAACCAGCCGCCAGGACGAAACCACAAGTGTTTGTCGTGTCGCCCAGGATCAACCTCCGAGGGCGTTGTCGATCATCTCGATCAATTCGCCCGACAGGAACGGCCAGCGCGGGTCACTGACGCCAGCGGACTTGAGTGTCGCAAGTGCTGGCTTGACGTACCGGAGGTAATTGCCTTTGTTCTTGTCGATTGTCAGATAACCAAAACTGCCAATCGCCTTGAGCTGTCGCTGGAGCAGAACGGCGCGCCATTGTTGCTCGATCTCAAGACGAAGCCCAGGGCCAAGCCTTGACCCGACGAGGTCTAGAAATCCGGCGAACATCCGTCGGCGCGACTCAGCTGGAAACGGCACATAAGAATCAAAGAAAAGGGAAACAGCATCGTAGGCCGCGGGCCCAAGGCGCGCGTCCTGGAAATCGATGACGGCAAGGCGGGCATCGTCCACCATGATGTTTCGCGAGTGAAAATCCCTGTGCACAAAGTGTTGAGGGAGGGTAGCCAGTGTCCGCGAAATCTGCGCAATTTCTTGTTGCATCAGGGCGGACTGATCTTCTGAGAGCTTGATCCTTGCGACGGGCTCAAGGAATTTCTTGCAGAAGAAGTTCAGTTCCCACTCAAATCGGTCCAAGTCAAAAGCCCGCTGAGTCCAAACCGGGCGCTCCTCCCGGATGTTGGCCGGGACTTTAATTTCGAGGAATTTGACCAGGACGTCGCCCGCCTCCCGGTAAAGATCTTCAACGCGGGCTTGTTCCCCCTGGCTGAGCATCTCATGAGCCCGGGTTTCCAGCATGATGTTGCCGTAGTCCTCGATCACAAGGGCTGCCTGGTCCGGCATCGACTTCACAAGGCGCGGCACCCGGATGCCGTGAACCGTCAGGATCGAAGCAACTTCCAGCCAGTCATAGCGGCCTGCTTGCAGAGCGCGCGCGTCGTTTCCTGAAAGTTGCATCAACACCACTGGCTTTTGCAGCTCAGGGGAGCGTATCCGGTAATAGCTGCGGTCAGAACCGTCCCCCGCGAGCCATTCGATGGTAACGGTCTTGATTGCAAGCGCACTCTTGATCTCTTCCGGCGTGGGAGGTGGCAGCGCGCCGGAGGGTACCGGGTTGGGCAGCATGAATCGTCCCTTGTCATTGATTTGCGCGATATCCGCAGTCAGTTCAGATGGTGACAAACTCAAGTCGTGGCCCCATGTTTACAGTGATCGTTTCGCCCGCAGCTTTGAACAGTTCTCCGTCGATCGTGTACGGCCGACCAGAATCGGCTTCAATCTCTACCGAGGGGGCGCAGATCCGCTTTTGCCAAAGGTTCATTCCAGAAACAGCCCCTGCGACCATGACGGGTAGCTGCCAAAGGAACTTCGAGGGTTCAATCTGGAAGCTGATGCATTCCATCTTATCAGGATTCCCGGCCAAAAGGTTGAAATAGGGAATTCCCATTGGACCCAGGCGAAGGGTGGAACACATGACAGAGAGGGCATCTTCATTCAGGGGTCGCCCGCCTGCCGGTCGCAGATGATAGTTTCGATTGTTGATAACGGACCTGAAAAACTCCCGGTCAAAGATGGAGGCCGCGCACAACTTCAGGAGCAACAGGACAGATCCAAGAGCGTTTGTCTTGTTCTTGTAAAAAAGCTCAAGGAAGTTTGCTGCGACGCCGTCACCAAAAAGAAAGCCGTAATTGCCGTCCACCTCAAGAGTCGGAACCTTGCGCACAGGGAATTCGCCTCCGGCGCTGTGGAGTTCAACCAGCCGAAAGAGCACGTCTTCCGGCCGGCCCCGGATGCCAAGGTTCGTGCGCAGGACATTGATTGTGCCTCCACCCAGTATGGCAATCCTTGGCAGGGGCTGTTCCCCGTAAGCCCTTATAAAAGCTGTGAGCGTCAGACTGATTGTGCCGTCCCCGCCGTTGATGGCCAGGACGTCCACTTGCTTTTCCTTGAATTCCAAGGCAACTGACTGCAACTCGTCGAGTGAGTGGGTAACAGCAAGTTGACCGCGCTGACCGAGGATGTATCCCAGCACCTTGTGGCGTTCGGGATTTCGTTTGTTCAGTTTGGAATGTGGATTTGTTACGATCCCGATGCCTGGCATAAACCCTTCTTTCGAGGCTTTTCCGGTGACAAACCGCGCACTTCCAGCCAATGTCTCACCGTTACAGCTCTATCTGCAAGAGGTTGCAAAGCACCCCCTTCTGGACCCCGCTGAAGAATACGAACTTGCGGTCCGCCAGTTTGAGGAGGGGGATCTGCATGCCGCCCACCGCCTGATCACGTCAAACCTCCGCCTGGTTGTCAAAATTGCCAGTGATTTCAGGCGGGCACAGGAAAATATGCTGGACCTCATCCAAGAGGGTAACTTTGGCCTGATGCAGGCCGTCAAGCGTTACAACCCCTACAAAGGGGTCAAGCTGTCGACTTACGCCGCCTGGTGGATCCGGGCCTACATTCTCAAATACCTGATGGACAACAAAAGCCTTGTGAAAATGGGGACTACCGCCGCCCAGCGGAAGCTTTTTTTCAATCTGCGCAAGGAAGCAGAAAAACTCCTGGCGGAATACGATCATGTCGATACCAAATTGCTCGCTAGCAATCTGAACGTCCGGGAAAAAGACGTGATCGAAATGCAGCAGCGGCTCTCCGGTCCTGACATGTCACTGGACGAGCCGTTGTCCGAGGATTCTGATGTGACCAAGGGGTCCCAGTTTGCCGCTCAGGAAGAAAGCTTCGAAGACGTTCTTGCCCGCAAGGAAGTCCAGGCGATCTTCAAAAAGCACCTCGAGGAATTTAAAAAACGTCTGACCGGCCGGGACCTTGAGCTTTTCGAGGACCGCTTGCTGAGTGTCCAGCCAATGACCCTGCAGGAATTTGGCGATCGTTACGGTGTCACCCGGGAGCGCGCGCGTCAGATCGAGGCGCGGGTCATGCAGAAGCTTAAAGAATTCGTCCGTGAGAAGGGCCTGACCTGAATGCTTCGCAGAGTGCGCATGAGCATGGATTCAAGGGCCATTCGATGGGCCGCTGTCTTTGCGTCTGTCGCGCTCCATTTGGTGCTTCTCTTTTTTCCTCCCTTCCGTGATGACGCGTCGGATCTGGCCGAGGCCCAGACCGATCATTCACGCAGCACGAAAGTCCGGATCAAAGTCGCCGCCGCGCGACCTTCGGGGCCAGCCTCGGTCCGGAAGGCCAGGGTTGCGCGTGCGCCCGGCGGCGGGCGCAAAGTTCATGGGTTTGGAACGATGACCTATGCGGACCTTGTTGGTGTGCGTGATGTCATGGGCGAGTCGGCGCCAACGGCAAGCCAAGGCGTTCTGACGGGAGCGGAAAGCCTGCAGCGGGACGCAAGCTCCCACGGCCCCGTTCAGGATTTCGCCGAAGATTTTCAGTCCAGAATTGATATTCCGCTGAAACTTTACGAGTTGCAAAAATCCGGCAAATCAAGCGCAATTCTCCGGCGATTGGCCGACGGCAAGTGGCGCGCCGAGGTTCGCGGCGATGCCTACACCAAAGTGATTTTGGCGAAGGCCATCGAAGAGATGAGTCCAGATGGATTCGGATGGCAGCAACTGTCGCTGGTCCAGCATGATTTCCTGTTGTTGGATTTTGATTTCCTGGTCCGGCCGTCCAATGCCCTCGATCAACGTCCCTTCACCCTGGCGATCAAGGGAAACAGGATTTCCCTCAGCCGTTATCACTACGAAATCCCAAAGGAATGGGAAATCCCCCAGAAGCTCGTTATGGTGCTGGACCCGGCAAGCGCTACGCTCAACCTCGTGGGACTCGGGCAACTTGTTTACGAGGCAGTGTCAAAAAAACCAGATCCCGCGGTCGCCGCAGAAATTGTACGCCTGAAGCTGGCCCCGGCCTTCACCAAGCCAATTTATTCCATCGACCTGCCCTGACAGGTTTAACGCCCCGGGAAAAGGGCTGACCTGAGGGAGCCCAATTTTGCAATGGTCTCTTTGCGACGAAGTTCTTCGCGCATTTTTGCAATGGCCGCACCGTCTGTGATGCCTTCAAGACTTCCTGCCTCCCCGTCTTCTCCGGCAAGCAGATTGGCCGGAATCTCTTTGAGAAAGCGAGAAGGTTTTCTCTGTGAACTGCCCATCCGGGAGGACCGGTCCAGAGCATAGGAGAGAAAGAGCCTTTCTTTTGCCCTGGTCAGTGCTACGTAAAAAAGCCGCCGCTCTTCAGCAATCCCCGGCTCACCCAGGTTGATGCTGTTCTTGTGGGGGAGAAGCTCTTCCTCAAGACCCACGACAAACACGATCGGAAATTCAAGGCCCTTGGCGGCATGCATGGTCATGAGGGACACGCTATCTTCCGGGCCTGATTCGTCTTCTCCCCGGGTGCGGTCGTCTTCGCCCGAGAGGGTGATGCGGTCAAGAACCTCTCGCCAGTCGAGTGGGTCGTCCAAGGATTTCCCGGCAGCATTGGTGACGGACCGCGCGGCGTTACTGATCCAGCCTGGCAGTGATTTCAGGATTTCGATTTTGCGAAGTCGTGCCTGCGCGTCCTTCGTGTTCAGGAGGATCTCGTCGATCAGCTTGAACGAAGCAATGATTTCTTCCCCAAACTGGGCGACGCTGCTGGCCGAAGCATTGTGCGCAAGGGACGAAAGAGCCCTGATTTTTTGGGTAAATTCAGTCACGGCGCCTGCGATCCTGCCGAGTTCTGCGGCGGTAGCCGATTCAGCGGCACGAAACGGACTGGTGTTGCCTTGTTCTGCAAGGGAGGAGACCCGCTCGAGGGTCTTGATCCCCACGCCGCTCGGGCAGGCACTGATCGCGCGCCAGAACGCCAGCCGGTCGTCAGGGTCGACCACCAGTTTCAAGAAGGCGATGAAATCCTTCACTTCCTTGCGTTCGAAAAATCCAGTTCCGCCAAAAACTTTGGCTCTGAGCCCGGCTTCGCGTAAGGCCATCTCCACCGGGCGTGACTGGGCGTTGGCCCGGTAAAGAACCGCCATGTCCTTTAGCCGGGCTCCGCCGCCCAGAAGGGACATCGCTTGCTCTGCAATCCAGCGGGCCTCGGACTCCGCGCCGTCAAGAGGCACCAGCCGGATCGGGATCCGGGTCGGCGAGTCACTCCAGAGGCTCTTGTCTTTTCGCTTTGAATTGTTGCGGATCAGGCTGTTGGCGGCATCTAGGATGACGTTGCTGCACCGGTAGTTTTGCTCCAGTTTGACGAGCTTTGTTCCCGGGAACATGCGTTCAAACTCATCGAGGGTCTCGTACATGGCTCCGCGCCAGCTATAAATCGACTGGTCGTCATCCCCGACGACGCAAACATTGTTGTGATGGCGGCCGATCATTCCAAGAACGCTGAGCTGGGCAAAATTCGTGTCCTGGAACTCGTCAACGAGGATATAGCGGTAGCGGGCGGCAAGGGATTTCTGGACTTCCGGGTGTTCTCGAAGAAGCCGCCAACTCTTGAAGATGCAGTCATCGAAGTCGATGACGCGGTTGATCTTGAGCTGGCGTTCGTAAAGATCATAAACCCGGGCGAACATTTCGCGGTCGTAGCCCCCGGCAAGCTGGCCCTTGCCGGAAAGAACCTCCTCGGGGCCTAGCAGGTCATTTTTCCAGCGGCTGATCGCCGCGTGGAGCTCTTCCACCTGAACGGTACCCATCCAGTTTTTTTCTTTCAGGGCGCGGGTGACAAGGTCGAGCTGGTCGCCCGTGTCAACGATACCAAATCGTGGAGAAACGCCTGCGGTTTCGGCATGTTGCCTTAATATTTTCAGGCAAAAACTATGGAATGTGCTGACCGAAAGATCTTTCAGCTGGCGCTGATGTCCCGGGCCTGCCACGTGGGCAATGCGTTCTGCCATCTCCCGCGCGGCCTTGTTGGTGAAAGTCATGGCGGCGATGGCGGAGCCAGGGATTCCCCGCTCCAGCATCCAGGCCATCCGGAAAGTAATCACGCGGGTTTTACCGGTGCCAGCGCCTGCCAGGATCAGCATGGGTCCGTCAAAATGCTCGACGGCCTCCCGTTGTTCCGGGTTTAGAAGAGCCAGGTCGACTTTGTGGCGTTGGTTTGTCATGGGCGCCAAACTAGCCTGTTGCAGCGCTTCCGCCAAGGGACTTGCGGGGTGGCCACACCTCCGGTAGGTTGCACCTCCCGGCCCGCGGAACAAGTCCCGGGAAACAGGCTCCACAACGATTTTTTGGGAGATAATCCATGTTTCAATTCAGTCTGGTGGACACGGCATTCGCCCAGGCAGCTGCGGCGGCCCCCAAGGGTCCATCCATGATCGAAAACCTTGCCCTGCCAGTGATCTTCCTGCTGGTCATGTACATCATGATCATCCGGCCGCAGCAAAAGCGTGCCCGTGAGCACAGCGAACTTATCAATGGCCTCAAGGTTGGCGACGAAGTGGTCACCAGCGGCGGTATTGTCGGCCGGGTTCGCTCTGTGGCGGATGCTTTTGTCACCATCGAGTCGTTGAGCAGCTCTTTTAAGGTCATGAAGGCAAATGTGATAGGCTTGACCAAGTCGCCGGAAAAACCAGCCACGAAGTGATCGGCTTCGTTTTCAGGAGTCCGGCCTGGCCAGAAAACGGGGGTGTGTCGTGACGCAAGGATGGTCCTTCGACTTGTGCCGCACCAGGCTCGGCTATCTATTCGCCGCCGCCCTGTGCGGGCCATTCTCAACAGCATTTGCTGTCGATCCTGTTGCCACAGTCGCTCTGCCTGAAGAGTACGAAGTGGCTAGTGGGCAGGGCTTGGCCTTTGCCAATGCCGGTTCGGTTGCTTTTACGAGTCCCGGGTCCCTCAAGCTGAACCCGGCGATGTTGTCGGTGGAACGGCAATATGCGGTCGATGGCAGCTATCATTGGCCGGCCGCAGGCAGGGACTTTTACAAGGTCGGCGTGATTGACTCCAAGACCAGCCCGATTGCGGCAGGCGTTTCTTACACCAGTTTTTTGACGCCGTCGGATACGAAATTCATGGCCGAGGAGAACGCCCCCGTCGGACGTTACGTGTCGCGACGCATTGCGCTTGGTGCGGCTTACACATTCCGCATGTTTGCCCTTGGAGTATCTGGCCAATGGACGGAGTCCGGCGGTTTGGATCCCGAACTTCGTGATTCTGGTGGTGTCAAGTTAGACGGCGCGGTCCGCGGCACGGCCCTCAACGTCGGAGTGGTTGGTCTTTTGACCCCGTCGACGCGGGTGGGCGTATCGGTTGAAGGACTCCAGAACGACAAGGTCAAGGAAAGCTCACCTCGTTACACCCGTGCTGGCATCGCCACCCTCTACTTCAATGGCCAGGCGAGCCTTCATCTTGACTGGCAGCGGCGGGAACTTTTGGCGCTGGAACAGGAACCAGAGCAACTGCTGACGGGTTCTTTCTCGGTCCGTGTCTTTGACTACCTCAGGATACTCGGCGCAGCAGGCAAGGATCCCCAGCCGGGACACGAGCGCACGACCGCGGCTGCGGGCATCGCCCTGGTCGGACCGAAGATGTCGATGTCGTGGACGGCGAGCCGTCCCGATTTGCGCCAGGAAGCGTCCCATCAGGCGCTCAACTTGAACCTCGAACTTTCGATGTGAGACCGCGTGAAGGATGCTCACTACGCCATTCTGAAAAATGGCATCGAATTGATTACCCTTGAGCGGCACTTCGCTCCGGTTTCCAGCATCCAATGCTGGATACGGGCCGGCTCGATCATGGAAGGCGATGACCCTGGCGATCATCCTCGCGGCATAGCTCATTTCCTGGAACACATGACATTTAAGGGCACGCCCCGCCTCAAGGTCGGCGAAATTTCGTCTAAAATCGAAGGTTGGGGTGGTGAAATCAACGCCTACACGACCTTTGACCGGACGGTTTATTACCTCACCGTGGCAACGCCCTTCGTCAAGGATGCGCTGGCACTCCTTTGCGATGCAGTTTTTGAGAGCTCCCTTGATCCCGTTGAAGTGGAAAGGGAGCGCAAGGTGATTCTTGAGGAAATCAGCCGCAGCCTTGATGATCCCGGGACCCGCGCCGCACAACTTCTTTTTGCCCGGGCTTACGCGGGAAGCGAGGCCGGACGACCGGTCATTGGCTCAGCTGCAAGTGTTGCGGCCATCACTTGCCAGCAGCTTAAAGCTTTCCGCGACCGGTTCTATCAGCCGCAGAATTGCGGATTTGTCGTGGTCGGGGATTTTGACGAGAGCGAGACGGCGGCTTTCCTGGAAAAGCTGCCCCCCAGCTTTCAAACATCATCTGCTACCCAAGCCTCTGTGCGGAGAAGCCATCCAGTATGGGCGACAAGCCCGTGGCACGCAAAGATTGGCATGACGCGCATGCCTATGGCGGTGGATTTTGTTCGTGGCGACTACCAGCAAGTCCGCTTTGACTTTGCCGTGCCCGCCCCGGAACTGGAGCATGTCGATACGCCGGCCCTCGACATGTGCGCATACCTTCTGGGGGGGGGTGACCTTGGCCTCCTGAACAGGCAATTGAGAGATGAAGAGGGGGTTGTATCGTCGGCAGCTGCAACTTTGTTCTCGCCGGCCTTTCCCGGCCTTTTTGAAATAAGCTTGATGACTTCGGGCGAGGCCGCACTGGCGGCCATCGAAGCTGCTGGGCGGGTCCTGACCGCGTTTCCCGTGCAGGAAAACTGGAGTGAAGCGGATCTTGCCCGCGCCAAGGCCGCCGTTCGTTCGGAAAAAGTATTCCGCAACGAAACGGTCGAGGGTCTTGCCCGGGTCGGTTTTGGTATCACGACGGCGCAAAAGCACCGCCATGAGGACGCTTGGCTCGAGCGGGTGCAAGCGCTGGAAGTTGACGACCTGATCGAAGCCTGGAACCGCTGGATCTCACCGGAAAACTTTCACATTGTAGGCGTCGTTCCTGACGCAGTGGCATTGCAGCCCGCAGAGGTTAAAGAGGCTTTTTTGCGCGGCGTCGCGGCCGGAGGTCGGGACACTAAAAATCGCCGGTCGGCCCGACCCGTTTCCTGTCAAGTGCACCAGCCGGTTTTTGTTTGCGAGCTGAAACCTGGTGTGAAGTTTATTTACCGTGAGCGCCCTGGATCGGGTCTTCTTTCCCTTGTTTTTGCCACGGAAGGCGGCCAGAGGGCGGAGTTTGGTGATGGTCCGCCGCCTGGCATGTTCAGCGCGATGGCGGCGAATCTTGCAAGGGCGACAGAGGTCCGTGGTTTTGAGGATTGCTCAAGGCTGGTTGAAGGCCGGGGGGCAGACATTGCGGCTTTTTCAGGCAAGGACTCCCTGGGTTTCCGGATGTCTTGCCTGATCGACGACCACGCAGAATTGAGCGATTTGCTCTTTGAGATGATGCAAAGGCCCGCTTTTCCGGGGCAACAGTTTGCTTCCTACCTCAGGGAGATCGAGGACTATTTCCGCCAGCAGGCGGATTCTCCGTCGGCGGTTTGCGTGCGCAAGCTGCAGCGCGCGGTCCTTGCAGGGCACCCTTATGGGAACGACATTTCGGGGTCATGGGAGACAGCATCCCTGTGGCAGCCTGAGGAAGTGCTTGGCAGTTATCTTCGGTGGCGTGATGGCGGGCCTTGGGTGATTGCCGGTTGCGGTGACTTGCCGGCTGGCGAGGTAAGTAAGTTGCTCGAACGGGGCCTCTCTACTTTCCGGCCAAATACGCTCGCAAGACGGTTTCCATCGGACGCCGTTTTGCCGGTCCGGACTGCGGCCAGGCATCCAGTGGCGATGGACCGGCAACAAGTTCACTTTGCCACCGGGATGCCGGGTCCGGGCTGGCGTTCACCAGACCGGTTTGCTGTTGATGTTTTGTTCAATATCCTGGGTGGTACGGGCGGCCGTTTGTTCCGGAACCTCAGGGATCGCGAGTCCCTCGCCTACAGCGTCGCTCCCATTTTGAGTTATGGAACCAGCCGCGGGCTTCTTGGTGCCTACATCGCCTGCGCACCAGAAAAGGTCGTCGCGGCAGAAGCTGGGATCTGGGGCGAACTGGATGCGATCAGCAAAGACGGCGTCCTTGAGGACGAGCTGCAGCGGGCCAAAAGCTACATCACGGGGAACCATGCCATGGAGCTGCAAAGTGGCGAGGCAGAGGCCAGCACGATGGCCCTGATGGAACTTTACGGCATCGGCCACGAGGCCTTCCGGGAATATTACGGACATATCGCGAGCGTGAGTCCCGGCGACGTGCAGGAAGTTGCCCGCCGTTTTCTGGACAAAAATCTCGCTCAAACCGTCATTGTTGGACTATGATCCTGTCCGGATTTTCAGCTGGTCCCGCCTGGCCGGGATGAGGAGGAACAAGGCCCATGAATTCTTGGCTTGGCCGTACGTTGCAATCACCCGTTGGCGCGAAGGTTGTCACCGCGATCACGGGCTTGATGCTTACCGGGTTCTTGATTGCGCATGTTTCGGGAAATCTGCTCGTTTTTGCCGGGCCGGATGCGCTAAATATTTACGCTGAAGGCCTTAAAAAATATCCAGCTCTGCTGTGGGCTGCTCGTGGTGGTTTGTTGGCGGCCTTTGTGGCTCACGTCAGCCTTGCGATCTGGCTGACCCGCGAAAATCGCAGTGCGAGGCCGCAGCGTTACGCCTATGAAAACACAGCCCAGGCGACTTTTGCCTCGCGCTACATGATCCACACCGGACTTGTCATGCTGGCCTTTGTGCTATTTCACCTCGCGCATTTCACTTGGCGCGTGACCGACCCGCGCATCGCAGAGCTTGGTCCATTCGAAGTGCGGCGTATGCTCGTCATCGGGTTCCAGCAGCCTGCAGTGGCTGCCGGGTATCTGTTTGCGATGGCAGCAATCGGTCTTCACTTGAGCCACGGTGTCTCCAGCGTTTTCCAAACCCTGGGGCTAAACCACCCGCGCTACAACGGCGTCCTGCGCAAGGCGGGGCCGGTGCTCGGAGTTGCCATTGCTGCTTTGTTCGCTTCGATACCGCTGGCCATCTACCTGGGCTTTGTCAATTAGTTGGGAATCAGGGGAGTCACCGATGAAACTGGATTCTAAAATACCGTCAGGCCCTCTTGAGTCGAAATGGGAACGCCACAAGTTTGACCTCAAACTGGTTTCTCCGGCCAACAAGCGCAAGTTTGACGTAATTGTGGTCGGATCGGGTCTGGCCGGCGCTTCTGCTGCGGCGACGCTTGCGGAACTTGGCTATAACGTGAAGTGCTTCTGCTTCCAGGACAGCCCACGCCGCGCGCACTCGATTGCGGCGCAGGGCGGGATCAACGCGGCAAAGAATTACCGCGGCGACGGCGACAGCGTTTACCGGCTGTTTTACGACACAATTAAAGGTGGCGACTTCCGCGCACGTGAGGCCAACGTTTACCGCCTGGCAGAGGTCAGCACCCTGATCATTGATCAGTGCGTCGCACAAGGCGTTCCATTTGCCCGCGATTATGGCGGTCTTCTCGATAACCGATCATTCGGCGGTGCACAGGTGTCGAGGACCTTCTATGCACGAGGCCAGACCGGGCAGCAGTTGTTGCTGGGGGCATACAGCGCCCTTTCCCGCCAGATCGGTGCCGGTCAGGTCAAGATGTATCCGAAGACAGAAATGCTGGACCTTGTCCTTGTCGATGGCAAGGCTCGTGGCATCGTCGCCAGAAATCTCGTAACCGGCGCGGTTGAATCGCACGCTGCCCATGCCGTGCTCCTTTGCACGGGCGGTTATGGCAATGTTTTTTACTTGTCGACCAACGCCAAGGGATCGAATGTAACGGCGACTTACCGCGCGTATAAACGCGGTGCAGCGTTTGGCAACCCGTGTTTCACCCAGATTCACCCGACTTGCATTCCGGTCAAGGGCGATTACCAGTCCAAGTTGACCTTGATGTCAGAGTCGCTGCGCAATGATGGCCGTGTTTGGGTTCCCAAGAACAAGGGTGACACGAGGCTGCCAGCTGAAATCCCCGATGCAGAACGCGATTACTACCTTGAGCGCAAGTACCCGAGCTTTGGTAACCTTGCTCCACGTGACATCGCAAGCCGCAGTGCCAAGGAAGTGTGCGACGAGGGGCGCGGTGTCGGTGAAGGTGGTTTTGGTGTCTACCTGGACTTTGCCGCAGCCATCGGCCGCCTTGGCGAGGACAAGATCCGCGAGCGTTACGGAAACCTGTTCGACATGTACGAGCGCATCACAGACGAAAATCCATATCGGATGCCGATGAGGATTTACCCTGCTGTCCACTACACAATGGGCGGTCTCTGGGTCGACTACAACCTGATGAGCACGATCCCGGGCCTGCATGTCCTTGGAGAGGCAAACTTCTCGGATCACGGTGCAAACCGGCTTGGAGCCAGTGCACTGATGCAGGGCCTTGCCGATGGTTATTTTGTGATTCCTTACACGCTCGGCAATTACCTTGCAGGCACCAAGCTGGAACCAGTCGATACGTCACACGACGCCTTTCGGCACTGCGAGGCCGAGGCACGTGGCCGGATCGACCGTCTGCTTTCGATCAAGGGATCGCGCACGGTCGACAGCTTTCACCGGGAGCTCGGCAAGATCATGTGGGACAAGTGCGGCATGGCGCGCGACCGCGCGGGCCTGCAGCAGGCACTGAAGGAAATCCCCAAATTGCGCGAGCAATTCTGGAACGACGTTCGTGTCCCCGGCGAAGCAGCAGAAATCAATCAGTCCCTTGAGAAGGCTGGACGCGTTGCGGACTTCCTTGAGTTCGGCGAACTCATGTGCCTTGATGCACTTTCCCGCGAAGAGTCCTGTGGCGGTCACTTCCGGACTGAGTACCAGACGCCAGATGGCGAGGCTAAACGGGACGACGAGAATTTCTGCCATGTCGCTGCCTGGGAATTTGAGGGCGACGCCAAGGGTGAGGTCAAAGGCCACAAGCGGCATCAGGAGTCGCTGGCTTACGAAAATGTGAAGCTCGCGACGAGGAGCTACAAATGAATCTTAAACTTCATGTCTGGCGCCAGAAAAACAAGGTCGATGAAGGCCGCATGGTCACCTACGAGGCCAAGGACATCAGCCCGAACATGTCCTTCCTTGAAATGCTGGATGTGGTCAACGAGCGCTTGATTGCCTCCGGTGAGGAACCAATTGCCTTTGAACACGATTGCCGGGAAGGCATCTGTGGCAGTTGCGGCCTCATGATCAACGGGATTGCCCACGGCCCGCAGGATGCGACGACCACTTGTCAGTTGCACATGCGCAGCTTTGAGGACGGCGAGGAAATCTACATTGAGCCATGGCGGGCCAAGGCCTTCCCGGTTCTTCGGGATCTTGTAGTAGACCGCAGTGCGTTTGACCGGATCATGCAGTCCGGCGGCTACATTTCGGTCAACACCGGTGCCGCGCAGGATGCCAATGCCCTGCCAGTCAACAAACACGCCGCAGATGACGCTTTCAACGCCGCCGCCTGCATTGGGTGCGGCGCGTGTGTTGCTTCCTGCAAAAACGCTTCAGCCATGCTTTTTGTCTCTGCCAAGGTGAGCCAGCTGGCGATGCTCCCTCAGGGCCAGCCTGAGCGTCAGGACCGGGTGCTCGGCATGATTTCCCAAATGAAGAGCGAAGGTTTCGGTAACTGCACCAACCAGTATGAGTGTGAGGCAGTGTGCCCGAAACAGATCAGCTCTGATTATATCGCCCGTTTGAACCGGGAATTCATCAAGGCGAGTTTGACCAATCCCGACACCAAGAAGTGAAACCATGAGCCTGTCAAAAGCAACCTTTCAGCGGCCATCTGGCCGCGCCGGCGCTCAGATGCGCGCTGTTCGCATCACGCCTGGCTTTACCCGGCATGCAGCTGGCAGTGTGCTGATTGAATATGGCAACACCCAGGTCCTGTGCACCGTCACGGTGGAAGATGGCGTGCCAGGGTTTTTGCGCAATGCATCTCCGCCCCAGGGCTGGCTTACTGCCGAATATTCCATGCTTCCATCGTCGACCAACTCCAGGACCAAACGGGAAAGAAACGGGCCTTCCGGCCGGACCCAGGAAATCCAGCGTTTGATTGGCCGCGCTATACGTGGCGTGATCGATCTAAACCTTTGCCCTGACACCACTTTCACCATTGATTGTGACGTCATTCAGGCAGATGGCGGGACGCGCACGGCTTCCATTACCGGCGCTTACGTAGCGTTGAAACTGGCGGTGGATCGTTGCTTGCGCACCGGGCGGCTGCGCACCAATCCACTCAAGGATTCCGTCGCTGCGGTTTCGATCGGGCTCAAGGGCGATGTGCTTTTAGTCGATCTCGACTACCTGGAGGACAGCTCGGCTGACCTCGACATGAATGTTGTCATGACCCAGGATGGAAAAATTCTGGAAATTCAGGGAACAGCAGAAAGGTCCGCGTTCACGCGCGATCAGGTGGTCCGCATCATGGATGCTGCATGTGACGCCTTGCGTCCAGTTTTTGATTTGCAGCAGGTCGCAGCTGAAGGTCAAGTCGCCGAAGGCTGACCTGTCAGGTCGTCCGTTGCGACTTACCAGTTGCCGAAGTTGCGGCTGGACAGCAACAGTGCCAGCGCGACAAAGGCTGTCGTCGCCAGAACGATCATCATGAAGAAAAAACGGCGCGACTTTTGTTTTTCTGAAACCAGAAAATCGAAGTCAGAGTCTTCACGCGTTGTGTGCGACATCGCAGGTGGTGCTACGCCGGAGCGCGGCTCAACAAAGGCCACCGGACTGACCTGAGATTTCTTTTCAGGGTGCAATACCGGAATCGGTGGCACAGGTTGTCTGGGGTTGGCGTCGGCAGCGACAGCTGTTTTAGCGTACTGGCGTTGCCCACTCGCCGGGAAAGTCCGGTCCGCGGTTTTATGCACAGCAAGCAGGATACGAGAAACGATCCCGTGTTCATTCGAGGGCGTGTAGTCGACGATCCTGGTCACGTCTGACTATCCGCACTCACGACGTCTGCGCCGGCTTGCCCGTGGCATTTCTTGTACTTTTTGCCCGAGCCGCATGGACAAGGGTCGTTTCTGCCAACTTTTGGTTCCATCCGCTTCAGCGGGGCCGGTGCCGCATTGCGCTGGCGCACGGGCTCATCAACGGCAGAGCGGGGCCCGTGGTACACCATTGTCTCGTTGCCAAAACGCTCTTCAACTCCACGCCGATCCACACTGGACGAGTCCTGGGGCGGTGTAGCGGGCTGCTTTGGCTGCTCAAAGTGGCTGGCCTCAGGATGTTTGAATTCAAGCTCGTCCTCGCCGGCTTCTTCACGATGCAGCTCCGATGCGAGTTCAAGACGTGGGCGCTCAAGATGCAGCAACGCCTGGGTGGTTTCATCCTCGATGCGGATCATCATGGCCTCAAACAGACGGAAGGCTTCACGCTTGTATTCCTGCAGGGGGTCACGCTGGCCATAGCCTCTGAGGCTGACGCTGTCCTTCAATGCGTCCATTCCAAGCAAGTGGTTCTTCCATGCGCGGTCAATCACTTGCAGGAAGATGAAGGATTCAATCTTGCCTTTGATTTCCGTGCCCACCTCGTCAAACTTTGCGCGGTAGGAAGCAAGCACCTGGGTGGAGATATTGCCAATCAGAGCTTCAAGCCCTTCGGCCTCGGTCTCGAAGTTTTCCGGCACGGTGACTGTCGAGTTATGTTCCTGGCGCATGGACGTGGCGATCGCATTTGCCAGGTCCTTGCGGTCATGCCCCGGATGCTGTTGGATTTGGCGCTCGAGGGTTACGGCGATCAGGTTTGACACAGCAGTTTCAAGGAACTCGATTTCGTTTTGTTGGCCGGTTTCCAGACCTTCGAGCATTTTCCGGCGCAGCTTGTAAACCACCTGGCGCTGCTGGTTCATCACATCGTCGTACTCAAGGAGGTGCTTACGGCTCGAGAAGTTGTGGTCCTCGACGCGTTTCTGCGCCCGCTCAACCGAGCGCGTCACCATCGGGGCCTCAATGGCCTCCCCTTCTTTCATGCCAATGCGTTCCATCATTCCCGACAGCCAGTCGGCTGCGAAGATACGCATCAAATCGTCTTCAAACGAAAGATAGAATCGGCTGGCACCGGCGTCACCCTGCCGCCCCGACCGGCCACGTAGCTGGTTGTCAATCCGACGCGACTCATGGCGCTCGGTCCCGATCACGTAAAGCCCGCCAAGGCTTGCCACTTCAGGGCCAAGTACGATGTCCGTACCGCGACCCGCCATGTTGGTGGAAATCGTCACATTGCCGCGTTGACCCGCATTCTTGATAATATCGGCTTCTCTCGCATGGTTCTTTGCATTGAGAATTTCATGCGGGATTCCCATTTTTTTAAGCAGGCCAGAAAGCAGCTCCGACTTTTCGACAGAAACAGTACCGACGAGGACCGGCTGGCCTTTCTTTTGCGCCTCGGCGATGTCATTGGCGATGGCGTTGAATTTCTCTCTCGCCGTCCGGAAGATCACGTCTTGATGGTCCATCCGGACCATCGGGCGGTTGGTCGGGATCACCACGACGTCAAGGTTATAAATTTTCTTGAACTCAACCGATTCCGTGTCGGCCGTGCCCGTCATTCCGCCCAGCTTGCCATAGAGCCGGAAGTAGTTCTGGAAGGTGATCGTAGCCATGGTCTGGGTTTCACTTTGGACCGCTACGTGTTCTTTTGCTTCGAGCGCGCCGTGCAAGCCATCGCTGTAGCGACGGCCAGGCATCAACCTGCCAGTGAACTCGTCGACGATGATGACCTTTCCATCGCGGACCACGTAGTCGACATCCTTCTTGAAGATAACGTGAGCCTTGAGCGCTTGCTGGACATGGTGAAGAAAGTCGATGTTCTTCGGGTCGTAGAGGTTTTCGACGCGCAAGCGTTTTTCCAGCTTGGCGATCCCATCCTCGGTCAACATGACGGCCCGCGCTTTTTCATCGACGATGTAGTCGGAATCCTTCTGCAGACCCGGGATCGCAGCATTCACCACGGTGAACAGGGAGAGGTTGCTTTCTGTCGGACCAGAAATGATCAGGGGCGTTCTTGCCTCGTCGATTAAAATCGAGTCGACTTCGTCGACAATGGCAAAATTGTGTCCGCGCTGAACGAGCCGGGAGAGTTCGGTCTTCATGTTGTCGCGCAGAAAATCAAACCCGAACTCGTTGTTGGTGCCATAAGTGATATCGCAAGAATAGGCGGCACGTCGCTGTTCGTCACTCAGTCCGTGGACGATTGTTCCGGTGGTCAGACCACAAAAAGCGTACACGCGCCCCATCGTTTCCGAGTCACGCGTAGCCAGGTAGTCGTTTACTGTGATGACGTGTACGCCCTTTCCAGAGAGGGCGTTCAGGTAGACTGGCGCAGTCGCAGTGAGGGTCTTTCCTTCACCGGTTCTCATTTCAGCAATCTTGCCTTCGTGGAGTGCCACGCCGCCGATCAGCTGGACGTCAAAATGGCGTTCGTTCCTGACCCGCCGCGCAGCTTCCCGGATCACTGCAAAGGCTTCTGGCAGGATGGCATTCAGTGACTCACCCTTGGCAACCCGTGCTTTGAGCTCGGCAGTCTTGGCAGGAAACGCGTCGTCAGGAAGGGTCTTGATGCTTGCTTCCAGTGCGTTGATCTTTTCCACAACGGCCCGGATCCGGCGGATCTCGCGTTCGTTTTTCGAGCCGAAAATCTTTTTCAGTAAGTTTGCCATCTGGGTGTTCGCTTTCTGTTGAGAGGCATAACGGGACAGCAAGCCAGCACAACCCCCACCAGCCGGCAAAGGTCCGGGGGGGCGGAGGGGCGGTCTTTCCGCGCCAAACCAATGTTATAATTGCTGAAAGGCGTTAAAAGGAAGAGCTATCTTCAATATCGAGGATGAAGCGTTTCGGGTCGACCGTACGTCCGTTGACCCAAACTTCGTAATGAAGGTGCGGTCCGGTCGTCCGACCGGTCATGCCGACGGTAGCAATCTGGTCGCCCCGGCTGACCGTTTGGCCCGGTTGCACCATGTTCTGGGCATTGTGACCGTAGGCGCTGACAACGCCATAACCGTGCGCAATCATAATGAAATTTCCAAATCCCTCTTTCGCCCCGGTGAATACGACAACGCCATCTGCAGGGGCAAAGACCGGCGTTCCGATCGGCGATGCGATGTCGAGACCCTTGTGCTGGGACTGGTCCCCTGTGAAGGGCGACACCCTCCGTCCAAAGCCTGACGTGATCCACCCGTTGACGGGATTTACGGCCGGGATGGAGGACAACATGTTTTGGTGCTGGCTCATCGTCGACAGCAACTGCTGGAGTTCAATGGCGTTGGTTTCGGCTGCTCCGCCGAGGGAGCCCAGCCGGTCAAACACGGTCCGGAAGGCAAGTTTGTCAATGTTCAACCCGACCGGCAGGTAGTTGCCGCTTTCCTTGGGTTTCAAGTCCTGGGCCGTTGAACGCTGGTACTCCTCCATCGACAGGGGGCCGATACCAGTCTTTTTGCTAACGCTGTTCACCCGGAGCTTGGTCATGTCGGACAGCTTCGAGGCATAGTCCTGAACCCTGCGTAGGGAGCGCTTGACGTCCTCAAGGTTGTTTTCAAGAATCCGCGCCTCGCCCTTCAGCCCCTCGTTCTCGGCAGAGATCGCTCTCACGTTCTGGCGGATTTTCAACAGCTCGATGTAGTCAACCACCAGGAATCCAGCGACGCTCATCAGCAACATGCCAACGAGTCCTCCAGCCTGCACGACGACCTTGGGCAGGTGGAACTGTCGGGCCGAGCTGGCACCGTCCGGGATTAACATGATGGTCAAACGTTTCATGCCGGGTGGTTCGGCATCGGGCGTTCAAACTTTAGGCAGGTTTTAGCTTTTTACGTGAATAACGATGGCGGTGATGTTGTCCTCCCCGCCTCGCTCGTTTGCCTGGGCGATCAATGGGGCCACCGCATCACACGATAACTTTCGACAATAGTTGGAGATTTCATCGTCGTTTAGCTTTCCGTGAAGCCCATCGCTGCTCAGAATGAAGAGATCTCCGGGCTGGGTCGGAAGGTTGAAGGAGTCGACGTCCTCCTGCTCCTGATAGCCGACACTCCGGGTGATGACATTTTTACGATCGTGGATTTTAGCCTGCTCCTTCGTGATCAGCCCGGCCCGCAGCTGCTCGCTGACCAGCGAGTGGTCAAAGGTGATCTGGTAAATAAACCCCTCCCGGATCAGGTAGAGGCGGCTGTCACCAACGTGAGCGCAGTAGGCATGTCCGGGAACCAGCTTTAGCAGCGTACCTGTTGTCCCCATGCCTTTCAGGTCAGGCTCCTCAAGAGCTTTTTCGTAGACCCTGGTCGATGCATGGTTGATGGCTTCACAGAGCAGACTGGCAAGGCGTGCATCCGGGTGGCTTCCGCCGGACTCCTTCATCATGCTGCCATGCGCGCGCAAATAATCCCGCGCTTCCTCGATACATACGCGGCTGGCAACTTCTCCCCCGGCATGGCCGCCCATGCCGTCTGCAACCATAAACAGCATCTCGTTCAGATCGACGAGAAAACTGTCCTGGTTGGTCTGCCGGACGCGACCGACGTCGGTGGATCCGCTGGCCAGGATCTTCATGGGACGTTGGTTTCCCTTTGGTTACTTGCTTCGTCCTTATTGGTATCAATTCTAACGTACTTTGCTGCCATCATGATGCACAACGCGGCAAGGCAATGATTTATTTCGCCGAACCGGACCATGTCTGCAAGGCGATCGACTGGAGTCTCAACGATCTCGATATTTTCTTCCGCATCCGGGAAATGTTTTCGCGATGGATTTGGATAGCAGCCCAGTGCGACGAAGAAATGGCATTTGTTGGTCATGATGGCAGGATTCGGGTTCATGCTGCCAAGCGGCAGGATCCGTTGGCTTGTGTAACCAGTTTCCTCCTCAAGTTCCCGTATCGCAGCCATGGTCGGGTCCTTTTCTGAAGGATCCACCATACCACCGGGTACTTCCAGGACCGGCGCAAGTATGCCGGCCCGAGGTTGCCGGATGAGGATCGCCTTGTTGCCCGCCGTAACCGGCAGGATGTTCACCCAGTCAGCGCAAGCCAGGCGGTACCAGGGGTGACGGCTTGGTCCACGAGATGTCTGCAACTCGATTTCTTCGACGTTGAAGGGGACCGTCTCAATCAAAGTACGTTTTTTCAGCAATTCAATTTTCACAGAGATATTTCTCCACGTGTGCGGCCGTCATTTCAGCGGCCTGCCCATGCCACTTGACCCATTGCTCATGGGCGTTGGGGCCGATTTGATTAGTGATGCCGAGGATCACATCGAGGCGCTTTGCACCCGCCTTCAGCGCAGCCGCACATGACCACAGTTCAAGGTTCTCGACACAATCTCCAGGAATAAGTTCTTTCTCCCAGTCTGGTGCAAATGCTGACGTCATGCTGATCGAGGGAGAACAGAGGACCGTCTTCTCCGGCAGCCCTATCCGTGCCGATGGCTCCAGCGCGAGGGCGTGTAATTTGCCACGCGGAATGCCGTAGCTGATACCTGTGCGTTCGCCGGAGGGAAGCCAGCAAACACGAGATGCCGTGCACAGAAAAGGTTGTTCAAAAGAGGCGAAAGTGCCGGCCGTCCCAACGAAGATCACATGACAACCGGTAGACAGCCGGCCCAGCTCCAGAGCAGAGGCCGCCGCGGCAAGGGAACCTATTCCCGTGTGAGCCGTCCTGTGAGGGATGCCGCGAGCCTTCAGGCGCTGGCACAGGGGGCGCACCTCAAAGTCGACCGCGGAAACAACAAGAAGGTCTTTCATCCGAAGCAGTGAATCCTCGAAAACACGGAAGGTTTACGGTTGAGTGAACCAAAAAGAAGTCGACGCAAGGTCAGGCGCGCTTCCTCTTCCAGCGCCTCGCCATCAATTTCCTGCTGCCGGGAGGCCAGGCTGGTCACGGCGTCAGCAACGTACATCGCGGCCTCTTCCAGCCACACCTCCCGGTTGACGGGGCCCGCATGACCATCTTCTGGACGGAATTCGATGCCTTGGAGCAAAATGTCTGGCGCTCGCAGCCAGCGTTTTCCACCCAAGTCAAAGACCCCGGTGATGAAGGCGCAGCCGCCCTCTCCGATTCTGAGCCTTTCGCGCAGGACTTCTTTGGTCAGCGAGGCGTAGGAATCCGAGTCAACGTAAAGTATGCCGACATCGACTGCCCCGGCTTTGCTGACGCCCTTGTCTGATAATTCCACTATGTCACCGTCTTCCATCAACATGGTGCCGGTAGCGTCCAGACCAAGCTCATCGATCACCTTTTCGTTGGAATCAAGGTGACTAAACGTCCCGTGCATGGGGATGAAGAAGCGTGGTTTCAAGCACTCGACAAGCGTCTTGATTTCGTCCCGGTAGGCATGACCGCTGACATGGATTCCCGGATTGTCTCTTGATGTCACCACGTTTGCGCCGGCCCGGATAAAACCGTTGATCAGCCAGAGGACACTCTTTTCGTTGCCGGGAATGATGCGCGAGGAAAAAACCACCGTGTCTCCTGGAAGGACCTTGAAGCTTCGGTGTTCGCCGGCGCTCAAGCGCGAAAGTGCAGAGCGCCATTCTCCCTGGCTGCCGGTGGCAAGGACGACGACGCGGTCACGCGGCACATGACCTGATGCCACTTGCTCTTCGGTTGTCCGGATGTCGTCTGGCAGAGGTTCAAAACCGGTTTGGCCTGCGATGGCGATGGCCTGTTCGATGCCACCCCCAAGGATCAATAGCTTCTTGCCAAGTTTGCTGCACAGGTTGGCCACAGTCTTGATGCGCCAATAATTGCTGGCAAAAGTCGAAATGATCATCGCGCCTTCGCAGTTGCGCATGATCTCGGCTAAAGGTTCCACGACGGAAAGTTCGCCTGGGCCTGTGCCCGGCCTGTGGGCATTTGTGCTGTCGGCGACAAGAAGATCGACGCCTTCCCTGCCGATGGCACGGATCTGTTCAAGGTCCATCATCGGCTCGTACTGCGTCTGGAAATCAATCCGGAAGTCACCAGTATGAAAGATCCGGTGCCGGCCAAACTGCATCAACAACGCAGAAGCCTGGGGGATCGAATGGTTGACCGGGATGTAGTCCACTTTGACGTCGCCAAACTTCAGCCGGCCTCCCGGTGCGACCTCATTCACCTCAAATCGCCCGGCTACTTTGCGGCGGACAAATTTCGCGTTGATCAGGGCGGCAGTCCACGGCGTCGCATAGACTGGAGCTGGCCATCGGTCGAGGACGTAGGGCAAGGCCCCGATGTGATCCTCGTGACCGTGGGTGATCAGGTAGGCATGCACACCGCCGGCGCGTTCGAACCAGGGGTTGACGTCCGGATAAATGGCTTCCACGCCAAGTTTTGAGGGATCCGGAAACATGACCCCGCAATCGACGACATATAATTTTCCGCGGTAAAGATAACCCGTGAGGTTCATTCCAAATTCGCCGCAGCCGCCAAACGGCAGCAGACGGACTGAATCTTCATTTTCTGAAAGCACCATTACACCCGCGAATGAATGACCAGGGGGCACGCCCGGGCGGCCCCGTCCGGCGAGAGTCTAGCCGCGCGAAGGGTTGAACTCAAATGGATAGGTGACCTCAATGCTGCCCCGTTTAGGTCGGGGGAAGCGCCAACGGGCCATTTTCTGGCGAACGCAGCGAGACATCTCATTGTCTTCGATACTGGTTTTGACAAGATGCAGGTCATCCAGCCTGCCGGTGGAGTCAATCCGCCAGCGCCACTCCATCGCGCCCCGGGTGAACTTGTCACGCTTCAGGGCTTTCTCAAAGCAAGACTGTAACTCGTAACGGTATTTCCTGATTGTGGTTTCAACCAGCTTGGGATCCAGTTCACCGATGAGTGGTTCCACCACCTTGATCACTCTTGGTTTCTGCGGGTCTACCCCCGAACCTTGAAGGGCATCGACCTTCTTGTCGTCAAAAAGGCTTTCCGGGTCGAAAACGTAGGTTGCAAATGCCACACGCGAGCCAAGGCCGACAGGTGTGTTATCCGTCGCGGGATGCTCATCCTTTTTGGAACCACTCATGGCCCGGGCCAGGATGCCGGCGCGTGAGGCCTGAAAGTACATTGCCTCTTCGTCGGTCATTTCGGCAAAAGGGCGGATCTTGGCCAGAGCTGCGATCGTCTCCTCATTCAGCAGCCCCTTCCGGCCCGGCTTGATGTCACGGTAAGCGTCAAAGTTGTAATCGACGTCCTTCGGAAAAAGCTCCTTCACTTTACGCTTCATCTCAAGGTTTCTTTGCAGGCCTTTCTGGTGAAGCTCGATCTTGTCTTGC
Organism: Pseudomonadota bacterium; assembly: GCA_041178085.1. GTDB lineage: Bacteria > Bdellovibrionota_B > Oligoflexia > Oligoflexales > RGVZ01 > RGVZ01. The sequence continues at coordinate 3,435 of JBEGVZ010000118.1, read as the reverse complement.
AGGCGTTTTATTTCCCCGTTGATGGTCTCACCCTCAAGGGCTGGGATTGACATGATAGCGGAAAGAGGGCGGCTCAGCGCAGCCTGTGCCGTCCGTTCTTGTGCGTGCCGCTGCTCTTCGAGCTCCGCATTCAGTGCGCTATAGGCGGCTTGTGTGCTTTTTCTTGTCTGGGCAAAGGTCAGCGGGTCGCTCTCTTTGGATTGGCCGGTCAGCGCCGCGATCACGGCACGGTAATAACGGATGACCGATGGCACGAATCCGGAGCGCACCAGGTTATTTTGCAGGGCCTCTGGAGCGGTCTCAAGGTGCCCCGGCGCAATGAAAGGGAGCGTGTAGGGTTCGTCGAGCAGCTCAAACGCAAGTTTCGGTCGACCGGGGTGTTGCAGCAAGCCAAAGCCAAACCCCCCGACGAGCAGGGTGGCCAATAGGGTCGCATAGGCAGCCGATGGAATTTCCAGACGATCACGGACCATACCGCTGAAAAGCCCGGGCCGGTAGATTCTCAGAATGGCATGTTTGACCGATTTCGGTTTGGGACCCACTTTGAACAGCAGCATCAAGTCGCCGTTCACCAGGCTTCCGTAGTCTCCGCGACCAAGCTCAAGTCCGCCTGGAGGGCGATGCTTGCGAGTGATGTTGACGACCTCGCCGGTGGAGACAACAAACCCTTCCCAGAGGCGATCAAGCTCAAGGAATGTTTTCCCGCCGGATGATGAGAATATCCTGGAATTCGCGCGCTGCCCGTACAGAGGTATGACGAGGGCGCCTGAGGAGCCGCCAGAAATCTCGATCCTGCCTGTCTTGCCAAGGGGCCTGGTGGAACGCGCAACGGTCGCCCCGTTTTGCAGGATCTCGACAAACAGCATCAGGCCTTTGTTCTTCGCCTTAGCGGCCATGGTTCAATCTTCCGCCACGAGGGTTTCAAAGCCATAGGAACGAATGCCGGCCCCGACAAGTGCGAGCATTACCGGCTTGAAGTGGGCATAAGTCAGCCGGTCATCCAGGGACACAACCGCCATCGACCTGGTGTCAAGGTCCTCCCGGGACATCGAAAGAACAAGATTCTCGACAATCTGCCGGCGGCGTTCCTTGAGGAACTTTTCGAATTCGCGGTAGCCTGCGCTATCAAGCGCTTCCTCCGGGTCAAGAGACCACTCAAAGATTCTGCGGTCATCGGTCGTGAGAATGACCTTGTCATCGTCTGGGGCCATGGAAAACCAGATGCCTGGCGCCGTTTCGTTTGCATCAAGGTCCATTGCCAGTGGCTGACCTGGATAGGACAAGCGTGGATTTGCGACATCGAATGCCTTGACGCCGCAGGCCAGGGCGATCACGCCGGTTATCAGAAGCGCAAGCATGCCGACCGAGATGTCGACTTGAGTTCCCTCTTCAAGGCGCGATGACGCCCGGTCAAAGGCCTCGTCAAGCATCCGGACTTTCTTTTTTCCTGGCAGGATCTGCATCAAATCAACCCGCTCGCAAGGATGACCCTCGAAAAGGTGTCGTCAGACTGCAACGCTTCCATGACTTCAATCACAATCGATGCCGGTATGTTGTTGGCCGGAGCAAACACCACGACCCCTTCGTTCCGCCAAGTTCTGTTTGCAGCGCGCGCAGCCACCCACTTCTTCATCGCCGCAAGGAATTTTCCGACCTGTGGCGAAGAGTCCTTGTGCCCAACCCGGATCTTGTCACGCGCGTCAGGGTAGCGCTCCGAGAAGGCTTCAAGATCACCAAGGAACATCGCATCCATGGTCATGACAATGGCCGGAGTGGTCGCCTTGATGAAATGGCCCGGCCGCTCCGTGAACCTGTGCAGGCCTGAGTCATCAAGTGATGCCGGGACCACCGGGAATTCAGTGTGAACAATGGCGTAGGAGCCCGGCGCCATGACCACGGCCAGCATCGAACCTAAGCAGAGCATCATCCCGGTGAGGGCAACCAGGGCGTGAACCTGGAACCCACCGTCAGATAATCTCTTCTTCGTCCTTGATATCTTCACTTGCAGTGACGACCGGCGTTGCATTTGCATTGGCTCCTGCGTCAGAAATATCCGTTCCCTTGCCCGGTTCTCCGCCCAAATGGGATGCAGCAGACATCATGCCGCCTCCGGCTGCCGCGGCAGCAATCGGCACAAAGGCTGTGGACTCACTTGGGACGAGCAGGTTATTCAGCACGGAAACGCCCAAGTGGATCTTCTCAACGACCCGCAGCGCATAGCCGCGGAGAATCTGTTGGCCGAAGATCGTGAAGGCAGCGACCAGGATGCCCATGGCAGCAGGGCTCAGGCTCGCCGCAAGACCCTTGGCAACCGTCGCCTGTTTTTTTGCGGAATCAAGGACATCGATGGCATGAAAGGTTGCCCATACGCCATCAAGCGTACCAAGGACACCCGCCAGGATGGCCAGCGTTGCGAGGGCCGGCAGCAGGGTCATCCGCGCTTCAAGTTTGGGCAGGAATTGGATGGCCTCTTCCTCAATCGCGCCGCGCACTGTCGTCGGGTCAGCCTCAGCAGCTTCCAGAGCCTTCAGCGCAATCATCGGCAGGGAAGTGCGGCCCGCGTTCTTGCAGAGTGAAACAGCACGGTCAAGATCTTCAGCGGCGATCGCACGGCGGATATTGAGCAGAAAACGCTCAAAGTTCAGGTTGTAAACGAATTGCACCATCACGAAGCGTTCGAAGAAGATCAGCGCCGACAGGAATCCGATGGCGAAGATCGATAGCACGTAGATGTTGCCGTGCTTGAAACTCAACGCGAGTTCAGCCCACATGGCGGCTCCTCAGTGAAGAAAGGAAAAAAAGGGACTTAGGGTCACTATCCATTGTAGCGCAAAATTCACAGATTGTTGGCAGGCAGGGGAACATGGCGGACAGGACGGCCTAACGCTTGTTTTTTGCTGAATCCTCAATCTCGATCTTCAGCAGGGAGAGCTCTTCTTCGATGGCATTCTGACGGGTGCTGGTCTTGATGGTGAGTGTTCCGCGATCGTGGGCACGGGCGAAGGCCTTCAGGATCTCCGGGTCGAACAGTTCCTTTTCCTCGTGCAGGCGTTCAACGGCATCCGACTGGTCAATGAAACCGCTGTAAGCACGTCCGGAAACCATTGCGTCGAATACGTCACTGATGCCAACAATGCGGCCGAAAAAAGGAATCTCTTCCCCTTTCAGTCCGTCCGGATATCCGGATCCATCCCACCGTTCGTGGTGATACTTGATGCCGGAAAGGAATCGCTGCGCCCCCGGCAGTTTTTGCACGATCTCGGCGCCGAGCACAGGATGTAGCTTCATTTCCTGGTACTCCTCCGGCGAAAGAAGGGACGCCTTTTTCAAAACCGAATCCGGCACACCGATCTTACCAATGTCATGGCACAGGGCACTGATCAGCAGCTGGCGTTTGAGGTCTCTGCTGAGTTTCAGTTCGTCGGCGATTGCGAG
>JBEGVZ010000117.1:0-9555 GCA_041178085.1 Pseudomonadota bacterium | reverse complement strand
CGTGATGCAGGCCGTGATTGTGAAATTGCTTGCCAGCCTGGACCTTTCGCGGACTGAGCGTGAGGTCGCCCGGCGTTTTGGCCTTGACCCGGAAGGGCGCGCTTTTCTTCCGGTTGCCGATATCTTGCGGGCCCATGGGCATCAAAACGAGGCCATTGAGATCCTCCTGGAAGGTGTGGAGCGGCATCCGTCTTTTACTGTGGCCCGTGTGGTCCTGGCGCGCGAGTTGCTCCAGAAGGGTCTTGTGGTTGAAGCGCGGCGTGCCCTGGAGGAATCATCGTCCTCTTTGCGGGACAACATTCTTGCGCAAAAGCTTTTCTTCAAGATTCACACATTGATCGGTGATGAGTTGTCAGCCCGGGATGTCCTTGAACATCTCAAGGTGAACCGTTTGATCGATGCGGAAACGCGCCGCTATGGCGAATTGATGGACTTGCAGGGTTTTGCCACCGCCCGTCAACGTATGCTGAAGGACATGAGCGAAAGCGGTATCGATGTCCAGGTACCAGAATTTGAGGGGGGAGCACCTTCGGTTGGCGACAAGGTCCCTGCGAACGCTGAATTCCGCATCATTGGTGATGAAGAGACCAGTGTTCGTGATCAGGATGCCGTTGCGGGCTTTCATACTGTGCCCTTGAAGGACATTTTTCAGCCAGGTGATGGCGATCCGGGAAGGGTTGGAGCAGAACTCAGGAAGTCTGGCTTGGGTGGCTCCAGTCTTGGTGTCGAGCTTGATTCAGGGACATTGGCTGATATTTATGCCCGGCAAGGGCATTACGGCAAGGCCCTGGCAATTTTCCGCAGGATGTTGCGGATGTCTCCCCAGAATGAACTGCTCCGCCGAAAAGTTGCGGAGATCCAGGAGTTGGAACGCAAGCAGCGGGATATCGACGTTGATGTTGATACTGGCGTCGCCGACCGGGTCGAAACCCTGGAAGTGATCGAGGCGCAGATTCGTTTTTATCAGGACATGCTTAATGCCCTGGGGAGCCTTTGAATCCGATGAAGATGAAAAAGTCCTCCGCAGGTAAAAGCAACAATGCCCAAAACCGGGGCGGGAAGGTTTTGCGCTTTCTTGTTGCCAACGGAGTGAATCTTGATTTGCTTGGCACGCGTGAGCCTGAAATTTATGGCTCATTGACCCTTGAAGGCCTGCAGCGTCATGTGGAAGCATCATGGTCGGAGCTGGCACGGGCATTGGATTTGCCAGAAGCTGAGCTGCACTTTTTTCAGTCCAACCATGAAGGCGTCTTTTTGGAGGCGCTGGATGCCGGTTGGGACGGCATCATACTGAATCCAGGCGCATGGACTCACACGTCACTTGCCCTTGTCGACCGTATCCGCGCGATTGATGTCCCCTGCGTCGAGGTCCATCTGAGCAACATCTACGCCCGCGAGCCTATTCGCCAGAAGTCGTTGATCGCTGGAGAGGTATCGGGTGTCATCTCTGGCTTCGGAGCGGACGGTTATGTGGCTGCCTTGCTGGTGTTGGCTGCCAGGTTCAAAGTTTGATCCAGCTAACGAGACGTCCGCAGCCCTTGCCATCGCGCCGGTAACTGGGAATCGATGCATCCTCGTGTGTGCACTGGCGGACGACCGTGATCCGCGAGGGCTTCACGCCCAGCTCCGTCAGTTCAAGTGCAGCGCCGGTTTGCAGGTCTGCGTGCCACCGGTCACCCTTTCCTTTCTGGACAAAGAATCCAGCGTCACGAGGCCTGTGTTGGTGAATCGCGTCGAGCACCTCAGGGCCGATCTCAAAATGTCGTGAGCAAATTGCTGGCCCTATGATGATGTTCAGTGTTTCCGCCGTGATCCCGGTGCGTCGCGTCATGCTCACAGCGTTTGAAATGATACCGGCACAAAACCCCCGCCATCCGGCATGCACAGCCAGTGCGATCGCTCGTTCCCCATCTGGACTTTCACCGCGCATCAGGATGGGAAGGCAGTCGGCCGTCTTTACCGCGACCGTCTCACCGCGGAGCGTGGTGTACAGGCCGTCGGCCTCTGGGCGATTCTGGGCCTTGGGATTGGCTGCTTGACCATCAACAAGATTTGCGCCGTGGACCTGCAGGGCGTGGCATGATCGCGCCAGCAATGCATCTGCGTCCGTCCCCGTGGCAAAGCCAAATTCGGTTTTCAGCAGACGTGACGGATGTTTAACGCTGACCAGCCATTCAATCTGGTCGAGAATCTGGATATGGTTGGAAGTAACCATTGGTCGTGGCCTTTCCGTGGTTCTTGAATGCACTTATGTGCCCGTAAGAATTACATAAATCCACGGCAAGTTAAAGCTTTCCAAGTTTACCCCGAGAACTTCCAGGATCTGTTTGATGTTCAAAAAACAGGGGCAGGAGTTTTGGTGACGCGCCGTGACGGGGAAATACCAGGCAAGGTGTTGTTGATCGACGACGACGAGATTCTCGGTAGCCAGGTGAGTTCCTGGTTACTGGAAGAAGGCGTCTCTGAAGTCGCCCTCGCACACGATGGTGAGTCTGGCTGGGAAATGGCCCTCGGCGGAGACTTTGATTTATTCATCATTGACTGGAAGTTGCCCGTATTGTCCGGTTTGGCGCTGTTCAACCGTATCCGTGGTGTCGACCACTTGCTTGGCGTTCCAGTGTTGGTTGTTTCCGGGCTGGTGAAGCGCGTGGACTTCCGGTTGTTACAGGAATTTCCTTGCACCCAGCTTCTCGAGAAACCATTCACTCACAATGCCCTGGTTAAAGTCTCCCGTTCGTTGATGGCGGAAGCCGCCTGGTACAAAGAAAATCTTGAACGCATGGAGGCGCTCCTGGAAACGCTAAGGGCGGATCCAGACCGTGCCATCAGGGATGTTAGCGCACTGATAGGCGGCAGTCCCAATCCCCAGCCCCTTGCCATCCTGGCGGCGCGGAAGTTGCGTGAAAATGAGCATATCGAACAGGCGATCATTCTCCTGAAGCGAGTCCTGGAACATGATCGTGGCTGCATACCTGCCATCAGTGAACTCGGCAGGTGCCTGCATATTTTGGGACGTTACGAGGAGGCTTTGCAGTTTCTCAGGCGGGCGGACCAGATGGCACCAGACAATGTCCATCGCTTAAGTTTGCTCGGTGAGGCAGAACTCAACAATACTTCTGCGGATGCTGCTCGTCAGCGTTTTGAGGAAGTGCTCAAGATTGATCGGGAGAACAAACGCGCCAGGCAAGGACTGCGAGCGGTCGATACCCTTGCGGAAATGATGCACCGGCCTGCATCCATGCACATCAAGGACACCTTTGCGTCCCTGATGAATACAATGGCCGTGAACCTTGCCCACAGTGGCCAGTACTCTTCTGCTGTCACCAAATACGAAGAAGCATTTCATTTTATCGGCGGTCGCGAAGACTCAAGCCGGATTGCTTTCAACGTTGGCTTGGCCTACATGCGCTGGGGCAAGGACCGTGAAGCGCTGGACTGGTTCCGCGAATCATCAAAGCGTGGCCGCGGGAAATTCACCAAGGCAGATTCATACGTCGACAAGATCAGCCAGCGGATAGCCGATGCCGCAGCACGGGCGAGGGCAGAGGCAGAGGCAAAGGCAGCTGCAGCAGCGGCGGCAGCGAAGGCAGCCCGCGAGGAAGCAGAAAAAGCCGCCAAGGCTGCGGCCGAAAAAAAAGAGGGCGATGCAGCCGCAGCATCGCCCCAACACGAGCACCCGAAGTAATGTTTCCGTTTACTTTCGCACCGGCACAAAGAAGTACTGCCCGGAGCGCTCAATCCTTAGCAGCACCCGCGCACCGGGATCTTTGGCGATGTTTCCAAGTGCATCCGGTTCCTTGACTGGCCGGTTGTTTGCCTGCAGGATCACGTCGCCTGGTTGCAGACCCGCGCGTGCAGCCGCTGAATCTGGTTTTACGTCAACAATCACCACGCCTGACTCACTTTCGAAACGGAATTTCTCCCTCAGCCCCGGCGTGACTTTGGCAATCGAAAGGCCAAAAGGAGCGGATTTGCCGGCAGGCTTGCCGCCATCACCCTGCCCCCGCGCGAGTGCGACTTCCTCGCCGTCATCTGGCCACTTTTCTACTACGACGCTTAGCTGTCTTTTCTTGCCGTTGCGGATCACGGTCAGGTCGGCCTTGGTTCCTGGCCGCATAAGTCCGATCGTATTGACAACATCTGAGTCGGTCTTGACGTTTTTGCCGTTCATTCCAGTGATGACGTCGCCTGGTTCGAGGCCGCCCTTGTCAGCCGGGCCGCCTTTGACGACGCGGGCGACAAGGCTGCCCGTGGTGTCGCGGGCAAGACCGAGGCTCTTGTGGATTTCTGGATCAAGCGGCTGAAGTGCGACTCCAAGGTAGCCACGGGGGACCCGCCCTTCGTTGATCAGCTGCTCGCCGACGGTGCGGGCCAGGTTCGCTGGCACGGCAAAGCCGATGCCATTGTAGCTGCCCGTCCTTGAGTAAATGGCCGTATTGACACCGATCACGTGCCCGCTCATGTCCAGGAGAGGTCCGCCTGAGTTGCCGGGGTTGATGGCAGCATCGGTCTGGATGAAGTTGCCCAGCTTGGTGATGTCCAGGTTGCCTCGACCGACAGCAGACACAACGCCGAACGACAGGCTGGCCTCGAGCCCGTAGGGAGCACCCAGGGCGACCACGAAATCCCCAACGGACAGACTGTCAGAGTTGCCGAAATCCAATTCAGCCAGGCCCTTCTTGTTGAAGGACTTGTCTTTGACCTGGACGACGGCCACGTCTGTGTTTTTGTCGCGTCCGACAATCTTGCCTTCGTAAGTTTCGCCATTGGCCAGTTTGAGCTGGATCTCATCGGCGTCCTGCACGACGTGGTTGTTGGTCAGTATGTAGCCTTTTTCAAGGTCAAAAAAGAAACCAGAACCTAGTCCACCTTCTCGCCGCTGCGGCGGCTCCGCACGGTTGTTACCGCGTCCCCGTGGCGGCTGACCTTGGCGATCCATCGGTCCGCCCGGGCCAAAAAAGAATTCGAACGGATCAACCATGCCGAAAGGGCGTCCTTCGACGGTCTTGTAAACTGACACGAACACGATCGCCTGATTTGCGCGTTCGGCAATGGTAGCTACACCTTTGGACAGCTTTTGCAGGACTTGCAGGTTTTCGTCACTGGAATGCGGATTTGCAGCCTTTTTCATCGAGTAGGCGAGGGCCACCTCCTCACCTGTGGCCAATTGCGCAGTGGTCGCAATGGCGACCATGACACCAAGTTTAACAAGCATCCGGACGACAGGTTTCAAAGTCATTGGAACCTCCCTTGGGCCTGGCTGTTGCCAGGCAGGTCTTGGATTTGAATCGAGTGAATCGATTCAGCGATTTCAATCCACCACCGGACCAACGCTGGCCGTTTCGACGGCCGGTAGGTCTGCCGGCGGATTGGACTCAAATTGACGCAGCTTCTTTTTTAACTGATGGATTGTGAGACTTTTCTTAGCGAGGTCAAGTCCAAGGAAAACGATTGCCAGGAAACAACCAGTCAACATGAACCCAACCGCAGCCATGTAAACAGGGACGCTGACTTGGGCGATAAAAGGAGGCAATTGGATCACCACGCGCTCGGTGTTGTTGATGGCCAAATAAATGCCATAAACCGAGAACAGGATACCTAACCATAACCGGAAGACACGAATGACAAATGTCACGGCGAAAACCTCCTAAAAGCAAACCCGCCCCGGCAAGATTGCACGGGGCGGGTCATTCACTCAACCTTTAATCGAGTCTCTCGCGTTAGCGGGGCTCGTTGCCGGTGCCAGCTGCAGCGTTGGCGCGTGAAAACGCGTCAGCCAGGCTGGTCTTGGGCTCGGCCACTGCACCAATGTACTGACGCAGGTCGTCGCCTTGGAGGTTCCGCAGGTAGGCCTTGCGGGACAGGGAGAACTTGCGCTCGTCCGAGTCAGTCGCGAGGACCACGAAATCAACGGCGTCACCTTCCTTCACCACGTCAGAAACCTTGGCGACTTGTTCGTCAGCCAGCTCGCTGATGTGGATCATGCCTTCGATGCCCGGTGCCAATTCGACAAAGGCGCCGTAGTCCGTCAGGCGGGTAACCTTGCCGTTGCCGCGTGTACCGGCCGGCATGGACTTGGCGGTAGCCAGCCACGGGTCATCCGTCAGTTGCTTGATGCCGAGGGAGAATTTTTCACCTTCGACGTCGATCTGAAGGATCTTGGCCTCGACTTCATCACCCTTCTTGAACTTGTCGCCTGGGTGACGGATGCGCTCGCTCCAGCTGATGTCGCTGATGTGGATCAGGCCATCGATGCCGTCTTCGATACCGACAAACACACCGAAATCGGTGATGTTACGGATCTTGCCGCGGATGATGTCGCCGACCTGGTACTTCTCTTTAACGATTTCCCATGGGTTCGGTTCCATCTGCTTCATGCCGAGGCTGATGCGACGGTTCTCGAGGTCGATCGCCAGCACAACCACTTCAACCTCGTCACCGATCTGGACGATCTTCGACGGGTGGCGGACGCGCTTGCTCCACGACATTTCGCTGATGTGGATGAGGCCTTCGATGCCGTCAGCCAGTTCAATGAAAGCACCGTAATCAGTCAGGCTGACAACCTTGCCGCGGGTTTTCTCACCCACGTTGTACTTGCCTGCCACTGCCTGCCACGGATCGTTTTGCAGCTGCTTGAAGCCGAGCGACACGCGCTGGCGTGCTTCGTCGTAGCTGAGAACCTTGACTTCGATTTCCTGGGCCACTTCGAACAGTTCGCTCGGGTGGTTGATACGTCCCCAGGACATGTCAGTGATGTGCAGGAGGCCATCGATGCCGCCGAGGTCAATGAACGCACCGTAATCGGTGATGTTCTTGACGATACCCTTGAGCGTTGCGCCTTCTTTGAGGGCGCCAAGGGTCTGGCTGCGCAGCTTTTCGCGGTCCTGCTCGAGGAGGACGCGGCGGCTGAGCACGATGTTGCCACGCTTTTTGTTGAATTTGATGATCTTGAACTGGAGCTTGTTGCCGATGAGCTTGTCCAGGTTCCGGACAGGGCGCAGGTCAACTTGCGATCCAGGAAGGAACGCCTTGACGCCGATGTCCACCGAGAGGCCGCCTTTGACGCGAGCCATGATGGTACCTTCGACGATTTCGTTCTTCTCGTAGGCGTCGCTGATGCGGTCCCAGGCGCGGAGCATTTCTGCCCGTTCGCGGCTGAGCACCATCTCGCCATCGCCATCTTCGAAACGATCCAGGTAAACTTCAATCGTATCACCGACTTTTACTGGGAATTCACCGTCGGTTACCATGAATTCGTGGCGGGGGATTTCGCCTTCAGATTTGTGTCCGATGTCAACGACAACGCTGTCATCGGTCAGACGAACGACCCGGCCTTTAACGATTGTGCCCTCGCGGATTCCTGCGCCGCCCGGAGCTTGGGCAAGCATGTCCGCAAAGGGGTTGTGGCCCTTATCGTCACCGTCGAAACCCGTGTCTTCATCTTCCCAATGAACGGTCCCGATGTTGGGCATTTTGGTGTCCATTAATTCCATAACTTTTGAGTCACTCCTTCTTCATTCTGGCCAAACCGGCGTATAATGGTGATACGAAAGCACTTTCGGATATCACCCGGTTCCCGGAATGTCAATGAATCCGGGTCTCTTAGATTACGGGATTTCATGGATTTCAGGGAGGTTTTCATGGACCGTTGTTTTCCCTCGTCCGTTGCAGCCTGCCTGGTTGCGCCTAGCGTGATACTGCTGGGCGGTCTGGTGGCGTCTCCGGTAGCCCTGGCTGGCGATGGCCCCTACGCGGCGGTAGTGTGCCCACAAGCTGCCGAAAAGATTCCGGAAGTTTCCCGGGCAGCAGTTTACCAGAATACGCCCTTCAAGGCCGGTGAGAAGTCCAGCTACGAACTGAGCTACGCAGGCATGAAGGCAGGCTACGCGACCATCGAAGCCAAATCGCCTGCCAAGCAGGCTAATATCTGGCACCGGATGTTCTCCATCGACGCCAAAACGGGGGATTGGTTTCGCTCCATCTTTTACGGTCATGACCAGGCCGTGGCCTACAGCCGGCCGTGGGATTTCGGGGCTGGGCGGTTTTACATCGAGCAGTACGAGGAACCTGTTTTCAAGAAAGCCTACCAGGCCAAAAAGTGGCTTGAGTTCAATCACAACTCCTGCAAGACCTCCGAGAAGACCTGGGACCCGGTCAAGGGTGAGCGCCCCTCCGAGCATGGCCTTGTCCGCGGAGCGATGGATGCCCTGAGCGCCGTATTTTACCTGCGTACACTCGACTACAAACTGGGCGAAAGGCGTCGTGCGCTGGTTTATACATCCGAAAAGAACTGGTTTCTGGAAGCCGACCCGGTGGCTTTTGAAAAAGTGAAGACGCCGATCGGCGATTTTGACGCTGTAAAGCTGAAGATGCGTACCTACCTGGGGAAGGAAATGCAGCAGAAAGGCGATATTTTCCTGTGGGTTGCAACCAAGACCCGGGAGCGTCAGTTGCTCCAGATCCAAGGCGAGATAAAGATCGGCAGCGTCTGGGCCCGGATGATCAACTACCAGCCCGGTCGCTGAGTATTCCGCGTTTTGTCAGCCTTCAGCTCGAGGGAGGGGGTGCCTTGCCTCCAGCAAGAGTATCCACTTCTTTTGCAAAAGCTTCTGCGCCGGCGTGTGGGTCCACCTTGGATGAAATGCGGTCAGTGATCCCGGCCAGGCTCTTTGTCAGGAGCTTGCGCACCGTATCGTCTTTCTCATTGGTTGCGGCGTTGAGCAGGATTGCCGTCGCACGTTCATGATCCAGGCGGCCCAGCGCCCAGGCTGCGGACAGACGCATCATGTTATTGCTGTCCAGGGTCATCTTCTCCAGTGTATCCAAGGCCAGGTCAGGCAAGGCCCCGTACAAAAGAACGGCGGCGTTGGCGCGCGCCCGGTTGTGCGGATCTTCCAGGTTGGCCTTCAGCGCAAATAGCTTTTCCGGCGGAATGCTTCGCGATTGAATGCCCTCTATTGCATTGGCCCGTACGCGCCCGTCACGGTCCCTGGCCATCGCAAGCAGCACATCATCGACAGCGGGATCAGGCCATGATTGCAGGATCCTGATCACGGTTGCGCGGATCCGTTCATCCTGATCCGATGCAAACCCGAGGATTTTTTCCCTGAGGTTTTCGAACAACCAACTTGAATCAAGAAAACGTATTTCCGCAACGGCAAGAAATCGAACCCAGGGGTTGTTGTCCGCAGCGGCCTTCATCAACAATGGGGTTATTCTCTCGGCTGGTTTTCTGGCCAGGGAGCGCACCACCTCGGCCCGGATGGACCACTCGGGTTCATCGAGTAGCCGTTCCAGTGCGGTCAACGCGCGGTTGTCGTCAATCCAGTGAGCGATGCTGGACGCGGCTCCGAATTTAGCTCCGTGTTCCTGCGAACTTTCCAGCAACGAGAGAAGCTTTTCAAGGATGGCCTTGTCGCGGTTCTGTATGGACGCGGCGATTTCCCAGACCATCCTCTGGCGTGCCGTCGCCTCGACATGTCCCGACTCACTTACGGCAATTGCCGGTTTTTCCACCAGTTCGTCGCGCACGATCAGGCCGTCCACCAGATGGAC
>JBEGVZ010000116.1:0-9686 GCA_041178085.1 Pseudomonadota bacterium | reverse complement strand
GTAAACCGCGAGGTCAACGGCCAACTTGCCCAGGCGAACGCCCAAAAATGGGCTGCCATCAACAAGGCATCATCCGACCTGCAGGGGATCTTCAACGGTGCCATGGCTCGCATCGGGGCTTCGCGTTACTTCCTGGGGTCGGATTCCCCCAAAAACTATTACGACCCCGCCAACCCCCTTGAACTTGAACAAATCAACCGCCTCGTTTTCGCCCTGACCGGGAAATCGGTGCAGCAGGTGGCGGGCGAGGCGGTCGGAAACGCCGCCTTTCTTCCCGCAGTCGTCGGAGAGCTTCAAGCCCCAGTGAACGCCATTTTTGACGAAGTCGAACTGCCCGATGGCATTTTTATTGAAGAGGCTATCTCCATCCTGAAACAAAAAATCGCCAATCCCAGTGCCTTCGTCCTGCCCCCGGGGATTCGCTTCATTCTGGACGCCCGCGGCAAAATCAAAATCGCCGCCGTCCGCGACGCCTGCACGTGCGAGTTCACCCCGAAATTCAACCAGTGCGTCTTTTTCTTCAAACCCCAGTCCGGGCCAGAAAAATCCCGCGATGTCCTTTATTACCAGCCGCTGGGGGCCCCCTCCGCTGGCAACCTGTGCGACGATAACGCCCACTGCGCCAACAATTTCGCCCGCCGCGATTTTCAGTTTTACTTACCCCACGCTTGCGGGCATATATTCCGCACAAAGCCCGGCGACACCTTGTTCACGATGTAAAATCGCCCGGGATAGCCTAATGGAGCAGACCCATGTCGATCAATTTTCCCCGTGCCATCGTCCGGCCAGCCCTTGGAGCCCTTGCAGCCCTTTGCCTTGCGGCCTCGCCGGCCCTTGCCAACCCAGCCTGGCGCAACTGCACTGAAAGCATGTACGACGAGGCGCAGGAAGTCTTCGCCCACGTACAAAAAGCCATGGCGGACGGTATATTCTCTGGGTTTGAGGTAGCCGGCTACCAGATCACCATGCTCGATATCGGCCTTTGTGCGGGGAAGCTGGAGCGCAGCGAGTTCTGCTCACAGAAGTCAGCCGTCATCGATGAGCAAGCTGAAAACATCCGCAGGCTGGTTGCTCTTGGTACTCCTGTCACTGTCGCCCGCAAAGAATTGCTGGGTTGGCAAGCCGACCTGGCAACCGTTTGCGGCTCCAAAAAATCCAATTAAGTCGGGTTTTTATGACTGAAATGCGCGCTGCCCCCCGGCGCGCTTAAGTCTTTTTAAAGTTTTGCGGCTGAAAATCCGTAAAGGGGGTCATGATTTTACGGATCTTCACCATTTTCGCATCGGCTCTCATAGGCCTGTCAGCCTGCGCTCCCAGCAAGTTCAAGGGGGGCGGCGGTGTGCGGCCCGCGAAGAATTTCACGGGTAACAATCAGCCGGGCACCGGCAATCAACTTCCTGAACCTCCAGTGCCGAGCACTCCTCCTTTGCAAAAGGGGGGCGTTGCCTTCACGCGCCTGGGCATCAACATGGAAGACCTGGGCTACGGCGGGGACCGGGATTTCAACGACACGGTCTACTGCTTTACTTTCAAGGGGACCCTGGTCGGTACCAGCATCCAGGCCTCGGAAAGTCAGACGATCCAGATTCGCCGGACTAACAATTCCAAGCAGAACCACGACATGGAAGTTCAGGTGCTGGACGCCAACAGAGCCGTGAAGACCACTCACGGCGACTACTCCGCCAGTAAAACCAACACGAGTTTCTCCATCCAGGTCGAGGCCGGAGATTTCATCCACGCCATTTGGAAGCTGTCTAACGGCACTCAACGCGCTATAGACGACCCCGTGGCCGACCCCAGCAGGGGGCCAGAGACTTTCAAGGTATTGCCCAATCAGTGCAACACCTGATTCGGAGCCCGCATCCAGTGAGTAAAACCAACATCGCATTATGCCGCCCAGGGTTTGCCAAAACCCTGGCGACAGAGTTTGAGGCCCGTTGGGGTATTACCAGCCAGGTGGTCCATCGCGCAGCCGTCGCCCTGCCCGAAGGGGCTAAGTTACCGCCTTTGAGCGACACGGTTTTTGTGCGGCAGTACCTGCCGCTGGCCATTCACGTGGCAGGGCCGGACAATGACAAGGCCCTTGTGGCCGCCGTCACCAAGCGCCTTGAAGTGCTGGCCAAACGCGACACCCGCCCGAAGAAAACCCCGTGGATCATCCACTGCTTTGCCATCGACGACGACCCGGCCATCGCCCGGGCAGCGCGCCTGGAAAGGGCTTTGGCCCCGGTCGTCAAAAAACACTTCTCGTTGCTGGCGCAGAAAGAAGCGCCGGAAGCCGCAGCCCATGCGCCGACGAGCATCCTGCAGGTTTTTGTCGGCGGCGCGGAAGACGCCTGGTTTTCGGTGGCCCCTGGCCCGGGCAATCCGCAGTCTGTGGTCTCGCCGCACATCGGGGGCGTCCAGCGCATGCGTGCAGTCCCCGGCGCCCCGTCGCGCAGTTCCAGCAAGTTGACCGAGGCCCTTGAAGTGCTTCGCCAGTCGGCCGGTATCGAGCCCGCTGCGGGCGAAACAGCGGTAGACCTTGGCGCCGCCCCCGGCGGATGGACGCTGGTCATGGCCTTGCGTGGAGTCGATGTGACGGCCGTAGATCACGGCGCGCTGGATTTGCCACCCGCGAAAAACCTAAAAGGCAAAGTGACCCACTTGAAGGCCAACGGCCTGAAGTACCTGCCCGATGAACCCGTCGACTGGTTGTGTTGCGACATGGTGATGGGGGCACGGCAATCCCTTGACGTGCTCGAACGATGGATCGTCGCGCAGGCAATGCGCCGGTTTGTCGTCAACATCAAGTTGCCCCAGGCTGCCGACGATGCGTGGCCGGCCGTGGCCTCGGCCCTGCAAGTGCTGGAGGGGCTGCGCGCGGGCTCTTCAGAGAAGGGGATCTGGCGGGTGCTGAAAGCCCGCCAGCTATTCCACGACCGTCACGAGATCACCCTCATCGGGGCCTGTGAAAAGGCTTAGAGGGTGGCACAAGATAAAAACTTATGTATCAGCCGGGTATGAAGTTCACGTGACGATGCCCGGGAATCAATCAAAGAATGAAATCTCAAGTGAACCTGAACAAGGGCCATTTCGTGACCCGCATCCTGTCGCGGATCGCGGGGATGAGCGCGATGCCGATAATCGATGTCGAAAACAAACACCATACTGCAGGCCACTCGTTCATATTGTTCGTGGTAAACGCCGCCAGTATCGGCCCCGCAAGTGTGAGATATATTGTAACTCGCCAAGATCCGTAGAGGAGCGGCAAGAGCACTGTCCCAATCAAATACGCGTTATCCAGAGCAACATGGAATTTAAGCGGCATTTCCCATGCGATGTGCCAGTTACCAGATACTGCACAGTATTTGGTGCCACACGCAGGAACTTTCAGCGCACAGTCTTTGCAGAACGGGATGCTGTACAGAATGTCGTAGCAATACTGGAGCCATGGAATTGGCAAGGCCCGAAGCAGAAAGAGAAAGCAAAAAACAGCGGTGATACCGTATATCAATCGTTGCCACCGTTCGCGAAAATCCTTCGGAACAAAATAGAGTGAAAACGCGTTAACGAAGAACGGTTGAAAACAAATATGTACGTAAGCCAGTATCGTCGCGATTTGATTTTCGGGCTTTTGACATTCGTCCATGACCGTATACGTAAAAGCCTGTAACGCCTCCATGCCCGAGAAATAGGCAATCGGCATCCACAGCATTTTAGACTCGCCTTTCTTCCAGGCGAATGCAGCCGAAGCAAATCCCAGGCTAGCGACAACGGTCGACGCGGTACCGTTCCAGCACATATCAGTGTCCCTTGTATTCGATTTAAGGCCCGCTCTCGAATGGTTGCCGCGATGATCATCCACTAAAATCATAAACGGACTTTGCATTGGCTGTCCAAGTTTAAGGGCTGGCTCACTCCATCGTTGCAGAATCATTAACGGTAAAGCTTCATCAGCCTGCGGCCTGAGAGGGGCTGCGCGCTGGCCCTTCAGAGAAGGGGATCTGGCGTGTACTGAAAGCCCGCCAGTTATTTCACGACCATCACGAGATCACCCTCATCGGGGCCTGTGACAAGGATTAGTTTTTGGCCAGTTGCGCTTCAAGGTTGTAGAGCTGTGACGGGCCTCTAAAGTTTGCAGGCAGTCTTAACGTCTCTGATGAGTTGCAGATATCCTTCGTATGACGGGTAAGGATTAATGTACCCTGGTTCTTGATGCTGCATCTCAAGAATTTTTTTAAATCTTGTAAAATCGTTTGATATGCCAAAGACCAGCCGCAGGAATTCGTGTTCCATCTTTGATGTTCGCGGGTCTGGATTGATTGGCAACCTCAGCACAAGAGTTGATGCCTTCGTTTTCAGATGACAGCTCGTTTTGTAGGCGCACGCGGAGGCGGTGCATTCAACGTCGTAGCCAATAACCCGCTTCCGCTTCGTCTCGTGATCCTCGCCCTCGGGAAATACGGCAAAAGATGCCAGTCGGGACGACTGCTTGCGGGTATCAACAGATTCCAGCTCAATGTTGTAGGGTTTTGCAAGAATTTTCCTCAGTTTTGGTTCTACCGTTTTCCCATAAGGTAAACTGGAAAACCAAATCGAGGTGCCGCTGGGTTCGTGATTGCAGGCGGTAAAGAATTCGAACTCCGATAGCCGCTTTTCCCATGCAAGGGACGCATCCGGGGATCGTCCATCTCCCGGAGCCCCGCAGGCTCGATAACGGTTCCAGTCCTTGATAAAGTCGCTCAGCTCGGTCGGGTTCGAGTACAATGCCTTGTAGCCTGGGCTGCTGACAAACATCCTCCAGTAGGGGGCGTCACCAGGCGAACCATTTTTCTCTAAGACGTCCTGTTTAAAACGCATGCTGAAAAAACGTTTCAGCAAATCACGTGCGCGATGCGGGGGTTTCATTCGCAGGTTAAGAAGTGTCGCCAGAAATAAATCCTCCGAATCAGGCGGATTTGCTCCAGTCAATTCATCATCGGTCAAAACGTCTTGTGCGGCATAAATTTCATCAGCAGCAACGTAGGCCTGGTAACCCACCTGACGCATGTCCTGCTTCGCTAACCGGGAGGCATTGAGTTTGAAAAGAGCGATTGACCCACCCGGGTTGTTGCGTATTTCCTGCTTTAATGTTTCAGCCAATTCGACGGCGCCTCGTCTGCCGGCGTGATCTGCGCGTCGAAGTTGTTCAAATCTATTTCGAACCGAGTCGTTCCACTCGTAAATCTGCTTGATTGGATCAAATTGGATGTTTCCATCCTTGACCTCCACGACAAAGACGTATTGCCCCCCAACCTTCAGCTCTTCGTAACGAAAGCCAGGACACCATGATAAGGCCGGATGGTAGACAATCTGGCCGTTTTTTTGTGTTTGGAGGCGGTCAGTCGTAAAATAAATAAGATCGTTGATGGCGAAAGATATTCTCGTTTTCGTGCGATCGAACAAGTTTTTGCTGGTGATTTGGATCAATACATAAGCTGTCTTTGCTGATATCGACCTGGATTCGAGGGATATGTCCTTCAACATTTCATTCGTGTGCGGTGGTAATTTAAAAACGGTGTCGTCTGCGCAGTGTTTCGCTTGAGCAATGTGGGCTGCAAAAAATATGGATGAAAATATAGCCACCGCCACGATGGCCGCTTGATGAAGCCACGCGAAGAAGAGGGTAACGCGCGGCGGGATTTTGAGTTTTTTACAAAGCAAAGTCGCTAAATCTCCAGCAAGGTTGATTCTTCTTGGGCTGGTCTATTGAGTGTAGCATTGATAAATCGGGTCGAAATAGCTGTAGCAGAGAATAAAATGTCGGCTTCCCTACGAAAAAAAAATCATCGTTATGCATTAATGGTTTTGGCTTTGGCATGCGCTGTTGCGCCGGTCGCCGCCGCATCGGGGCCAATCTCCGGGCCGTTAAAACGGGATTTCGACGGGATCGATGGTTGCTATGCCGACAGTTCCAAACTGAAGACGAAGATCTCGGCGGAACGCAAGTTGATTCTGGATCATGTCAAATCAATTCAAGGTAGCCAAACAGCCACTGGCGAGGGGCTTAACGGTTTGTTGGTTTTCAAGTCCTATGCTCCAGATCCAAGTGAACAGATAGCGTCCAAGGCAGCTCTGGCACGAATCAAAACGAACATCAAGAAAAGCAGCCATATCATTCCTCCACCCTACGGGGCGGAGCAAATGGCTGGACAGTCGGGAGCCAGCGTTGCGCTATACACCCCCGCACACAGCATACCTGTGACAATAGGTACTGCTGGCGGGCAGTTACAAAAGACAGAGATCGCCGAATGGCGACTCTTCGATGGTTCGTGTTCTCGTTCGGAGTGGAATTATTATTTTGTGGATAAGGTTGTCACAAATTCCAGTGATCTTTTCATCGTGTGTCTTGATAGTCTGGACTGTGTTTTCAAGCTCACAAAGCTGGGAAAATACCGTGATTTTCAGGTGTATCAGCTTATCCGCCCTGGTCAGACGCGGCCTGATTTTTTATTTGCAGTTGATCCAAGGCCGAGTGACGGGTATCCGCTCTTGTCGCTCCACATCCTGCGCTCTACACCGAATGGTTGGGCGGCACAATATTCGCACGACGGTAGCGGATGTGAAGGTGGCTGTTAGAGCAGGAAGCGAGCCTTGGACTGACATAATACATGGGATTTCCGGGGTCAGGTCGATTTGGCGAGAAGTTTGCAGCATACTGTGTTATCAGACGAGCGATCCTCACGCCGCGCTTCATTTTCCTACAGGCGTTAATCTCAACGGCAACGGCTTGCGCAAAATAATTACCCTCAACGGCCTTTCTTGGATGTCGCGACCGGGTGACGGGATTTTTCGTCTTGCTCGGGCTAAATTTGGAAATCCTTGCTTGCGGACAGCCCGGGGTCCGTCGTCTGTAGTTTTCGGGATCTTTCGTATGTCATCGAGCTCACGAAAAGGCATAGCTATTGGCCAAGTTGCACTTGGTGAATCTGGCGCTGTGCCGTACAATTTCGACATGTCAAAGCTCGATCAATTGATAACGGCCCTGCGCGGCGAGCCCTCGGTTTTGATTGCGATTTTGTACGGTTCTTTTGGGACACCCCGGGAGCGTCCGGATAGCGATATCGATATCGCGGTGGCCGGTTCGAAAGCTTTCAGCACCGAGGAAAAATTTAAAATCCTCTCCACCATCGAGCGTGTAACTGGAAAGCAGGTGGACCTTATCGACCTGAATCATGCTAGCGGCACCGTGTTTCGCGAAGCCCTGGTCTCGGAGAGGGTTTTAAAGAACGAGGATCGCGATTTGATGGGGCGGATTTTGATCCGGATGCTTTCGGAAGAAGAAGATTTCCAAAAATCGAAGCGAGTTTTGGCCACAGAGGCCAGGCAAAGGATTTTCCGTGTCAAAGGAAGTACGAAGTCAAAAACTTGATTCAATGGCCAGGTGTCTGGGCCGGATTGAAGCCCGTATGCCAAAATCGGTCGGGGATCTGGTCAGCGATGTCGATTTGCAGGATATTCTCGTGCTCAATCTGGAGCGACTAATCCAGGCTGCAGTTGATTGCGCTGCCGTGCTGATCGCAGATCGTGGGTGGTTACCTATGCCGGACACGATGTCAGCGTTGTTCGAGTCGCTTGCAGCACGCAACGTAATCCCAGATGCCTTGTGCCAGCGGCTTGTGAAAGCGGTTGGTTTTCGCAACTTGTGCGTCCACGAGTACGACAAGATCAATTGGGAAATCGTTTTTTCGATAATCACTCGTCATCTTGATGAGTTCAGGCAGTTTGCGACAATCATGGATAGCGAGTCTTAACCCGGTTCCTGAGGGAGCGCCGAGCCTTACCGGTGGCGAAGAAACCAGAAATTATTGTTCGTCAGCCCTTTGATTCCGAGTTGGATCAAGTTTATTTGGCTGGCTTTGATACCTGGGCAGGGCAGAAGAGCAGGGAAGAGTACCTGATCAAGCTTCGGACCGGCGCCAAATACAAGCAAGGCACCTGGTGGGTGGCTGCGTGTGACGGAAAAGTTGCCTCTTCCATGATCGTCTACAAAGACGCCTTTGGACTACCCCCGGAAACTATTGGGATCGGCTCCGTTGCAACTCCACCAGCCTTTCGTAGGAACGGATATGCATCCCAGTTAATCAGGGATTTCCTCGCCATGAAGCCACTTGAAGCGGTCCGGGCTGTCTTTTTGTTTTCTGAAGTGAAGCCAGAATTTTACGGGAAACTTGGATTTGTCGCGCTGCCGCCTGAACTGCAGAAGTATCCGAAGTCTCTGTGCATGGTCCGTTGTGATCCGGATTACCTGGATGCAATAAGATCAGGCTTGGTGGAACCACCCCTTTATTTCTAGCCGCAATTTTTGGGCGCTCGCTGATTTCACATCGTCCTGAGCCTGCCGCGAGTGCGGGGGGCTTTTAATATAATAATAAAAAATAAATAAAAACAGTAAACAATTATATAAATTATCTATGAAATTTGCAGCGTGTCTGTCAAAAATTCCCCCAATGGTTTGAAGTCGAGTCAGCCAAATAAGACAGCCAATTTGGGGTGCTTCATGAGTGTCAGACGATTCTTAATGGCCATGTCCGGTATCGCTCTGCTGGTTGCCACGGCGGGGTGCGGCGTTTCCACCGACCGGGAAGCGAAGCTTGATGAGGCTTATTCCGCCGAGTTGCGTGCAGACCTTCAGGGCATTTGCCAACCCGTCAGCCATGGGTGTGAGGAACTGGCAGCGGGGATCAATAAAATGTCAAACCGCAAGGTCTCGTTTTTGGCTTCATGCCGGCGAGGCGACGCCGTGCGGCGTTCCTGCGGTGGTTGGTCGAACGTCACGGAGACACAGGTGGTTTTTGCATCCGGGGCATTCGACGATGGACAGCCGGTGAAGGCTGGTGAACTGATTTTTCGGAAGGGTGAAGATTGCAGGACCTACAGCAGCGTCCTGCGTAAACTTTCCACTCGTAAATTCATCGTCGAAGCAACTTGCCGGCTGCTGGTCGTCGAAACCAAAATATCCATGCTCCCGAATCACTGAGTGGAGCGGACGACGGGTCTCGAACCCGCGACCTCCAGCTTGGGAAGCTAGCGCTCTACCAACTGAGCTACGTCCGCGTCAGAACCGGCTGGTTCCGGACTCATGCGGGGGTGAATGGCACGCCCACTAATTAGCGACCCCGTTACCAAATATCCGCACAAAAAAAGTTTTCCCAGTTACGAGAATAAATACGACCTCCTCTTCTCAAGGTAGAACGCACCGTGCAAGGACGAGCCGTTCGGAATACGGTACAGCTTGGCCAAAGGGTGAGCTGAAAATAAAATACTCGCTACCATTGGAAGACAGGGGAATCGCCGCTGAAGCTGTCCAAATAAGCGCAGATGTGTAACCAGGAATGCCATTGGATGAGGCAAACGCCGGTTGTACCCCAAGGCTTCCGCCGTTGACGCTTAAATCACCTGTAGGTAGGTCGTTTTGATCACCCATCTGCGTCTCGTAGGCCGTCGGTAGCCTCATGCCTCTGTCTGCGCAGACTTTGACATTACCCTCGTAATAAGAGGATTGATTTCCACGCCAAGTAAGGGTGTAAAGGCCCCCGTTTGAACCGGAGCCTTAGATGATTTCCCCGCTCCAAAGTGCCCTGACAAAATCCGTCAGGCTCAGATGAGATACCCCATCGATCTCCATGGATCTTGGTGAGGCGTTGACAACGATCAGTCGATCA
>JBEGVZ010000115.1:0-12013 GCA_041178085.1 Pseudomonadota bacterium | reverse complement strand
GCGATCCGGGTCAGGGTAGGCGAATGCACGGGCGACGACTGCCCCTGTGTTCCCGGTCAGGCTTGCTCGCAGAAATCAAACGCGTTTTATATGCCGTCAGACAGCGAGTTCGGAACGCCCGCGATCAGGGTTGCCGAGGGTGACGGTATCAATTTGAAGGACCTTCATTTCGATGCCGGGGTGGTCGGGCACGAACTGGGTCATCATGTTGTGGTTGCGACCGTAACAGACTATGCGGGACGGGGCGAGCCGCTGTCCCTGCATGAGGGGCTGTCGGACTTTTTCGTCATGATGCAGCAGGATTCACCCTGCATGGGTCGGGGGATTTGCCCGGGTGGCGGGCGAACCTGTTACACAAATGCCTGTTTACGCACGGCCGACAATGATTTGACCTACGGATCCTCGGAATACCTTGCGGCTGCTGCGCATCAGAAAGGACAGCTGATCAGTGGCATGCTGTGGGATTTAAAGGAGGGCGGAATTGCGACCTCTGACCTCGTGCGGCTTGTTCTCGGCGCGATCGATCTTTTGCCGTCCGCCGCTAGTTTCGGCGACTTTGGTGTGGCAATGCTGGTGGCGGATGCCAACCTCTTCGATGGCACATTCCGCAACCAGATTGAACAGGCAAGTCTGGCGCGCGGACTTGACCGGTCGTCACGCACGCTCTCGATCGCCGATCCTCTGGTGATTGCAGAGAATGTGGCTCCCACGACGAATGTATGGGGCTGCACGGCTGCCGTTGGCCCGGCATCCGGTCGCGGCATTGACCTGTTCATGCTCGTCCTGCTGGGCTTGCCGGCAGTCGTGCGTGGGTCACGCCGTGCGACGCGCAGGCCATCCCGCCTGTGTACGGACAAATTCCACAAAGTCTGATTCCGTGATGATGCCCGTCAGGACATTTCCTTCCATGACTGGGAGGCAACCAAACTTGTTGTCCAGAAGAGTTGCCGCCGCGTCGCGGATGTCAGCTTCAATATCAATCGTCTCGACGTCGCGAACCATGATGAAATTGACCTTTGTCTTCGCCAGAAGGTCATCTTCTGCATAAGCGGGCAGTTCATCTGTTGCGAACAAGCCGTGCTTGACCAGGTCACGATGGGTGATAAGCCCAACAAGAGACCCGTCATCTCGATCGACGACCGGAAGGTGCCGGATGCGGTTGTCATACATGATTTGGTTGACAACCTGCAGGCTGTCTTCCGGGAACACGGTATACAAAGTGCGGTTGCTGATCAGGTCGCGGACTGTCAGGTCTGGCATGGGCCACCTCCCGTGACCCACATTGCAAGACTCACTCCTTCAAGACATCGACCTCAAGCTTGATCCAATCGCCCTTGGAATTGACATGCTCTTCCATAAGCCCGAGGACCTCTGGTGGCAGGACTTCGCTCGGGTTGCCTTCGATGTAAAGATGCTTCAAGTCCCGAAGGCCAGCCAGCGCCGAGTAGTCTTCCACGAAGTTATTGCGAAGGTCGAGCCAGCGGAGCGTTTTCAATCTGGCAAGCAGGCTGATGTCTTTCACCTTGTTGCTGTGCAGGTCAAGGGCATCGATTACTTGCATGTTCTCCAGGCCGGTCAAGTCCTCGATCTCGTTTTCACCGAGGGATGCCAGATGCATTGCCTGCATCGCAGAAAGTGGACGCAGGTCGCGCACCTTGTTCTTCCCGGCGTAAAAATAGTTCATCCTTGTGAGGCCAGAGACCGGTTCAAGAGATTCGATCTGGTTGGCGTCAAAGGCCAGGCTATCCAGTTGGCGCAGGTTCCGGACGGGTTCAAGGTCAGCGATCTGGTTTTCAGATACCGACAAATCTTTCAGGGCGGCGAGCTTCGCCAGGGGTTCAATCGTCTTGATCCGGTTCTTGGTCATCAAAAGCATGCGCAGGTTCTTAAGGCCGGACAGAGGGGTCAAGTCCTCAATCAGGTTATCCCACATGATCAGGGTGTCCAGCTGGGTCAGGGTCGTGAGCGGCTTTAAGTCCACGAACTTGTTGTGGGAACCGGACAGCGCACGAAGGCTTGGGATGGTCGATACCGGAAAGAGCGAGGAAAGCTCCCACCAGGGATCGAATGGTTCACGGTGCAGCTTCAAATGGTGCAGTTTCTTCAAGCCATCTGCGGCGCCTTTGCAGGTCCGTTCATCCCGGGTCCTCATGTCGTAACCAGCCCGCCAGTTCATGACCTCGACCGTGGCCCGCTCGGCATCAGTGCCGGGGTTCATGCAGATTTCATAGTAAGACAGGCGCCGGGATTCGGATTCCAGGTCAGAGGAGGCCAGTCCAGTGGACCCCGCAAGAGCGCAGACGAAAGCCCCCAGCGGGACGATAATTGATTGGGATCGAAGGATTTTTTTCATTGTGCGAGTATAACCCATGCTCCGGGCTTGAGGACATCCTGATTTCCGGTTAAGTACTCCCGGCGCATGATCCATTTATCAAACATTACGAAGCGATTCGGTGACCGGGTTCTTTACCAGGGTGCCGGTTTCATGGTCAGGCCAGACGACAAGATCGGCCTGGTCGGTCCAAACGGGGCCGGCAAGACAACCATATTCGAACTGATCGCGGGCCTCGACACACCGGATGACGGGACTGTGTCGATCGACCCCGGTGTTCTGGTGGGATACTTTTCGCAGGACGTCGGTGAGATGGCCGGTCGCTCCGCTCTTGAAGAAACCCTTGCGGGTGCAGGGCGGGTTTCCCAGCTGGCGCAGGAAATTGCGCAGATGGAAAAGCGTCTTGAGGAATGTGCCACAAATCCCCTCAGTGACGACGAGATGAACCGTCTCATGGAGCGGTTTGGTGAAGCCCAGATGGAATTTCAGCAACGGGGCGGGTATGACCTGGAGTCCCGGGCCCAAGAGGTCCTGACCGGCCTTGGCATCGACGCCAGCAAGTGGCATCGCCCCGTAGAGTCTTTTTCCGGGGGCTGGAAGATGCGCATCGCCCTGGCGCAGATCCTTCTTCTTAATCCAGATGTCCTTTTGATGGATGAGCCCACCAACCACCTCGACCTTGAGTCGATCATGTGGATGGAGAAGTGGCTGAAGGACTTCAAGGGCTCACTGGTCATGACATCCCACGACCGTGAGTTCATGAATCGCGTATGCAAGCGCACGGTCGAGATCGCCAACAAGGCCATCACGACCTACAGCGGAAATTACGACTTTTACCTCCGTGAACGTGAGGTCCGTCGCCAGCAACTTGAAGCCGCCGCCAAACGCCAGTCCGATATGCTGGCGAAAGAGGAAGAGTTCATTGCCCGCTTTGCTGCGCGCGCATCCCACGCCGCCCAGGTCCAGTCGCGCGTGAAGAAACTTGAGAAAATCGATCGCATTGAACTCCCGCCCGAGGCGCGGAAGATCAAATTTGAATTCGCGCCGGTCCCGCGCAGTGGCAACGATGTCGTTAAGATGGAAAACCTGTGCAAGGAGTGGCCAACGCCAGAAGGTGGAATCCACCCCGTGTTTAGTGGCCTTACTGGGGTCGTGCAGCGCTTGAACAAGATCGCCGTGACGGGTGTGAACGGAGCGGGCAAGAGCACCCTGCTGAAGATTATCACCGGCCAGGCCAAGCCGTCACTTGGTGCGTGTTCTATCGGGGCAAGCGTTAATGTCGGTTACTTCAGTCAGTACTCCTGTGACTTGCTTGATCCCGAGAAGACCATCTTTGAGGAAGTTTCATCCCGTGTACCCAATGCGTCCGTCGGCTGGGTCAAGAACTTGCTCGGTGCTTTCCTGTTCTCGGGAGATGACAGCGACAAGAAAATCAAGATGCTCTCCGGGGGGGAGAAAAGCCGTGTGATGCTGGCTTGTATCCTGTCGCAGCCAGTCAATTTCCTGGTCCTTGACGAGCCAACCAACCACCTCGACATCGATTCCCGTGAAATCCTTCTCAATGCCCTCAAGGACTTTGATGGGACAATCATGATTGTCAGCCACGACCGCTATTTCCTGCGTGCGATTGCCAACCGTGTTTTTGAGATCGACCACGGTCACCTTCGTGTTTACGAAGGCCGCTACGACGAATACCTCGATCACGTTGAGCAGGTAGCCCGCGGCTAAGCCCGGGTGTCGATCAAACAGACAATTTTTTCCACATTGTGCATTCGTCCCCAGTTTTCACTTCATCGCCAACCTTAAAAACATAGTAATTACATAATGTTATAGGACATCTTGGCTGACCCTGCAGTGGCACTCGATTTGCTTGTTGGACCCCCAATAAGTC
The DNA here is from genome assembly GCA_041178085.1 of Pseudomonadota bacterium. Lineage (GTDB taxonomy): Bacteria > Bdellovibrionota_B > Oligoflexia > Oligoflexales > RGVZ01 > RGVZ01. The sequence continues at coordinate 7,790 of JBEGVZ010000115.1, read as the reverse complement.
CGTCTATTCGGTGTCTTCTCTTAAACGGGGGCAGGTCAAAATGCGGAAATTGTTGCCAGTTCACGTTTTCATTCTGGCTCTTGGCCTGGGTGCTTGCGGGTCCGGACTGCATGATTCCTCGCAGTTCAAGAACTCGAATGCGGATCAGATTTTCGTCCACGTGATGGGTTCTTCTGGTGGCAGGATTCTTCTACAGGCTTCAGTCCCGAAGTCTCACGACAAGATGTGGTTTTGCTCTGGCGATGGAGTCTGTGAGGCTGCCACTGGCACCCAGCTCAATCTGGTTTCCGCGAACGGCGAACGGAGCATTTTCCAGCTTTCTGAAGAGGTGTCAGCCGCTGCCGGGTTTACCATGAAACTGGTTGCAAGTAGCTCCTCGTCCCTTTCCAGCCAGCCTTTGTCACGTACCATTCGCCTTGTCGCAGCGAGTTCAAACAGCACGACCATGTTCGCATGGCAAAAAGAGATCGAGATGGTGGATGTCCCGTCGACGGGAAGAGCTTGTGACGCCAGGCGTTATTCACGGTTTTATTGCGAGGTCATGCAATACACCCGGTCACCTTATTTGGGTTCGGGTGATCCTGCAACGGACGTCCATGAGACCCAGCACTTCATGCTCCATGAGAATACGAAGCCAGGTTCGAAGTTCGTTTACTTCCAGGACGGCAAGGGTGCCCACTTCCCGGAGCCGCGGATACTGACGCGGGACGTCGCAGAGTTCATTCCCTTCAAGTCGGGGATGTATTACGGAACCTACATCGCATCGCGGCCGACGCAGGTGTTGGGTGAGAACATTGTCGATGAATGGCGGGCATACCTGACGGAAGAGATATTTGGAATCGAACGAGGAAGCTCAGAGGGCATGGGTGCTGGCGGGGTGGAGTTTCTCTACTACAATGCCGCGATGATGCATGCCCTGGCTCAACAGGAGCCAGCCTACCTCTCTAACAAGCAGGGAGTTGCGGTATTTGCCATGCTGGCAGAGATAGCGCATGAGTGGTCAATCACGAAAGGTGTGGAAAAGGGATTTTTCAACAGCGCTGCCAATCAGCGTGCAAGAAAGATCCTTGACTTGATGCGCAACGATCAAGCCCATGCACCGATGCGCGAGTCCCTCAAAAAGATCTATGGTGCTGCGTGGACAGCGCGTGTCCTTGGAATCAACTAAAAGTCTTCAAACGCCAAGTTCGGGTGGTGGTCCCCTGGCGACCCCTCTCGGGGCATTCAGGTTTCCGCCACCCTCTTGACGATTCCGTACGTTGGGTTTTCCCCGGTACGGCTGCAGGGCTGGCTGTCACAGCAGGGCCTTTCTTGTGGTCAACGCCGCTCAAGCATTCTCCAGCATACGCGGTATCGACCAAAGTTTGCCTCTGCCATTAGTCCGGGATCTAGAACTCCGGACCGCCACACGACGGGTTTCGGGCACCAGTGAAGACGCCCACTCCGCCTACCCCAGAGGTCCTCGCACGCAACGAGTTGTAGTGTCTCGCCACGTATTGCTTCGCGACCTCATCTGCCATACTTGCAGGAACTCACCGGGTTTCGCCGCCGCCAACCAAAGCCGGAGCCTCAATCGACGAGAGCTTTTCCTGGCTTGCCTGCCCGGGCGTTGGAGAACGCCAAGGCGTTGCAAGTACTTCCGTGCTTTCACCAACACTCTTTCCTGACATGTCATCCTGTCCACCCGTGGAACACCGGAGAACTGCTCGTGTCCAGTTCTTCGTTCTCCGCAATGGCCTTCGCCTGGTTTGGCACCCTCGGGGAGTTTCTTCCCTTCGAGTCAGGCTCGGCACGTTCCCGCATCCTGCAATCCGTTATCTGCAGGGTCTGCGTCGGGCTTAAAGGTTCGCTCACGCTACAACCTGTCAGTTCGCCCTCCCCCATACGAACTCACGGGGGTTATTTCAGCCGGCTTCTGCCTGTACAGTCACCCGCACAGGCAGCGGCCACGGCTACAGTGGCATCTGGACGACTCCACCGGCGGGACTCTCACCCGCTAGAGTGTTTGGCCAGCATCGCTGCGTTCCAAACACACAAATGGGTAATGCAGGCGGCGTGCCATTTCTGATGTTGTGATGATGAAACAAGCGAGGTGTGGCGCAGATTATTTCAACAGGGTCACGCGGAACGTGCGTCCCTTGATCTTGCCGGACTCAAGGCTTTTTAGCGCGTGGCTGGCAACTTCCTTGCGCACTGCCACGTAGGAAATGCGGTCCTGGATTTCAATCTTTCCGACGTCTGATCCTGAGAGTCCGCCTGCTTCACCAGTCAACGCACCGAGGATATCTCCTGGGCGGAGTTTATCCTTCCTGCCGGCAGAGATGGAGATCGTTTCCATTTCCGTTGCACCGGATGAAGGTTTCGCCGATTTTTCCGCAGTGGAGGGCAACTTCGTCAATGATGGCTGGGTGGAAGTGTATTCCCCGATATATGCCAGCTTGTGCTGTTCTTTCGCGGTCACCAGCGTCACGGCAAGCCCGGTTTTTCCAGCCCGACCCGTGCGGCCGATGCGGTGGACATAGACATCCGGCTTTGACGGGCAGTCGTAATTGACGACCATCTCCACCTGGTCCACATCGATGCCACGTGCAGCGACATCCGTTGCCACCAGAATTCGCGTGCTGCGATTCCTGAAGCGCGCCATCACCTGGTCCCGTTCAAACTGTTCCAGGTCACCGTGCAAGGCAGCCGCACTGACCCCGGCCTGCTTCAGCGAAGAAGCGACTTCGCTGGCCACGGCCTTCAGGTTGGTGAAGACGATCGCCGATGATGGAGCATAGTGTTTGATCACAGCAGCCAGGGCGTCTGCTTTTTTTTCGTAATCTGCGGGATGGAATCGTTGTTCGATGGACGGCGCATCATTCCCGCCGTCCTCGATGGTGACTTTTACGGGATTTCTTTGATAACGCGCGCTCATCTCACCGATTGTATCGGGATAGGTTGCAGAGAAAAGTGCAGTCTGGCAACCACGCGGCAATGCTGAAAGGATCTCTTCCATGTCTTCCTGGAAACCCATGTCGAGCATCCGGTCCGCCTCATCCAGAACGATCAGCTTCGTCTTCGCCAGGACAAGTTTTTTGCGCTGGATCAGGTCGAGGACCCGTCCTGGTGTTCCGACGGCGACATGGGCGCCTTTTTCGAGGGCGCTGATCTGCGGTGCAATGAATTGCCCGCCGGAAATGATGAGTACATGAAATCCCGGATAATTCCGCGCAAGTCGCCGGGTCTCCCGTGCAACCTGCGCACAAAGTTCCCGCGTCGGGCAAAGGACCAGCGCTTGTACGGTCCGCGTCGCGGGTTCAACTTTTGACAGAAGAGGAACGCTGAAGGCCACGGTCTTGCCGCTGCCAGTCTTTGACTTTGCAATGATGTCGCGACCACTGAGCAGGACCGGAATGGCCTGCTCTTGGATAGCCGTCATTTTCTCGTAACCAAGTTCGGCAATCACTTGCTTCAGTTTTGCCGGGATCTTGAGGTCATTGAACGACGCTCCGGTGGTAGAAACTTCAGTCACGCGGTGCGCTCCGCTGCCTGTTTGGCTTGAAACCACCACCACGCCTGCTTGAGCGAGGGCCTCGATTCGCCGATGGTCCACCGCCTGTCGGTCTGCGTCCGGGACGTCCACCGCCGCCACGCTGCTGCCTTGGCGGCACGGGCGCGTTCGCGCCGGAGGTGAACGGATGGTCTTTCACGAGGGGAATGTCTTTGCGCGTCATTCGCTCAATGGTGGCCAGATAAGTCTGTTCCTCGAGGTCGCAGAATGAAAGCGCAACTCCGCGTGCTTCTGCCCTGCCGGTGCGTCCGATTCGGTGAACGTAGGTCTCTGGTTCGTTCGGCATCTCAAAGTTGATCACGTGGGAGATTCCATCGATGTCGATGCCACGGGCTGCAATGTCACTGGCAACAAGAATGCGTACCTTGCCGCTCCGGAACCCTTCAAGTGCCCGCTGGCGCGCACTCTGCGATTTGTTTCCGTGGATTGCTGCGGCCTCGATCCCGGATTCCATCAGGAATTGTTCCAGTTTGTTGGCGTTGTGCTTCGTCCGGGTGAAGACCAGGGCGCGCGTCACATTTTCTGTATCGAGAATGTGGAGCAGAAGTTTTCTCTTGTCTGCGCGTCCGACCAGGTAAGCCCTTTGCTCTACTTGCTCGCTTGTTGAAGAGACCGGCGTGACCTGTACCCTGACCGGGTTCTTCAGGATGTCATCAATCAGGCCCTGGACTTCCTTTGGAATGGTGGCTGAAAAAAGCAGGTTCTGCCGGCGCACTGGCAGGACTTTCAAGATGCGGCGTATGTCGTTGATGAAGCCCATGTCGAGCATCCTGTCGGCTTCGTCAAGAACGAGGACAGACAGGTGTTGGAAAGTGACGACACCACGTTCCATCAAGTCCATCAACCGGCCGGGAGTTGCAACCAGCACGTCCACACCGCGTTTGATGTTGCTGATCTGTGGTTCGATGCCGACCCCACCGAATACGACGGTTGTCCTGAGTGGCAAGTGCTTGCCATAGGCTTTGAAGCTTTCCCCGATCTGCAGGGCGAGTTCCCTGGTCGGTGCAAGCACCAGAGCCTGGATCCTGTGGTTTCTGGCGGGTTGTCCGGAAAGCCGCTGCAGGATTGGCAGTGCAAACGCGGCTGTCTTGCCCGTTCCCGTTTGGGCGCAACCAAGGAGGTCACGGCCGTCAAGGATGGGCGGGATGGATTGATGCTGGATCGGAGTCGGAGATTCGTAGCCTTCGGCCTTTACGGCTCGGAGGATTGGCTCGATGAGCCCGAGTTGGTCAAAATTACCCGTCACGGCTTGTGCCGGTTGGGTGGCGTCTGCCTCCGGGTTTGACCTGGTCAGTTTTTGGATGAGTTTGAGTACCACTTTTGTCCTTTGGTGTTGTTATTGCCCGCAATGTTGTAGCTTGGTCAGCGTTGTGCCGGAGTCATTTCTGGCAGGAGAATCGCAAGGCGAGGTAACGCCGCTTTCTAATGGAATGTCGTGATTTCTACAATCAAATTATGCAAATCCCTGCCAGAACGGGGGGTTTGAATGCGCATCTGGATTGACAATGATGGCTGTCCCGGTGTGGTCAGGGAGCTCGTATTCGCAGCTGCAGCGCGTCGGGGGTTGCCGGTTGTGGTCGTTGGCAATTCCCAACCTCGAATCCCGCCCGGAAAGCTGTTTACTGGTGTGTGTGTTCCCGGTGGATTTGATGCCGCGGATGACCACATCGCCGAGCACGTCGGCGGGGGCGACCTGGTAATCACATCGGATGTGCCCCTTGCAGAGCGCATCGTTGCCCGCGGGGCCACGGGCTTGAGCGCCCAGGGTACGGTTTTTGATCAGGCATCGATTGGCGAGCTGCTCGCCACGCGCAACCTCATGCAAGAGCTGCGCAGTGGCAACATGACAGGGATGTCTTCTGGGGGGGGACCCCCACCTTTTAATGACCGGGCCAAGAAGCGCTTTGCTGACGCCCTGGATCGCCTGGTCGCAAGGATGAAACCCTGAGAGAGCCCAGCTCAGGAGTCAGGGATTCAGGATTTTCAGTGCTGCCCGCGCATTTGCGTTGGCATCAGCCGAGAGCGAAATTTTAAAGAGTTCGCTTAACTGGGTGGTTGTGATCACGCCATGGCGGCGGAGCCAGCGCGTGTGATGCCATTGTCCTGCCTCCAGATCCCACACAAGTCGACGCAGCCCATTTCGGACGTCCATGCCGTAGTGCTCCATCGCAGCTTCGCCGCTGCAATTCGCCGCAAAGCGGTCAATTTTTCCAGCTGCCCATTGATTGAGGCCAGCGCGGCTTTCCTCGTTCAGGCTTCCCAGCAAGTCTTTATCGTCCAGTACCATGTCGAGGCTCATCCGGTGCGAAACCGGACAGTCTTTCGGAGCGCCTAGAGCCGGGTAAAAGCTAAATAAATACAGTACTGTAGCCGACCATGCGGGCGCTTTAATAGTTTTAATAAACTTCATATATGTCATCCTATTTAATAAAATTTGACATTTTTGTTTATTAGTATAGAAACTCCGCGAACCGCCTTGATTGGGTCCTGCATGAAACAAATCTGCAAATTGGCTGCCAATCGCAATCCCTTCGTATCTGTCATGACTTTTGCCGGGTTTATCATCCTGGCGGCATCAGTTCAGGCAGCTCCGGACGATAATCCCGGGGCTGGGCGGCAGGTGCCACCGCCGTTTCCTGAGATCCCATCCCTTACCGTCGAGGGCCTGTTTTTAGGCGAGGCGGAAATGATGTCGGTCGGGACCCAGGAAGAAATGTTCATCCGTCGTGAGTTGCTTGAGCACTACTTCGGTGAGTCACAGACAGTCGCCAAGAACCGGGTCAACCGTAATACCCAGGTCGAAATGCTCAACCGGCTTGGTTCTGGCAAGGCGATCAGTGAGATTGAACTTAGAAAAGCCCTCTGGGAGCGGGATATCGCGCAGCTGGATGGTGCCATCAGCGGGTTACAGGCGGAATCCCTCCTTGTGTATGAGGAGATGGGACTGATCAGGCTGCGGGTGATGGCTGGCGAACGTGTGGCGGCCGACACCTATTTCCGTTTGCAGATCAAGGCTCGCGAAACTGCTGTCAAATTGGCTGAAAAGCGCGTTGACCGCGCTAAAGTCGAACTGCACTACCGGACGTTTCGCTGGGAGGCAGTCAGGCATTTGACCGAGCAGAGGTTTGCGAGTCGTGAGGAATACCTCGACGAGTTGATTGATTTTGTTGCGGCTGAGCAAGGGCTTGCGACCGAGACACGTCGCGTCGAATTAGCTAAATCAGCGCTGGAGATTGTCCGCCGACAAACACGCAGCGCTTCAGGTGTCGCCCATTAGAGCCGAGGCCTTTCCAGGCTGCTGCTTTGGGCGCGAGCGCCACGTTCAGATTCGGTGGACCCATGGGGCGCAATCCCCGCCAAGTGGGTTTTTCTGGTAACATCCTGAATTTATTTGAATAAATTTTAAGTCTTCAAGCCGGCTCCTGATTCTGGCGATAATCTTTAGAGAAGATCTGGAGTCGGGCCATGACGCCTCTTATTACCAGCGCCATGATTGGCGGGCTAATTTCTCTCCTGGCAACGTCTGCCGGAGCGTTGCTCGCCCCCGTGTTAGGTCACTCCCGTCACATGCGGGATTTGCGTGCTTCCGTCGATGTGGCGCTTGGCGTCATGCTTTCGGCTGTCGCATTCAGCCTGGTCGGACCGAATCTTTTGGAAGCCCTTCAAAACCCTGCAAATCACCCAAAAGGGTTGTCGCTTGTGGTCGGCGGTTTCCTTTGCGGAGTCGGTTTCCTTTGGATTGCGCATTCCTTTGTCGAGCGTGCGATGCATGGGCGCGTAGGTGACCAGCACTCTGAGCCGCACCTGAACTCGGCTCGATGGATGTTTGCTGCGGCGATCATCCTCCACAATTTTCCCGAGGGCATGGGCGCAGGCTCCTCCATGGCCGGAACACGCCTTTCCGAAGCGCTTGTCTTGCAGGTTGGTCTTTCCGTGCAAAACATTGCTGAGGGAGCACTTTTGGTCCTTTGCTTCCAGTCGCTGGGCTGGTCCCTCCCCGCAGCGCTGGCCGGAAGTATTTTTTCCGGGCTGGTTGAAATGTCCGGAGCATTGACTGGCGGCATCGCTCTTGAGTGGACTCTGGAGTCACTTCCATTTTGTCTGGCCCTTGCCGGCGGCGCGATGTTGATGAGCGTGATGCTCGAGTATCGCGAGCGTGCGAGAGAAGGCACACCGGTCGGTGCGTGGCGCCTTTTCGCGGGGATTGCCACGATTCCGATTTTGAACTTTTTCCTGC
>JBEGVZ010000114.1:0-66881 GCA_041178085.1 Pseudomonadota bacterium | reverse complement strand
GAACGACTGACCAGCATGTCTCCGTGAGCTTCGAAAATCGCATTCGTCGTTGCCTTGTCGAGGGGCGAAAGCGATGGATCGGGGTGCAGCGGAAAGCGCGTCGCTTGGTGCAGGTCTGGGTCGGCCTCACCCGCTTTGGTGGTATTGACGGTTATTTCCGGGCCATCGGCGCCGCGCAGTTTCAGCTGGCTTCCGCCTTCGAGTGAGATCTCGGCTTCTGTCGAGAAGACCACGATTTCTGTCGCACCAACCCGGATTTTGTCTCCGGTCCTGACCACGGCATTGACGACACGATCGCCGTTGATAAATGTCCCGTTGCGAGATTCAAGGTCTTCGACAATCAGGAGCCTGCCCCGGCGTTTGATTCGCATGTGAAAACGGGACACCTGATCGTCCGGGACGACGATCTGGTTTGCCGGGTCGCGACCGATCGTCACCGGAAAATCACGGACCGTCACCCTCGTTTGGTGACCGACTTCGGAATGTATTTTCAAAAAGATCAAATGTTCCCCCCGACCCTTTTGCTTCATCGGCGCAATCGCCCCGATGTTTAGGGGGCTTTTAAGTTTCCACGGCCAGTGCCGAAGAGATCATCAAGTGTTCTCGGGGAAGGACCCGGAGTTCAGGGGGGTGATCATGCGACGCAACATGAGGCTGGGGCATATCAGGGCCGTGCAGGTTTTTGTTCTCTGTTGCTTGCCTGCCTTTGCAGTTGTTGGCGTAGCTGCTTTTGCCAGCGAACGGAGCTACGAGATCGATACTTCAGTGGCCGGGGCCACGGCAGAGCCCGCATCCGGCAGTCTTGGCAAGATAGAGGGCAAGACAGATGGCAAGGTCCGCATCTTGCGCTCTCCTTCGTTTGAGGCAGGACCCGATGAGCCCGAACTCAAGCCCAAACAAAGGATCGTAAAGGAAGTGAGCCGTCCGAAGGTGGCTCGCCAACTGAAATTTCAGAAGATGGATGTTAACGGCTACCCTGTGGAGCCACGAGTCCGCTTCACCCGCGAAACCGAAGTGTTCGACACGGAACGCCTCCAAGACGAGGAGATCCGCGCAGACTTTTTGGAAAAGGTAACCGCCGACCTCGCCCCGTAGGCTGCAAGTGAGCCTTTCCCGTTGAGATGATCGAAAAAATCGTTAATTTCTTGATTGTTTTCAGGGTGTATCAATAATTGGCTGGCCGGTCAACCAAAACCGCCCCTGCAGTCAATGAAGCAAAAAAAGACAGGGACTTAACCAAAGGTCATGTTGGTGGGTTTTCAGGATACAGACCGCGAACTTTTCATTTTGATCAATGGGCTTGCTAACAAGTTTCCTGTTCTGGATTCGTTTATGGTTGTGATCTCAAGCCATGCTCTTTGGCTTGTCGTTTTGTTGACATGCTTGGCCCGTGCAGCACTGCATCGTGACCGGCGACAGTTGGCGATCCTCGCTGTGGTTGTCGCGGCCGTTTGTGTTGCGGATCCTTTTTCTGCCTATGTCTTGAAACCTTGGTTTGGCCGGCTGCGGCCCTGTCATGCGCTCACTCTCGTGCAGCTTGTCTCTGGCTCTTGCGGCGGATTGTTCGGGTTTCCGTCCAATCACGCAGTTAACGCCGGCGTCGTTGTGGCGGTCGTGGGATGGCTTTGGAAAGGGGACCACCGGCTACCGCTCCTGGCGCTGGTTACCGTTGCTGGTCTTGCCGTGTCAGTGAGCAGGATTTGGCTGGGAGTCCACTACCCCGCAGATGTTTGCGCAGGTTTGATCGTGGGCGGTGCCACAGGAAGTCTTGTTTCCTGGCTGGCACTGCGACTGGATCGCCGGCGTCAGGCTTCGTCGGGGAAGAATAGTTTTTTCGACTGAGCCAGTTCGACCAGTACTTTTGCAGGCCGGAACCTTGCCCCGTACTTGGCCTCGAGCGCCCTTAGTTTTTCTACGACAGCTGCAGCGCCAATGTGGTCAACATAGCGGAACGGTCCCCCCAGGAATGGCGGAAAGCCAAGACCAAAAACTGCGCCAACGTCGCCATCGTATGCGGACGGCAGTATGCCTTCCTCGAGGCAGCGCGCCGACTCATTGACGAAAACCATCAGGCATCGTTCGGCAATTTCCGCCGTTGTGGCTCCTGCGCTGGAAGCGCTCTTTGGGTCGAGGAACTTGTAGATTTCCTGGTCTACGGCGCCTTTTTTGCCATCCTTGTAGAGATAAAATCCCTTGCCGTTTTTCCGCCCGAGTCTTCCCGATGACTTGACGACGTCAAGCCCGGGGGGCGCCTTTAGGCGGTCTGGGAATGCTTTCTCGATGGTTTCAAGTACGTGCGTACCGACATCGATGCCCACTTCATCAATCAATGTGATCGGTCCAACCGGAAAACCTGCAGATGTGAGGGCTTCATCGATGGCCTCTACCTTGGCACCTTCGGCGAGGATCAGGGACGCCTCTGCCAGGAAGAAAGCAAGGGCCCGGGTTGTGTAAAAGCCGGGACCATCCTTGACGATGATGATCTGTTTGTTCATCTGTGCACCCAGTTCAAACGCCCGGGCAACTGCCCACGGTGCCGTCTTGTCAGTGATGACAATCTCAAGCAGCGGCATTTTTTCCACAGGAGAGAAAAAGTGCATGCCGAGGATGCGGTCAGGGCGGCTTGATCCGGATGCGATCTCATGGATCGGTATGGCGGAGGTGTTGCTGGCAAAAACCCAGTCGTCGCCGGGGTTTTGTTGCTCAAGCTGAGCCAGGATCTTTCGCTTCAGGTTGGCGTCCTCAAAAACGGCCTCGATGACCACGTCACATTTGTTGAACCCAGCCGGCGAAAGGCCTGGGGAAATGTGAGCCATCTTCTGGTCCATTTCAAAACGCTTCATGCGCTTGCGGGATACTTTCTTGCGGAAATATCCTGCCGAGTGCGCCAGTGCCTTGCCGAGCGATTCCTTGCTTGGGTCCGAGAAGAGAACGCGGATGCCTTTCTCCGCGCAAACCGTAGCGATACCGGCACCCATGAACCCGGCGCCCACCATTCCAATTGAGCTAATCTCCCGGTTGGCGAAGCGCTCTTTTCCGGCATCACGGTAGCTGTGCTTCTTGATCGCAGTCGTGGCGTGGAAAAGGTGAATCAGGCTTTTCGATTCCCTCGTCGGCACCAGCTGGCCAAAAAGCCGGGCTTCCAGGGCCAGGCCCTTTGCGATCGGCATTTCATAGCCGTCAATCACAGAATCGAGCGCTTTGAAGGCAGCCGGGTAGAAACCCTTGGTTTGTTTCATCACTCCTTCGCGGGCCTTCTTGGCAATGAAGCGCCGCCCCATCGGGTTGGCTTCAAGGGCAAAGGAAGTGAGCTTTTGGCTCAGTGGCAGCTGGTTTGCGCGCCAGCCAGAGGGGCGCTTGCCCTTCAGGGCGAACTGTCGCGCCACATCGAGCAGCATTGCCGGGGGCGGGCATGCGTCGACCAGCCCCATCTTCCAGGCGCGCCCGCCATCGACTCTTTTCCCGGTCAGGATCATGTCCAGACCGGCTGGGATACCAATCAACCTTGGCAGCCTCTGGGTTCCGCCAGCTCCCGGGATCAAGCCAAGCTGGATCTCTGGCAAGCCAAGTTTCGTCTTTGGATTGGAGTCCGCAACGCGCCAATCGCAAGCAAGTGAGAGCTCAAGTCCGCCACCCAGACATGTTCCGTTGATTGCGACGACAACTGGCTTTGGCAGTCCGGCAACCTTGCTGAACAGTGCTTGCATCTGTGCGGCGCCGTTGGCGGCCTCATCCACTGTTCTCAGTTTCTGGATCTCGGTGATATCCGCCCCGACAATAAACTGGTCCGGTTTGCCGCTGGTAAGAACCATGCCCTTTGCCTTGGCATCGGCTGCGAAACGGTCGAGGTGGGTGTCGAGTTCGCGCAACACCCCTTCCGAAAGGATATTCATGTCCTTGTCGGTGCGGTCAAAGGTCAACAATGCAACGCCGTCGCTGCCAGTCTCGTACTTGAAAAACGCGCTCATGGTTATCTCGCCTGTGGTTCAGGTTTTGCTCAGGAATTGTAACGTTCAACAAGCATGGCGCCCGCCATGCCGCCCGCGGCGCAAATTGCAATCACCCCGAATTTTCCGTTGCGTCGCTCCAGCTCATTCGTGATCGTCAGCGCCAGTCGTGCACCCGTGGCACCGAATGGATGGCCGATGGCAATGGCCCCGCCGTTGACGTTTACGCGGTCCTCGGGGATCGAGCCAAAAGCCTTGGTCAGACCCAGGTGCTGTCCGCAGAAATCGGCCGATTCCATGGACTGGAGGCAACTCAACACTTGAGCCGCAAAGGCCTCGTGGATTTCAAAAAGGTCGATATCCGCAATCGCCAGCTTGTTGCGAAGAAGCAGCATTGGGATTGCCAGTGCCGGCCCGATGAGAAGCTGCTCGTAGGGGTTTACGCCCACAAACACAAGGTCCCGGATCTTGGCCTTTGGCCTCAGCCCGAGTTCCTTCGCGCGTTGTTCGTCCGCGATGACAACCGCAGCAGCACCGTCTGTCAGCACCGAGGCGTTGCCGGCGGTGATCGTGCCGTACTTTCGGTCAAAAGCTGGTTTTATCTGGGCCAAGGATTCCAGCGAGGTGTCAGGCCGGATGATGTTGTCTTGGTCGACGCATTTCAGGAACTGGGGCGATGGCCAGACTGGATGAATCTCATCCTTGAATTTACCCGACTCTGTGGCTGCCGCCGCGCGCCGGTGGGATTGCAGCGCAAATTCATCCTGCGCCTTTCGTGTAATGCCGTTGAGCTTGGCCATGACCTCAGCGTGTTCGCCCATGCTCATGCCGGTGAGTGGCTCAGTAATTCCTGGTGGTTTCGGTGCAAGGGCCTTTGGTATGAAACCACCGATGGCCGCGGCGCGCTCTCCGAGGGACTTGGCCTTGTTGAAGCGGAGAAGGTTCTCCCGCGCCTCGCGGGTGTATGTGATCGGCACATCACTGAGGACGTCCACTCCCCCTGCGATGATCATGCGTGAAGTGCCTGCCATGACACTCTTGACCGCGTCACCAATGGTCTCGAGGCTGCTCGTACACATCCGGTTCAGGGAATAGCCGTGGATGTGATGCGGCAGGCCGAGGTTCAATATCGTGTCGCGCGCGACGTTGGTATTTTTGGTCTGGGGCGTGACCACACCGCAGAGGATTTCTTCATAGGTGTCCACCGGTATGCCGGCCTTGCGCACAAGTCCGTCCACTGTCCTGCTGAACAGCTCCAGCGCATCGCAACTGCCAAACGCGCCGAAGGATTTGACAAACGGAGATCGTACGCCCTCGAGCAGGACTGGCGAACGGTTACCGCTCAAGGGGGTCGTGCTGTATTTGAAAGCCATTGGGTGGTGTCCTTCAGACCTTTGAATTTGATTTGGCCGCCAGCCTGGCAACGATTCTCTCAATCGTTTCCCTGGACTGAACGTCGATGTCCACGAATATGCCTCCCAGGCGACATTTCTCCTGGTCAACCCACTTGGCCTCAGACAGCAAGTCCAGATGATCCAGATCCTGGATTCCAAAAGCGATCAGTGGGATGTGAATCCAAAACCGGTCGCCAGGTTTGTGCCGGGTATCACCCATGACCTCGATCTTGAACCCGCCGGGGCTGATATCGAGCAGGATGCCACTCTGACAAAAAATTGGCAGCCAACGGACCTTACGGACTTCGATCGCTGCGTGTGAAAAAAAACGATCTGGGCGTTCCATGGAAAAGTCTCAAGCCTCCGCTGCAATCTAGCCTGCACAGGAGCTATAATCATACGCAGGGCCGGCTTGATCGTCCACAAGTGTGGCGTCAGGCCCCAAGAGTCCATTCCGGAGTGCTTCATGTTTCAGCAGCCTTTGCCCCAGCGTGTCCGTGTTCTCATCCTTGGTGGCGGGATTCATGGAGCTGGCGTCCTGCATGATCTGGCCTCGCGCGGCTGGCAGGATGTCCATTTGCTCGAGAAAAACCACCTTGGCCATGGAACCAGTTCGCGCTCAACGAAACTGATTCATGGTGGTTTGCGCTATTTGCAGCGCATTCACGACTTCCCACTGGTCGCCGAGGCTTTGCGCGAAAGGCGTGTGTTGATGACGGTGGCCGGTGACCTTGTTCACCCGCTGCAGTTTGTTTTTCCGGTGCTCAAGTCGGGCGGTGTCTCTCGTCTCAAGATCAAGACTGGTCTGGCCCTTTATGACTTGCTTGCTGGTCGCAGCAACGTAGGCCGGCACCGGCGTCTCAATGAGTCCGAGGCTCTGGACCTTGCTCCGGCCATTGATCCAGGAAAATTTTCCAGCTACTTCAGCTTCTGGGATTGCCAGACGGATGATCTGGCCCTGGTGCGTCGCGCTGCCTGGTCGGCAGTGCGCATGGGAGCCGGTGTATCCGAAGGGCACCAGGCCGTCCGGATCGCCCGCGCAGAGGATGGCTGGAATGTTGATGTCCGCAGACCGGACGGATCGGTCGCATCGGTGTCCTGTCTATACATTGTCAACGCGCTGGGTCCCTGGGCAAACGGAATCCTTGAGTCCAGTGGGATCACGCCGACTCACCAGGCGATCAACAATAAGGGATCTCATCTTGTGTTTCCCGACATTGGGCTCAAGGCCGGGCTGTTCTTGCAATCACCAGAAGACAACCGGATCTTTTTTGTTTTGCCTTGGCTCGGCAAGACCCTTGTCGGTACGACCGAGGTTGCCTTCTCCGGTGACATGGACGAGATGCGCGTGACTGCCGAGGAAGTGGCTTACTTGTTGTCACGCTGTAACCGATATCTTCTGCGTCCTTTGCAGGAAAACGATATCGAGGCATCTTTTGCCGGATTGCGCTGGCTGGCAGCAGAAAAAGGTCATTCAATATCTTCGACCTCTCGTTCCCACATCATCGGTCGGATTCAATCAGGCAGGGGCGCAATTTATACCCTGTACGGCGGGAAGCTTTCGACTTACCGGGCGCTCGCCGAGGAGATTGGCTCTTCGATTGCTTCAAACTTTGGAGACGACAGTCCCAGCCGCACGAGCGACCCAGGGTCCTGGTATCATGCCCCGCGCGGGGATGAGGAGAGTCTGGGCGTTATCGCACGGTTTTCTTAGTTCACGGGGGGGATTTTAGTGCCGGCGAAAAAGCTGAAACCTCAGAAACCGCCTCGATCCTACCGTGCGGTGATCGAAAGCCTGCGGCAAGTATGGTCCATTGAACTTCTTGCCGACCCAGTGGCTCTCTGGCGGATTGGATCTTGTGAGATCCCGCATTTTGAAAACCGCCGCATCCGCCTTGCCATATGGAATTTATGCAAGGGAGCCGGTGGGCGGCTTTTTGAACACGACTACCGGATGATCTGCTTTCGCTCAGACTTGATTCTGACTCAGGAGGCGCTGCTTTCCGAAAAGGCCCTGGCGACGTTTTGTGAGCCAGGTTTTGAGGCCGTCCACGCAGCGTCCTATAAGCGCCGCGACGGCATTCGCGACGGTGTCATGACGGTGGCAAGGGTGTGCTCGACGCCCATTATCAGGCGAATCGTCTGCAAATACCCGGAGCCGGTTTTCAAGACACCGAAGGTCGCCCTCGTCACTTTTTATCAGCTGGCAGGCGCTTCACATCCTTTGATGGTGGTCAACCTGCATGCGACCTTGATTCGCCGGGTGAAACTGGCCCTGGAGGAAATGGAACACCTGATCGGCAGTCTACCCACCCATGAAGGTCCAATGATCCTCGCAGGCGACTTCAACACCTTCACCCCCGGATACTTGCGGGTGATTTCGAAGGCGCTCGCCGCGATTGGCTTGAAGCACGTTCCCATCCCGGCGGACCCGAGGCCGGCCGTGGGAGCTCTGGACCAGCTGTTTGTTCGTGGGCTTGATGTGGAGAGGATCTACGTTGATACAACGGTCAAGAATTCAGATCATTTTCCGATCTTTGCGGACCTTGTTGTCGCATGAATTGGGCCAACGTCTGGTTTTGACGAAGCTCAGAAGTTGCGGCCGTAGTTTACCGAGTAAGATGGTGGTACCGGTGTATCACGGCCCGTCAGCTGCTTGACGTTTGAAAAACCAGTGACATTGGTTTCGAGCGCTACCCGGCCCCTCATCCAGTCAAAGCCTGTCTCTGCTTTAAGTAATTTTTCTTTGTGGACCAGGTGCATGTTGACTGGAATCAGGGAAAGACGTTCGGAAAATCCCAGCACGTTCAGGACTGAGGTCTTGGTCACGCCCATTTTTTGATCAAGGTTCCGGACCAGGGTCAGGTGGCGGTATACCGGCAGGCGGAATTCATGGTTCACATTGCCCTTGGCTACGCCGCTGGCGCTGATCATTTCCATCCGGTAGAGGCCTTGGGGTTGCTCAAGCCGCATGCGCATGCCGATTTTCGATGATCCGTCGCGCGAAAGATTCGGTTCAATTTTTCCGCGCAGGCTGAAATCAGGGCGAAGCGAGAACAAACCCTGCGCCTTGGGCCCCTCCCAGGGTGCGGGTGCGCGGTAGTCGGCAAGCGGATTGCCATCGCCCTCAGTCAGGGGACCAATCGTCCAGTCGACTTTTGCCTGCGATTTTGAATTAATTGCCTGCTCCATCAAGCTGTCATCCATGGTCAGGGAGGCCACGTGAACACCCCTGCCTGACGCGCGGACGTCCTTCAGGACGAGGCCGTATTTTAACGAAGCTGGATCCTTGCCCTGATTGCTGCTTGCTTTCGAGACGCCGCGCGAGTCCAGGTTAAAGGATAGCCCTTGCCCGAGAGCGCGGATCAGCTCTGAGTGCTCGCGGGCGTGTTCCCCGAAAGCTTTACCCAGTTGCTGGAGCAAGTACCGTCCGAGGCCCGGGGCTTCTTTGAATTCCGTCGATTTAACTTCTTTTAATGCAGCGATCCGCAAACGCTGGTCTGTTGCCGTTACGATACCCTGGCGATCGAAAAACCCGACCAGAGCCCGGTTGTCGCCGGACTGGTTTTTAGTTAGCCGGCTTACGATCGAGGTTGTATGGCGGAGGGTCCATGCGCCAGGAAGGTTGTCCGCAGCCGGCATTTTTGAAACGAGCGGAAGTAGGTCTTCCGTGCGCCAGATGACAGATTCCGTCTCAAGGAAATTTCCCGGGATTGCCGGGCATTGGTTGTCCCGTCCCGCCAAAGCTACGTGATCTGCGGAAAAAGGGCTGGCCGCGATGACAGCAGTCACAACACTGGAGGTTTTCCAGCGCTGAAAGAACGAACTGTTAGAGTCTTTACGCCCGATCATTTCCTGCTCCACCACAACAACGGAAACCGCTCAACATCAGTGGCTTAACTGGCGACTCCGCAGGCAGATTCTGTTAAAAACGCCCGTGAGGCCCCTGCGGCTGGGACTGCAAGCCCCGGTCCAACCTCAAAAAGATGCACAAATATCTGTTTTCATTTGATAATTGTGCCGAGGCCCAGACCGGTGGCTGTCCAGAGACTTGACGGTTCAAGCCTCTATGCACCGCGATGTCTTTTTATACAAATTTTATTAGAAAATCAAGTTTCTAATAGAATGATAATATGTTTTTAAGAGAACTTCATTCGGTTTCGGGGGATCTCGTCCATGAAAGTTGCCGGATCAGATGTCAGTTTTCCCCAGCTTGAGCGGGAGGTTTTGGCTGCCTGGGAAAAAGGTCAGACCTTCAAGGCATCGTTGGATCACCGGGCCAAGGCTCCTGAATTTGCGTTTTACGACGGCCCGCCGTTTGCCAATGGCCTGCCCCACTATGGACACCTGCTGGCAAACACCCTGAAGGACACGGTTCCCCGTTATTGGACCATGCGCGGCTTCAAGGTCGAACGCAGGTTTGGCTGGGATTGCCACGGGCTTCCGGTCGAATACGAAATCGAAAAGCGTGACAAACTGAAAGGCCGTACCGACATCCTCGCCATGGGTGTCGCCAAATTCAACGAGGAGTGCCGCAGCTCCGTACTCCATTACGCAAAAGAGTGGGAAAAAACCATCACGCGCCTTGGGCGCTGGGTCGACTGGAAAAACCAGTACCGGACAATGGACAAGTCGTTCATGGAATCGGTCTGGTGGGTGTTCACTCAGCTTTATGAAAAAGGACTCGTTTACCGCGACTATAAAGTCGTGCCCTATTCGCCGCGTATCACGGCCGTCTTGTCAAACTTCGAGGCCAATCAAAATTACAAGGACGTCCAGGATCCGGCCATCACCGTAAAGTTCAAACTCAGGGGCGAAGACGGATTTTTTCTTGCGTGGACGACGACGCCTTGGACTTTGATTTCAAACCTCGCATTGGCTGTTGGTCCCGATATCGACTACGTCAAGGTCCGTGAAAAATCCTCGGGCGAGATTCTTTGGCTGGCGGAGGCGCGTCTTCCTGCTTATTTCAAGAAACAAAAAGGCGAGACTGCCGAGCCATTTGAAGTTCTGGAAACGGTCAAGGGAAGCCAGCTCGCCGGAAAATCCTACGAGCCCCTTTTTTCCTATTTCAAGGATCAGGCAAATTCGTTCTGCGTCTTTGCCGACGCGTATGTGACCACTGAAGACGGCACCGGAATCGTCCATCAAGCCCCCGCGTACGGAGAAGACGACTTTCGGGTGTGTCGCAAAGGGGGCATCGAACTCGTTGATCCGCTTGATGAAGAAGCACGTTTCCGTCCGCAAATTGCCGAGTATGCCGGTCAGTTTTGCAAGGACGCCGACAAGGAAATCATCAAGCGCCTCAAGGCTGAAGGAAAACTCTACAAGCAGGACGTCCTGGTCCACAGCTATCCATTCTGCGAACGCACGGACACACCTCTCATCTACCGGGCAATCCCGGCCTGGTATGTGGCCGTTGAGAAATTGAACAAGGATCTGGTTGCCAACAACCAGAAAATCAACTGGGTGCCCGGCCACCTCAAAGACGGACGCATGGGCAAGTGGCTTGAAAATGCACGCGACTGGGCCATCAGCCGCAACCGTTTCTGGGGAACCCCCCTGCCCATCTGGGAATGCCGCACGGATCCAGCCCACGTCCGTGTCTTTGGTGACGTCCCTTCACTTGAGAGGGCGACCGGCAAAAAAATTGACGACCTGCACAAGCATTTCATCGACGACCTCGAAGTCGAATGCCCTGCCTGTAAATCAAAGATGCGCCGGGTTCCCGAAGTGTTCGACTGCTGGTTTGAGTCCGGATCGATGCCCTACGCTCAATTGCACTATCCGTTCGAGAACAAAGATCGTTTTGAGCACGTTTTTCCTGCAGATTTCATCGCGGAAGGTCTGGACCAGACGCGTGGCTGGTTTTATACGCTGTCAGTCCTTTCAACGGCGCTGTTCAATCGCCCCGCCTTCAAAAACGTCGTCGTCAACGGCATCATCTGCGACGAGACAGGGCGCAAGATGTCAAAGCGTCACCGGAACTACACACCACCAGAGGATCTGCTGGAAAAGTACGGCGCCGACAGTGTTCGCCTTTACATGCTGAATTCCCCCATTTTGCGTGGGGAGGACTTGATCTTCTCTGACCGTGGGGTCCTTGAGACAACCCGGGCGGTTCTGTTACCGCTTTGGAACGCTCACAGCTTCCTTGCCACCTATGCCGCCGCAGATGGCTGGAAACCCGAGGCGTCTCTTGCCGCCGGCAAGGCGCCGGCTGCCGTGGATGAGCTCGACCGCTGGATCTTGTCACGCCTTCAGTCCCTTGCCGCCGGCGTTCACCAGCAAATGGAGCGCTACCACCTTTACGCTGTGATCCCGCTGGTGATCGACTTCATTGAAGACCTCACCAACTGGTACATTCGTCTGAGCCGCCGCCGCTTTTGGGGTGGTGCTGCCAGCACTGATGAAGACGAAGGTAGCGCTGTCATGGACGGCAGTTCCGGTGCCAACGCGGGTGGCGAAAAAGGCGATCCTCTCGCCTATGCAACGTTGTTCCACGTGCTGTGCGAGTTCTCAAAGATTTTTGCGCCGTTTGCCCCGTTTGTTTCTGAGCGCATCTTCGAGAACCTTACCCATGGTCTTTCCAGCGCGCCAGCTTCTGTGCACTTGACTGACATGCCGATGCCGGTGGAACGCTTGATTGACAAGGACCTTGAGGAGCGCATGGCGCTTGTGCGCCGGGTCACAAACCTTGGCCGCAGCCTTCGGGCCAAACACCAGATCAAAACCCGCCAGGTGTTGCCGTCGATCCAGGTCATCACCCGGAATGAGGGCGACCACGGCATCATTGAAGCGGGCGCAGCCACCATCCGCCAGGAACTCAACATCAAGGCGATTGATTTCTCCACGGACGAAGCGCGTTTTGTCCGTCTCGGCGTGAAGCCAAACCTGCGGACTCTGGGTAAGCGTCTGGGGGGGCAGTTAAATACAGTGCGCGTGGCCCTGGAAAAAATCACTGCAAGTCACGACGACGTGGCGGCCCTTCTGCGAGATCTCGAAACATCGGGCAGTGTCACGGTCGCTGGTTTCTCTCTGTCTGAAGAGGACTTCCTGATTGAACGGGGCCCCAAGGACGACCGCCTCATTGCAACGGAGAAGGGTGTCACGGTTCTGCTTGATACCCGTTTATCTGAGGAGCTTCTGCGTGAGGGGCTTGCCCGTGAACTGATCAACCGGATTCAGCGCATGCGCAAGGAATCGGGACTTAACGTCAGCGACCGCATCAAAGTCAGGTACGCGGCAAGTGGACGTGCGGTGGATGCGCTGCGCGATTTCCACGCTTACATCGCAGACGAAACCCTTGCTGTGTTGATGGAGCCAGCCCCGGGACCACAGGATCTGTCGGCAGTCATGGGGCCGGATCATCAAAAATTCAGCCTCGACGGTGGCGAGGTCGAGATCTGGCTGGCAAGGGCGTGAAGGCCTTTTGTGCCAGCAGCCGTATTTTTTTTGTCGCCGCTGCGGCCCTTGCCGCAAGTGGGCTTTCAGGATGTTATGTCAGCCGGCTCGCATGGGAACAGGGTAAGCTCCTTGGTTCCCGCGAGGACATTTCTGAAGTCCTTGCCAAACCTGAGACGCCACCTTCCGTCCGTGAACGGTTGACGGACCTTGCCGGGATTCTGGAATTTGCCCGTGAATGTGGACTGACCCCTGGCAGTTCTTACCGCCGGTATATCGACAACGGTGATCGGCCGCTTTCATGGTTGGTATACGCGGCGAAACCAGATCGTCTGGAATCCATCACCTGGTGGTTCCCCCTGGTTGGGCGGGTTCCCTATCTGGGTTTTTTCGACAAGAAGGCCCGTGACGAGGAAGAGGCGGCACTCAAGAAAAAAGGCTACGACACGGCCCGTGGCACGGCGACGGGCTATTCCCTTCTGGGTTTCCTTCCAGACCCCGTTTACCGGTCGATGACCCGCAGGTCCCGCGACGATTTTGCCCATCTGATCTTTCATGAACTCGTCCACCGTACTGTTTGGATTGAAGGTGGCACGACATTCAATGAGCGCCTTGCCGAAGTGCTGGCTCGTCGCATGACGGTGGCCTGGCTTGCCCGGATCAAGGACGATGCGGCCATCGAGGCCTACAAAGTTGACCTGGCAGATACGCGCACATTTGGCGTCTGGCTTCACGCTCTCCGCCGCGAATTGGAAAAGTTATACGTGTCGACCCTGCCCCCAAATGATTTAGTCCTGCGCAAGGCGGAAGTGTTCGCAGCGTTCACAGGAACCGGAAAGCCAACTTTCAAGGGGCAGGACCGGGTTGGTGGGCGAACCTGGAATAACGCCGAGGTTCTTGCTGCAACGCTTTATGACTCGACCGATTTCGATTGTCCCCTGATTCCTGCGGAACCTGCGAAGCTCAAGGCTTTTATGGCATGGCTCGGCGAAAACAAGCAGCGCCATGCAGCAACCAGCGAAACCCTTGAAAAAGCCTGCCGCTAATCAGGCGTTTGTTGTTCTTGCCAAATCGAAAGTCTGCTGGCAGGAGGGACTAGCCCCTTTAGGGTTGCGTGGCCTTTTTACAACGCCTTAAAGACATTCGAAAATTGGACGAAAAAATCCCCGATGAATTCATTTGCTTTCCATGAGCAAAGGGGTACCCCGACCGGGGACCTGACGAAGGAGCAGTTCCAGGAGGAACTTCGTTCCCGTCAGTTTCGTCATCTTCGAAATTATTGTCGCAATGCGGAACCAGCAGATATTGCCGAACGCCTTGATGGCCTGTCGTCGGCAGAGACGATTGTCCTTTTTCGCCTGATCCCCAAACGTCGCCGGGCCGAGATATTTGCCTACTTGAGCTTTGACGTCCAAGAGCGCCTTCTCGGCGATCTTCCCGACAATGTTGTCACCAATCTCGTCAACGAGATGGAAGCCGACGACCGGACAAAGCTTCTGGAAGAACTTCCGGCCGAAATACGCGGACGCATCATGCTCAAGCTGTCGCCAGAGGAACGGCGCACGGCATGGCAGCTCTTGAGTTACCCGGAGGATTCCGTCGGGCGGCTCATGAACCCGGAGTTCATCGCTCTGAGGGCAGACATGAAAGTCGCCCAGGCAGTGGACTTTTTGCGTTGGAATACAGTGTACCCGGAGGAGTTGGCGACGGAACTTTTCGTCACCGACGCGTCGGGTCGCTTGCGTGGACAGGTCAGTTTGGCTGCCCTGGTGCTTGCAGATGCTCCAGGCGCCACCATCGATTCACTGATGGAACCCTCAAACGTCACGCTCAAGCCAGAGGACATCGAAGAGCTTGCCGTCGATATATTCCGGAAGTACGACCAGTCGGTGATTCCGGTGGTGGACAGCGGCAATGTTTTGCTCGGAATCGTCACTGCCGACGACGTTTTTGACGTTGCCGAAGAAGACGCAACCGAAGACATCCAGCAGTTCGGTGGTCAGGCGACCCTTGAGGATTCCTATTTTGAAACCCCTCTGCCCACTCTCATTCGCAAACGTGCCGGATGGCTCTCCATTCTTTTCTTTGGTGAGATTTTTACCGGAACGGCCCTTCATCATTACGATGAGGCCATCGCATCGATGCGCTACCTTGTTTACTTCGTTCCGCTGATTATCTCCTCAGGCGGCAACTCTGGTTCCCAGGCAGCATCGCTGGTCATCCGGGGCCTGGCCGTCAACGAAATGAAGCCAGACGATTTCGGCCGCGTGTTCAAGCGCGAGGCTCTTGCCGGGCTGTCGTTGGGGCTGATTCTCGGTGCAATCGGATTTGTCCGTGCCACGACGTGGGGTCAGTCGCCAGTGGTTGGCTTGACGGTCGGCGTAACCTTGGTGGCAGTTGTCCTTTTTGGCGGTATCCTTGGCGCGATGATGCCTTTTGTCATGAAGGCGTTTCGCCTCGATCCTGCCGTCAGTTCCTCGCCTTTCATCGCATCTCTTTCCGACGTCGCCGGCATTGTCATTTACTTCAAGTTTGCCACGTGGATCATGCAGTCGACAGGTGGGAGTTTTTGATTGTGGATTGATGACCACATTCTTGAGCGGCATGACCGTCCTCTGGTTATCGACGTTTGGGTGCCCAGGGAAACGGTTGTCGTCTGCGGGAGCAGCAATGATCCTGCAGTCGAATGCAACCTCCCTGCGTGTTTGTCCGACGGTGTTCCAGTACTGAAACGCTATGGTGGCGGAGGGACGGTCGTCCTTTACCCGGGCTGTGTGATCGTAAGCCTCGGTATGTGGGTAACCGAGCACTTTCACAACGACCGCTACTTTCGCCTCCTTAACAGCGCCGTCAACTCCTGCCTCCATGCTGGATTCGCTTTCGACGCAATTTTGGGCGAAGCAGGGATCAGCGACCTCGTTGCCGGCGACATGAAATTCGGTGGGACGTCGCTCTTTCGCAGTCGAAACTATTTGCTTTATCAGGCATCGCTGATCATCGATTGTGACCGGCCGATGATCTCAAAGTACCTTGCCCACCCAAGTCGTGAGCCTGGATACAGGCGCGGGCGTGCCCATGGAAGTTTTTTAACAGGACTCGCTGAAATCGGACGCGGTATCTCTGTGGCGTCAGTGGAGGCTTGTCTTTTACGCGGCTTGGCTGGGCATGTTCTAGGGCACTTCGGCGAACAGGCCTTCGGCCCGCAGCCAAACCAATTCAGCGCTCTTCAGGCAAGGATCGAGAGATCACGCCTTGAATTGCGAAAGTGAACCTGAATGTAAAGCGCAGCGGTGGCGCCC
The DNA here is from genome assembly GCA_041178085.1 of Pseudomonadota bacterium. Classification (GTDB taxonomy): domain Bacteria; phylum Bdellovibrionota_B; class Oligoflexia; order Oligoflexales; family RGVZ01; genus RGVZ01. Next base: position 50,837 of record JBEGVZ010000114.1, on the reverse strand, counting down.
GGCAGTAGACAAATCATGCTCGTCGTGAGCATGGATTGGACCAGGTCAACCAGAGCAAAACCCACGCTGAACGGCATGCCGGGCAAGGCCATTGCAAGGAACTGAGGCGTGCCAGTGGCAAACCAGTCGAGAGCTTCAGACCCAATCCATGAGAACAGGTATTCAATGCAGAAAAATAATCCGAAAATTGTCACCAGGCTGAGAACAGCAGAAGCACCGCCAAACGCCACCCGGCGGGCATAGCGTAAGGTCAAAGCATGGGTCAGGCTGCGCAGCGCGCTTTTGTGCTCCGCTACCATCAGGACGGGCGCCATGAGGGAAAGAGGGATCACAAAGAGGGAGATCAGACCGTCCGCCTGGTTGCCAAAGCCCAGTGATGTCAAAAATGCCGTGAGTAAAAAGCAAAGCGATACAACCAGCGCTGCCAGCAGAATGCCCCGCTTGAGCGTTAGACGCACCATGTCCCCGAGAAGCTCCCTCAGGCTGAGCCGTGGAAACGCCCAAGGGCGCATGTGGTGAAGGCTTTGGTACAGCATGGCCAGGTAAGCCGCCGTGAATACAAGCCACAAGAGGAGGTTGATAAAACCGAAAAGCCTATAAAATTCAGCCGCTTGACCCAAAATTCCCGGAAAGGTCGAACCATCGATCGCGGCGCCCTTTTTTACGTCCAGGGCTGCGGACCAGATGTTTCCCGCCGCCTGGTGCGATGCCGGAGCCAGCAGCCAGGTCGATAGAATCTGGGGTAAGAAGACGCCAAATCCAGCAAGGCCAAGGCTTTGCAGGTTGCCTGACTTGAAAGCTTGGACCGCTTGGACTAGAAGCTCCGAGGAACTTACCAGCTGGACGGGCTGGTTTGGCTGGTGTCCAGAATCACTCGGCAAGGCGGCGCTCCAGAAAAATGAGTCCCCTAAGGATTACAGAGATTTACGCGAGCATTCAAGGCGAGGCTGCCTTTAGCGGCTTCCCATGCGTCTTTGTCCGCCTGACGGGCTGTCCGCTCCGGTGCCGCTGGTGCGACACAGCTTATGGGTTTGAGGGGGGGAAGGACTTCACGGAAGATGAGGTCCTTGCCAAAGTTGCTGAATTTCAATTGAAACACGTCGAGCTGACTGGCGGCGAGCCCCTCGCCCAAAAAGGCGTGATCCCGCTCATGCAAAAACTGGTCGATCAGGACTACCGGGTGATGATCGAGACGGGTGGCTCGGAATCGATCGCCGATATCCCACGTGAAGTTCATGTCATCATGGACTTAAAGTGCCCCGGAAGTGGCATGGCAGATAGAAACCTCTGGGCCAACCTGGATTTCCTCAAGGCGACGGACGAAATCAAGTTTGTTGTTTCAAACCGCGACGATTTTGACTGGGCCCTTGATGTCGTCCGTAAAAATCGCCTCGACACCCGCTGCGGGGTTCTCTTTTCCTGCGCCTTTGGGCTGGTGCCGCCAAAGGACCTTGCCGATTGGATGATTGAGGCCAAGGCTCCGGGTCGCATGCAACTGCAAATGCACAAGTACATCTGGCATCCGCGGGCCAAAGGCGTATGAAGAAAACGGAAACCAATGCCGCATGGATGTCCCGCTTGATGGCCCTTGAGTGCCACGACGCGACCTATCCGGTTTCCGCCGATGCCAATCCTCTTGTCTTTGAATCAGGAACTGGATCAATCATCCGCGATGTCGAAGGCCGTGCATATGTCGACCTTTGTGCTGGTTTTGGCGCGCTTGCCCTTGGACATAACCCGGCCGTTGTCAGAGAAGTCTTTGGGCGTTATGCAGGTGCAGATTTCTTCCCCATCGCCCACGGCATGGGGGACGTTTATCCGTCCCGGTCAAAAATTGAGCTGATTGAAGAACTGCGTTCTGTGTTGCCGTCGAGGTTGTCACGGATTTCACTTGCCATCTCGGGCGGCCAGGCAATCGAAGTGGCCCTCAAGACCGCCATGCTAAAGACGGATTGCGCAGGATTTATTTGCTTCAAGGACGGGTACCACGGAGTGGACCTGGGTGTACTGCCAGTCACCTCACGCAGTGACTTCAAAAAGCCATTCAGCAAATACCTTTGCGAGCGAGTGGCGATCGAATTGCCTTATGGTTGTGACAGTGGGTTAATTGTTGACGCGATGCGGACGCTCCAAGCGATGCCCTGTGGTTTTGCAGGCATCATCGCCGAACCTGTGCAAGGCCGTGGCGGTGTCATTAATCCACCAAAAGGCTGGCTTCGCGAACTTGCCGGCCTTGCTCATCAACAGCGCGGCGTCTTGATTTTGGATGAAATCCTTACGGGTCTGGGTCGTCGCGGCAAGTGGACCGAGGCAGACGTGGTTGACGCAGATCTTGTTTGCTTTGGCAAAGCCCTGGGCGGTGGGATGCCGCTCTCGGCCTGCGCTGGAACAGAGGAGGTCATGTCGGCCTGGCCCAAAAGCACAGGTGAGGCGATTCATACGGGAACCTTTTTTGGACATCCCCTCTCTTGCGCTGTGGCAACGGCATCGCTACGTGAAATGAAACGAATCGATGCCTGCAAGATGGCAAGCGAAACCGGGGCCTGGCTTTACCAAGAGCTTCAGCTCAAATATGAAAAGGATCCGCGCATTGAGGAAATTCGCTGGGGCGGTGGTCTGATGCTTGCAATCAAGTTCCACGAATCCGCTGGCTCAGCACCTGGGGCCGTAGCGATGGATGTGTTGCGGTGCCGCGGAGTGATCGCGCTTGCTTCTGGTTCCGGCGGAACTTCACTGTCACTTACTCCTGCCTTGAATATCCCGCGCGAGAGTCTCATTCACGCGCTCGCATTTTTCGATCTTTAATCCGGGGTGGCTTTTGTGTTGATACAAAGGACTCAGACTCTACCCCTTCAAACCCTGTTCCATCAGTGAGAGGACGAGGCTCTTCATGGGCACGAAAAAATCGGACCTGCCCACGAAAGTATGCGCAGCCTGCAATCGCCCGTTTACCTGGCGCAAGAAGTGGGAGAGGGACTGGGAGCAAGTTCGCTACTGTTCGGACGCTTGCAGGCGACGAAAACGGCCAGATGCCGGCGGAAGAGGAACGTCCTCGTAGGGAGATTCCTTACAGTCGAACGGCGCTGAAGAAACTTGTGGAAGTGTCTATCTCTGGGAATGCCAAAGATTGAATGTTTGTCCAAGGTAGCCGGAAATAAATCGATCTTACCCGTGCCAGCTAAAACGCCGAATGCTGGCCTTCAGCGCGAAGAATTGATAGTCTTTCCGCAAATTTACCGACTTCGGAGTGACTGTGCTGAACCGCGTCATAAGGTTTGCACTCAACCACCGTTTATCAGTTGTTGCCCTGGCGGCACTGATAACTGTCTACGGCGGGATCGTCGCAAAAAGCCTCCCTGTCGATGTTTTTCCGGACATCACCAAGCCAACTGTCACAGTCATGACAGAGGCTCACGGCATGGCACCGGAAGAGGTCGAAACCCGAGTCACATTCCCCTTGGAATCCCACCTGAACGGCTTGCCCGGCGTTGATCGAATCCGGTCTCAGTCTGGAATTGGTCTGTCTGTGATCTACGTTGAGTTTCAGTGGGGTACCGACATCTACCGCAACCGCCAGCTTGTCCAGGAGAAGCTAAATTTATCACGGGACAGACTACCTGCAGGAACTGCCCCCGTCATGGGTCCAGTGGGATCTCTTATGGGGCAGATCCAGCAAATCGCTGTCTACTCGGATGATCCCTCAATCGGACCGATGGCCCTTCGAGACATTGCGGAATGGACCCTTCGTCCCAGACTGATGACCATATCCGGCATTGCCCAGGTGATTTCCATCGGTGGGGGTCTCAAGCAATACCAGATCATGGTCTCCGCAGAAAAACTGAACCGCTATCAACTCTCCATCGAGAGCGTGGACAAGGAACTGTCCCAGATCAGTCGCAACACGACCGGTGGGTTTCTTGAAAAAGATGCCCAGGAGTATCTCGTTCGCAATATCGGCGTCGTCGAAAACATTAACGACATCAAAAAGACCCTTGTTGGCCTTCACCTGGGGCGGCCCGTCCTTGTCCAGGACATTGCGGAGGTTGCGGAAGCGCCACAGCTCAAGCGCGGAGACGGCAGCTTCAACGGCAAGCCATCGGTGGTCATGACCATACAAAAACAGCCCGGTGCCGACACGGTCGCTATCACCAGCGCAGTCGCGCGGGCCATCGATGAACTGCGCCCCTCACTCCCCGCCAGTGTCATCATCAATCCCGATGTGTTCAAACAGGCAAACTTCATCACAGCGTCAATCGACGGCATCACGCGGAAGCTTAAATCCGGCACACTGCTTGTCTTCCTGGTTCTCTTCGTTTTTCTTGCGAACCTGCGCATGTCGGCTATTACCTTGACCGCAATACCCGTGTCTTTTTTGGTCACCGCGATTGTCTTCCATGTCTTCGGGCTTACGGTCAACACCATGACCCTGGGCGGCCTTGCGATTGCCATCGGTGAGCTGGTTGATGATTCTATCGTTGATGTCGAGAATGTTTTTCGGAGGCTCCGTGAAAACAGTACGCTGGCATCGCCAAGGCCGCGGCTCGCAGTTATTTTTGATGCGTCTAGTGAGGTCAGGAATTCCATCGTACTGGCAACAGCAATCATCGCCCTCGTTTTCATTCCCTTGTTCAGCCTTGATGGCCTTGAAGGCAGGTTATTCGCCCCCCTCGGGATCGCCTACCTGACAGCCCTTGCCGCATCCCTTGTCGTTTCCCTCACCCTGACACCAGCGCTTTGCGCATATTTCCTTCCGTCTCATTCCACGAGCCGCGGAGAAACAGGCTTTGTCAGATGGATGAAGAACGTCGACCGGAAGGTCCTCGAATGGGCCTTGCCAAGAAGCAAACTTGTCATTGGTACTTCGATCTTCCTTTTCGTGGTCGCGGCAAGCCTGGTCCCCTTCATGGGTCGCGACTTCCTGCCGAAGTTCAACGAAGGAACCGCCATGGTTGCGCTCGTGTCGGCGCCTGGGATCAGCTTGGCGGAGTCCAACAAGATTGGGTTAAAAGCAGAAGAACTGATGCTCGCTACGCCCGAAATCAAATCGGTTTCGAGGCGCACGGGACGGGCAGAGCTCGATGAACATGCAGCCGGAGTCCACGTCAGCGAGATCGATGTTGATTTTCATCCTGGTGGGCGCCCGCGGGAAGATGTCTTGAATGAACTCAGGGCGCGTCTTAAGGAAGCCTATCCCGGCATCGGGGTCAACATCGGCCAACCCCTTTCACACTTGATCGATCATATGCTCTCCGGGGTAAACGCTGCGATTGCCATCAAGATATTTGGGCCTGAACTTGCGACGCTTCGGGAAAAGGCCATTGAAGTTGAGGCCGCACTTTCAGGTGTGAAGGGCTTGGTCGACTTGCGGGTAGAAGAGCAAGCGCTGGTGCCCCAGATCAAAGTACACATTCTGCGCGATGAAGCAGCAAAATATGGCCTCAGTGCTGGAGAAGTGACAAAGCTTCTTGAGGCTGCGTTTAACGGCGAAGAAGTTGCGCAGATAACGGAAGGAAACCGTCAGTATGACGTCTTCTTCCAATTTGACAAGACGTCGCGGGACAGCATCGCGAACATGGAAAAGACTGTCCTCAAGGTCATGCCGACAGGCCAGCGGGTCACATTGGGCCTCGTCGCAGATGTCTACGAAACCATGGGACCTAATGAAGTAAACCGCGAGAACGGCCAGCGTCGCATTGTCATTAGCGCCAACGTGTCGGGACGTGACTTGGGTGGTCTTGTCAACGAAATCCGGTCAAGAGTCCATTCGGCGGTCAAATTGCCAGAAGGCTTCTACATTCAGTACGGGGGGCAATTCGAGAGCCAGCAGGCAGCCACAAGAAATATCCTTGTGTTTAGCCTCGTCTCACTTGCGGGGATTGCTTTACTGCTGATGGGCCATTTCAGGTCCAAGGCTATCACGGCCCAGGTTATGGCGACGATACCTCTCGCTTTTATCGGTGGGATCACGCTGCTTTTTATTGCGGGTGAGTCCATAACGGTGGCAAGCCTCGTGGGATTCATCACCCTTTGTGGTGTTGCGTCCAGAAATGGCATCATGATGATATCCCACTACTTGCACATGATGCGGTTTGAGGGCCATGGTTTTTCCCGCGAGATGATCATTAAAGGATCTCAGGAAAGGCTGGTCCCGGTCATGATGACGGCTTCTGTGACCGCCCTGGCGCTCTTGCCGCTGGTTTTCGCCAAGGGAGAACCGGGGAGCGAGGTCTTGCACCCCGTCGCCGTGGTGATTGTGGGCGGACTGTTAAGCTCCACACTGCTTGACGTTGTGGTCACTCCGGCCATGTTTTATCGTTTTGGAAAGCGTGCCGCCGAGGCTTCGATCACCAGTAGAAGAGACGAGGAACTTCCATGACCAAAGTGTTGCTGAAATACATGTCTGTCAGGGTGCAATCGGGGTTGGCTTTGCTAATCCTCACCCTGTCGGTGTTCGCCTCACCCACCCGCGCTCATAATGGAGTCGACCATGATGCCCCAACGACTGTGAAGGCACCGAAGGGAGGGATTATCAAATCCCTCGATGATTCGAAGGTCGAAGTTGTGTCAAAGGGCTCCAGCATAAAAATCTATGTCTATGGCAATGACCTGAAGCCAATCCCGGCAACTACCCTGAAGATCGACGCGACCGCAGTCATGCCAAGAAGCAAGAAGTCAGAAGTCGTTTCACTCTCCATGGCAGAAAATATGTTTGAAGGTTCCTACGATGCAAAGGGCGCACACAGGTACACCCTCAGACTCTCCGTAACAGAATTGAAATCGAACCGGACTGAGATTTTGACGTTCACCATTGAACCACGGAAGTGAACTGATCCAGATGCGTCGGATCCAAACAGTCGCAGTTATCTTTTGGGGCTTGTTGGTCGGAGGCAGCGCTTCCGGAAAGACTGTATCCGGGGATGTTTCCGAACTCAGCGCTATCATCAATGCAAACAACAAGGCGGTCGCCGCGGCCAAGGCCGAGGTTGCCGCTGCAGCCGAACGACGTGGCTCACTGATGCGTTCATTTCTGCCCGAAATGGGATTCCATGGAGGTAGAAAGGCCAAGCACGATGGCGGATTCTCATTGGCGGAGCCTCCTTTCATCGGTGCGGATGTCCGCGTGAACCTATTCAGGGGCGGCAGGGACGGGATCGACGACTCGATGCGGGAAGTCGCTCTGAGGCGCCTCACCGCGACGGTTCGCCGGGTTATCGTAACTGAAGTCGAAAAAGCGGCCTCTTCCTGGTGGCAGATTGCTTACCTGAAGGAGAGAGAAGCACTCCTTAGGAAAATGATCGACCTCAACCAGCAAAACCTCCTTGCGGCACAGAGGAGAATAAAAAGCGGGGTTGCAGCGGACTCGGACCGGTTCGAATTTGAGATTCACAAATCAAGTCTTGAGCGGGAACTTGCATTGACCTCGGTTCAATCCGGGGCAGAGAAGAGGCTGTTACGCACTTATCTTGGCCTTGATGAAGGCGTAGCCGTTGATGTGGATAGCAAACTTTCTCACGATCATGATTTTGAGAATAAGGTGAAATTTGATGTCCAGCAGGTTGAATATCTTTTTGCCGACCATGCCTACAAGAGCGAGGAGGACGCCCTCATGGCCACGGCGAGTAGCCGTGAGTGGTGGCCGCGTTTCGATGCATATATTGAGTACGAGAAACCTGCCTGGCCTGACGCTAAGGATCTGGGCGATGCGCGCCAAAACGAAAATGGCGCAGAAACGACAGTTGGAGTGAGCGTCTCCCTGAACTTGCCCGCCGGGATGGAGGGTGTGCGTGAGTCTCGCGCCTTCCTCGCGCGCAGTTCTGCAGGGCGTTTGTTGGCTGAAGCCGGAAAGCAAGAGACACTGGCGCATCTTGAAAATGAAATCGCGCAGCTGCGTTTCCTCCATGGACAGGTCCACGAGGCAGAGCAAAACATTGCCCGTGCAGAACGTTACTATCGGAGCACCCAGTCAGAATATGCCCGCGGCGTGAAGAATTCTCCGGACGTTCTTGGGGCTTCCCAGAAGCTTTTTGAAATGCATCACGATCGGCTGGAAATCACAAAAAATTTCGAGGTGGCGAAATCCCATGTACTGGCAAAAATCAGCAATTAAAAAATTTTTTCCCTTCATTTTTCTGATTATGGAGTTCAAGGCCCTTGGTCACGGAGAAAGCAAGCCGGGACCGAATGGCGGACATGTCCGCATGCCCGGCGCATTTCATACGGAGCTGGTGCCAGCCGGTGATAAAAAAGCATTCAAGATTTTCCTGCTGGACTTGAACTTCAATAGTCCTTTGGTGAAGAAGTCCTCGGTGAAGCTCGAGTACTCTGGCTCAGACAATGCTCAAGCCATCTGCAAGCCAGCCAAGGATTTCTTTGACTGCCAATTCAAAAGTCCAATTCCCCAGGACGTGGGTGTCCTGAAGGTCTCTGCGACCAGGCAGGGAATCAAGGGTGCGGTGGCCGAATACCAGCTACCGCTGAAGTTCCAGTAACGATCTGGGCCATACTATCCCCTGATCACCCGTGAGGGGAAAAAGCTAGCCCTGCAGGGAGGCCAGGTTTTTCTGCAGGCTGGCAAGTTGCGCGGCCATGTTTTCAAGCTGCGCCTTGGTGGATGCCAGAACATCCTCGGGAGCTCGCGAAACAAAATTCTCATTGCCAAGCTTGGCCTGAAGACCGGCGACGATCTTTTCGACGCGCGTCGCTTCTGATGACAACCGCTTCACTTCCTTCGCGACGTCCATGATCCCTTCTGCCGGGATATATACTTCAAACCCCTTGCCGACATATACGAGGGCGGGGCCTTTTCTTTGCGCGCCTTGGACGGCGACATGAAGTTCTCTCAGGCCGGCCAGTCTTTTTACCAGCGCCGTTTCCTTCTTGAACAGATCTGCCTGCCGCGTCGTTGCTGAGTAAGAGAAGGCATCGAGCTGATCTTTTGGCGGGACTCCCGCCTGGCTGCGGATTGAGCGGATTCCGGTGACCAGTTCCTGAAAGCTGGACCAGTCAGCTGCCGCTTCGGGAAAGCGCATCAGTTTGGCGGCATCCGGGTAACTGGAGACAACCAGGCTTGGCCCCCTCTCCCACTGCGGGTGGACTGGCAGGTGACTCCAGATTTCCTCTGTCACAAATGGCATGACGGGGCTTGCCAGACGCATGATGCCTTCCAGGACATACACAAGAACGGAGATGGTTTGCTCTTTGGCTTTTTCGTCGGCGCCGTTGAGGGTCTCCTTGGCGACCTCGAGGCCCCAGTCACAGAAAGATCCCCAGATCAGGTGGTACATGCGCTCAACGGCTTCGTTGATCCGGTACTGCTCCAGGCATTTATTGATATGCTCGCTGGCGGAAGCAAGCTCCTCAAGGAGCCACTTCTCGGGCAAGGTCAGCTCAGACGCCACGAGTTTTTTGAGCGGCTTTTTCGGGTCGACATACTTGAGCAAGAAGCGCGATGCGTTCCAGATCTTGTTGACGAAGCGGGCGCCTGACTCGAAGTCGCCGACTTCCATGCGGATGCGGCCTCCGAGAGGGGCAAGGGCTGTACCCGTCCAGCGAATTGCGTCTGTCCCGTGCTTTTCGATCACTTCCAGTGGATCAATGCCGTTGCCCAACGTCTTGGAAAATTTGCGGCCTTGTTTGTCACAAACAGTTGCAGCGATATAAACGTCCTTGAACGGAACATCGCCGCGCGTCTTGAGGCCTACCATCACCATCCGGGCAACCCACAGGAAGATGATCTCCGATGCCGTTACCAAAACGTCGGTTGGATAGAAATACTTCAGGTCTTCTGAATTTTCGGGCCAGCCAAAAGGACTGATCGGCCACAGCCAGCTCGAGAACCACGTATCGAGGACATCCTCATCCTGCTTGATCTTCGCACTTCCGCAATGCTCGCACTTGGTGGGATCTTCGAGCCCCGTACTGATACCTTCGCAGTCTGCGCAGTACCAGATGGGAATCCGGTGGCCCCACCAGAGTTGCCGCGAAATGCACCAATCCTGAATGTTCTCGAGCCAGTGCAGGTAGGTTTTTTTCCAGGCGTCTGGATAGAACTTGAGTTTTCCTGTCTGGGCGACCTCGATCGCCGGTCCAGCCAGCTCCTTCATGCGGACAAACCACTGCAGCGAAAGGCGGGGCTCAATCACTGCCTTGCTGCGCTCAGAATGCGGGACGGCGTGGCGTGTCGACTCATCTTTTTCATAGAGGTCGAGTTCCTTGAGCGCCTTGATCACTTCTTTGCGCGCCACAAAGCGGTCGAGGCCACGGAATCTTTCCGGGACGTTGGCCGCCATGGTGGCATCGGCGTTCATGATGTTGATGAAGGGCAGCTTGTGGCGCTTGCCAATCTCAAAGTCATTCGGATCATGGGCCGGAGTGATCTTGACCGCCCCCGTGCCAAATTCACTTTTCACATAGTCGTCGGCAATGATCGGGATCTCTCGCCCGACCAGAGGCAGCTTGATTTTTTTGCCTATCAAATGCTGATACCGCTCGTCATCCGGGTGCACTGCGACGGCCGTATCGCCAAGCATTGTCTCCGGGCGCGTTGTTGCCACAGTTATGGTCGTCGCCGGGTCGTCTGCGAGCGGGTACTTGATGTGATAGAGAGCCCCCGTGACCTCTTTCATTTCCAGTTCGTCGTCCGAGATCGCCGTTTTCAGGGCCGGGTCCCAGTTGACGAGCCGTTCTCCCCGATAGATCAGGCCGGCACGGTAGAGGTCGACAAAGATCGCCCGGACGGCTTTTGATGGGCCTTGGTCCATGGTGAAGCACTCACGTTCCCAGTCGCAGCTGAATCCCATGCGCCGGAACTGCTCGGTGATCATGCCGCCATATTTTTCCTTCCACGCCCACAAGCGCTTTTCGAATTCAGGGCGGCCAAGTTCCTGGCGGGTCTTGCCTTCTTCAGTCTGGATGGCCTTTTCGACCATCATCTGGGTCGCGATTCCCGCGTGGTCCGTTCCCGGCAGCCAAAGGGCATTGAACCCCTGCATGCGGCGCCAGCGCACAAGAATGTCCTGAACGGTGTAAGATGTTCCATGGCCCATGTGGAGCTGTGAGGTCACATTGGGCGGTGGCATCAGGATGGTGAAAGGCTTTTTCGACTTGTCGACCGGAGCATGGAAATAACCGCCCTTCATCCAGGCGTTCCAGCACTTGGTCTCATATTTTTTCGGGTCGTAAACCGGATCCAGCTCGATCATCTGATGCCTCACGTGATTCAGGGCAGTGATTGTCTTAATTTCGCGCGGTTGCGGCAAGGAGTTCCTGCTTGAAAATCAGTCTGCCAAGTGTGCCTGGAGCCACTGCAGCAAGCCATCATGCTGCCTTTTTAATCCTGACGCTGATTGCCATCCTGGTCCATTTTGCCGGCCTATCCCACCCGGGGCAGGTGGTCTTCGACGAGTACCACTTTGGTAAATTCGTGAACGCCTATTGTTGCACCCGTCAGATGATTTTTGACATCCATCCCCCGCACCCCAAGCTCATCATGTCCTTGTTTGCAACCCTCGGTGGATACACGGGAAATCTTGGATTCACCACCATTGGTGAGAGCCTTTCCGGTGGCCCTGTCGCAGCCCTTCGCCTGTGGCCCGCCCTCACGGGGACAATGATTCCCCTGGTGGGTTTTCTTCTCCTGCGGCGCTGGCGCGTTCCTGTGGCATGGGCATTCGCGGGTGGCCTCGCCCTGGCCCTTGATAACGCCTTGCTCATTCAAACGCGGATCATGGCCCTGGACGGGCAACTGATCCTTGGCTCCATGTTGGCCCTGTGGCTGTGCGAAATTCTCCTCGAAGAACGGAGCACCGCCCAGCGACTCGGACTGTGCCTGGGCATCGGTGCCGCGGTCGCCCTCTCCGTCAGCGCAAAGTTCACAGGACTGGCCATCATCCCGGTGATCATGGCGCGTCTGGCCTGGCATCTTTTTGACGCGGGGATGAAGCCTTCCGGGTTCTTGGAGCCCGTTGCGGGTTTCATCATGGCTCTGGCTGGATTTACCGTGGTCTACCTGATCGGCTGGAAGGCGCACTTTTTTCTCCTCAACCAACCCGGGCCGGGCGATGCCTTCTACAAAGTCACAGGTAATTTTTTTCAGGATCTTTTCCAACTGCACAAGGTAATGCTGGCCGCCAACAACGGCATCACGGCCTCGCACCCCTGGGCAAGTCCCTGGTGGGGATGGCCGACCATGAAAAAGCCAATTTATTATTGGGTCAGTGGTGATTCTGTCATCTACTTCGCGGGCAATCCCTTCGTCTGGTGGGGCCTGCAAGGTTCCGGGTTGTTGCTACTGGTGCGCTTTGCATGGAGCGCAGCGACAGACCGTTCAAGGCACGATTCGCTTTCCATCGGGATTGTCCTGGTCCTTTTTCTGGCATGGGTCGCTTCTTACCTGCCCTACAGCCTGGTCTCGCGCGGCCTCTTTCTTTATCACTACCTGCCGCCACTCACGTGGAGTGTCTTGCTCTCGATCTTTTTGTGGTCACGACTTGCTGGTCGTGGTGGATTCAAGCCCCGCCATTTGATGGCATTGATTGTGACAGGCTTTGTGGTCGCGGCACCGGTTACCTTTGGCTATGCAACGCTCAAAGAATTACCGGTGCGTTTGATGCAACTTAGATAAGAAAACCAGTCAGCGAACTTCTGCGGTCTCTGCCGGTGGGTTCTTGGTAAATTCGGTGACCATTTCGACTGCGCGCGAGATATCGCAAGCTGCCCCAAGGCAGCCATAGATTTTCTGGATTCTTTCAATGTCACCTTCTGACAGGTGGCGGCTGGTGAGTCCCTCACCGATGTAAACATACGGGTTCATAATCGAGACCGCGTCAATTTCGGCTGCAATGTGGGTCAGGCCGAGCAAGTGTCCCAGCTCGTGAAGGGCGAGGGTCTGCATGTCGACCGGGTCTTTGTATTGACCGGTTGATTCCACATATTGACCTTTGATCCTGAGGGAATCGCCGATGACGTAGTCCTGGGAATTGAAGCGGACGTCGGCTGTGTCGATGGCCGCGGCGTCACGCGGTGAGTTGTTCCAGATGGTCGTTGCCAGGACCACATCAGGCTTTCCGGTCTTCTTCCAGTTATTGTCCAGGTAATTTCCATTGATCGAGTCGCGGAGCGACGAATACAGGTCAGGAAAGGAATCTCCGTCCGTATTTTCATGGACCCCGACAAATCGAAACAAGGACTTTCCTACGGCTATTTCCCAGGTCTTCATTGCGGCCTCGAGGCCGGTCTTTTGCTGGGAATCCATTTGCTGACCGATCCGGAATTCAATCGGTAGCTTGGTGAATCCACGGGGAGAATGGAGGCCAAAAGTTGGCGAGTTCGGGTCCATGGACTCAGCGCTGATCTTGCTCTTGTCATGATCATCTTCGACCGACACGCGATACATTTGAGCACCGCACGCGATGAAGTTTCCGAACATGAAAGCAACACAGCCGACGATGCCACCGTAGCGAAGGCCAAGGTTCATGATCATCCCCGTTCTGGAAGAGGGCACCCTGCGTGTCCTCTCCCAAAAGCAGCTTCGTCCAAAATCCCGTAAACCTTAGGGAAATCGAAAAAATTCGATTTTTTCTTGTTCTTTTGAGGAGTTAAAACAGCCTCTGGACAAGGTCAGAGGCTCAAAGGTTCGGGCTCACCGGGTACCATACAAGGGCCTCAGGTTGGCGCATTGACCAGCACAGCCTTGATCCGACGCACGCCGCGGGATGACGCTTCTTCCTTCTGGATCTTGAACTGGCCGAGTTCCCGCGTGTTGCGCACGTGTGGTCCACCACAAATCTCAGTTGAGAAATCACCGATGAAGTAGACATTGATGCGGTCTGCGTACTTGTCTTCGAACAGGCCAATTGCTCCGCGCGCCTTGGCGTCGTCGACGGTCATGTTTTCCAGGTGGACATCCATCTGCCGGGTGATCGCTTCGTTGACGAGCTTCTCCACGGCGTCGATTTGCTCTCTGGTCATTTTATCCGGGTGGGAGAAATCAAAGCGCAAGCGCTCCGGCGTGATGTTGCTGCCTTTTTGCTCGACGTGAGGACCAAGGACGCGGCGCAGTGCCTCGTGCAGCAAGTGTGTTGCCGTGTGCAGGCGTGTGCTTTCCATCGACGTGTCGCTCAGGCCGCCTTTGAAAAGCTTTTCCCCGGCCATTCGGGATTTTGCCTGGTGTTCAGCGTAGGCTTTTTCGTAGCCATCGACGTCAACCGCAAGGCCGCGTTCACCGCCAATTTCCTGAGTTACCTCGAGCGGGAATCCGTAAGTTTCAAACATGAAGAAGGCAAGCTGACCAGCGATGGTCGTCTCGCCCGCCGGCATCCGTGCAAGCTCCTTCTCCAGGTGCTTGAGCCCCTGGCCCAGAGCTTTTGCGAATTTCTGTTCTTCGTCCCGCATTTCGTGGACGATGGCGTTACGCTTCTTGTCGAGATCCGGGTATTGCTCCGCGTAGATGGCAATAAAGCCATCGACGATTGCGTCAATGTAGTGCGGTTCCAGTTCGGCCTGGTTGGCAAGCCGGAAAGCACGGCGCAGGACGCGGCGCACGATATAACCCGCGCCGACATTGGACGGCACGACACCGTCACAGATTGCGAACATTGCCGCCTGCAAGTGGTCGGCGATGATGCGCTGGGATTTCTCTGGCAGCGAGGGCGCGGCCTGGTGCAGGTATGTCATCGCCCGTGAATAGATGTCTGATTCGTAAACGCTTGAAGCTCCACTCATGATCGAAGCCACGCGCAAAAGACCCATGCCAAAGTCGACGTTGGGTTGTGGCAGTTTGGTGAAACCACCGTCCGCCTGCTTGTTGTACTCCATGAAGACGTTATTGCAGATTTCGACATAGCGGCCGCAGTTGCATGCCGGAGAACAGTTGGGGTCGTTCTTGTTGCAGTGGTCGCGCGTTATGAAAAAGGTTTCAGAGTCTGGTCCGCATGGTCCGGAATTGCCAACCGGCCCCCAGAAGTTGTCTTTTCGCCCGAGCCGGAAGATGCGCTCTGCCGGGTAACCAATGCTGCGCCAGACTTCATAGGACGTTTCATCCGCTGGAGTTTGTGCGTCCCCGCCAAAGACGGTGACGGCAAGGCGGTTCTGGTCAAAACCCAGGACCTTGGTGATGAATTCGTGGGTCCAGGTGATCGCCTCTTTCTTGAAGTAGTTGCCGAGGCTCCAATTGCCGAGCATCTCGAAAAACGTGCAGTGCCAGTCATCGCCGACTTCGTCGATGTCTTGTGTGCGGATGCACTTCTGGCTGTTAGCAAGGCGTTTGCCCAGCGGATGCGGCGCGCCCATCAAGTAGGGAACCAGGGGGTGCATGCCCGCAGTGGTGAAAAGGATCGTCGGGTCGTTTTCCGGTTGCAGCGACGCCGATGGGATGAGCGCGTGCTCACGGCCCTTATAGAAGTCGAGGTACTTCTGGCGGATCGATGCGGCGGATACTTTCTGGTTCATGACGGATTACCTTTTCGCTGAAAACCCTTGTTTCCCATAAAAAAAGCCACCCTTCGGATAACCTCCGGGGGTGGCCTTTTGCAAGTAAAACGTCCTCTGCTTTATTCGACCTTGAGCAGCTCGACTTCAAACAGAAGCTTGGCGTTCGGCGGAATCACGCCGCTGACGCCCTTTTCACCGTAGGCCAGATCTGGTGGGATGGTCAGTTTTCTCTTTCCACCCACTTTCATGCCTTTAAAGCCCATATCCCATCCCTTGATCACCTGACCCTGGCCAAGGGTGAACGAGAACGGGACGTTCCGGTCGAACGAGCTGTCGAATTTGTTGCCGTTTTCAAGGGTCCCCGTGTAGTGCACGGTCACGCGCTTGCCGTCGACCGCTTCCGGCCCGTTACCTTGTGTCAGGTCAACGATTTCAACGGAACCTCCCCCGGGTTGACCAGCTGGTTGACCTTCAGGTTGGGTGGCGCTACCTTGGCCCCCGCTAACGGCATCTGCGGGCGTCTGGCCAGCGTTGTTCTTGCTGTCGCCGCCCTTGGAACACTTGGTACATCCGGAAATTGCAGTCACAGTGAGGGCGGCTGAAGCGACCAATGCAAGAGCGCCCAAGCTTTTTGAGAGTTTCATCCCGTAGCTCCTTTGTTTAAGGATTTCGCTATCATGCTGGATAAACCCAGGCAATGCAACGGTGTGTTTGACCCGGCCAAAAGTGGCGGGCTGGTTCTGCTGCACGGGGGGGCTGGAACCCAGGACCCGCGTGGTCCCGCGCATGCTGCAGCCAGCAGGGTGATCGAGGCCATCGCAGCGCGCGCGGCCAAGGCCCTTGCCGCGGGCACACCCGGTCTGGAAGTGGTCCGTCAGTGTCTGCAGGAACTGGAGTCTGAGCCTTGCTTTAACGCCGGCCTTGGAGCAGCCCTTCAAGCCGACGGCAAGGCGCGCTTGACCGCAGCTGTCATGAGTGGCCCTGGTCAGGTCTTTTCCGGTGTGATGGGCTTGGAGGATGCGATCCATCCGAGCACCCTGGCGATCCTGCTGCAGGGGAAATCAACCCGCGTGGTTTGTCCTCCCGGCACAGCAGAGCTTGCCCGGCGGGCGGGCCTCAAGACCCAGTCGCCAGTGACCCCGGAACGCCTTGCGCGCTGGGAGCAGGCGCGCAGAGAAAATCGTCCCCACGATTTTGATACGGTGGGCTGCGTGGTCCTGACCCGGGACGGCTGTTTATTCAGCGGTACCAGTACCGGTGGGCGCGGCTTTGAAACTCCGGGACGGGTCAGTGATGCAGCCACGGCGGCAGGCACCTATGCTTCGGCTTTTGCTGCTGTTTCTGCAACCGGAATTGGCGAAGAAATCGTTGACGATGGTCTGGCGGTCAGAATTGAAACCCGCGTTCGCGACGGGATCTCGCTGCAAAGCGCCGCCGCCAGATGTTTTGAAGAAGCCCTTGCCCATAAACGGGGCTATGGCTGGATCGCCGCCGCAGCAAACGGTGCATGGAACTTTTCCTGGACTACTGAGGCCATGACCTTTGCCGGAGCAACGGCCACGGGCGGTGTCTTCATGTCGTCACTTGGGACTTGAAGGGTGGTCCGCGTCCCGTTCGACCCAATGGGCGAAATGGTCGTAGGCCTGTAATTCTGCGCTTTCCTGCCCTGCAGGCATTAACAGGCGCGGACTGGTCAGGTTGATTTCAGAGATAAACCCCCCGATCAGGTCGAAGCCAACGATGGGCGCCCCTTCCAGGGCAAGGCGCGCTGCGACGTTTTTCACCCGGGCAAGGTCGTCAAGGGTCGGTTTATAGCTTTCAAGCGTTGCCCCTGCCCGCGTGTTGGCCAGGAATTCTCCCCTTCCCGGTCGCTTCAGGCACCATGCGACCGGCTCGCCACCCACGCAAAACGCACGCACTTCACCATCGAAGACGCGCGGGTCAAATGGCTGGACAATGCGTTTCTCCACCCCGTCGCGGGTCATTGCCGTGATTTTTTCAACGACCCGCGCAGGGTCCTTGTCCCTTTCCAGCTCGATCCTTTCGACCCCCCGGCCGCCAAAGAGCGCGAGCGGTTTTATGACCGCGTCGCCGTGGCACTCACGGCCAATAAACTCAATGATTTCATGGCAGTCTGAACTGACTAGAGCAGGGCGGATTGCGTCGGGAAAGAGCAGAATTGAGAGCTTTTCGTTGAAGCGTCGAAGGGCCGCAGGTTCGTTGTAGATCTTTACCCGGCCCGCAACCGAGTCAAGCAGCCAGGTAGTTTCGATGTAAGGCAGGTCAAAGGGGGGATCCTTGCGCATGTGGATGCCCTGGAACTCGGCAAGGCTGTGCGGGATTTTGGATTCCAGCCGTGGTTGGACCTGGTCGCTGGCAAAAGTGGCCTCCACGCAGCGTGCCCACGCCGCGGTCTTGCCTGACCGCCAACTCAGATCACGCAAGGTGGCAAAGAAGACCCTGTGCCCCCGGCGCGCAAGTGAGCGTGCCATGCGCAGGGAAGAATCCAGCTTCAGGTTGAGTTCTTCCAGAGGATCGATGATGAACAGGTGTCTTTGCTTCATGTAAGGCCCCGTTTCCGGTAGATTGGCGCCGGTTGATTGCCACAGGAGAATCCCATGCAGCTGCGCAGACTTGAAGACCTCGAACTTCGTAACAAAAAGGTTTTTTTGCGCCTCGACCTTAACGTGCCCATGAAGAACGGCGTTATCAAGGACGACACCCGGATCCGCGAAGCGCTGCCGACCATCAAGTACATCTTAGAGCATACTTCGAAATTGCTGATGTGCAGCCACCTTGGTCGTCCGAAAAAAGGCGCTCACGGTCCCGATGATTCCCTGGAAGCGGTAGGTGCCCGCATGGCAGAGCTCCTTGGCCGCGAAGTTGTGTTTTGCGCCGACTATGCTTCGGAACCGGCGATCCAGGTCCTGAACCGCCTCGATCCGGGCCAGATCATGCTGCTGGAAAATCTCCGCTACAACGATGGCGAGGAAAAGAACGACAAGGACTTCGCCGGGATCCTGACGGAAGGCTTTGACGTTTTTGTCAACGATGCCTTCGGCACAGTTCACCGCGCCCATGCTTCGGTCGCGGCGGCAGCAGAGATTTTTCCGCCGGAGCGACGCGCTGCAGGCCTCTTGATCGAACGCGAGATTTCGGCCCTGCAATCACTGCTTACTTCAACCGAGGCACCGTTCACAGTCATCATGGGTGGTTCGAAGGTGTCGGACAAGATCGGCATCATCATGAACCTGCTCAACCACTGCCATAACCTCATCATTGGCGGCGCGATGGCCTACACCTTCCTGAAGTACAAGGGTGTAGACGTCGGCAAATCGCGCGTCGAAGAAGACAAGATGAACCTGGTCGAAACGATCATGCGCACGGCGGAAAAACGCCGCGTCATGATCCATCTGCCCGTCGATCACATGTGTGCCGCAAGTTTTGCAGAGGACGCAGCTCCGGTCCAGGTTGACACGGCGGACATTCCTGCCGGGCTGATGGGCCTTGATATCGGTCCGAAAACGATCGCTGGCTTTGAAGGTGTCATCAAGCGTTCAAAGACGGTTCTGTGGAACGGTCCCATGGGCGTATTTGAGTGGCCGGCTTTTTCCAAAGGCTCGATGGCGGTCGCTCACGCCATGGCTTCAATCCATGGAAAAACGGTGATCGGCGGCGGGGATTCTGTCTCGGCCGTCAACATGGCCGGTGTTGCCAGCAAAATGTCACACATTTCGACCGGTGGCGGGGCATCGCTGGAGTTCCTTGAGGGACGGACATTGCCAGGCATCAAGGTGTTGCTGAAGTGAACAATTCCCCGGCGGTTTTTGAGGCCGGGGGCAGAGGGTGGGACGATGGCCATGCCACAACGTAAAAAGCTGCTTGCCGGAAACTGGAAGATGAACATGCGCCTTGGCGAGATCGCGCCGTTTTTCGACGCTTTCGCCGCGGCGTTGATGCCAGCTGCGACCGGTGCGGCGGATATCCTGTTTGCAGCACCATTTACGCAGTTGCAGGCGACCGTGGCGGCAGCGCGTTCGCGTGGTTTTTCAGCGGCAGCTCAAAACATGCACTTCCAGCCTTCCGGCGCGTTCACCGGGGAAGTGTCCACCGCCATGCTTCTTGACCTTGGCGTCAGGACAACCCTCATCGGCCACAGTGAGCGGCGACAATATTTTGCCGAGACGGACGACAGCGTCGCCAAAAAAACCGTCGCGGCCATGAAAAGTGGAATGACACCCGTTGTTTGTGTCGGGGAACTGATTGAGGAACGCAAAGCCGGAAAGACGTTTGACGTAGTCGGGCGCCAGACGAAAGCATTTCTTGAAGTCATCCAATCAGAGTCGCTGACCTTGCAAGGCCGGGAATCTTTTTACCCGGGTGACATCACGGATTCCCTGGTCATTGCCTACGAGCCGGTTTGGGCAATTGGCACGGGCCTTTCGGCGACGGTCGAGCAGGCGCAGGAGGTTCACGCCTTTATTCGACAGGTATGCCGCGAAGTGGTCGGTGGCGATTTTGCAAATGCGGTCAGGATTCTTTATGGCGGCAGCGCCAACCCGGCCAACATTTCAGGTCTTCTTGCACAGGCAGATATCGATGGCGGCCTGGTCGGCGGAGCTTCGCTCAAGCCAGCGGACTTTGCGGCGATGTGCAATTCTGCCATGAAGTGAAAGACGCCCGCGCACGCCCTGCAATCATCGCTTTGCGATCGGCTTTGCTGGGCTTTTTCGGTTTTTTCGCTTTTCCACCAATGATTGCAGGCTCTGATGGCGCCGCGTCTGGCGGCGGCAGCAGTCCGAAATTACAGTTCATCGGCTGGTATGGACCCAGGCATCCCCCGGTCACATACCGCCCCAGCGCACCGATCATGGTATCGCGCGGAGGCATGTCAAAGACTTCACCCCGTATTTTCGCCACGCATGCTCGCCCGGCAAGCAGCCCGATCGCGGCTGACTCCGTGTAACCCTCAACGCCGGATATCTGGCCAGCAAGAAAAATCCTTGGCGAATTCTTGAAAGATAAATCCCCCGCCAAAAATTCCGGGCTTTTGAGGTAAGTGTTCCGGTGAATAGATCCGTAGCGCAGGATTTCGACGTTGCGCAGTGCCGGGATGGTGGAGAAGACGCGCTTTTGCTCCGGCCACTTCATTTTGGTCTGGAAACCAACCATGCTGAACATGGTGCCATCGAGGTTTTCCTGGCGCAGCTGGATCGCAGCCCAGGGCCAACGTCCAGTTCGTGGATCGGTCAGACCAACTGGTTTCATCGGTCCGAAGCGAAGGGTGTCCCGACCGCGTTCAATCATCACCTCAATCGGCAGGCAAGATTCAAAGTATTTCGGTTCCTCGAAGTCGTGGAGGGGCATCTTTTCCGCCGCAATCACACCGTCGATAAAGGCCTCGTATTCTTCGCGATTCAACGGAATGTTCAGGTAATCACCAACCGGTTCTTCGCCGTAGCGGTCAGCCCGGAAGGCAAGCTCCAGGTCGATGGACTCAGCCGCCAGAACGGGCGCGATGGCGTCGTAGAAATAAAGGCTCTCCCCAGATCTGGTCAGGTCTTGCAACGCTTTAGCAAGGGGCGCGGTGGTGAGTGGTCCACTGGCTATGATCCAGTATTCATTACGGGATTCGGCCTCCGCATCCGTCGGAAGGCCGGTCACTTCACCGCTGGAAAGGGTGACCATACCGGATTCCAGAAGGCCTGATTTGACCCCGGCGGCAAATACCTCACGGTCAACGGCCAGCGCTTGACCGGCAGGTACCCGGGCCGCAAGGGCTGCCCGCATGATCAGAGAATCAAGCGCCGACATCTCTGCCTTGAGCAGCCCTGGGGCAGATGATTCATCCATTGATTTCATTGAGTTGGAGCAAACCAGTTCAGCCAGGTTGCCGCTTTGATGGGCGGCCGTCATCTTGAGCGGACGCATCTCGTGAAGGACGACCTGCACCCCGGCACGAGCCAGCTGCCACGCAGCCTCGCTACCGGCAAGGCCCCCACCGACAACATGAACCACGGTTTGCTTTTGGTTGGACGTCAAGACAAATGCCCTCAATTTGATCAGGACCGGCTGTTTACCCGATCCGGGTAGGATTTGGAAGCAGGCCGTGCTACCAATTCCGTACCATGAGCAGTTCGCGTCAAAGATATCTGGCACTCAAACTTTTTCTGCAGGTCCTGCCCCGAAATCTTGTCAGCTGGGTCACCGGCTGGCTGGCCCGGTTGCAACTTCCATCACCTGTCCAAACCATCGCCAACCACCTGTTTGTGAAGGCATTTGGAATCAATCTTGGAGAAGCGCAAAAGACTTCCGCGGGGGACTATGCCTCGATCGAGGACCTTTTCATCCGCCAATTGAAACCGGGCCTTCGTCCGGTAGGGGGCCGTTACGTTTCGCCTGCCGATGGTTTTCTGGCCTGGTCGGCAAGGTTGCAAAACGGGGCGGCTATCCAGGCCAAGGGGATTTTGTACAATCCGGCAGAACTTGTGTGGGGCGGAGATTCCCGAGAGCACACGGCCGAAGCGACGGAATTCTCATGGTTTACCACGGTTTACCTGGCGCCATCGAACTACCACCGGGTCCACTCCCCGGTCTCTGGCCGCCTGCTTGCCGTGCGCCATATCCCGGGTGACCTGTGGCCGGTCAATTTGCCGTTTGTTGAGAATTTTCATGGTCTGTTTCAGGCCAACGAACGCCTTGTCTTTGATTTCGAGCTTGGTGAAAAAGACGGGCCTGGTGATGCCGCTCCCATGCGCGCCCACGTTGTCATGGTCGGTGCATTCAACGTTGGCCGGATGACATCGCCGTTTGCCCCGGGTCTGGTCACCAACGATGATTCGACGGTCATGCCTGAGATTCAGCGGACGTGGTCCCTTGCCGGAAGCGCAGGAGACAAAACGGGCAGAGGTGAGGTTCTGGTTGGTGCAGGTGAAGAATTGGGCGCTTTTCTTCTGGGATCTACAGTGGTTGTCGTTCTCAACAAGGCGGCAATGGACTTTCTTAATCCTGTTCAAGCTTCCGGCAACCATCCTATACTCATGGGCCAAACCCTTGGCACCGGCTTGCAGCATTCAATCCGGTGAATCCAAGTTTCCAGTGGAGCAGCTGATTCGTGGCACTGACGAAAGACGGACGTCGCACCAAAATTGTGTGGTCATTTGAATCCAGGATCCTCGACGAGGACCTCATTGCCCAGGTGTGCCGCGAGGATGTCGACGCGCTACGGCTGGTTTTGAATCGCGCAACTGCTGACCAGATCCCGAAGTTTATCGATGGCTTGCGCAAGCAAGCAACAGTGACTCCGTCGATCATGGTGGACCTTCAGGAAGGGGCAAGGGCGTCCACAGTTGGACTCAAGGAACCACGCGAAGTCGCTTTCGGAGCCCACGTCTCCCTTGGCGAAGAAGGCAGCGGGGCGACCTTTGAGATTCAAAGCCGCCAGTGGGACGGTTTGTTCAAGGAAGACGAGCTGGTCTACATGGGTTACGGCAATGCGGTTTTACGCGTGACGTCTGTTGCAGGCCGTAAGGCAGAAACGGAAGTGGTCCAGGGGGGAACTGTTTTTCCGGATTCTGACCTGCACATTCCGGCGACCAGGAAAGCTCCGAAAATTGCCGACTACAAGACCCATTCCCTGGATCATGTCTTGAAGCGCGGTATTGATTTTCTGGTCCTTCCAGGAATTGAGTCCCCCAAGGAATTACAGGAGTTTCGCCATTTTGTTGCGAATGAGACCAAGAAGGCAGGGGTGGCGACGCCGCCCTGGCTGGTTCTTCGCGTCGACAGCATCGGTGTTTATCAGAAACTGGACGAGTTGCTCGAAGTGGTGGATGGGCTACTGATCTCGCGCAGAGAACTGGCGCTATCGATAAGTCCAGCTCAAATTCCGATGATCACAAAAGAAATCATCCAGCGGTGCAACGACCAGGCGAAGCTTGTCCTGACTGCGAGCGAGATGCTCGGCAGCATGCGCCGCAACGTGACACCAACGCGTGCCGAAGTTTCTGACATCGCCAACGCAGTCATCGACGGTACCGATGCGGTGGTTCTTTCCGAGGAAGTTGCTCACGGCAAATACGCCGCCCAAGCCCTTCAGGTCATGCGCCGCACCATCCTGGACATCGAAAGCCGAGACGGCGAAGAGCCGAACTGGATCAAGCTTGCCCCGACGATCTCGACCGAGATGGACGCGGTGTCCTACTCTGCCTACCGGACGGCGAAACGAGTCGGCGCAAAAGCGATTGTCTGTATTACAAAAGCAGGCAATACCGCCTTGAAACTCGCATCCTTCCGCGCCCCCGTGCCGATCATCGCAGTCACCTTTTCGCCCGACATCCTGCGCCGCCTTTCCGTAGTCCGGGGAGTCAATGCGCTGGTCATGGGTGTGGATCCAAAGATCGATGAGGTACTCCCACTCGTCAGTGACCACTTGCTTCGCGACAGCTGGCTTCAGCAAGGCGACCGGATCATCTTCATTTCCGTGACGCTTTCATCGCTTGGCCGGGAGGCCTCAAACTTGTTCACTGTGCAGCAGTTGGCTTGATGCTCGAATTTGTTGAAATTGAGCATAAGTTTCTGGTGGATGCGTCCTTTGACCTGGACCGTTTTGCCCGCTGTGCGAAAGCCTTGAAGCCAGACGACGAAGGGCAGGTGGACGTCCGCGATTCATACTATGTCATCAATGCAATGCCGGGGCACGTGGTCCGGCACCGGGTCGATCGCGAAATTCAGCAGCTCTCGGTCAAGTCTGTGGCCCCTGACAACGAACGCCGGCTTGAGGTCAATCTGGAGTTGGATCAATCGGGCGGCGACCAACAAAGGGCAGTGGAAGCTTTTCTTGCGCCGATGGGTATCCTTTGGCGCGGAACCATTGAGAAAAAGATCCATGTTTTCTATTTCGCCGACTGTGAGGTCGTCCACTACGAGGCTCGCGCAGGAGGCAAGTCGGTTGCCTGTGTGGAGTTTGAGGCGAAAGCAAAATCTGGCGAGTCCGCAGCACTTGAGGCAATCCGCCGCTACGAGGTTGCCTTTGGCTTTGCGGATGCGACGCGATGCCGCCAGTCTCTCTTTGAAATCATGTTCAAGGACACGATGCCAGCAGGCGTCGTAAGGCATTTAAATGCAAAGGAATAACCAGGAGTTTTTGCATGGGAATCAAAGAACAAATCAATGATGACCTGAAGATCGCAATGAAGGCGCGCGATCAGAAGGCGACGAGCGTCCTGCGGATGATCCTCAGTGAAATCAAGTATGTCCAGTCTGCCACCAACATTCACCAGGAGCTGGACGACGCAGCGGTCGCCAAAGTGGTAGCGTCCTACCAAAAGAAGTTGGCGAAGGCCGCGGAAGAATTTCCAGATCCGGCAAAAAAAGCAGAAATCCACGGGGAAATCGCCATCGTCGAGCGCTATCTGCCCAAGAAGGCTGGATCCGATGAGACCATGAAGGCGATTGATGCCGTGCTCGCCGCAACGACCGACCGGACATTCGGCGTGGTCATGAAGCAGGTGCTGGCATCCCTTGGCAGCAGTGCGGACGGTAAGCTTGTGAGTGAATTGCTGAAAAAGCGGCTTGATTCGAAATAACCAAGTTCCGCAGTGCCAAAAACGCGCAGCAGCCCTGCTGCGCGGGCTTTTCCCGCCTCATTAGGTTATAATCAATTTACGCGAAAACTCTTTAAAGTGTGGCCGTAACAAGCCGAACAGACGGTTGATGATGCGTCGCATAAATCGCATTGCAGTCGTTCCCTCACTGCCCGCCGTTGCGGGTATGGCCGCGCTTTACTTGTCTTCAACTTCTGCGCTTGCTACTTCCACACGACACATCGATGGCCCGTTTGCTGGAATAGGTCTTGCGGAGAAAGCTCCGGCAATATCGGAACGATCGCTCGCGCAATTGCTGGCGCAGAGGGCAGCCCCCGCACGCAACTTCGCGCAAGTTGTGGCTGGTGATTACAGACCTTCAGCGCCAGCACTTCCAGCGGATGAGAGTGGCATTCTTGTCGCCGTCGAAAAAACGACGCGCGCCGGAAAAGTTGAGCGCAAGGAAGCTGTCGTCTCCATTGAAGATGACTCCTACGTACCGTCGTCAAGAAGCGGCATCTCGATCAGTCTTGGCGACGAACGTTCCGCAGTGCGCGTGCTGGCTACGAGCGTTGGACTTTCCGTTCAACCCCCAGCCATCCGGATTCCAAGGGCGGGAGGTTCTGTCGAGATCGCGATGGATGACCTCACAGGCGCAGACGAAGCGCAGCCAATCCAGATTTATCCGCGCGATGCGAGTCGCGTGCACTGGGATCCCGCAAGTCGCACCTTGACAGCAGTGATCCCTGATACACAAACGGAAATTTACGTTGCACGGGCTGGACAGCTGGTCGTCGTGCCTGTCACCGTTGGCAATCCACCGGCTGTTGCACCGCGGGATGTCAAAGTTGCCTCGAACGGAAGAAACCTTGCCTTGCCACCAGAGCTTGCGCGATTGCCTCAGGCAGCGTCAGCGGACCATGCAAGCCTGGCCCTTTCTGATGTATCCGCAGCAGGCATTGCAGCCGGCGGAAGCAGCACAGTCGGCGACGCGGTCAGCATTCACGCTTCGAGCAGCGAAGCCAGCCAGGCTGCGGCCGCCGACTCGGCCAGAGAAATTCGTCTTCGCCGTGCGGCAGCGCGTGCATCACGCGCGGCATTGCAATTGAAAGCGGTCGATGAACGAAACACTGCGACCGGTGGCGCCTTCCCAGTGGCAGGTGTTCAGGTGTATGTCGCGGGAGCGGAATTCTCTTCGATCAGTGATGCACACGGAGAAGTTCAAATATCGGACATTCCGGGCGGTTCGAGTTTGCTCGTTGCAGCAAATGATCCGTCAGGTACCTACGTCAAGTCAGCCGGACTGATCTCCCTTGGTGAGGGTGGGAAGGCCGGTGGCTCATCGCGATTTGAGAAAAAACTGGTGATCCCGAGGGCTACGGCTTTCGATATGTGGACCAGGATGGCCGGTCTTGTGCAGTCAGAGAGTAAAGGTTCGCTTTGTCTTGATTTCCACACCGCCCCAGAGGCATCGCCTGAGGGAATCCAGGTGAAGCTTGACGTGCGGGCCATCGGCCCGTTCCACTTCAACCGGGACGGGGTCATCGATCACCAGCTTGGCACCACTTCGAGCGCGGGACGCGTTTGTTACTTCAATGTGGACCCGGGACCGGTCAATGTTTCCGCATGGCAAGGTGGAACGCAGATCATGGCGCGGGAGTTCCCAGTCCTTGCTGGCCGTCACACACATGAACAGCCGCTCGTATCGCCAAGGGTTTCTGGAACTTATGTGCAGTTTGCACGTGAATCGTCTGCTCATGAGCAACTTGGTGGCGCCGCGCAGCAGCAAAGTTATGTCGTCGAAGACCACCAGGATGCGGTCCTTGTCGCAACGACACAGAAACTTTTCCCAGCCGGTGACAACATCCAGGGTACCGGCTCCCACGTAAGCAGCGCAGGTTCTTCCGAAGTAGTTTATCTGGACAATCCCGACTTTGAGCCGTCCATCCACCGGATCGCTGCGTCTGCCAAGGGCAGCCAAGTCAATGTCCTTCCTGTCCTGCCGCGCGGCTTCGTCCAGGATATGGCAGTTTATGCGGATGAAACCCAGGAATTCACAGAAGGTTCTGTGCTTGTGGAATATGGTGACCTTCAGGGGCAAGGATCCGGTCGCATTTCCGTCCGCCTGGTGAATGAGGCTGGACAGACGGTTTCTGAACCATGGGTGTTCAGCGACTCCCCGGTGACAAAGGCACTGTTCTTCAATGTCCCGCCCGGGATTTATGGACTCGTCGTGGAGTCAGGTTCTGGTACTTGGGTTGGAGCAGATGTTGTCAGCGTCTACGGAGAGGCGACGTCGATTGTCCAGGTTGGCAGCAAGCTGTCTGCGTGGTTCAACCCAGACGCTCATCACTAGCAGGAACCGGCAAGGTCCCTGGCATAAGCAGATATATCAATCAATTTCGACGCCAGTTTTTTCCGGCGCTGCTGTTGCCATGCGGCAAGGTCAAGTGCGCCCTCGGCAAAAAGGCCGCGCGAATAAGCGCGGTGGGTGATCGCTATTTCGTCGTGCTTTCCCATAAAACGGATTTCGTGTTCGCCAAAGATGCCACCACCCCGCACAGACACAATCTGGATGTCAGCATCCGCAGTCGCTTTTAATTTCTCAGCAAGCATCTTCGCTGTGCCACTCGGGGCGTCCTTTTTCATGATGTGATGTGTCTCAACGATTGTCACATCTGCCCCGGTGCCAGAAAGCATGCCTTGGATTCGGAGCGCCCCTTCCATGGTGGCAAGGACACCGCGGCTTGTATTTGGCGCGATGAAAACACTTCCCTGCTTCATGTTTGAAGCGATCTTTTCCCATATTTTCCGTGTTTTCTCATCAATGCCCGTGGTGCCAACCAGCACTTGAGGTCTGCGCGCCGGTTCGATCATCTGGAAGGCTTTGGCCAGGATAAGGTTTCCAGCCGGCAACGAAAAGTCGATGACGGCGTCGACCCCATGGCTCAGTGCATGGGAGAGTTTCTCGGGCGTGGCAGGCTTTCCCGTTAGAAGGCTGTCACCAAGGAAAGTCCGACCGGATCCGCCGATCAAGCGAAACTCACCGGATCTCCTTGCAAGCGCCTGTTGGATTTCAAGGCCCATCCGCCCCGATGCTCCATGAAGCCAGATTGCAAGGGGCGCCTGTTTGCGTTGGTTGGCCATGATCAAAGTCCCTTGCTGGAACCAGTCGCAGAGGCAAATGCAGCAGCGACCAATTTCGCGCTGCCTGAAGTCACTGGAGCCAGCGGAGGCCTGACCGTCCGACCCATGAACCCCTGCTGCGCGAGGATCTCCTTCACGGGCCCCGGATTTGATTCACAGAACAGGGCGTCCATGAAAGGTTGCAAGCGGTTGTGCCGGTTGAGTGCAGCCGCAGCCTCGCCAGAGGTCCATTCCTTCCACAAGGAAACGGCCTCTGCTGGCAGAACATTTGACATCACGCTGATGACACCACAGCCGCCAATGGCAAGGCTCGGCAGGAAAGTGATGTCGTCCCCTGAGAGAAATGCCGTTCCTTCCTTGCGAGTCTTGACCACAGCGCGCGAAAAAAACGCCAAGTCACCACTAGCTTCCTTGACCGCATGAACTCCCGGCAAAGAGCAAAGTGCCGCCAGAACATCGGGGCTTAGCATCTGCCCGGTGCGCCCCGGTACGTGGTAAAGGCAAACGGGAACTTTCACGGCAGACGCGACCATGGAAAAGTGGAGTTTCAACCCTTCCGGGGACGGCTTGTTGTAGGGTGGCGTCACGACCAGCAGGCTGTCTGCGCCCGCGTCCACACACAAGCGCGAGAGTTCGATGCTTTGCTCCGTGTTATTGCCACCACTGCCGGCCATGACACGAATTTCCTTTGGCAATACGGCGCGTGCCTTGCGCACCAGGGAAATCTTCTCCTGGACAGTCAAGGTTGGGCTTTCACCGGTTGTTCCGGAGACTACGACACCGGCGACACCGCCTTTGGCCTGGTGCTCAAGCAGCTTTTCCCAGGCGGCCCAGTCAATTGAAAAATCGTCCTTGAACGGAGTGACGACGGCTGTCCAGACGCCTGAAAATTGCTTTTCAAATTGGGTGTGGTGCGCGGATTTCATTTTTGGTTCGTCCTGAATGGGATTCCCGGACGAAGGTCGTCGACGTCGCTTCTGGTTGCCGTCTTTAGCCCGCAGCCGCCAAGGAAAGTTATGGTCGTGAGCGCCAATGCAAGCATGGCAGAGAGGCTTCGCGACTTCTCTGCAAAGTAGTTCAGCAAGTTGCGGGAGCGGCTCGCGCTATCGGACTTCTCACTGGCTTTCCTGCCCGCGACAGGATCGTTTTCCGTCAGAGACTGGAAGTACTGGAGTGTGCGGGGCATCAAGGCCGGGTGGATTTTCTGCAACTCGCTGACGATCATCTCTCGAGACGAAAGGTTATGACGTTCTGCATAAGAGACCATGGCGACTACGGCGCGTGCCGCCTCGTCCCCATCAAGACCAGCGACCATTGCGTCTGCAATCAACGCGCCCCTGACAGACTCGGCGCGTTGCCTGGTGGCAGGGTTTGGCGAACCCGAGATTCTCCCCGGCATGAGGGCGGATGTCTCAGCTTCCAGGTCAAGCAGGGCATTGGTGATGGACGCCAGGGACATCATGGCTTGCTGACGTGAGACCTCGGCAGTCACAAAGCTTTCGGCTCCCGGCCATGAAAAATGAAACAGGCGTAATGCTTCGGTCTTGATCCAATTGTTGCGAAGCTCAAGCAACACGGCGGGTGCTTCATCACAGTTCAGGGCGAGTTGGCTTGAGAAGTGGGCCACTGCACCGGCAAGGTTGGCCATTTCAAGGGCCACGCGCCGGACAAAATATTCCTCCTCACGACCGAGCTCTGTGTCGCTGGCCAGTGACGAAAACGACAGCTTGGCGGCTACGCCTTGTTCATCACCCGATTGTCCGGGGACATCGAGGGGAACACCGTGCATTGCATCAAGTCGCTTGTAGAGTTCATCCAGCGCGTCAAGGCAACCGCGGATCCGGGTGGCAAAGTCGACCAGCAGGCTGGAGAAAAGACGTTCATCCGCAGGCTCGTTGCCAGGGCGGTGGATGATCAGGATGCGATTCAGGACCTTGTCGGAATTCCGGGTGACCTGCTCACCCCACCTGGCAAGGACCCGCGCCGTTTCCGAAATCCAGCTCTTTGCACTGTGCCGGAACAGGTTAAGGATCAAGCGGTCACGGCCGTAGCGCGCCTCCACTAGCTTGAGGAATTCGTTGCCTGCCTTGGCCAGCGTCAAGAGCGGTGGCACCTGCCGTGCAGAACCACCGCCGCTCTGAAGTGCGGACAAGTCCATGCGCAGGGCATCGAGATGCCTTTGTGGAACGACGCCTGACTCGTTCAGGGCGGCTGCCAACGCCATCAGGAAGCCGCTGGTCTGCGTCCATTCAGTCTTCGACCACGAGGCGGGATCCAGTGAAAGTCGTTCCATCATGGCAGCAACTCAAAATTTGAAGGTTGCGTATGATTGTAGCAGCATTGAAGCGCTCGGGTCACGATTCGAAACTTTGAGCGCCGGGCCGCCTTTGGCATAGGCGCCTTCGATTCCGTATTCAAAGGTATTTGCCATTTGCTGCGAATACTTGATGTCAAGTTCCAGGCCTAGCTGGTTGCCGTGGAAGCCGACAGGCTTTACCCCTTCCACGCCCGCATAGTAATCGCGGACATTTTTCGGAACGGACGCGTTAAGGCGGGCTGAAATGGCCTTGACCTCAAAGTTGCCAAATTCGAGGCTTTCAAGCCGGTAGCCTGCAGCGAATACCGCTGCGTTCATGACCTGACCCGGATCGTAGACGCCGTCCAATCCCGTTGCTTCGGTTCCGGCCTTGCCAGAAAACAGGATTAGCGCAGGCTGGAAATTCCTGCTGAAGGCCATCGTCTTGGCGCGGTTTCCACGCTGAGATTCGCCAATCGCAGCAATGGTCTCATCAGAATACGAAGCGTCGTCCCGATAGTAAGCATTGTCGTCACCGGGTGCGTAGGCATAATCCAGGAATAGCAGGTGCCGTGAAGTGTTTCCTTGACGGTAATCAGCAGGGCCGATCGCGCTGCCAGAGCGTGCCAGGGTCCATTCAATGTTTCCTGCAATTCCGATCGAGTCGACCTTGTTGGTCGCGACCTCTCCGTCGCGAAACCGTGCGCCGCCTGTCCTTACCCAGTTCGGATCAGCAGATTTGCCGGACCGGAAAAGAACCTCAAGGCGGGATGTGATGTTGGAAAGGAAAAACGCCGTGTAAATGTCCAGGTATTTGATGTCGGTTTTCGATTCCTTGCCAATCATGTTCGCCGCGTAAATGCCGATCTGCTTGGTTACAGCAGCGCCGGCGTTTGCCTTGCGGTCATCAACCTCAATGTTAAAAAAGTACTGGTCGATGTCGTCAGCGGGATTCGTGATGCCATACTTTGCGGAAGAGCTGTCGAAGGCTGTCTCGCTGGCATTGTCAGGGATTGTCCGGTCGTAGGGGTTGTCCAGGGCAGTGCCAGTTTCCGCGATCTTGTCATAGCCAAACTTGAAACCGATCGTCTGCGACTTCTGGATGTTGACGTTGCAGTCGATCCCGTCGAACGTGCTCCACTCTGTGTCGAATGGGCGCGAGCCGCTGCTAAGCAGCATGCCCATCCCCCAGTTGCGTGGCCTGCGTCCAGCCTCAACGAGGCAGAAATCAAAAGCCTGGCGTGCAAATGCCTGTGTTACAACTGGCATATAAGGAGCGTAAGTGGGATTTGAAGTGTCCTGGTGACGACCTTCGCAGCTGGTTTCCTCTGTGTAGGATCCTTCCGTGCCCGTGGGAACGCGGCGAGTTACACATTTTCTGGGCTTTGCCGTGTCGCCCAGAAACCAGTTTGACGGGTCATCCGTAAAACGGATTTCCGAGAAGAAACTCGACTTGTCATTCATGCGCGCTTCGGCCTGTAACCTGAAACTTTGTTCAACTCCCTGGTAGACGCCACTTTCGGTGGAGAATCCCGGATTTGTGAGCGTGGCACCGCGCAGGGCGTAGTGGCCGTTTCCGTCCAGGAAAAACGCAAGGGCCGGCGCCGGCGCCGCGGCAAGAGTGATTGCTGCAGCAGAGAGTAATCCGCCAGCTGGCAAAAGTGTTTTCAGTGTGCTCATGGTTCGTCGTCCCTTTCTTTACCCTTGTCTGTTTCCTCAGACTCAAGCCTGATGCGCGAAATACGCTGGCAATGCCCGGTAGACTCGTCAATGTCCGTCACAACGGCACATAGCCACCGGTTACCGCTTGCAGGCTGGAAGTTTTGTTTTTCACCAGTCATCAGCCGTTTGATAGCGGCCTCTTTCCGGATTCCGATCACGGAGTCATACGGACCGGTCATTCCCAGATCCGTGATAAAGCCGGTCTTCTTGTCGATGATTCGCTCGTCGGCAGTTGGTACGTGAGAGTGCGTGCCATATACCAGCGAAACGCGT
This sequence comes from Pseudomonadota bacterium, assembly GCA_041178085.1. GTDB lineage: Bacteria > Bdellovibrionota_B > Oligoflexia > Oligoflexales > RGVZ01 > RGVZ01. Next base: position 18,386 of record JBEGVZ010000114.1, on the reverse strand, counting down.
CCGGCCAGATGCTGGCCAATGCCTTGCTTCTCACTGGTTGCCTCTGCGTGCACATCAAGGATCCGGACCCGCACAGCGGCCGGAATCATATCCAGCATCCGTTCGATGAAAGGAAACGGCGAGTGGTTGTCGGGGTGCATGAAAGCCTTGCCAATCACGTTCATGACGGCAAATTCCTTGCCTGAGCGGGATCGCAACACCTTTACGCCCTTGGACGGGTCGTTCACGTTCATCATGTTGGCAGGCAGCACCATCCGCGGGGCCTGCTCGGCGAAGCGAACAAACTCACGCTTGTCGTGCCAGTGGTTGCCCATCGTGATGCAATCGATTTCCATCTGGGTGATGAACTGGTCGTAGATTTTTTCCGTGAGGCCGAACCCGCCGGCTGCGTTTTCGCCGTTCACGAGCACGACATCCGGATTCAACTCGCGGCGAAGGCCAGGCAAGAAGTGGCTCAAAGCCTGCCGTCCGGCCTTGCCCATCACGTCGCCGATGGCAAGGATCCTCATCACTTGGCGTAGTCCACGCCCTTGCTTTCACGCAGCACGGTGATCTTGACCTGGCCAGGGAACGTGATTTCCTGACGAAGGCGCGAAGCAATTTCAGACGCAAGGTCGGAGGCTTCCTGGTCGCCGAGTGCGGCCGGATTGACGATCACACGGACTTCCCGGCCGGCCTGGATCACGTAGGTTTCTTCCACGCCGCGCATGGAGCGGACGACGTTTTCCATGTTTTCAAGGCGCTTCACGTAAGACTCAAGCTGTTCCTTGCGGGCCCCGGTCCGGCTTGCCGAAAGCAGGTTCGCCGTGTGGAGGATTATGGCCAGCGGCGAGGCAAATGAAAGGTCTTCCGAATGGTGGAGCCGGATTGCGTCGACGATGTCCGCAGATTCGTTGTAGCGGGCACAGAAATCAGCGCCAATCTGGCTGTGGTGTCCTTCGACCTCCTGGCCAACCGCTTTACCGACATCGTGCAACAAGCCTGCACGTTTTGCTTTCTTGACGTTCAGTCCCATCTCGCCAGCCAGGATTCCGCATAGATGCGCAGTTTCAATGGCGTGGGCGAGAACACTCTTCTGCCCGGCAGTGCGGTACTTCAGTCGGCCGAGAAGTTTTACCAGCTCTGGATGGAGGTCAGTGATCCCGGTTTCGAAGCAAGCCTGATCGCCCGTTTCCTGAAGGATCTGGTCAAACTCGGTCTCGACACGCTTCGCAGTTTCTTCGATCCGCGCAGGATGGATGCGCCCATCACCGATCAGTCGCTCGAGCGTCGTTTTCGCGATTTCGCGGCGGACGGGATTGAAGCAGGAAATGATTACGGCCTCTGGCGTGTCGTCGATGATGAGGTCGACGCCAGTTGCCTGCTCCAGTGCACGGATGTTGCGGCCTTCGCGTCCGATGATGCGCCCCTTCATGTCTTCGGAAGGCAGAGCAACCACGGATACGGTGGAGTCGCTGACAAACTCGCCAGAGATCCGCTGTACGGCAAGACTCAATGCCGATCGTGCACGGTTTTCGGCTTCGATCTTGGTTTCTTCCTCAATCCTGCGGATGACTTCCTGGGCTTCTTTGCGGGCCTCGGCCTCCATGGTACGCATCAGCTCGCGCTTGGCGTCCTCTGGTGACATGCTGGCAATCTGCTCGAGCATCTTCGCTGTCCGCTCGATGGATTTCTCGTGCTCGGCATTCAACCTCTGGTAGCGCTGCTCTTCGGCCAGCAACCGGGTCTCCTGGTTGGCCATGTCCTTTTCGCGTTTGTCGAGAAGGGAAATCTTCTTGTCGAGCGCTTCTTCCCGTTGTTTCAGCTTTTGTTCAAGTTTTTGCACTTCGGCACGACGCTGTCGCGCCTCGTCCTCGAACGATTGGCGGTGGCGCCTGCTTTCTTCCTTGGTTTCGCGAACGGCAGACTTGATCAGGTGATCAGCTTCGCGGCGCGCCTCTTCCAGAATTCTTTTTGAGTCTGACTGGGCGTTTTCAAAGGCCAAGGCCAGTTGGCGGCGGTGAAAGAAAACTCCAAAAACGAGCAAGCCGACCGCCAAACCGGCGATGGCGAGGGCAACAATGACGATAGAATCCACAACGGTATCCTCCAACAGCCCGCAGGCTGGACGCAGTGATCAGAACACCGAAGTTATCTTTTCGATTGGGGTTTTTCAATTCATTAAAGGCAGGGGAAAAGTAAAAGGCCCAAGGGTTTTAACCCCCGGGCCCCTGGCTTTCGGCCACCGTGGTGGCAGAAGGCTTGTTATTGCTTGGTTACGTTGAATTCCGCGCGGCGGTTTTTCTGCCATGCGTCTTCGGTGTGACCGTCGTTGGCCGGGCGCTCTTCGCCGTAGCTGATGGTCGAAAGACGAGCAGATTCAATGCCGAGGTTGGTCAGGTAGCTCTTGACCGCGGAAGCACGGCGCTCACCGAGGGCAAGGTTGTATTCGATCGATCCGCGCTCGTCACAGTGACCTTCAATTTGGATCACGGTGCCCGGGTTTGCCTTGAGCTGCTCCGCCATGGAGTTCAGCTGGGACTGGGAAGAGGAGCTGACGGTGTAGTCATCGAAGCTGAAATAAACCGGGCTCACGGTCACGCCACCGATGGTCTTGGCACTGTCGCCAGACGACCCAGGTGCTGCAGGTTCGCCAGAACCGCCGGCGACAGCTTCAGCAGTCTTTTTCTTGTCGTCCGTACATCCGGAAGCCGCAACTCCAACAGCAACTACAACTGCTGCAACAGAGAAAACCTTCTTGAAAAACATGCGAGTCTCCTTCGATAAAATCGCTATTCCGTAGCCTGCCGACTCCGGCCGGAAATTGCAAGCTGTTAACATCACAGCTCTAAGCATTGCCCTCTTTGACCTGCCGCGCCAGCTCGTGCTGGATTCCGTTGAAGCTTCCGCTGGACATGAAAATGACTGCGTCACCCTTGTGGAGAGTGCCTTTGAGCGCATCCAGCAGTGCCTCGTGGCTGTCGTAGGCCCGCGCTTTTTCGCCAATCGAAGAAGCCATCGCCCGCGTGTCCATCCGCTGGTCTACTGGAATCCGCTTGTCTTCAGGACAGGGGCCGATGAAAACGCGGTCCGCCATGCCTAATTTTTGGGCAAAAGCGTCTTGAAAGACATTCCTGCGACTGGTTGCGTTCCGCGGGTCGAATGCGACTAGGAGCCGGCGTCCCGGATAGGCCGTCCGGAATCCCTCGATCACCAGGCCGACAGCTGTTGGATGGTGGGCGAAGTCTTCGTAAACATCGATACCTTTGCCGCTTGCCAGATGATCCAGTCGTCTCTTTACGTTCTTGAAGGAGGCAAGTGCTGCCTGGATGCGCTCTGCGGTCAGGGGGTTTTTCAAGTGGCCAAGTTTTGCCAGTGATTCGATGCAGGCGATGACCTGGGCAATATTGGCGATGTTGTGCTTCCCGGACAGGTGCGTTTCGATGGCGATCTCACCCAAAGTCCTGGTCTGGATGCGGGCCGTCCAAATCTGTTCTTCAGGCCCGTCGGCGCGGGCCGTTATGCCACGCACGCTCACTTCAGCGCCCGGGGTTTGCCCGCTGGTGGAAACCTTCACCACTTTGGCGGCCGGTGATACCTTGCCGAGCAGGCGCGCAATGCCAGGGTCGTCGACGTTGGCAAATATGACACCATTGGCTGGGACGATACCGCAAAGCTTGGCGAATTGGGCCTCAATCGCCTCAACGTTTGGATAGATGTCGGCGTGGTCATACTCGAGGTTGTTCAGGATCAGGTGGTTTGGATAGTAGTGCAGGAACTTGGGGCCCTTGTCGAAAAACGCGGTGTCGTATTCGTCGCCTTCAATAATAAAGGTCTTGCCCCTGCCAAGGTGGAAGCTACGCGGGAAGTTCCGCGGAATTCCGCCAACTACAAAACCCGGATCCTCACCCAGTTCAGTCAGGATGTGGGCCAGGAGCGACGTCGTGGTGGTCTTGCCATGGGTGCCAGTGACCACCACGCCGACCCGGTCCTTGATGAAAGTGTCACCGCAAATCGCCGGGAAGCTGGTGTAGGGAATTCCAGCCGAAAGGACATACTCCAGTTCGACGTTGCCCCGGCTGAGGGCGTTGGCGATCACCACCAGGTCTGGCGCGGCGCGCCGGATATTTTCCTCGTTGTATGGTGAAAACACCGGGATTTTCAGCTCTTCCAGCATGGTCGACATGGGTGGGTAGATGCCCACATCGCTGCCGCTGATCTGGTAGCCGGCCGACTGCATGAGACCTGCCACGGATGCCATCCCCGTGCCGCCAATGCCAACAAAATAGACCTTTTTCACGCCACGACTCCACCAAGGGGTTTCGCAAGATTCCACTGCATTTTCACGACGCCGTCCCGTGCATGAGAGATGCGGGCATCAGCTCCGATACCAAGTGGCCAGTTTGGCGCCACATGACCGAAGTCGCGCGACTTCCAGCACGGGATTTCCCCAAGGCGTCGCGCGAGTTCCTGATAAACAAATGGAGCGTTGTCCGGGATGTTCTGCCCTAATTGGGTCAGGGTGCCCCAGATCACTCCGCGGACACCCTTGAGGAGTCCGGCCTGACTCCACTGGTTCAGGAAGCGCACGAGGCGAGCCGGGTGCTCGCCGATGTCTTCGAAAAACAGGATTGCTCCGTCAAGGCTCGCCGGCAGGTATGGCGTCCCGATCAAGTTGGTCAGGACGCTGAAGCAGCCACCAAACAGCCAGCCTCGGCATTCGACTGGTCCGGCACCGCCGCTGTGGATTGATTCAAGGGTGATCGAGGCGCCCGTTTCCCGGCCGTGGATGATCTCCAGGAGCCGCGTGATGTCCCCATGCACACCTGGGTTTTCGATTGCGCCTTCAGCCCAAAGCGATGTCGCCGGCATCGGGCCGTGGATCCCCGGCCAGCCAAGCTTGTGCCAAAGGGCGCTGTGCAAGGCCGAAGTATCCGAAAATCCGACGAGAATTTTGGGGCGGGCCGCTGCCTTGCGCAGCCTTTCCCAGGGCAGAAGTGGTAGCAGGTCGGAAGCGCCGTAGCCACCCCTGGCACACATCACAACAGTCGTTTCATTTTCCAGCAAGGCTGTGGTAAGCAATCGGGCTCTAAGATCAGCGGGAGCCGCGACGTAAGCCCAACTGGGATCGGCCGGGAGATCATCGAAGATCACCTGGACACCGGCGCGTTGAAACTCCTCGATCCGCCCGGGTAGAAGATCGTTCTGTTCCCGGCTGGAAGTTCTGACGATGCGGATCACAGGTTTGGCAGATGGCATTTGCGGTCCGTTGTTGCTGGTAGTGGACAGATTATAACCCCTGTCGATTGGAATCGGAACGGAATGGGTTACCGGACAGATTGCAGGCACTTTACAGGCTACAAGCCCTGCCGCTTCAAGCGGCCTTGCGATGGTTGCGGCGACTACGCCCCGGTCAGGAACCGGGTAGCGGTCCTGAGCCTTGAGGCGCTTGGCGCAGTCTTGAGGTCAACCTGCCTGTTGCCTGCCATCAAGCGCGAGTGGCCGGACTGCCACATCACCTGGATCACTTTGCCGAACGCTCGCGCGCTTCTGGAAAACAATCCCCTGATCGACCGTCTGATCGTGGTCGATTCCGTAACCCAGGCGGTGCTGTCCCACCTGGAATTTGATTTCCTTTTTGCCGTCGACAAGTCGCTAGAGGCCGGAGCTCTGGCCGAGACGATCCACGCCCGGGTCAAACGCGGTTTCGGCCTGGACCGTAGCGGTATCATACGTCCGCTCAATGAAGAGGCCAAATATCAGTACGACCTTGGTCTGAACGACCACTTGAAGTTTTTCGTCAACCAGAAGCCCGAAACCCAGCAGATCACAGAGACGATGGGCCTGCAGTGGCAGCGCGATCCCTATGTTTTTGCCATGTCAGAAATGGAAAAGAGCGAGGCTGCCGCACGGCGTGCCAGCCTGCGCGAACGCAATGGAAAATCCCCGTGGCGTGCGGTGATTGGCTACAACACCGGCTGCTCGCTTCTCTATCCGTATAAAAAGTTCACGGTTGAGCGGAGCATTGAAGTCATCAAGATGTGGCGCGAGTCGTTTCCGGATTGTGCCGTGGCCCTCCTTGGCGGCCGCGAAGACACCGAACGCCAGGCAGCGATGAAGGCGGCCTTCGCCACGGATGCCGGTGTGATCAATACGCCGACCACAGGCGGTCTTCGCTCCGGCATCCTGTGGATGGATGCCGCCGACGTGGTGTTGTCAGGCTGTTCTCTCGGCATGCACATTGCGATCGCCCTGGGCAAGCCAGTGATCGCCTGGTTCGGGGTGAGCTGTGCGCAGGAAGTTGACCTTTACGAGCGCGGGGTAAAAATCCAGGCCAGTGTTGGCTGTTCTCCGTGCTGGAAGAAAAGTTGTACGAACGAGCCCAAGTGCTTCAACGAAGTACCAGTGGCCAGCATCCGTGCCGCGACAGCGGACTTGCTGGCAGCAATCCCAGGAGGTGACCGGTGAAATTCATGAGGATTCTTTTTGCCGCCACGGCACTTTGTGCATTACCGGCCTTTGCAGAGGTCACGGCGGAGCGCAACGAGTGGTTTTCCCACCGTGACGAAAACTCAGACCTGCCGTCGAAGAACATCGGCAACGAAGTCATCTACCAGGTTTTCGTTGACCGTTTTGCCAACGGCAACAAGGCCAACGACTGCCTGCACGAAGGGCGTTTTTGCGACCCGACCCACCGCAATTACTTCAAATACTTTGGCGGCGACTTGCGCGGGATCATCGATCGCCTTGGATACATCAAGCGCCTTGGCGTCACGCGGCTCTGGCTTACGCCGGTTTTTGAAAACCAGCACGTTTCCGTCAAGTTCAAGCGCAAGAACCAGCCGGCAGAAGTTTTCTCCTACCATGGGTACTGGATGGCCGATGCCTTTCGTCTGAACCCGTTTTTCACCGATCACGGAACGGAAGATTTCGCGATTGTTGACGAATTGGGCCGCAAGGCGGGCCCTGAGCTTGGTATCTACATGGATACAGTCAACAACCACACAAATCCGGCCAACGCGACGCGCGAAAGCCTTGATTACCTGCACAGGATTGATCCGGTCCCGGGACTGCCGGCAGAAGCAAGGCGGGGCGCGCTTTTTCGCGATGGAGAGTTCATGGCAGGCCTGGGCACCAAAGACGGCTGGTTCCATCCCTACGGTCCGATCGAGGACTTCGATGATCCGTTCCAACTGGTCTATCATCAGCTCGCCTATCTGGCGGATCTTGACCAGACTAACCCGGACGTGAAGAAGTATCTCTACGATTCACACGACTTCTGGCTGTCGAAAGTCCCCAACCTGAAGGGCTTCCGTTTTGACGCAGTCCGCCATGTGCCGACCCCGTTCTGGCAAAAACTCGAAGGCTATCTGGAGAAAAAATACGGCCCGATGGAAAACATCGGCGAGTTCTACGGTGAGTGGACCCAGATGCCGAGTTTCCAGGAATTCTACCGCGACAACCAGATGACCTTGTTTGATTTCGAACTGCGTTACGCAGCCAAAAGCGCCTTCATGGAAGACGGCAGCTTTGAACTTTTGCGCAAACTGTGGACCGAAGATCCCCGCCTTGGCGACGCCCGTGGCCTGGTCACATTCATCGACAACCACGACATGACCCGCCTGCGTGGCGAAGGCCTGGAAGCGCGGCGCATGCGCCAGACAATCGGACTCATGTTCGCCATGCGCGGAATCCCTTGTGTCTACTATGGCCTGGAGCAAGACCTTTTCGTTCCCGGCGACGACGGTGATCCCTACAACCGCCCGATGATGAAACAGTTTGATGAAAGTCACGAATTCTATCGCCTGATTCAGAAGCTGGCCGGACTGCGCAAGGCGAACGCCGCCCTCCGTTACGGGGACACCCACTTGGTTCACCTGTCACGGAACATCGTGGCGTTTGAGCGAGTGGACGGTGATCAGAAGGTCTTCTTTGCTACCTCGAAAAACCCGCGCAGTGGATCAGACGCCTTTGAAATCAGCCACTTGACGATGCCAGACGGCTCTTACCGGGATGTTTTGAGCGGTAAAACCCACGAAATTCGTGGGGGACGCTTGCCGGTTGAACTGGCGGATGGCGACATGATTGTCCTATCGACAACGGCCAAAAAGCGCAGTAGATAAAGGGTCCTTCAGAATCGGGGTGTAGCGCAGTTGGTAGCGCGCATCGTTCGGGACGATGAGGTCGCAGGTTCAAATCCTGTCACCCCGACCAGCTCTCCAAAAAGCATCGCAATGCGGCGTCAATCTGCGTCGGCTCCTCAGTTATTTACCAGTATGTAAACTCCTTCGTCGCCGGCTGGATCTGGTCTTGCTCGCTTTTTGAAGAGCTGGTTCAAAGGTGGCGCCGCCGTTGGCGCGGTGGTTGGACTTGTTTACGGAAATGTCAGTCAGACTGGCATGTTCTCCGCATCAACTTCAGATGATCTTGAAGAGCCGCAAAAAGCCGGTGCCATTGTTCTATCTTCGTCAGGACCGGTGGCATCAGGATTTTTTTTCAGAGGGGCGCAGGAAACTTTACGAAACGCTGGCGAACTTTCTTTCTGATTCGGAAATTCCTCTTGCTCCGGATGCGAAAAGCTTTGTCGACAAGTGGAGAAAGATTCCTCCACTTGCCGCTGCAGTAGCTCAACAAAGTTGGTAAGCAGCCATCAAGGACACTTCAACTGCGGCTGGTTGCAAAGGTTGTTGTAACCGCCACCGCCGCCCGGGGTGCAGGTCTCCTGCTGTCCCGTGACGTTGTTCATGAATGGCGTTAGTGAAGCCACGACCTGGCCGTTTACAACCTTGTTACACTGTCCGTCCTGGGAGACGCACTGACACGTACTCTTTACCGGCGGCTGCGGGGGTTGTCCGTTATTGTTGGTCGACGGGACGCCTCCTCCTCCCGAAGCCTGGGCATTTGCCTCAGCACATTGCTTTGCCAGTGTATTGCGGATGCTCCAGGTGTTGGCGCTCCGGTACTCGGGGTTGGCCGTGCAAACGCATACTCCCACCCGGTCGTCCCAAGAGGCTCCAGTGATCTGGCTACACAGACCCTTGGCGTCTGCGACCGTTGAGCAAGACGCCTCCTTATAAGGATCAATCTGGCGACCCGAGCCGCATTGGCAGGTGTATGGCGGTTCGAGGTTTACCGCGGTGCCCCCTGCCATTTCGCATTTGGCGCGGAATTCGATTTCAGAGACCTGGGCTCCAGATCCGCCTTGGTTTCTTCGGCTGGCCTGTTCGATGTCGCGCTTGCAGGCATCGATTTGAGCCTGAAGGCGTGCGCGCCGCTGGTCCGCCCCCTGGGCGGAAGGATCCAGAGCACCTTGTCCGGGCGTCGGTCCGCCGGGTAAACCATTGTCGTTGTTCTGGCCAGGATTGCTCCCGGAACGTTTCTCAACGTAACCGCGAATGCCATTGGCACAATTGGCGTTCTCTTCAGACCGGTATTGGGTGTAGGGCTCCTTGGTTGTGTCAATGTCCCCGTAGCCAAACCAGCCAGTTGTCGGGCAATTTCGGGATGAATTGCAGCGCTCCCTGGCCTTCTTCATGGAGTATGCAGCACAGGCCCGACCCATCGGAGTGTCCCAGCCAGGAGCAGGGGCCAGGTTGATGGCCTCCACCAGTCCGGCCCGGATGGAGCTGTCGCCCATTGAGAAGAAAGTTATGAGACCCTGTGCTTCGGAGTCAGCGGTCAGGGCTATGGCGTGGGATGGGCCAGTGGCGCCTGGGATCCTTGACAGCTCCTCGAGAAGCAAGCGCAGTTTTTCCGCGTCGCAAGAAGTGCCGTCTGAAGCCAGTTTCGAGGTACCGACTTTGCAAGCCGCTGTCCCCATAAGAATCGCCAGCGGGGCGATAACCAAGCAGACCATTTTCGACAAGCGCATATCCGCTCCTCCTGTTTGGCAAATCAAACCAAAGTCGGATTATCGGAGAAAATGTTGAGCCCGATCGTGCAACCACCAAGAAGGGCTGGCAAATTTGATCGGATCGCGCTATCAACCGCGTCTCTTGTGGGGAGGTGTAACGTGTGGTGTAAGAAAGCATTCAATTTTGCAGTGATTTTTGTCGCAATGAGCGTCTCTTTTTCCGCCCGGGCGGCAGATGAGGCAACAGGCGCCGTGGGCAGCAGCAGTCCCCGCATTGGCCGCAAGGTTACCTTTGACGCAGGGTACGGTTACTCAAACGGCATCGCACGCTTTGCATCCGGCGGTTACCACATCAATCCGGACTGGGTTGTCGAAGGCTACATCGAAGAGGCAACCACCGTATTTTTTGGCCACTCTTTGTCGCGCGGAATCCGTTCGAGAAATTTCTGGACTACGAGGCTCCACACCAACCTGGGGCTGATCCATCGCCAGACTTACGGCGAAAACAAGTTTCTGGACCTGATGACTTCCTCATTCACCGGCAAGGACACACGTTATGAAATTAGCTTCTGGGACATGGGCCCGGAACTTTCAATTGGCAGCCAGTGGCACTGGGGCGGCGTCCATGCAGGAGTCGACTGGATTGGGGTTTATTGGCCAGTTTATGTTTCCAAGGCGAAAATTTCCCTGACCGAAGATGATGTCAAGACAGATAAAACCAGGGGCGACTTGAAACCTGATCCATCTGCTCGCTTGCTGCGGGTTTACCTGGGCGTCTCGATTTGACGGTTCTTCAATAACGCTGGCGGATGGGTCGTAACCTGCCGCCAGCATTGCAGAAATTCTCTTCGCCAGGTTTCACTAAAGTTTTTCTTGGAAAATTCCGAAAAGGTCGCTCATTGAGCAGTTATTCTCAAGGGGTGAACCATGGGATTTTCCCTGGATCGTGCGGTTCGGATTCTTGCGCTGATGACGATCTTGCCCGTGTGGGGTTGCCACCCCATGCTAACGACAAAGGGCAGCGATCTGAAAATCGACTCGGGTACATCCATCACAGCCCAGAGCAAGAACCGAGTGCCGGCAGTGCACTGGCTTGGCAACTGCACGGGCACAGCCGTATCGCACAATACCCTCCTCTATGCAGCTCACTGCACGGGCAGTGGAACCCCGGAAGGGTCCATGGGCCGCATGCCTGACCAGGTCTGCATCAATAAGAACTTGGCGAATCCAGACAATCCCTCAGTCGGGGCGTGTTCGACGAGCCTTTTTGTTCACCCGGGTTATATCAACACGAATTACCGCTACGACGTTGCTATTGGCGTATTCCCTGATAACACCTTCAAAAACTATTTCCCGCTGCAGATGGAGGCCCCCCGGCGTGGCGCCAAGGTTTTTCTGGTCGGATACTCTTCCGAGAACATGCCGGACACGGGAGTCGGTGCGAAGCGGTGGGGTTACAATACTATCGCCCGCATGGACGATGACGACGCGATCATATCGAACTACGGCAGCAGTGCCTCTAATGTGGCCGTCTCCCCTGGCGATTCCGGTGGACCCCTCTTTCATGACTGCAAGGTGCTTGGCGTTGCCTCGCGCATGTCCACCGAGGGACAAAAGTTCTCGCTCCACACAAATTTGACCTTAAGCAAAACAAGGTCTTGGATGCAGGAACTTGTCAAAGGTGGTGGCGCCAATATCTGCGGTCTGTCCGAGACGGACCAGGCTCACTGCCTTGCCACTGCTGTCGGCGGCTGGGACAGTGAGCTAAGGGGTAAGGATCAGGTCCAGGAATTTCCCTGCGCACCTTCCAGTGTGACCGTTCCGGACAACGGGACCAATCCAGTCAGTGTTTTATTGTCAAAGACATCAGGCGATGCCTTAGAAATTTATGTGGGTTCAACTCGTTTGGAGGGTACCTCCGCATCGATCTGCGCTGGCAAGTCCCAGTGCACAGGACCAGAGACAGCGATCGCCCTCGCTGAGAGACGTGATCAGTCCGTAATATTCGGACCGGCGATATGGCCAGCCTCCCCTGGTCAGGAGATAACCGTTTTGATCCGTGATGCCAGTGGCTCCGTCATCGCCACCAGATCCTTGCGATTGATCCGAAAAAGCTGATTTAAAGATTCCAACTCAGAAGCTGGGCTGATAGATCAAAATCCGTCAGACCAGCCTTTCCTGTTTTTGCAATCTCCTGTGCTAATCTTGAGAACAACAGGTTGTTTTTTCCCAACGGGACAAACAAATAAAGTTCGCAGGAGATTGATCGCATGCTGCCCCTTGCCAGTATTAAAACCACTGTCCGTATCGCTATGGCATTCCTATTCACCGCCATTTCATCGTCTCTGTTCGCACAAGATCTTCCGCCCGCGCTTGATCTGCGTAACGTTGAAGGACGTAACCTTGTTTCCAGCGTGAAAAGGCAAAGTGGTGGAACCTGCTGGACTCACGCCACAGCAGCCGCGCTGGAGAGCAACTTGTTGCTGAGTGGTGAATGGACCGCCCAGCAGGAAACGGGGGAAGCGAATCTTGCCGAATACCACCTGGACTGGTGGAATGGTTTCAACCTGCACTTCAATCTTGATACCTCTCCGGTCAAAAACGGTCTGACGGTTCACGAGGGCGGTGACTTCCTGGTGGCGACGGCATACCTGTCCCGGGGCGGCGCGGTACGCGACATTGACGGGCAGTCATACACCAACCCGCCAGGCGAATCCGTTGCCGGGTACCATTATTACTATCCGCGCCATGTCGAGTGGCTGGCTTCAGAAAACCAGGTCGACGCAAGGCGCCGGATCAAGGAGGCAGTCCGGAACCACGGTGTGGTGGGGACTGCCCTTGCCTGGGCAACCAAGTTCTACAATTCAAGCGCTGGAACTTTCTACCAGCCGGTCTCCAGCACTGACGAGGCCAACCACGCCGTCGCCATCGCTGGGTGGGATGACTCGAAGACAACCCAGGCATCTAAGCCAGGCGCCTGGCTGATCAAGAACAGCTGGGGGACCGACTGGGGCAAAAACGGCTATTTCTGGATCTCATACGAAGACAAGGTATCTGGACGGCATCCTGATATGGGAGCAGTGTCGTTCCGTGATGTCGAGCGCCTTGCCTACGACCGTATTTATTTCCATGACTATCACGGCTGGCGTGACACCAAAAAGGGTGTCCTGCATGCCGTCAACTCCTTCACTGCAAAAGGACCTTCCGCGCGCAGCGCGATGGGTCTTGCATCGCGAGAGTTTCTGAAAGCGGTGAGCTTTTATACAACAGAACACGACAGCGACTACATGGTGCGCATCTACAAGGTCTTTGATGGGACAACGCTGGGCGGTGAAGTCGCATGGGTGGCTGGTCACGAGGCAAACAAAGGCCTGCACACAGTTGATTTGCCAAATGAAGTTGCCCTGGAGCCGGGCGAGTCTTTTCACGTGAGCGTCGAGCTTTCCAAAGGCGGTCATGCTTTTGACCGGACATCGAATGTTCCAGTGCTGCTTTGCGGCCCGAAGACAAAAACCATCGTCAAGTCTAAGGCGTCACCCGGCGAAAGCCGATACCTGGCAGCCGGCAAGTGGGTCGACTTGACGACGGCTGATCCGACGGCAAACTTTGCCATCAAAGCTTTGTCGGTTCTGCGTTGATCAAGGTTCTTATCATTGTCCTTTCAGCTCTGGCCGCCTCCGGTGCCTCACCTGCACCGGAGCGTGGTTGCCTGCCTGCGGTCAAAACGCCGGCAAAGTGGTCTCGTTGCAACGTGGATTCGGATTGTGTGATTGCAGGTGATGCCTGCCGGAGTTGCGCCACTCCCTTTGTGATTAACAAGAAATTCGCTGCAGATTTTCTTGCCCTGGATAACAAGCTGCGCGCAGACGCAAAGTGTGTCATTGCCTGCGAGGGTTGTGCCACAAACCGCTTCCAGATTTATTGCGCCAAGGGAATTTGCCGCGCGAATTGATCCCGCATGCGACACTTTTAGCAGGCATGGAAGGCATGTTAACCTTTGTCTAACCTTTGAGGGGAGACATGATAGATGCCAGCCGCTGCTATCACTGGACACGTTGCGACGACCCAGATTTCTGATGACATCCATACTTCGATTTTTTTTGAGAAGGAAACATGCACCCTCTCTTACGTCGTTTTTGACGAACGTACCCTTGATGCAGTGATCATCGATCCGGTTTTGGATTACGACCCGGCTTCAGGCAGCTGTTCAGAGGCTTCCGTCAGCTTGATCGTTGATCATGTGAAGAAAAAAAATCTGAACGTGCAGATGCTGCTTGAGACCCATGCCCACGCCGATCATCTTTCTGCTGCGCAGGTCTTGAAGAGATTTTTCCCGATGGCCAAGCTGACCATCGGTGACCGGATTCGCGAGGTCCAGCAGATTTTCCGCGAGGTTTATGGCTTTGAAGATTGGTTCAAGGCCGATGGACACCAGTTTGACCGCCTTGTGAAGGACGGCGAGACCCTGAAGGTAGGGACCATGGAATTCAAATGCGTGAATACTCCCGGGCACACACCTGCTTGTTCGACGTGGGTGCTGAACGGTGGTGTCGTGGCGTTCACAGGCGACTCCATGTTCATGCCGGACAGCGGCACAGGACGCTGTGACTTTCCGGGCGGCAGTGCGGATGACATGTACGAGTCAATCGTGGAAAAGATTTACCGTCTTCCAGATGCCACGCGCCTTTTTGTGGCACATGATTACCAGCCCGGCGGCCGCGATCTTCGCTGGGAAACAACAGTCGCCGAAGCCAAACAGTTTAACATCCAGATCAAGGAAGGGACCACGCGAGAGAAATACATCGAGTTTCGTCGTGCAAGGGACAAGACATTAAGTGCGCCGCGCCTGATTCATCCCAGCGTTCAGGTGAATATCAATGGCGGTGTGATGCCTCCGTCAGATGCGAAGGGGCGCACCTTCCTGAAAATACCCTTAAGAACCCGCAAGTGATTCAGAGACAAAGCTGCGTAATTTTTCCAGTCCCTTGAAGCCTGTGACCCGACCCGCTTCGCGGCGGTTCTTGAATATAAAAAACGCAGGCAGAACCTCGGTTCCCGATGCTTCAAGCATGCCTGGATGATCGTCGGTTGAGATCTGGCCAAACACAAGCCCACTGTCAAACTCGGCCTCGATGCGCTCGATTGCCGGGATGGACAACTTGCACGCACCGCAGCCTTTCTTCCACAGCTTGAGGAAAATCGTATCCCCTTGCTCAAGATGTTTTTGCAGCTCTTCCGGTGTCCAGTCTTTCATTTAGCACCCTCCCCTTCGGCAGCCGCCAGCATGCATTCCCGGATGGCATCCAGCAAGCCCGCGAGATGTTTTTCCCCTGTCAGAGGATTGATGATCGTTACCCGTAGCCAGTAGGTTCCGTCAATGCGGGTTCCCGTGATGTACCATTTTCCATCACGAAGCAGGCGCGCCCTGATCTTTTGCTGAAGCGCCGACATGGCCTCGACGCCGTGTTCCTGTCCCCGCGGAACGTAGCGGAAGCAAAGGATATTGCACTGGGGGGCATGGGCTGCCTCAAAATCAGGGGCATCGGTGATCATTTGGTGGAAGCGTTTTGTGCGTTCGGTAACACCGTCGATCAGCGAAGTGATAAAGTCGCGCCCATAAAGGCTCCAGATGCCCCACAGTCCGAGTGAGATCGCACCCTTGGTGCACTCGAACGTCCTCAAGCCCCCGTCATACTCGGCCATTCCGGAAGGATCCGCCGGGTCGAACAGGTAGGGGGCGTCCTGAGCGAAGGGCGCCCAGCTATGTTCGCGCTTTTTGTAGATCAAATAAGTGCAAAGGGCAGGGACAAACAGCATCTTGTGAGCATCCCAGGCCACACTGTCGGCTTGTTCAATCCCGTTCAGAAGGTGTCTGTGCTTTTGTGAAAACAGGAAGCTTGCCCCGTGGGCCCCATCGACATGAAACCAAAGACCTGCCTCCCGCGCAAGTTCGCCGATTCCTGCCAGATCGTCGAATGAGCCCGTGGGCGTCGTGCAAGCCGATCCAACGATGGCAAACGGATCCATTCCGTTGTCACGCGCACGTTGAATGGTGCGTCGTGCCTCTGCGATGTTCATGCGACGTTTTCCATCGACCGGCACCTTGAGCAGCTGGGACGTTCCGATGCCCAGGATTCCACACGCCCTTGCGATGCAGTAATGGCTGTCCGCGCTGGTTAATATGGCTGGCTTGGTGTCGGCACTTGTCATGCCTTCCTGCCAGACATTCTGGTAACGCAAGTTTCGCGCAGCCAGCAGCGCCGTGACGTTGGCGAGGGTTCCCCCGTGGGTACCGATACCGGCAAAGTTCCCGGGTTGCCATCCGATGAGGGCCCCCAGTTCCTGAATCACCGCCTTTTCTGCCGCAGTGCCAAAAGGCGCCATTTCGAACACGGCGGCACCCTGGTTTGCCGCGCGCCCAAGCAGGTCAAACAATGCCGCTGCCGGCAGTGCCGGAGGCACCTGATGGCCCATGTAACGCGGATCGTGCAAGCGATGGGAATGCGCCAACACAGTGGCTGCGAGTTGACGAAAGTGTTCGCCGGAGTACCTGTCGGAACCATCGGTGAGCGTCGATCTTGCTAAAGCGACGAGTTGGTCCGGGTTTGATCCAGGCAAAGTCCGCCCGCCACTTGACTGACAGGCTTGAAAGTAGCCCTCAAGCTCACGCGCAAGCATGTCCATGAGCCTTGCCGTGTTGGCGGGCTCAAATGCCGACGGTCTGTCGAGGGAATCAATCATCGACACCGGTCCCCTGGCTTAGGGAGCCTTGGTGGCTTCTGCTGCATCCGGCTTGGTCAGGTATGCAGTAGACTGCGGGCAAGTCCCGGACATGTTCGTGCTGGTTGATGGCAGAAGGGCCGGAAAATTCTTACGGCATGGTTTGCCGTCTGGTGTCCTGCCTGTGCAAGAAGTCAGCAGTGCCCCGAATAAGATTGCCAAAATTGCGGTTTTCATGACGTTAGTTCCCCTTGATCCTGCGAGCTATTTGCTTTTGCCATCCCCGTGGTACCATTACAATATTTCCATATCGTCCATCTTCGCAAGGGAGTCATCATGGTCAGGAAGTTGTTTCCGGTTTTGATTGCAGCAGGTGTTCTTGCAGCGTCGAGCAGCGCGTTTGCTGCGCGTAAGTACGGCATGGCAGGTTGCGGACTCGGCTCCATTGTGATGGGCAAGCGCGGAAGCCAGCTTTCGGCTGCAACGACCAACTCCACGGCCTATTCCCAGATTTTCGGCATCACCTCAGGTACCTCCAACTGCAAACCTGACAAAGTGACGACCGCCATGATCGAGCAGGAACAGTTCCTGACGGCGAACCTGCTCGTGATCGAAAAAGAAATGTCCCAGGGCGGCGGTGAGACGGTTGCAGCCCTTGGCGAGACTTTCGGTTGCGAAGGCGCTTCCAAGGACATCGCGGTTCAGGTTCTCTCTGATAACCACGATGCAATCTTTGCCAATCCGGGTGTCGAGAAAATTCGCGACGCTGCAACGGAAGCCCTGCAAGGCAATAGCGAGACCGCAAAAGGTTGCAACCGCCTGGTCATGTGATCCGGGGCGTGAGATCGCCCGAGTTACCACCAATTTAAAAAAAGGAAACTTGATATGTTGAGAAAGATTCTTGCAGTTACCAGTTTTGTTCTTGTCGCTCCGGTCGCTTTTTCCGCACCACCCGCTGCCAAAAAAGGTGCGCCCAAGAAAGCAGCAGCCCCTGCTGCTGAGGAAGCGAGTGGCAGCTCAGACGCACTGCCTGCATACGGCATGGCTGGATGTGGCATCGGTGCCATGGTGATCGACCGCAACGAAATGCTGCCCCAGATCGGTGCTTTCGTTTTGAATAACTGGATCGTGCCGCAGACTTCGGCAATTACTTCTGGTACGTCCAACTGTAGCGAAGCACCCCGCGAAGTCGCCCAAGTCGAGCAGGAAGTATTCATTGCTGCTAACTTGAACACCATTACCAAGGAAGCTGCGCAAGGATCCGGTGAGCGCATGGATGCTCTCGCAGAAGTTCTTGGCTGCAGCGAAGAAGGCACCGAGGCCCTGCGCCAGCTGTGCAAGGACAAGCACGAGTCGATCTTCAATTCCAACGACTCCAAAATGGTTCTCAGCACGCTGCGTGAAGAGATCAAGGCCAATGAGAATGTCGCAAGCAACTGCGACCGGGCCTGATTTCCTTGCTTCGTCTGTTTCTTGACCGTTGTTTTCTGACTGATGGCATGGGGAAAGGGGGCCGGTTTCAGGCCCCCTTTCTTGTTTGGTTGCTGATGGCCAGCTCATATCCGGTCGCAGACGCCCATGCAGTTGACCTTGCCCCCTTACCGGTTGGCGTTATAGAGAAGCTGGCATCTCCCGGCAGTTCTACGGAATGGAAGCGCATCCTGTTTTACCAGCGCAGCCTCTTCGGTGCTGAGTCAGGCATGGTGGATACCAAGGGCTTTTATCTGGCTGCAGATGGACACCGGGATCCAGTTTCGGAACTTGTCGCCACTTATCGAGCGCTCAAGACACCCGGCTACAAAGTCCCTCAGAGGGACATGCCAGCGGCGTGCGC
>JBEGVZ010000113.1:0-6337 GCA_041178085.1 Pseudomonadota bacterium | reverse complement strand
TCCGGCCACCTTGTCGTCCGTGAAGTTGATGTCGTACATGAGCCTTGTTCCAGCGCCGACTTTTGAACGCACGTGCTTGAGGAGCTCAACCCAGCGCCCAGGGAATCCGTGGGGATTCTCCATCCACTGGTCCTCGATGCCGACCGTCATCGAGTAAAGCTCTGCGCCAATGGTGAATTCCTCAACTTTCCCTGCCCGGACGACGGGCAAATAAATGTCGAGAAAGGTCTTGAACGATTCAAACCAAGCATTGGGATCTTGTGGCTGGATGTTCCCGTGCCACCATTCCTTGACGGAACCATCAGGCAAGTTTTCTCGTAAGGGGGTGTTGCCGTTAGCATCAACGACGAAAAACATAGGGCGAATGCCGACTGAGATTCCCTTGTCATGGATGTAGCGGATCAGCCGCAGGTACCGATCCCGCTCCTTGCTGCGCTCAGACCCTTGGATAGCTGGAATGACCTCGCTTCCCCGGGGATCCTTCATGATGGCACGCGGCGACAAATTGATTTGCTTGATGCCAAGTACGGCAAGGCGGTCGACCATGATCTGCGCCTCGGTGGGAGGACTGCCGGGAGGCGCCGCATCGTACACGTGAGAGCCCAGCTCCGTCAGGCTGATGCCCATCACCTTCGGGACGACATTCTCACCAGATGCCGGCCGGGCTGCCAACGCAAGCAAGGGAACAAACACTGAATAGATAAAAACGATGGATCGATTTTGCACCAGACAACTCCCGCAGTTCAATTAAGATCGCCCAACCCAGACAGGCCAACTCCATCAAGTCCCGAAACCTTCAGGCAAGTCGTGCTCGGTCTTGACCCAGCGCACCGCATGCCCAGACACACAACTTGCCGTGTGCTGCTTGACAGCCCGAAGCGTTGCAGCGGCATTGATGATGCAAGCGACAGGCCAACGCGGCACGCACATCGCAGCGGTCGCAAGACCATAGACGTTCCGCACGCAAAGGAACCGCTGCGCCATTCTGTTCGCTGCAAGCAAAGAGATGACCATCATCAAGGCGACACTGACGGGCTCCGCGCTAAATCCTATCGGAATGACCAGGTACCCAAGAAGGGCCGCTGGATTGGTCACAAGTCCTTTGCGATCCCGGAACAGGAAATATCGATCGCGAAAGCGGCCCGGCCAGCGAAGGTTTCGCCAGCCCTGCATGGTTATACCCATGGTCCAGCGCGTTTTCTGACGGATAGAACGGTAAAATCCACGCGGAAAATATTCCCGCGTAGCGATGAAGTCGCGCCGCCCTTCCGGGGAAATCATGTAGCTGACGGCAAAGTTCTGCTTGAATCCTGTCAACCCCACGCGAACCCCTAGTTCGTAGTCCTCCGTAAGGCTTTTCTCATTCAGCAGTTCACCAAGCAGAAAATCGCGGGGCTTGCCGTCCTGCCCACGACCAGCAAGGAGGTGCTCGACAAGATCCCTTCTCAAGGCAGTTCCCACACCGGCAGATGGCAGGGAAGCACCCATCCAGGAGCGGACAAGAACATCTTTCGTATGGGATTCGGCGAATTCATCTATGTAGGTGCCAGCAACCAAGTGGCTGCAAGACAGGGGCAGGGAAAAAACAGGAATCTGAACGTAATGGTTATGATTGAGGCGTTCATTCAGAAGCCACAACGACAACGGATGGATCAAATCTTCGGCATCATGCAGCAAGATCGCATCCCATTCCGGTTCGATGCCGCAGGCGCCCTCTACAAGACAGCGCGTAACATGATTCAATATCTGTCCCTTGGAGGTCGGGCCTGGGATCGGGCTGATGATTGCCCTGACATTGGGATAGGACGCCGCGACCCTCTGCACAGCATCGATGCTGGCTTGGTCATTCGGATAAACACCAACCAGGAAGCAATACTTGTCTGCCGGATAATCGATGCGCGCCAGATTGCCGGCTAGCATCCGCCCAATGACCTTTGATTCGTCCCACGCAGGAACGATGATCGCAAACCTGCGGGGGGGAATTTGCTTCAATTCCCTCAACCCATCGCTGGTAATCAGCTCTGGTCCGAGTCGATGCAACATGGCGCTCAGATCAATGAACAAATCATCCAATCCGGACACGACAAACACACCGATAACCGAGAAATAGGCAACCAACCCTAAAAGGTAGGACCAGTCGTTGACCTGCTCCATCATCACAAGGCGCCCCCGAAGCTAAGAACGAACTGAGGAGAGACATCACCGGGTGAAGCCCTGGCCATGAGGTCAACCAAGAAGGATTTAGCGAATGAACAGCGGAGCTCTGTGATCGCCTGGGGTGCGCTGGAGACAACTCCTTCACTCTGATAGACCTGTCCCCCAACGCCGGCTCCGAGGGTCAACCCAGGAAACCGTAATGCATCAAGCATCGCCCTGATCTGGCCTGATGCGGCAAGCCGGCTGACGTCACCACCTGCATTAAAACGCAGATATTCTCCCTGACGGGCCTCACCAGAGGCACTGACAAGAAGCAAAGATTCACCACGCTCGAATGCGCGCCACTCAACCCTTGCACCGGCATATACACCAGGAAAATTGGGTAACCATGGAGTCGAGACCAGAACGCCAGTCGACGCAAACGTCCCCGATATCGATGAAAATCCTGCCGACAGGATGGGGCTAATAACAGAAGTCGATGGATTGAGCCGCAAGGGGATTCGCGTTGTCGCGATCATCATGGTCTGCCAGGCGCGACTCCCATCACGGGACAATGCATCCGGCACGAGGGAGGCCACCTCCCCGTAGAATTCGTTGATGACATCAAAAGATGCACCATGAGCAGGCCCGACGAATGAGAGCATGAACGAGAAGCCAGCAAGATTGAATTTCGAAATCTTCAACATGCGACGACAGAAGCAGGACGCATGCCAATTTCAGCAGATCTTCCGGGGTCAAGACTCCCGTACTTTCAGATGTTCACCCTGCAAATCGGCATGTCGAGTCCATTGGCAATGCGGAGGCGGGCAATTTCATAGAGGGCTTGTTCTTCCTGTACGCGCAATTCAAGGTCTTTGAGCCTTGCCTTTGCCATCCCAAGCATGGCGTATCGCTCATCGTATTCCTCCCGGCTCGCCGCGCCAGAGGGGAGCAGACGCTCCACACGACGAAAATTTGCGTCCGCTAAATCCACCGCATAACGCTGCCTTTCAATCTCTACTTTCACGATGTCAATGCGTCTTGCGTAGAGAATGACGTAAGGGCTCGTTTCCACTTCCTCATCGACAGCGCCAATGGCCGATGCATCAAAAATGAACGCCGGTAACAGGCAACAAAAGGATGCCCGGAGCAATATCTGCCTAATGAACGACGACGTTCTCATCGACCCTCTCCATTTCAAATTTGCGCGGACTGCCAATACCCGCGACGGTATATTGACCATGAAAGTATTTGCCTCCTTCAGAAAACGATCCCCTCAGCTGGACGAACGAACCGCTGGCGAGCTCCAGGGAATTCATGAACAACAAACGCCTTCTTGTGTCGAAAAATCCATACGGCAAGGGAATTGTCATGTAACGGTCGTCCAAAACGATGTTGCCGCTGAAAAACTGTATCTGGTTGACAATATTCAGGGCACAAAATGTATCAGATCCAATACAGCGGTAGGAACCGGATGGCCCTGGTGAAGCGTCACCATTGGGTGCGGAGGAAACGGTGGTCTCAACCCTGAAGCCTTGAAATCCAGACCATGTCGCACCCGCAGAACTGAGCCGACCAGAGATCACAGACTTGCCGTCCACTACGGTCAAAGAAAACTGGACCAGCATATTTGCGGATGGGCCAGTCGGATAGAGGCTGGAGCGAGGTGTCCGGTGAGCACCTTCAAACATCCCGGTCGCCTTGTTGAACGCAATCGAAAAAATTGAGAATGAAACGACTCCGGCTCCCGTCGAGCCGTCCGGCTCTGGATCAACCCTGACCTGAGCGGAATTAAGGCTGAATCCGAGCATCAATTCACCGTTGCCACTATCAAGCAACGTCAGCCTTCCGGGCTGGCTACCAACCTGCACTTGATACGTTCCCTCGAAAGTCGACGGCACGAACAAAAGCAAAGGTGCTAGCTGGGCAGCGAGCGGAGCAAGCGCGGCCGCATCCTGCCTTAAACCCAGCGCTTCGCAGCGGGTAATCAAACCATTGACCAGGTCAAAAAAGAACTCCGCTTGCTCTTCTTTGATGAGGGCGACTTTCAAGCCAGCAACCCTGCCTGCGACGTTTGTCGCCTGAATGCCATTCAAAGATTCAGGGATCCTGTCAGCAAAGGAAAGGTCCGGAACGAGCCCTATCGATGCGATCCTTACCAGAATCTCTACACAGAAAAGAGACGCCGGCCCGGAGATCGCATCCGCCACAACCCTGTCTTCGACGCGCCCTGCTTGTTTGTTCAACCCGACCGCAATTTCCAGCAGACGATTGAATTCAGGGACTGAAGCAGCGCTAGACAGCAACGCCGCTGTCTTTTCAAGCAACGACTCAACGGCAGCACGGGAATCGAGGTTTGATAGCAAGTCGTCGACCTGTCGCGAGTCGAGGGAGCTGGATCCTCCGAAGATCCGCGCGACTACAATTCCCTGAACACTTTCGTAGGATTCCGTGACATAGACTTGGGCTTTGACCTCGCGCAGCGTCAAAAGGGCAAGGCGCGCCTTCTTCTGCCAGACCAGGAGTTTTTCAATATCGCTTTCGACGATGACGCGCGCCGTTTGCTCCTCCCCTGCACTGTAGCGGATCTGGTCACTCGCAAATTTCAGGAAGACATTGATGACCTCTTCACTATCTTCGAACAGATCGATCCATTTTGCGGCTGCACGGGTAATTCTTGCTGCAAAAGGGTCAACCGGGCTGCCACCGAAAGAATCAAAGTCATAGCTGCTGGCTAGGCGGCGCAGCTCCGGCAATGTCAGCAGATATCCGTACAATGTTTGCTTATCCGGAATCTCTGCAATTGCTGGATCAACGATCGAAATGATGCGTATCATGTCCGCCGGCCCCAAGGCGGCCTGGGCCAAGACCTCTGCCGGTGGCGGAAGCGCCGGGTTCTGCGCCATGACGTTCGTAATGGTGATCATATGCAGGCATACGGCCATGATGGCCTGCTTCCATCGCATTCCTGAAATCGAACCGGCCAATGGTTCAGGGCATTGAGGGAATGTATCGTTCAAACACAGCATTATCGGAACTTTCTTGGTCTTCGATCCAGGCAGTCAAATTGATGAACTCGTAACCCATGGCACGTATGGTGCGAACAAGACGTCGAACCTCTGATGTGTCCCCGCTAAATCGACCAGTTCCAGAATTGGTCCTTGAATCGATCATCAGAGGATGAACAAAGAGCGAAGCCCAGGAATCACGCAAGACGCGATTGCGCCTGGCTGACGCCAAAATTTCGTCAACGGTCCTGGATTTCAAAACCTGGTTGTTCAAATAAGGCTGAAGATTACCGAGGTTCTCCGGCACAATCCTCTGGCCGTAAGCATCACGGAAAATTTCGTAGGGGAAGAACTGACCGGTTGGCAAAATGCCTGGCGCGGCTTCCACCGCAGTCATTTGCGCATGGAGGAGGCGCGCCCCTGGGCGCACTGCCGTGGCGACGTCCATTCGATGGTCATTTGGAATTTCGGGCGGATGAGTGACTTTTGATGGAAAATAGATGACACGACCGATGTTCCAACGAAAAAGTTGCCCGAAAAGAACATAGTCAAGTGGTGAAGCCTGGTAATGAGGTGTAAGCCACGCGACAGGTTGCAGTCCGGAGTCCCGAAGGACTTTCAGGCCTGTCTCCAGTCGATTGATGACAAACGCCGCACTGTCGCCTGATATCGGTCCGTTCCGGGGTTTATCCCAGAATTCAAAGTCGTCCCCGGAACATCCACTGAATGGGTTGCGATATCTCCCCGACTGGTGGGTCACACCGTGAAAGACGATACTGGCTCCGTCCATTACATTCTTCTGCAACAACGATTGCATGATCGGCTGCGCTGTCATGGGCACAAATGAATATTCAGCCAGCTCAGAAATAGAAGACAATGGGTCGGTGAAGATTGGAACCACCGAGATCGCGAATAGAACTTTTTCTTCATGTAGCGCCCGGCTCATCTCACGCACCAACCAGGGATCCATGGCAGGTGTCACATCCTCCACCCTAACCAGAGCTGGACGCGGGCCTGCCCGCCGTCTGGGTTTTTCGTCCAACATGTCGAACAAAAGATCAGCCATGATCAGGTAGCGATCGTCTTCTGTAATGAAAGAGAACGGACTCTCTGCGATGAACCAGCGGTTCTTACCTGAACGAATCGCCCACGGACGCGAGTGGTTGGCTAACGAAAAGTCCGTCGAATGCTCG
>JBEGVZ010000112.1:0-51512 GCA_041178085.1 Pseudomonadota bacterium | reverse complement strand
GCCAAACAGGTTTCCGAACACGCGCCCACCCTCTCTGCGATGGAATTTCTTGCCAACTCCAACTGGCTCAAAATACCTGTGATTGGGGAAACTTTCCAGCAGGTTGGATATCCCAGTGCTGGTTGCCATGCAACTCCGAATGGCCGGGCCTGCTGAACTTTGTCCCTGGTTGGCCGAAATACATGCCGAATCCGCCGATTCCACAGCGGAAGTTCAAGCGAGGATCAAGGACATGGCAGCGACATCCGGGCAATCAGGTGGGTCCAACGCAAAGGCTGGGCGTTTTAATAAAATCAATGCTCTCGCGGCCTTGCGCAAACATGGCATTCCTCTGTCGCTGGGGCTGTTCCTGACCGGCGCGGCTGTCTGGACCCATTTCGGGTATGTCACTGAACGGCAATCTGTGTGGGTCGAAGCCTTGAAGGTGGCAGAAGCGAAGGTGCTCGACGTCAGGTTCAGGATGCGTGGTCCGCTCAAGCCGGCGTCAAAGGTGGGCATCCTTGCGATCGACGAGAAGTCGGTGCGCGCGATCGGGCGTTGGCCTTTTCCGCGCACGGTTTATGAAAAAGCATTTGCGAACCTCAAGGCCGCCGGCGTCAGCTGGGTGGGCATGGACATCACGTGGAGCGAGCCAGAACGCACACTGCTGGCGGACGTGTTGCCATCGGCATCCGGCAAGCTTGATGCCGGTCAGTGGGCACAAATCCAAGGCGCAGCTTCCGGCCCGAGCCCCGGGGACGTCAGTCTGGCGCGCGCCATCAAAGACTTCGGGAACGTCATCCTTGGGTACTTCTATTATGTCTCCAAGGAAGAGGCAGAAGCAGCAGGCAGCAAGCCATTTGCTGGAATCGAGCAGATGGCGGGTTCGTCAATCCAGGGATTGGTGCTGCATCCTGGCAAGGAAGTGTCCTCTTACCCCATGATCAGCTCTTCCGGGATTGCAGCAAATATCCCGTTGATCAACCAGTCGAGCGATCACCATGCTTTCTTCAATAACGACCCGGATCATGATGGGATCATCCGCTGGATTACCCTGGTCCGGAACGTTGACGGCCGCCTCATGCCCAGTCTTGCCTTGAAGATGGCTGCCAGCGCCCTGGGGCGGGAACCTGCTGTGCTGTTCGACCAGCAAGGGATCACAGAGATCAATCTGGTCAATCCATCTGATCTTGCGGATTACATCACCTTGCCCGTGGATCCATTTGGGGGCGGACGGGCCATGATCAACCATCTGGGTGGTCGTGTCACCTTCCCGCACTTCAGTTTCGTCGATGCCGTAAACAACGCGTTCACTCCGGAGCAGCGTGAGCAGCTCAAGGGGGGGCTGCTTCTCGCAGGACCAACTGCGACAGGGATCAACGATATCCGTGCCAACTCGTTTGACGCCGTGATCGATGGTGTCGAAAACCATGCCGCTTTTATCGATAACGTGATTTCGGGCCGGTTCATGCGCCGTCCATCTACCATTTTCCTTTACGAATTTGCCGGGATCGCCGCGATCGGATTGCTCACCACGATTCTGGTCAGCTTCTTTCCTGCCTCCATCTCTGCAGCTGGCACGGCTTTGCTCGTGCTCGGTTTCCTGGGTGCTGATCGCATGTTCTGGTTTGGTAAGGGCTTATGGGTGGCTGCGGCTGCTCCAATATTCACGACGGGCAGCATCTACCTGATCATCACCACTTACCGGTACCTGACCGAGGAACGCGAGAAGAAAAAAGTTAAGGGCGCTTTCTCGATGTACCTGAGTTCCGACGTCATTGAGCAGGTGCTGGACAACCCTGATGCCTTGAAGCTGGGCGGCGAGAAGAAGGAATTGACAGTCTTCTTCAGCGACGTGCGCGATTTCACAACCATTTCAGAATCGATGTCGCCGGAAAAACTTTGCGAGTTGATGAACCTCTACTTCACGCCCATGACGAAGATCATCCTTCAATCAAAGGGGGTGGTCGACAAATTCATCGGCGATGCGATCATGGCGTTCTGGGGTGCGCCGGTCGAACTGCCGAACACGGCTGATATTGCCTGTGAGGCCTCCTTGAAGATGCTTTACGAGCTCGACCGTTTGCGGGTGGATTTTCCGCGCATGGGGCTGCCTGTTGTGGACATTGGTATCGGCCTCAACACGGGTCCGATGTCGGTCGGTAACATGGGCTCGGACGAGCGTTTCTGCTATACCGTGATGGGTGACAACGTAAATCTAGGTTCGCGCCTTGAGGGATTGACCAAGGAATACGGCATCAAGATCATGCTCAGCGACCGGACTTATGCGAAGATTTCGCGCAAGGATTTTCACCTGCGTGATCTTGATACGATCCGGGTCAAGGGCAAGCTCGAGCCGGTAAGGGTCTACGAATTGATGCGCCCCGATGCGCTGGGCCAGGGGCGGGAGTCCCTGCTTCGTGAATTTACCGGTAGCTTCAACGAAGCGCGCAAAGCTTACCTTGGGCGCGACTGGGCCAGGGCGCAAAAGCTATTCATGGAGTGCATGACCATCCGCCCGGACGACAAGGCAACGAACCTTTATCTTGAACGGATTGTGGAACTGAAGGACATGAACCTGGATGATAGCTGGGATGGCGTCAAGGTATTCAAACACAAGTAAGCGCTGGATCAGTCGCATTTTGATCCTGGTGGCAGTGGTGCTGGTATCCGGCTGTTCGATGCGGCGGATCCTGTTGGATAACCACGAATGGCTCGCCGGGCGCATGGCTGTGCGCTATCTGGATCTGGATCGCAAGCAGCAGGATTTGTTTGCGGAGAAGTTGCGCGTATTCTCCCGTCGGATTGCGGAATCCAGGTTAGGTGAACTGGCCGGATTGATTGAATCGGCGGGCAAGGTTTCTGATCCTTCGGTGGTCGCGGAACAGATCGAAGGCAGTGTTCGTGGGATACTGGTCGAAGCCTGTGACACCTTTGCCCCAGTGATGGCTTCACTTGAGCCAGACCAGGTTGAACTTCTCAAGGAAAAGATCGAGGAACGGAATGACGAACACGATCCGGAGAAAAACGGCGGGCTTGCCCAATATCGCCGTAAAAAGCGGGAGGATCAGGTCAGCAGCACTGAACGCTGGACCGGATTGTTGTCAACGCGTCAAAAGCAGTTGATCGAAGAAATTGATGGAGAAAAAGACCAGGCTGGCCAGTGGGAACGCGATTATCTTGCTTATTCTCGTGAGGCGCAGGGGGTTTTTCTGGCTTCGCTTTTGAGGAATCGTGCCAACCCGGTCAAGTTGGCAGAGGATTGCCGCGCCTACGCATCGAATCCGGATGCTTTCCTTGGCAGCCAGGCAAGGGAAATGAAGTCTCGTGTCCGCGCAATGAGGCGCAAGTCCTTGTCGGCGATTCATGCTTCGCTTGACGCACAGCAAAAGCTTCACTTGGCCCGGGAAACTGCCAGGCTGGCCAGCGATCTGCGCGTTTGGGCCATGGCAGTCATGAAGCAGGCGTCACCTTAAATCTTGCATCGCCGGGTTTGCCTCCAGTGGATCCGCAATGATGATGGTCCGTCCAGCCTGTGCCAGCCATTCAAGCAATGCAGAAACCTTGGCGCGACCTGTGTTGTCAAGTCCGCGAAACGGCTCGTCCAACAGCAAAATGTCAGCGTCCTGGCAAAGAACCCGGGCCAGGTTCAAGCGTCGCTTTTGACCGGAACTCAGCTGGTTCACCGGGATGGAAAGGTCGGTGGGCAATCCCGTGGCCATCATGCACGCCTGAGCGGCTTCGATGTCGTTCTGTGAAGGTTTTCCCTGGTGAAATCTCCATCGCCCGGCGAGCGTTAAATCCAAAGGATCTTGCGGGAATGCGAAGTCGTCCTCCGCCGGCAGCCAGGCGATCACGGCCGCTTTTTTTACCGGATCTTCCGGCAATTTAATCTCTGATCCGTCAAGCTGGAAAACAATCGATCCGGTCGATGGTTCAACAATTCCTGCGATGCAGCGCAGCAGTGTGGATTTGCCAGAACCGTTTGGTGCAACCACCAGCGATATCTTTCCCGGCGGGAATTCGCGGGTGAAACCCCGCCGCAGGAGTGGCCCCCGGTCCAGCAACTGAATCTCCCGTATGCTGGCGCTGATGCAGCTTCGAAAGGCAAAGAGATGGCGCAAGGATTTTCCAGTTTGCTCAGGGCTCATGCCGCGCCACCTCTGGAATTTTCGTTTTGTGCATCGGCGTAGGATCCTGCGTGCCACATGCACCAGAGGAAAAAAGGGCCGCCGATCACGCCGGTGATGACGCCCGTCTGTAATTCCTGTGCACCGGCTGCTGTGCGCGCGATCACATCGGAGACCATCACCAGAATTGCACCCGTGCAGAAGCTGGCTGGCAAAAGTTGCCTTGATTTGAACGAGAAAGTGCGCGCGATGTGCGGTGCAACCAGGCCGACAAAGGGCAGTAACCCCCCGGCCACAATTGATGCGGCCACCATCAAGGAAACTGCGATCACACATTGCCTCGTGGTGGTTTGGACACGGATTCCGCAGGTCCTGGCAACGTCCCTGCCCAATGCCAGGACGTCCAGGGCCGGACCTGCTGTCCATGCCAGCCAGAGGCCGGCGATCCCGAGTGGTGCCGCAATGGCAAGGTCGGTCCAGTGTTTCCCTGCCAGGCTGCCCAGCAACCAATGGAGCAGCGGCCCGGCCTTTCCGGGTTCGCTCATCGACAGCGACAGGAGGAGCGAACTGATGGATCCTGCCGCAGTGGTCAGCGCCAGTCCGCACAGGATGAGGCGATTGTTTTGCGCTTCCTCCTTGCCCCGTCCAGCACCGAGCTTGAGGATCGCCAACATGGCGACAGCGCACCCAGTCAACGCGGCGCCCGTGACAAGCGCAGGCTGAAAAATCGTGCCCAGTCCCGACAACAAGGCCATCGTCACAAACAGGCTGCCGGAGGCTTCAATGCCCAGGATGGAGGGTGACGCCAACGGATTGCGAAACAGGTTTTGCGTGATTGCTCCTGCGCAACCGAACAATCCGCCGCAGGTCAGTGCGATGGTTGTTCGCGGCAGGCGAAAGGTCGCGATGATCTCTCGCGTCGCGGAGAAACCGGTCTGGAAGCTTTGCATGTCAACGCCGATGAGCAGAGCCGCAAGAAAGGTCAGCACCATGGCCATGCCAATCATCAACAGCCATTGGTTTGTCCGCGAGATACGGATCACTGCGCTGCACCTGTCGGCACGGTCATGGCCAGGTTTCGGACCTGGAGTACGGCTGCGCGGATCGCCGGCACGGCTTGCAGGACGGCAGGGGACAGCGCAAGCAAGTCGGCTGTCCTGGGTGTGGCAAAATGGCCGCCCCGCACGGCAGGCGTATCCCGCCAGCCGGGCAGGCTCACCAGCTGTTCTTTCATTTGCGTCGTTTCCGCGTCGTTGCCAATCAGGACGATGACGTCTGGAGCCATCCCTGCGATCGCCTCGGGATTTACCTGGGGCCAGCCGGACAGGCCTGCTTCAGCGGCTGCGTTAATTCCCCCCGCAAGCCTGACCAGGTCATCGAAGGTGGTCCTTGCGCCCATGACTGAGCCTGATCCGTCAAAGCTGAGGACTTTCGGTCTGGGCGCCCGCCTTTCGCGCAGAGAGTCTGTGCCGCCAAGGAGTTCCGTGGCGTCCGTGATGGATTTGATTTCCTGTTCGAATGTGCGCGCTAGCTCTGCGGCTTCCGAATCGAATCCGGCGGCAGCACCAATGGCCAGGATATTGCTGCGTATTTCCTGCAAGGAATTGAAGTGTTCCAGGGCGCAGGTGTGTGCCCCCATCCGCGCAACGCCGGCCGCCAGTTCCGGCCGGTTGAAGTTGGCAAAAATGACCAGGTCCGGCTTCAGTCCAGCAAGGACTTCCAGATTGTCTCCGACCCGTGCAATCCGGGGTGCAATCCGTCCCACGATATGGCTGTAAGCCCCCACATCCGCGTGACGGGAAACCGCCACCAGGCGGTCAAGTTGGCCAGCCTTACCCAGGATCTGGGTCAGGATCTCGTCGCTTGCCAGCGACGTCGATACGATCCGGGAGGCCTTGCCGTGACCCAGTGGGGGACAGTTGGAATCTGATTTTTTGCTTATATGACGGGTAGTTACAAAAAAAGCAGCCGCCAGAAGTCCGCTGCACAGCGCTATAATCAGCACCGGTTTTTTAATGTTTTTATTAAAAATGTGTTTCATTTTAATAAAATACTGTTAGAATCTGGTTGTTGCTGTTGGAGGCTGCCCATGCGCAAGCCAGTTGCTGTTGTCGGTATCATCATGACCCTGCTTCTTCTCCTTACACTGGCGCGTCGTCTCGCGCAGCCGGCAATCGGGGAGGACCCTGCAATTTCCCAGGAACATCCGGCAATCGCCGTCGATACCCCAGAGCCATCTTCGCAGCCTGCTTCATCTCTGCCGCCACCACCATCGCGGCCAGTCCTGGCTGTCACGACGCCGGCGGTTTCCGCAGATGTGAAACGTGAGGTGGCAGCGCAGAAATCGACGGTTCGCACGCGTTCCAGCCGGAAAAGTTCTGCCGTGAAAACCCGGGCAGATGCGCAGCAACAGTTGAATGCGAGCGAGCCAGTCGATCACGCGACCACCAGTGCTTCTCCGTTCCGTGCATTGCTCGGCCAGCCCTCCAGCAGAGTTCGCAGGGTGGTCGATCACGGGGTTCACGGGATTGGAACACCGCAATGGATCGAGCCACTAAGCGGTCCGAAGACTCGTGTTCCCGTGCGTGACTTCGCTGCGGAAAAGTCCCTTAAGCCGGCCAGCCCGATCGCTCCTATTGCAGTTCCCGTCAATTCAGCCCCGCGTTCCGAGGCTAATTCTGCCCACTGAGCGTGACTTTTGATTTCGCAAGGCGGCAATGTTTGCCGCCTTGTTCACTTGGTGAAAAATAGCGTGTTATAACTGTTTTTGGATCCCCTCACACTTTTCCCTCAAGGACGAGGTAAAGCGACATGGGCCTTAGAATCCAGACCAATACAATGGCGTTGACCGCTCAGCGGCACTTGAAGGACACGCGGGCTTTGCTCGACCGGTCCCTGGAGCGCTTGTCCAGCGGATACCGTATCAACCGTTCCGGTGATGACGCGGCCGGCCTGGCTATCTCCGAGAAGCTACGCGCCAAGACACGCGGCCTTGTTCAGGCGCAGCGTAACGCTTCCGACGGTGTGTCGCTGATTCAGGTGGCAGAGGGGGGTCTCAATGAGATCCAGAATATCCTCGTTCGCCTCCGGGAACTTGGCGTCCAGTCGGCCAGTGATACCATCGGTGCCCGCGAACGTGGTTACCTCAACGAGGAATACAAATCCCTCAAAGAGGAAATTGACCGGATCGCGAATTCGACGGAATTCAACGGCACTTATTTGCTGGACGGAACCGGTGGATCTTTGGACTTCCAGGTCAACACAGGCGGGGACAACCTCCTCGGCGTGGACCGGATTTCGTTCGATGCCTTCAAGCTCGACGTCAACGTCGACAAGCTGGGCCTTGAGGAACTGACGGTCAGCACGAAGTTCGATGCCCAGAAGAGCCTTGCCAGCATCGACACTGCCATCGAAAAGGTCTCCTCGGTCCGCGGCCAGTTGGGCGCCATCGAGAACCGCCTTGAGTCGACCATCAAGAATACCAGCATCTCGATCGAGAACCTTTCGGCAGCCCGCTCACGGATCAAGGACGTGGATATCGCCGAAGAGACTTCTGAAATGGCGAAGCGCAATATTCTCATGCAGGCCGGCACGTCCATGCTGGCCCAGGCCAACAGCGTGCCGAAGATGGCACTGGCCCTGCTGCAGAACGGTTGATTTTCACCGCTCAGATCGAATCCAGACCCCAGATGAAACCCTCGTTGAGCGCAAGTTCAACGGGGGTTTTTCGTTCCTGGCGCAGCACTTTCACCCAGGCCATCGGATGTGTTTCCCGTGGCCCGCTCACTCCGGCAAACATATCGAGTCGCTGCGCGTCTGAAATCGAAGGGACAAGGATCATCAATTCGGCCAGGCCTGCATTGCCTGCGACCGCGCCAGCGGCGTTCAAAAGCACGGGCAAATCGCTTGTTCCCCATTCGTGGATCACACCCTGCATGTCGGCGCCCTTGCCGACAATAAAAAACGCTTCGATGGCTTCGGGTGGAAGCTGATCAGGCTGTGCCATGTTGCCAGCATGGCGACTGGCCAGGAACAGTGCCAGGTCCGGTATCCGCAGGAGCTCGCGGAATTCCCCAATGGTTCGTTCGATCTGGTAAAGGGGACGGGAATAACCTGTGGTGCGCAATTCCAGCATGCGCCGGATGATGCCATCGGCAAGGCGGCCCTGGGCGTAACCATCAGGCACCCAGACCAGGGGAACTTTACCGCAATCAAGCCGGCGCACCGCCATGTTGAAGCGGATTTCCTTACCGCCCGGGACAAAACCCAGTTTTTGGTAAAAACCATCAAGGTCGCTCCATAGAACAATGGCATCAGCGCCTTGGCGGATGGCGCGCGCTTCGACCTCGGCAATCAGGGTGCGCATCCAACCCTTGCCGCGTTCTTCAAGCGACGTAGCGACATTGCCTACAAGCCCCAGTGTCACCGCCCGTGCCGGGTCACCTGCTGCAGGGGTCATGCGTCGCATCAAAAGGCTTGCGTGGGCCAGAAATCCTGCAGCATCCCTGCGCTGTCCCTTGCGGGCAATGCACAGGCTGTGGCTGGTCCGGGCGGGGTCCAGGACAAGAGGGTATTCGGCAGCGATGGGGTATGGGTTGGCCAGTCCGGACCGCAGGCACTCCTGCAGCAATTTGTCCCGCGCGGCAATTTCAGCAGAGCCTTTTGGCTCACAAAACTCGTAATCGGCTATAATCGAAGCCATGAAGCGCCCCCTTTCGGGAAACAGTAACTGCGGTGTTGCTCAAAGATAGCACAACACCGTTAGCGTGAGGCCACGAGGAGGACTGTCCATGGGTATTCGCATGCCTGGGTTGGCCAGCGGTGTCGATCCCAAGATGATCGAACAGCTGGTGCAGGTCGAGAAGATGCCAGTGGAGGCAGCAAAGAAGCGCCGTGAAACGATCGTCGAGGACAAGAAGGAATACGACAAGCTGTCGAGCGCATTGACCGAGCTTGATGCCACCTTGAACAAGCTCAAGACGCGCGGTGACTTCAACCGTCTGAAGGTAGATTCATCGCACCCGGACATCATCGACGGGGTGGCCGCCGCGATGGCATTGCCAGGGTCCTATGAATTCGAGGTTCGTGGCCTGGCGCGTTCCGAAAAGGAGCTGGCCTTCGGTTTTCCCGACAAGGACATGACACCCGTCGGCTTTGGTTACATGCAAATTGAACGGGAAGGTGGCGATCCGCTGGAGATCACAGTGGAGCCCGAAGCAACCCTGAAAGACGTGGCGCAGCAGATCAATGACCTTGGGGCTGGCGTACGCGCCATGGTGGTCAACACAAAGTACAACCCTGATTCATTCCGCTTGCTGGTCGTAAGCGAGAAATCTGGCCTTGAGTCCAGGATCAACATCGATCCTGACACAACGTTTCTCGAGTTCAAGGAGCAGGTGGTCGGGCGCAACCTGGATGTTCTTTTCGAGGATGTGCCGGTTACCAGTGACAAGAACGTGCTCGATGAGCTGATTGATGGCGTGACCTTCAACGTCAAGCGCTCCGAGCCCGGGACGAGGATTCAGTTGCAAGTCGGCTATGACGTGGACGCCACGATTGAAAGCATCCAGGCTTTCGTTGAGAAGTACAACGGCATCGCAAAGTTCGTTCATGACCAGTTCCAGCTTGACCCGGAAACACAGAAGGCAGGCCGGTTGGCTGCAGACGGCTCCCTTCGCCAGGTGATGAGGCAGCTGCAGTCCGCACTTCAGGATTTCTCAAATTCAGGGTCAAAGTTCCAGAATCTTGCGGATATAGGGATCTCGACCAACCCCAAGACTGCGGAACTTCAGCTGGACGAGACTAAAGTCCGGGCCGCCCTGACCGAAGACTACGAAGGCGTCAGCCGGTTGTTTACCCAGACCGCTGGCAGCGCAGGAGTCGCATCGAAGCTCGCAGAGAAGTTGAAAGCTTTGCGGGATCCAACGAGCGGCACTGTGAAAGGGCGCCAGCGGACATTCGAGACCTTGATCAAGAATCAAGACAAGGAAATCGAACGCCGCGGGAAGATGATGGAACAGAAAGAGCAGATGATCAGGAGGAAGTTCTCCGCGCTCGAAAACCAGATGGCGAACTTGCAGTCGCAGGGTAGTTTCCTGGCAGCAAGGTTCGGCGGTGGAGGAGGCGGAGGCGGTGGCGCACCCCAGGGTGGAGGTGGCGCAGGAGGCTAAAGGCGGACCATGAGTCAGAATCCTTACAAGCATTACCAGAAGACACAAGTCATCACGGCCAGCCGTGAAAAAGTCCTGTTGATGCTCTATGAAGGAGCCATTCGCTTCGTCAAGCAAGCCCACGCCGCAATGCTCGAGAAGAAAGTTGCCGAGAAAGGTCGCTACATCAGCAAGGCGACCGCCATCCTCAGCGAACTGATGGCGACACTGGATTTCAAGGTTGGTGGTCAGCTGGCTGTTGACCTCGAAAACCTCTACGTGTTCATGATCGACAAGTTGATCGAAGGCAATATCCACAACCGCATCGAGTGCCTGGAGCAAGTCGAGAAGCTTCTCGTCACGCTGCACACGGCATGGAAAGATGTGATCGAGAATCCGCGTCCTGACGGTGTTCCTTCTGCCCGCCTCCAGCCGGAGGAGTTCAAGCAGTTCATGGAACAGCAGGCGCAGGATGCCACACAAGGCAAGCCTGGCACCCAGAACCAGGCAGAAAATGCCCAAAAAAGGCCAGAATTGAAGATCCGCGCCTGAAGATTGCAGCATTTCTGCAACAATCCCCGCCAGCCCTTCTCCGGGCCCGCTGACGTGTTACGTTAGCTTTTGGGCGAACACTTTCAAGTTCAACCGGAGGCGTTCTCATGGGTTTGACACAAACTCTCCATACAGGCGTGTCGGGACTCTCAAGCCAGTCAGACGGCATGGGTGTCGTAGCGAACAACATTGCCAACGCGAACTCCAAAGGCTTCAAGCGCGATCGCGCGGAATTTGAAGACATGGTGCAGAGCGATGGATCCGTTGGACGGGTCCAGGAGAAAGTCGGTCGTGGTGCCAAGATCAAGGACGTCCGCACGATCCACAGCCAGGGCAACCTGACCACCACCGACAACCTGACAGACCTGGCTATCCAGGGCAGCGGGATGTTCATCCTGAACAATCCTGAGGCTGCATCAGACAGCACAGAAAGCCGGATGTTCACGCGCGCTGGTTCCTTCATTTTCGACCGTGAAGGATACCTGGCGGATGTTGGCGGTGGACGCGTCCAGGGTTACGAAGCCCTGCCTAACGGTCAGATTTCCAGTCGCATCAGTGATTTCCGTATCAATACAAATTCGGTCGCGCCCCACCAGACCGAAAGCCTGCGCATGGATTTGAACCTCGATGCCCGCTCGAAGATCATCGAAGGCGACTTCGACCCGACCAAGCCAGATTCAACGTCCAATTTTGGAACCAGCGTCGCTGTTTTTGACAGCCATGGTCGCACGCACCAGCTGTCGTTGTTCTTCAAGCGCGTGACGGATGGAGAAGAGTCTTCCTGGAAGTGGTATGCCATGGCCGATGGCAAGGAAATCGTAAATCCCGAGGGCGACCTGCACACGGTTGCCTCTGGCGAGCTCAAGTTCAACAACAAGGGTGAACTTGCCGATCAGACCACCGACAAGTCCGAAGCCAATTTCGTTGGTGGCGCTGCTCTGGGCCAGGTGATCAACTTTGACTTCGGCAAGCGCGCGACGGATGAGATCAAGAAGCAGGTTGGTGGTTCAACGTGCCTTGCCGCGAAGAGTGGCACTCACTACCACACCCAGGATGGTTATGAGTCGGGAATGATCAAGGCCATCAAGATCGACCCATCGGGTGTGGTCCGCGGGATTTACACCAACGGCCAGAACCGGAATCTGGGTGCTGTCGCCCTCGCTACGTTTGAGAACGTGGACGGACTGCGGAAGGGTGGCCGCAATACCTTCTTCCAATCGCTGGAGTCTGGTCCGCCCAAAGTGGGCATGCCTCAAACCAGCAACCGTGGTACCGTATGGTCCTCAACGCTTGAGGAATCCAACGTCGATATCGCGCAAGAATTCGTGAACATGATCTTGACCCAGCGTGCGTTCCAGGCGAACTCCCGCTCGATCACCACGACCGATACGATGATTGAGGAAATCCTTAACCTGAAGCGTTAATCGGCGGGTTGACCGGGTCGGGTAACTGATCGGGTGATGTAAAGAGGAATCAGGGAAATCCGGGGCCTGTGCCATTTCCGTCCACGCCGATCCCAAGATCGAGCTGACGCGAGCGGCACGGGCCCCTTGCTTTCAGACTTTGAATCGCGCCTTGGCTCATTTGAACGTCCTGAATTCCTTGACGACGATTTAAGTTCCTGTGTAACCTCCCGCCATGTCGGTAGCCAGCAACCCCCTCGTTGGTGTCGTAATGGGGTCCTCCTCAGACTGGAGGACCTTGGAATCCGCTTCAAAAACGCTGGCATCGCTTGAGATCCCCCACGAGACCCGGGTCGTTTCGGCCCACCGTACCCCGCACCTGCTGATGTCATGGGCCAGTGAAGCCGCGGCCCGCGGGGTCAAGGTGATCATCGCCGGTGCGGGTGGAGCGGCGCATCTTCCTGGGATGATCGCGTCGTTGACTCACCTGCCTGTGATCGGAGTTCCAGTGGAGTCCAGAGCACTCAACGGCCTGGATTCGTTGTTGTCGATCGTACAAATGCCTGCCGGTGTCCCGGTGGCAACTGTGGCAATCGGCAAGGCGGGGGCCACCAATGCCGCGCTGCTCGCGGCCAGCATTCTTGGCCTGGACGACCCGGCCATTGCCAAGGCGCTTCAGGCCTTTCGCGCGAAACAGACAGAGGACGTCCTCAACGAACCCTTTCCCCCTCCTGTGAGGGAATAGGAACTCCCATGCGGATCGGCATTCTTGGATCTGGGCAACTCGGTCGAATGCTGGCTCAAGCGAGTTCCCGGTTGGATCATTCCTGTTCGTTTTACGATGTTTCCGCAAACACCGCGACGGCCGGTCTGGGTCCAGTGACCGAGGCTGGTTTCGACGATTACAGGGCCCTTCAAGAATTCGCCGGCCAATGCGATGTGATCACTTACGAATTTGAGAACGTTCCATGTGAGGTTGCCCGTTTTCTTGAGGGCTTCAAGCCAGTCTATCCTCCCCCAAAAGCCCTTGAGGTCTCGCAGGATCGTTTGGTTGAAAAGGAATTCCTTCGCAATCTGGGGGTCGGTACCCCGCGTTTCCAGGCCGCATCCTCTGAGCCGGACTTACTGAAGGCATGTGAAGCTGTCGGCTACCCGTGTATCGCAAAGGCGCGTCGTTTTGGCTACGACGGCAAGGGGCAGGTCCGGATCTCCGGTCCCGCTGATGTGGCAGGAGCCTGGAAAACCCTGCAGGGTGTGCCCGTGATCGTTGAGGAATTCATCCCCTTCTCCCGCGAGCTGTCAGTGGTCGCCACCAGGGACCAGCTGGGTGCGATTGCCTTTTATCCTTTGATCCACAACGTTCACATCAATGGCATCCTGCACCGGAGTGAGATTCCGGCACCGGATGTCCCGGACCAGGTCCAGACGTTCGCCTTCGCTGCGATCACCAAGGTTCTTGGTGCTCTGGACTACGTCGGCACACTGACCGTGGAGCTTTTTGAGGTAAATGGGGGCATTGTGGCCAACGAGATGGCCCCCCGGGTACACAATTCCGGTCACGCGACGATTGAGAGCTTTGAAACCAGCCAGTTTACCAACCACATCCTTGCCGTGACGGGAGCGGCGATCGGGGAGGCGAAGTTGGTTTCTCGTGCGGTGATGTACAACATTGTCGGCAAGGTGCCTGAGTTAGAAAAAGTCCGGGAGCTTCCAAACGCTGTGGTTCACCTCTACGACAAGTTGGAGCGGCCCGGCCGGAAACTCGGGCACATCACCCTGGTCAATCCGTCGGGGGCGGAGGAGGCGCTGGTGGACCAGGCATGCACGCGCTGAACGCTGGGCTGGCAGCACGCCCTTGTAAAAATCCTCCAAAAGAGGTTTACTGAGGACTCGATGGTCGACCACTTGCTGGGCATAAACGGACTTTCGAAGACCGAAATTTATCGGTACCTCGACGTTGGCCTTTCTTTCGTCGAAGTCTCTGAACGAGACATCAAAAAAGTCCCGGATCTGCGCGGCAAAACCATCGTCCACGTGTTCTTCGAACCGAGTACCCGCACCCTCGCCAGTTTCGATATCGCCGGAAAACGCCTGTCGGCGGATACGATCAATGTCAGCATTAATTCAAGCTCCGTGCAGAAGGGGGAGACGCTCCTCGACACGATCCGCACCCTTGAATCAATGCGCCCGGATGTTCTCGTCATCCGGCACTCAGAGAGTGGTGCGGCTCAATTTGCAGCGAAGCACCTTACCAGCACTTCGATCGTCAATGCCGGTGACGGAGCCCACGAGCATCCCACGCAAGCATTGCTGGATCTGTTGACCATTCGGCAGCATTTTGCCCAGTTTGGTCGGGGGATTGAGGGTTTGCGGGTCGGATTCGTTGGCGACGTCCGCCATTCGCGGGTCGCGCGCAGCAATGTCTGGGCACACCTTGCGCTTGGCAACGAAGTCCGTTTGATCGGCCCACCCACGCTGGTCCCGCAAGATTTCGTGCAGGTGTTCGGCAGCGAGAGGGTCTCGGTGTTTCACGACCTGTCGGAGGGCCTGAGGGACCTCGATGTGGTCGTTTGCCTGCGCATGCAGCTTGAGCGCCAGGACCAGAACTTTGTTCCGAATCTGGATGAATACAGCAAAGAATACTGCGTGTCGGAGCGTTTGCTTCGGCAATTTGCCCCTGGGAGTGTTGTTTTGCATCCCGGTCCATTGAATCGCGGGACTGAAATATCGGGTGAGGTGGCGGATGGTCCGCGGTCGCTCATCCTGCGGCAAGTGAGCAACGGGGTAGCGGTGCGGATGGCGGTTCTGTACCTGCTGGCCGGAAGCCCCGGAGCAAGTCCCGAGCGCAGTGGCCAGACTACGACTTAGAGACCAAAAGAAATCAAATTGGGGGGTGACCAGAATGCAGCCAGTGGTGATTGAAGGTGGTCACGTAATTGACGCAGCGTCGGGGATCGACGGCAGTTTTGACGTATTGATCCAGGATGGTGTGGTCGCCGCGATTGAGAAACCTGGAGCTTTCCGGTCAACGATGGATGTCCGTCGCGTTGAAGCCGCTGGCAAATGGGTCATGCCCGGGTGTGTTGACCTGCACGTGCACCTGCGTGAGCCCGGCGAGGAATGGAAGGAAACCATCCAGACCGGAGCCGAGGCAGCGGTCCTTGGTGGTTACACTTCGATTTGCTGCATGCCCAACACGAAGCCTGCGAACGATTCTGCGGAGATCACTCGATTCATCCTGGAGAAGGCGCTTTCAGCCGGTGCGGCGCGTGTTTTGCCGATCGGGGCCGTGTCCATGGAGCGCAAGGGCAAGCAGATTGCTCCGTATTCCGAACTTGCCAAGGCCGGTTGCGTCGCTTTTTCCGACGACGGCGATCCAGTCGCTGACGCCGGATTGATGCGTCGCGCTCTTGAGTGGTGCCTGATGCTGGGCCTTCCGTTGGCTTGCCATGAGGAGGACCGCAACCTGAGCTGCGGCGGGTGCATGAATGAATCTCCCCTGTCGCTGCGGATGGGGCTCAAGGGATTTCCTGGGGTTGCAGAGGACGTGATGATCGCCCGTGACATTGAGCTTGCGCGCTTCACGCGGGGTAAGGTGCACATCTGTCATGTGTCAACGGCAAGGGGTGTCGAGTTGATCCGGCGCGCCAAGAACGACGGGATCCCTGTTACGTGCGAAGTGGCGCCGCATCACCTTGTCCTGAGCGATCAGGCGGTCGAAGGCTACGATACCAACTGCAAAATGATGCCGCCGCTCAAGGATCACGAGGATGTCCAAGGGCTTTTTGCTGGCCTTGCTGACGGCACCATTGATGCGATCGCAAGTGATCATGCGCCGCACGACCGGGACAGCAAGCAAGTGGAATTTTCGCGGGCTGCAGTTGGTGTCCTTGGACTGCAAACCAGCTTACCCTTGCTGGTGGAAATGTGCCTGGCTGGCACCATGTCACGCACACGCATGGTTGATCTCCTCTGCGCTGGTCCGGCAAAGGCGTTTGGCCTTCCTTACGGATCCATCCGGAAGGGAAGCCCGGCGGATGTGATTGTGCTGGATCCAAAACGCGAATGGATTTTTTCCGAAGACCTGGTGCGTTCCAAATCAAAAAACAGCCCATTTCTTGGCAGGAAGCTGGTCGGTGCAACCGATCACGTTTTCGTGGGTGGTAAACAAGTCGTAGCGCATGGGAGGCTCCTTGCAGATTCACAGCGGTGATTCCACCAGTTCAGTGCTGCAAGCCAGGGGCGAGCCGGGATATGTGGCTCTTGCCAACGGGATCGTTTTCAAGGGCAAGTGTTTCGGGGCGTTGCGCGGGGAAGGCAACCCTGTTTTGGGGGAGCTGGTCTTCAACACTTCCATGTACGGCTACCAGGAGATTTTGACGGACCCGAGCTACGCAGGTCAGATCATGACCTTCACCTCGCCGCACATTGGAAATGTTGGATGTAACGAAGAAGACGCCGAATCCTCCCGGGTTCATGTGGAGGGTGTGGTCGTCCGGGCAGCCCACAAGGTTCCCTCCAATTTCCGGGCGACGGTGTCCCTGCCTGATTACCTGGCCCGCAGCAACGTGATGGGTATCGAGGGAATCGATACTCGTGAGCTGGTGATTGCGCTGCGGACGCATGGTGCGCAGATGGCAGTGATGGCGGGTGGTGACGGAATCCACCCGGACGACCTGGTTCAGCGGGCGAAGTCCGCAGGTTCCATGGAGGGCAAGGACTACGTCAAGCAAGTCACCTGCAAGGAAGCGTACACCTGGGACTACTTGCCGTGGCGTCTTGGTCGCGGGAGCCAGAATCGCGTTCCAAAAGACCAGCTGGCGTCTCGTCCGCATGTGGTTGCTGTTGATTGCGGGGTCAAGACGAACATCCTCCGGTTATTGGTCCAAGTTGGCTTCCGGGTGACGGTTGTGCCGGCAGGCACCGCGGGCGCAGATATCATGGCCCTGCGTCCAGACGGCGTGTTCTTGTCGAATGGCCCCGGGGACCCGGCGACCCTTGATTATGTGATTGATCCGGTGCGCGAGATCCTGGGTCGTGTGCCTGTGTTTGGCATCTGCCTTGGTCATCAAATACTGGCTCAGGCCCTCGGGGGCAAGACTTACAAACTCAAATTCGGCCACCGCGGGGGCAATCACCCGGTCCGTGACCAGTCCACCGGAAAGGTCGAAATCACTGCGCAGAACCACGGCTTTGCAGTCGACAGTGCCTCTGTCGTCAATCAGGCCTTTGTGTCACACGTCAATTTGAACGACATGACAGTCGAGGGGCTTGAGGCCAAGGAGTTGCGGGCCTTCTCGGTCCAGTATCATCCAGAAGCTTCACCCGGACCGCATGATTCACGGTATCTTTTCGAGCGTTTTTACCGTCTTGTGACGGACGGCAGCAGCGCGTGACAGGGTCGGATCAGATTCGTAACGGGGTCGTAACGGGGTCGTAAAAGGGAGGCGAGTTCTGACATGCCAAAGAGAAACGACATCAAATCGATTCTGTTGATCGGCTCCGGACCGATCGTCATTGGGCAGGCGTGTGAGTTTGATTACTCCGGCACGCAGGCGATCAAGGCGCTCAAACAGGAAGGTTACAAGGTCATCCTGGTCAATTCGAATCCTGCGACGATCATGACCGACCCGGAGTTTGCGGACCGGACTTACATCGAACCCATCACAGCGGATTTTGTCGAAGAGATCATCCGCATCGAGCGCCCCGACGCGGTGCTTCCCACGATGGGTGGGCAGACGGCGTTGAACACGGCCCTGGAACTGGCGGAGCGTGGGGTGTTCGAAAAGTATGGCTGCGAGCTCATCGGCGCCAATGTGGATGCCATCAAGACCGCAGAGGACCGTGAGCTGTTTCGCAAGGCGATGGATGACATCGGGCTCGAGTCGGCGCGGTCGGTGATCGTCACATCAGTCAAGGACGCAGAGGAAGCAGCCAAGAAACTTGGTTATCCAATGATTTTACGTCCATCCCGGACCCTGGGAGGTACCGGAGGAGGGATCGTCCGTGCACCGGGGGAACTGAACCGGAAAGTTTCGATCGCGCTGGCCGCGAGTCCCAATCGCGAGGTTCTGATCGAAGAATCGCTGATTGGATGGAAGGAGATTGAGCTCGAGGTCATGCGTGACACCAAGGACAATGTGGTGATCATCTGTGGCATCGAAAATTTCGATCCGATGGGTGTGCACACCGGCGACTCAATCACGGTGGCGCCGATCCAGACGCTTACGGACAAGGAATATCAATTGCTCCGCGATGCTGCGATCAAGGTCATTCGTCGCATCGGTGTTGATACTGGCGGATCCAACGTCCAGTTCGCGATCAATCCCCAAAATGGCCGGTTCATCGTGATCGAGATGAATCCGCGCGTGTCGCGCAGTTCTGCGCTTGCGTCGAAAGCTACCGGGTTTCCGATCGCAAAAATTGCGGCCAAACTCGCCGTGGGTTATACGCTCGATGAGATCCGCAATGACATCACCAAAGAGACCCCAGCCTGTTTCGAGCCCTCGATTGATTATGTGGTGGTGAAGATCCCGCGATTCAATTTTGAGAAGTTCCCCCTCGCCGACGCAACTCTTGGCACCCAGATGAAGTCCGTGGGTGAAGTGCTGTCGTTCGGCCGCACTTTCAAGGAAGCGCTGCAGAAGGCTATGGCCTCCATGGAGCTGGGATCATTCGGTTTTGATGGTGTCAGGCATGTGGCTGGGTTTGGCAACGCTGAGCTTCTTGACGCATGTGCACGGCCAACACCAGAGCGGTTATGGCAGTTGGGAGAGGCGTTCCGCAGCGGCTTTTCCCTGGATGATGTCCACGTAGGCAGTCACATAGACAAGTGGTTCCTGGGTCACGTCGAGGAAATCATTCGCCAGGAAGAGGCGCTTAAGGGCATGTCGCTGGGGTCCCTGTCCGCGGTCGAAATGCGCGAGTTGAAGCAGGATGGGTTTACTGACAGGCGGATCGCCGCGCTGCTGGAAACGTCTGAGGCTGAGGTGCGTGCGCGACGCTTGAAGTTAGGGGTCACGCCCTCATTCAAGTCGGTTGATACGTGTGCTGCCGAGTTTGTTGCGGGCACGCCATATCTTTATTCAACCTGGGAAGGTGCTTCGGAATCGTTGCCCACGAACAGGCGCAAGATTGTCATCCTCGGGGCTGGTCCGAACCGCATTGGTCAGGGAATCGAATTCGATTATTGCTGCGTGCATGCTTCGATGGCGCTGCGGGCTGACGGTTTTGAGACAATCATGATCAACTGCAACCCGGAGACTGTTTCGACCGACTACGATACGAGTGACCGGTTGTACTTTGAGCCGCTGACCGTGGAGTCGGTCCTTGCCATCGTCGAACGCGAAAAACCTGAGGGTGTGATCGTCCAATTCGGTGGTCAGACTCCTCTGCGTATCTCAGCTGAGTTGGCAGCCCTTGGTGTCCCGGTCATTGGAACGTCCGTCGATTCGATCGATATTGCCGAGGATCGCGAGCGTTTTTCTGCGCTGATTTCCAGACTTGGTTTGATGCAGCCGCCCGGGGCCACGGCCCGGTCCACCGATGAGGCGATTGAGGCGGCCAGGCAAATAGGGTTTCCCTTGATGATCCGTCCGTCTTTCGTACTCGGCGGGCGCGCGATGCGCATTCTTTACTCTGAGGAAGAAGTGCATGCATACATGACGGAGGGTGTGGAGGTCTCGCACGACCGGCCGGTTTTGCTCGATCGTTTTCTTGAGGATGCGATCGAGGTTGACGTCGACGCCGTCAGTGATGGCAAGGACGTGCTGATAGCCGGTGTCATGGAGCACATTGAGCCAGCCGGGATTCATTCCGGTGACAGCTCTTGCTGCTTGCCACCACAGACCCTTCCTCGTGGCATCGTAGACGAGATGCGTCGACAGGCCATCCTTCTGGCGAAGGAGTTGCGGGTGGTTGGCTTGATGAACATTCAATTCGCAGTTCCGAAATCTGGAAAGGTCTTCATCCTGGAAGCCAATCCGCGCGCTTCGCGCACGGTGCCGTTCGTCAGCAAGGCGACGGGAGTCCAGTGGGCGA
Source organism: Pseudomonadota bacterium (assembly GCA_041178085.1). GTDB lineage: Bacteria > Bdellovibrionota_B > Oligoflexia > Oligoflexales > RGVZ01 > RGVZ01. The sequence continues at coordinate 31,259 of JBEGVZ010000112.1, read as the reverse complement.
AGGTTGCGAGTCGGGTGATGGCTGGTACCAGTCTGGCGGTTTTGGGGGCCAGAGAGGTTGCGCCAGAGGGATATGTCTCGGTGAAGGCTTCGGTATTCCCGTTTTCGAAGTTTGCAGGTGTCGATACCGTGCTGGGGCCGGAGATGAAATCAACGGGCGAGGTGATGGGTATCCAAAAAAGCTTTGGCGGGGCTTTCGCCAAGAGCCAATTTGCATCAAGCATCTTCCTGCCCGAAGGTGGAACCGCCTTCTTGAGCATCAAGGATGGGGATAAGCATCAGCTGCCAGAGGTTGCAAGACGATTGGTCCGTCTTGGGTTCACACTGGTTGCGACGGATGGTACGGCCAACTTCCTGCGGGAACAAGGGATCGATGTCCGGCGCGTCAACAAGGTGCGCGAGGGATCGCCACACATCGTCGATGCGCTGGGACTGGGTGAGATCGACCTGGTCATCAATACCCCGGAGGGGCGGAAGCCGGTGATGGATTCAAAGTCCATTCGACTTGTGGCCAATGAATTGCGCGTGCCGACTTATACGACGATCGCTGCAGCCCGCGCCGCAGTGGAAGCAGTGGAACTTGTGCAGAATCGCCAGTTTCTCACGGTGCAGGCGCTGCAGGATTACCTTCGTTACCCAGCTCCGTCCATGCCGATCCAATGACCGACCGGACGCGCGCGGCGTAGGCCTCGTAGGTTTCGCCTTCTTGCATGCGCGTGCGGGGCAAGACCCTGAGGCGCACCGTGGCGCTGTCGGGCAGGCGTCCGTTCTTTCGCCACAGCTTGCCAGCCCCGCGGATGGCCACAGGCAGGACATCGACGTTGTTCTCGTTTGCGAGCTTGAAAGCACCGATCTTGAATGGACGCATGGTTCCAGGAACCTCGGAACGCGTGCCTTCCGCAAAGAAGAACATGTTGATTCCACGCTTGATCCAGACAGCGCTGGACGCAAGCGCCTGTTCGTGGCTGTTCCTGTCTCCACGAAGGATTGGGATATAACCGCAAGCACGCATCGCGGGGCCCACAACTGGAATGCGGAAAACGCTTTCCTTGCTTAGCCATCGGAATTGGATTTCCAGGAAATACATGACGAGGATGTCGACCATGCTCTCATGATTGGCAACCATCACCACCGCGTCGCCATCGGCGGGAAGATTTTCCCATCCGGTTACTTCAACCCGCCAGCCAGGGATGACACTGAACATGGACTTGCCCCAATGTCCCGCGATCCTGTGGGCACGGCGTGAATAGGCATCTGGTCCCGATGCCGGGATAAACTGGGAAAGTCCGACCAGTCCTCCCCAAAAAGCAGTCAACACGGGCGCACAGATATAAAAGACCAGGCCTGCGAACAATCGGTAAAGGAAGTGGCGTCTCTCTTCTTTCGATGACTTTTGACTGTCCATGGAGAAGGTCTTCCCAGTGCAGTTTTATTTGTATCAGGGTTCAGTTGTGACGCGTCAGGCGTTCCATGACATGACGGGCGACCGTCTTCGCCAGTTCGTCCCTGGAATTGCATTCAAACGGCCGTTCCACCGGCTGTCCTGCTGCAGGGCATTCAAAAACAAGCCCCTTGTGGCGATCCGGTCCAACGTCCGTCAGGTTGTTGACGACCATCATCGTCAATTGATGGGCCGTCACGTACTTTTTCGCAATTGCCGTGGCTTGTTCCAGCCCTGCGTCAGTTTCCAGCTTGAATGCGACTTTGGCCAGGCACGGGCCTTTGAACGATGCCAGAATCTTTGGTGTCGCGGTCAATTCGATTTGCAGCTTTTCTTCGCTGGAAGGCGTCTTACCCACACGTTTTTTTGCAGGGGCAAAGTCCAGCACTGCCGCCGCATGCACGATGGCAGCAGGTGCATCTTTCCCAGCAAGCAGTTTCGCAGCAGCGCGGTCCAGTTCTTCGTTGGTCAGGCAGCGCGTGAGCGTCGTGCATGATGCAGGCAGGAACTCGGCAGCGGCAGCCAGGACGTGCACACGGAAACCCATGCGGTGCAGCTCTGTCGTGATGGCAGTGCCCAGGCGACCAGAAGAATAGTTGCCGATGTGGCGCACGTCATCAATCCAGGCGCGCGTGCCGCCCATCGTCAGCATCACGGACTCGTCATGGCCGCGGGTCTTGTTGGCAATCCGGTTGAAAGCGTGCGCGCATTCGTCGGCCAGGACTGCGGGCTCGGGAACCTTGTGTTTTCCCTCTTCGAGTCGCGGCGCCAAAATCACCACGTTTTCGCCACATTCACGTAACTTTTCCAGGTTGTTCCGGACTTGGGGTGCGTCAGCCAGGCTGTCATGCATGCTGGGTAGCACAAGCACAGGTCGACCTGAGCCGATGTAGCTGGTCACCAGTGCGGATGCAGGTGAGTCGGTGATGCCGTTGGCAATCTTGGCAATGAAGCTTGCGGATGCCGGTGCAACGATGCAGCCCGCGCCTTCGGCAAGGTGTGATGCTTCTGCTTCGAACGCCATGCGTGTTTCGCGCGCGGCTGCCCAACCCACCGCCATGGGTGTGACAAATTGAGCGCCGCCCCTGGTCAACCATGGAGTGACGTCGGCACCGAGGCGGCGTAGCGATCTGATAAAACGAATGGATTCGACTGCGCCGATCGATCCACTGACGACGACGTCAAGGTGGACACCAGCCAGGGCCTCGGAAATGAGGCGAACAGACAAGTCGGAACCCGGAGCCGGTGCTGGCGACGAGCCAGTCTGAGACCGGGTTCGAGAGGTCTGCGGGCGTTTCATTTACTTCGCAGCGGCCTTTTTCAAGGCGCGTTCGTTGGCGTTCGGCTTGTTCAGCGGAAGGTCAGGGGCTGTCGTGCCGATTTTGCGGATTGCGTTCTTGCGCTTCAGGCCTGCTTTCGACACTTTGCGCTCACGGATCCTGACCAGTTTCGTTGTCTTCGACGTCATGGCTTGTTAAGCTCCCAGAAAATAACACAAATGCTTGAGCTGGCAGGAAATATTAGAATCGGCCGGCGCTGGCAAGTGTAAATGTCAAACCTCGCTTCGCTGAAGGGAATCTGCATGAGGTCTTATCGTTCGTCAATCGCGTTGGTGGCGGTTTCCGGGGCCTTCGCATGGGCTGGTATGGCCGCGGGCGCTCCCGTGCCAAAGGATCCGGAACTCGAGGAGTACCGGGACTCTGTATCCGCCAAGTACGATAAGGACGTTGTCAGCCATGAAGGCGATTCAGGGATGACCCTCGCGTTCGGGATCGGCTTTGGTCAGGCCAGGCCGACCCAGTCCGGTGGCGCTCCGGGGATCGCCTTCCAGGCCGGCATTGAGCCCGGATATACCAGTCAAACCGGCAGGTTCAATCGCATTGAGGCATCGGCGGAATTGTTCTTCGGGCGCGCCGGTTTTACGTTGGCGCCGGCAAGTGGGGACGAGAAGGTCACCCTGCCGATCAAGTTCGGAATGATGGCCAAGTTTGGCCTGGGAAGCGCGGCAAGCCAGAGCTCCTTCTCGACGTGGAAGATTGGCGTTGGGCCGGTTTTCGCCAGCTATTCCGGGGAGCGTGATAACGGTGACACGGTCGAGTCCACCGAAACCATCGTCGGCCTGGCTGCCATGATCGGTTACCACTACACCTTCAATTTCAGCAAAAACTTTGGATTCAATGTGGGTGGGGAGCTTCGTCACATGGAATTTGACGTAAGTCCGGCGGAAACCGTCGAGGCCGGCACCCGGAACACGACCAGGGTCAAGCGGATTGCCAGCGTGAATATTCCGCAGATCGTTATCGGACCGCGGATCAAGTTCTGATGTTTGAAAGTCAGTTGGTTTGCAGGGCCGGTCTCAGGACCGGCTTAAATCTTCCAGCACGAAGTAGCAGGGCAGCCGTTCGATCTGGTCGACTTTCCCTGAACCGCCGACCGTTACCGGCCTGAAGCCGAAACGCAGGAACAATTGCCGGGCATTGTGCATCTGGGGCGTCGTCTCAAGGTACAGACGGCGGTAGCCCAACTTTCTGGCTTCCTCGAGTGCACGTTTCAGAAGCCGGGTTCCGATACCCCTTCCACGGTAAGCTTCCTCAAGCACGAGGTCCCGGATTTCTCCGACGCCCTCATCCGGTGGCAGTCCTTGCAGAGGGCCAACGCCGACTCCACCGACGCAAAGACCTTCTCGAACTTGATCCTTGGCGACCAGGTACTGCGCTCCGGTTGCGGTGTAGATGTCGTGGAAGGCATCCAGTCTTCTGAAGGTGGACGCGAGAACAGAACCAGCTTCCTCATAGACCTGCAGGTTTCGGCGAATGATCTCGCAGGCAGACCATTCCTCCGCATCCTGGATTGGTTCGATGATGATGTCCTCGCGGTTCATGGCCAAAAAACCCGCACCTGTTTCGTGGGATGCCGTAAAACCGCTGCCTGGACCGAGCGTTTCATTCATTTCCTGGTCTTTTTCCTGAGCTGCTTGAAACCTTGCGATCAAGGTAAGTGAATTTTCAACGCCCGTCCACAGTGCCGTGTTCATAGCCCCGGGCTTCCACGGGCTGGCCGTCCATCCAGAAAAGTCCCGGCGCTCCGGCACGGACCTCGCCGATCCTGGTCACGGCGACCCCTCCGAGGGGCTGTGCCTGCAGGATTTTCCGGGCAGTATCCGGCGCAGCCGTAAAAAGCAACTCGAAGTCCTCCCCGTCACACAACGCCCGCATGACCCGGTCTTCCCCGTTCGAGTATGCAACGTCGCTGGAAACAGGTATCGAGTTTCGCTCCAACCAGACGGAAACATTGCTTTCTTTTGCCAGATGCCGGGCGTCGGTGGCGACTCCGTCGCTGACGTCAATCATCGATGTCAGGGCAAAATTCAGATGCAGGGTGGCGGCTTCCTCCAGGCGAGGGCTGAATGTCAGGTGCCGTCCGCGCCGTTCTGGACCAAGGCTGCCACCCAGCGCCCCGGTGACCAGCAGCCAGTCCCCCGGTTGGGCTCCAGAGCGTAGCAGAAGCTCTTTGCCCGGTAATGGCTGGCCGAGCACCGTCACAGCGATCACGGTCTTGCCGTGCCACGAGTTGGTGTCTCCCCCCAGAATGGCGACTCCGCATTCCTGGGCCAGTTCCAGGATACCCGTCATGATGTCCCGCCCGAGGCTTGGCGCCCCGTCCTGTGGCAAGGCCACACTGACCAGTGCGCACACTGGCACGGCTCCCATGGCGGCAAGATCACTCAGGTTTACGGCGAGCGCCTTCCGCCCTGCAAGTCCAGGGGGCGTGGTGTGCAGGTCAAAGTGAACGCCGTCCAGAAGCATGTCCGCGGCCGCAACTGTGGTCGGTGCAAGTTTGACCACACCAGCATCGTCACCCGGTCCTAAGATAACCGGTCCACCAGCTTTTGCCGCTTCGCTGTTGATGCGACTTTTGATCCACTCGATCAGTTCAAGTTCCGCCATGAAGATGTCTCCAGTTTGAAAACAGCGCCAAAGCCTCTGCAAGTTCCATGGGACGCGGACCGTCGATTTTACCAGCAGCGAACGCGGCTTCACCCAGCACCGTTTCGGCACTGATTCCTGCAGTTCGGCGGCTGGTGATCGATTCCGACATAAAACGCTTGCCCAGTTTCTGCCCCGACGGGTCTGTGAGCAGGGGATGGTGCAAGTAAACCGGTGCATTTGCTGCGGGCGAAAAATATTCCCGCAATGCCAGCTGCCGTCCGGTTGAAGGTAATAAATCCTCACCCCGGATGACCAGGTTTACCTCCTGGTCCAGGTCGTCGACCGTGCACGCGAACTGGTAGGTCCAGCAATCGTGGCGATCCCGCGCCAGGATGTCTCCAGTCTGGCGCGCCGGGTTTTGCTCTTGCTTGCCCACGGCCAGGTCTTCGAAGGCAAATGCCCGGTCTGGCATGACGATGCGGAAGCCATGGTCCCCGGCCATCTCCTGTGATCGACCCCGGCAGTGACCATCGTAGACCAATTCGCCTTCGTCGTTTGCGACCAGACGACGGCGTGGACAATCGCACGGATAGGTGAGCCCTCTTCCGGCAAGTTCATTCAATTTTTCCCGGTACCGTTCTTCGCGGTTTGCCTGGCGCAGGCTGGGGTCTAATTTGCCAAGGCCAGGCCAAGGGGAGCGGTCCGGAACCATTCCCAGCCAGGCCAGATCGTCCCGGATCGCATCATCAAACTCACTCCGGAAACGGGTCCGGTCGTGGTCCTCTGCCCGTAACAGGACGACGCCACCAACGGCCCTGGTGATGCCAAAGACATACAGGGCCGACACCACGTGCCCCAGGTGCAGGTGCCCGGTAATCCCGGGGGCAAACCGGGAAACCACCCGTTCCGGGATTTTTCTCTGGATTATGTTCCTAAGTTCAGCCACTTGGAGCTTTTTCTCCCAAACTTGACAGCCCCCATTGTCAACCCGAGCCGGTCGCCCGGTTTGACACGGCAAAGCTTTTAGCATATCAACGCGCCCGTGTGGATCGGTTCCTTGAAACCATTGGGGCGCAACGCTTTCGTGTCTTTCGCTCGTACAAAATCCAGGTCCTTTCAGCGCCTGCTGCCTTGGCTTGCGGCGCTTTCTCTGTTGCTCACCGTCATGGCAACCCCGGCAGTAGCCTCGCCGAAGGCCAGTAAAGGGCGCAGCCCCGGTGCAGTCAGAGCTGTCCGGCCGGCGTTAGCCTCGCCAGCGGAGCAGTCTCTCCTGGCCTTGCTCGATGCTGCCAACGCGCTCAGCCGCCGTGAAGAGATACCTTATGTCTGGGGCGGACGAACCACCAGCAGCCCAGTCGTGTGCGCGGCCTGCAAGCGCTGCATTGAAAAGCGCAAACTCAACCCCTACCAACGCAAGGCGTCCTGTCCAGCCTGCGAGCAGTGTGGCCTTGACTGCTCTGGATTCGTCTCGCGGGTGATGTCCGCAGCGGGTCTGCAAACCGGCCGGGTCACCAGCCAGAGCCTGGGCTCCCGCAAATCAAAAGTTTTCAAGCCGGTTGGCAGGGATCTTGTGCATGCACGGCCGGGGGATCTCGTGGTGTTGAAGGACCACGTGGTGATTTTCCTGCGGCGCCACGGGCCGGACAAGTTTGATTACATCCACGCTTCTCGTTTTATCCCGGGACGGAAGACGGGCGGCATTGAAGTGGTTTCTTCCTCTGCGCTGCCGCGTCGTTTGCGTCCCATTGTCATCCTGCGGCACGAGTCTCTTTTCGGCGTCGGGTATACCCCTGCCGTACGCAGCAGGATCAATGCGCTGATCACCTCTCACCAGGAAGATCCAGTCCGGCTGGCCCGCGCCAACTGAAGCGTGTTAACCTCGGCTAGATGAACGGTTCAGGAATATCCATCGGTGTGTTTGACTCCGGCGTGGGCGGATTGACCGTTCACCATGCGATCCGCGTCGCCTTGCCCGATTCAGCCAGTTTTTACTGTTCAGACAACGAGTTTCACCCATACGGCACCAAGGCTGACCAAGTCATTGCCAACCGGACGCTGGATGTTTGCGCTCGCTTTGTTGACCGGTGCGCCATCGACATCCTGGTGATTGCATGTAACACCGCAAGCACGGTTGCCCTGGGGCTGCTACGGGCTCATCTGCAGGTGCCGGTGGTTGGGGTCGTACCAGCCATCAAACCGGCGGCGGCGGGATCGACCTCCCGCGTGATCGGTTTGCTGGCGACCCCGGCTACGGTCAAGCGACAATACGTTGACGAACTGATCCACCAATTCGCTGGCGATTGCACTGTGGTCCGCGTTGGCAGTTCCCGCTTGGTTGAGCTGGCCGAGGAAAAAGGACGCGGGAAGGCGGTGAATCCGGCAGAAGTCTTGCGCGAAATTGAGCCCTTGTTTGCTGCTGGTACCCAATTGCCTGCAGGCGCGCGCCTGGACGCCGTGGTGCTTGGCTGCACCCACTTTCCGCTTCTGCTTGATGAACTGAAGGCAGTTGCGCCCTGGCCCGTCCGTTGGATCGACTCTGGAAGCGCAGTGGCAGCCCGCGTGAAGGCTCTTGCCCAGGAGTCATCCACCCTGTCACGCATCAGGAATGAACAGGAGCGGACAGCATCCGTACCTGCCGCCGGCACTGCCTTCGTGACACGCCTTGATCCCGGGGCAAAAGCCCTGGAACCATTGCTCGCGCGGTTTGGCTTTGCCACGCTTGCGCACCTTTGAATTAAAACGCTTCGTTGAGCTGGACGTAAAATCCCTCTGATTCGCTAGTCTTCCCATAGTCGACACGGATCGCGATTCTCTCGTCCTGATCGACGACAAAGCGAACCCCGCCTCCCCATGCGGACTTGAATTCGGAATTGAACAGGCTGACGAAGTTTCCTCCCACGTTCCCTGTCGACGCGAAGGCCGCGCCGCGGAAATTCCACCATAATGGAAAGCGGTACTCAACTTCCGAGGTCAGCGCTGTTTTGTCGCGAAAGCGTCCTTCATAGAAACCGCGCATTTGTTCTGGGCCACCAAGGCTGGCCAGCTCACGAAACGGCACCTCTCCCTCTTGCAACCGGGCGGACAGCCGCGCTGCGACTACCTGGCCGCCAGCAAGGTTGACATAGCGGCGCGCGTCGAGCTGAAAATCAGTGAACGAATTGAAGCGAACCAGGCGAAGTCCGTCCATCGCGCCAGAACTTGCGGCGAACAAGTTGTCCCGCGTGTCCCGCGACAGGGTGACGCCTACACCCGCCGTCCTGCTTCTATCGCGTCCAGCCAGGTCGCTGTCCGCAAGGATGCCTTGATCCTCTTTACTGGTGATGTCGTAACCGCTGAAGTTCACCACTGGACCGGCGCTCCATCCAGTTCCGGTATCCCGTTCCCACAGTGCGTCGATCGACACGAGGTCTGCAGAGTACTGCTCCTCGGTTTGTTTCCGGGAATCTGGTCCTGTTGCCCAGATCTTGTCGGGATAGCGGCGATACCGCGTGAAAACCGAGGCATGGTCTCTGCCTTGGTTCCAGCGTCGGCTGACCAGGAAAGAAGTGATCAGCTGTTTTTTCTCCGTTGTGATGACGAGCGGTTTGATTTGCGACGGCTTGGCATCCACTGGATCGTCTTCATTGCGGAAGTAATAGATCAGCAGGCCTCCGGCCGCGAGTTCTGTTTCCGGCGTGTAGTAAAAAGCAGGGATCGGCACAAAGCCGCTTTTTGGCGCTTGCTGGGCCGGTGCAGTGTCTTTACCCACGGCCTTGTCGACGACGGACTCTGACGCCAGGGCGTGCCCCGGTGGCAGGGCGGCCACCATGATCATTGCGATTCGGACAAGGTTTTTCATGGCAGTGGTGCATCACCTTGCATGACGGCGGGGTTTGCGGCCAACGCTCCGCGGGTGATGGTGAAGGCAAAGGCTGGCCACCAGCTTGTCTGTGTCGGCGAAAAAAAGCTCTTTGAGCCAAAGAACGGATCTGACGGCGCGGGCAAGGTTGCCATGATGCGATGAAGGTTTTTTCTCGGATAGCCTTTGCCTGCGTTCACTGTCGCAACAGCAAGCTGGCCGGCGCGCTTCCCGTTCAACTCCCAGATTGCCTGCCAGGATGTGGCAGCGTCAGGGAATTCGGGCAGGTTGCTGGTGCCCAGGTAATCCACAAACACGGATTGTTCAAAAAGGGTATCGAACGGTTGCACGATGGTCGGTGAACGCCAACGGTGGTGGCCCATCAACACGGCACCATGGATCCCATGGTTCTTCAGGACCTTGGCCGCGTGCCTTGCAATGCGGGCATCATCAAGGATGACAATCCCGGTTCCGGTTCCACCTTGCAGGCTTTCACTGATTTGCTTCACCGCGGCATCGACTGCCTCATAGTCAGGCTTCGCATAAGTGCCGCCTCGCGCCACAAATCCGGAGCAACCCGCAAGGGTATTTTCAAATGCCCGGGCGAAGGATCCAGATTCCGGCGAGGATGGGCGCAGGATGCCGACTTTCTTCAAGCCCCGGTTGCATGCCGTCTGGGCCAGAAGCCTGGCCAGATGCGCCTGGTCGGGGAATATCCGGAACATGCGCAGGGATTTTTTGTTCTTCTTTTTTAAGTCCTGGCTGGCACCTTTCCCAGTCCCCTGGTCTGAATCGGTGACCGGTGGTGGGCCCATGACTACGACTGGTATGCCCACGGCGCTTGCGAATCCAGCGAGCAAGTCATCCATTGCCGGGTCAAGGCCGGATATCAGGAGTGCTGGTTTTTCCGTCCACAACGCCCGGGAAATCGCCGATTCGAGCAGGTCATCGACACTTTTAATGGTGGTTTCGCGGATACGCATGATGCGAAGTTGGCCTGCGTTGGCCGCGGGGAATGCAGATTTCAACCCGGTTTCCATCGCGGCTGACGCGGCATCGGTTCCAGCATTGCCTGTGGGTTCCGGCAACAGGGCAATGGCAAGCTGTGTATGGGTATTCAATGTCCTGCTCAGGGTCGTGATGAGTGCGACCCTGCGTTTCAAGTCGTCGCAGTCGCTTGGGTCAAGGGCAAGAATGTCTGTCGCAGACTTGCTGTCGTCCCCTGAAAATGTTCCGGCATGTTTGCGGGCAATTTTTTTGAGCGGCAGCGCATATTGAAAGAATGCGTCGCGGCAAAGTTTTTTCAAGTCACCCTTGATGCGTGGTGTTGCGACGTTGGGCCCTGGCGCGGGGATGCGCCTTGGGGTGGATGTCTTGAAACCGAGTGAGTTTTCTTCCGCTCCTCCAGGAGTAGAAGCCTGCGCAACCGCCTTTGATGCCAACAAGCTGGCTGCCAACATGCATACGACGAGCGTCTGTTTCATCAGTCACCTTGCAAAAATGTCGGGGACTTCTTGTCCTTGACGTAATCCGGGACGCGAGCCGGCCGGATCGGTTTCGTTGCCGGAAGGTGCTTCGTTGCGTAACCGCGCATTCCCCTTTGGCTGGGAACCTGCGCGAAACGCCATCATCATGCCACCACCAGCGGGGCGGCCGTAAGTCGGATCGATCCTTGCTTCTACAATACCATCTGGCTTGTTGAACTGCTTTTTCCATTGTGGCTGCTGCAGCGACCCGGCAACGAAATGCTGCCAAAGCGGCAAGGCCAGGCTTGATCCGGTGGCCGAATGGATCGGCTGATGGTCATCCCGTCCAGCCCAGACAATTGCGGTCACGGCCGCAGTGTACCCGGCGAACCAGTTGTCCACGCTGTCGTTGGAAGTGCCAGTTTTCCCAACCGCCGATGCGGCCAGGTGCGCAGCATTTGAGGCTGTTCCGTGACGCATCACTGCGCGCAAGCCCTCGGTGACCAGCCAAGATGTTTCGGGGTCGAGCGGCGCCGGGGTCTCTTGCTTCCTGGCGCTGCGGGAATAGATGACTTCTCCCTTCGCGCCCCTGATCGCCTCAATGGCATACAGCTCGTTAACTTTCCCGTCGTTTGCGATTGTGCCGTATGCAGTTGCCATGTCGGTCATGGTCACTTCCGATCCGCCAAGGGCCGTGCCCAGCTCTTGCTTAAGTGGCGTCTTGATGCCGAGCTGCTGGGCGAATTGAACCAGCCTTGCAACCCCGAGCTTGTGTGCGACTTCGACGGCCGGCGTGTTCAATGACTTGTAGAAAGCCCGAAGCAAAGTCATCTCGGTGAAAAATTCATCCGTCATGTTGCGTGGGGCATATCCCTCGATCTGCACAGGATCGATGAACAGGCGATCCGCCCAAGTCCATCCTTGCTTGAGCGCCATCGCATAAACAAACGTCTTGAATGCAGAGCCTGGATGTCTTCGGGCCGCAGTCGTCCGGTTAAACTGCGACACGCGATAATCCCTGCCCCCGGACATGGCAAGGATTGCACCGGTCCCGTGGTCGGTGGCGAGCAGCGCAGCCTCAATCCTGCTGCCCTGTTCAAAACGCCGGAACACCGTTGACGCCAGTCCAGTGGATTCGACCGCCATTGCTTGCAGCGCTGGATCGAGTGTGGTGCTGATGACCAGGCCGCCTCCCTTGATGTCTGAACCCAGGATCCGGTTGGCTTCTTCGCGGACATGGTCCAGGAACCATGGGGCACTGTTGGTATCCTGCCGGCTGCTGGCACTCCGGTATAGCAGTGGCTTTGCAAACAACTTGTCACGCTCTTCGCGGGAGATGAATTTGCTGCGCAACATCGCGTGCAGGACTTGTCGCTGCCTCGCCTTGGCCCGATCAGGGTGACGGACAGGGTTGTAAGCCGATGGTGATTGAAAAAGTCCGGCGATGACTGCCATTTCGTGGGTTTCAAGCTGACTGACGGATTTGTTGAAGTAACGTTTTGCCGCTGCCGCAATGCCGTAGCTTCCATTCCCCAGGAACATCTCGTTCATGTAGAGTTCCAGGATCCGGCGCTTGTCGATCATTCTCTCAAGTTTCAGCGCCAGGAAGATTTCGCGGGCTTTGCGCTTGAAGGTGCGTTCCTTGCCAAGGATGAAAGTCTTGACCAGCTGCTGGCTGATGGTGCTTGCGCCTTGTCTGGTCCGGCCTCCCGAGATGTTGGCAATCGCCGCCCGCATGATGCCGCGCGGATCCACTCCATAGTGTTTCCAGAAGTTTTGGTCCTCGATGGCAATGATGGCGTTGACCATCATGGGCGGGATCGAGGTAAACGGGACAAAGATCCGGTCAACCTCATAAAATTCTCCGATTTTGCTGCCATCACGGGCGAGCACGATGGTGTTGGAGCGGGTTTCGTGGGTGGTGATTTTTTCGATCAGGTGATCATCGGGTTGAAATACGCCGGCCTGATCGAGGAGGCGCCACGCTATGGCGGAAGCGGCGACTCCCAAAAGCGTGCAAACCATGAACATGGCAGCCAGGAACCTGACCACAGGGCGATTTTGGGGTGAGGGGTTCATACCCCTAGTTTAGGGAATCCGGTTGATCTTCACCATATTCGTCGGCCGGACCTGGTTGATCGGGATGCCGGCTGTGATCACAACGGTCTCCCCTGGGTTGACCAGACCCAGGTTTTTGAGCAAATTTGGCAAATCCGCAAGAAGCACATCCGTGTTGTAAAACAGCGGGCTCTGCAGACCGTAAACCCCCCAGACCAATGCCAGTTTCTCGACCACATCCTTGCGCGGACTGATCGCCAGGATCGGAGTGCGGGGGCGCCAGCGGGCCATGAGTCGCGCCACGGACCCGGTCAGGGTCAGGCAGACGATCAATTTTGCCTCGATTGCGTCAGCGGCTTCACAGGCAGCGCGGGCAACGGCCTCGTGGTCCTCCCACAGCCGGGTTTCGTCATCCATGTCGAGCGCGTAGCGCACCGGCTTGCGGAAAGTCCATTGCTCGACTTCGTCGATGATTGCAGCCATGGTCTGCACACACTCAACCGGATATTTGCCACTGGCGACTTCCCCTGAAAGCATCAGGCAATCCGCTCCATCGAGCACACCGTTGGCAACATCGGCAACTTCGGCCAGCGTGGCCCGCGGGTTTTCGATCATGGATTCAAGCATCTGAGTTGCGATGATGGCGGGTTTGGCTTCTGCGGCGGCCGCTGCCAGAATCTTGCGCTGAAAACCAGGTACCCTTTCCACGTTTGCTTCTACACCAAGGTCACCGCGGGCCACCATCAGACCATCGGCCGCCCTGGCAATCTGCCGGATATCGTTGATGGCAGAAATTTTCTCGATTTTGGCAATGACCGGAATGTCTGCGCCGAGTGCCTTGATCATTTTTTTGATCTGGTGGATGTCGGCCTCTGACTGGACAAACGACAGCGCGATGAAGTCAACGCCGACGCTGATACCGAACAACAAGTCACGGCTGTCTTTCTCTGTCATCGCCGGTAGTGAAAGAAGCGAGTCCGGGAAATTGACACCCTTTCGGCTTTTCAGCAGCCCGCCTTCAACGGCAGTGACGACCACGTTGTTGCCCTGGATTGACTCGATCTGGAAGACGAGGAGCCCATCGTCCATCATGACGCGCTGGCCCGTGGAGACATCCTTCACCAGGTCGCGATAGTCCACAGGGATGATGTCCGGGGTGACCTGTTCCGCCCCAAAGGCAAGCGTATATTTCTTGCCCTTCTCTATCTGCATGCTTCCGCCCATAAGCTTGCCGCACCTGATCTTGGGTCCTTGCAGGTCTTGCAGGATGGCGACAGTGCGTCCTTCTTCGCGGGAGATCCTGCGCACAAGTTCGACGTTCTTTCTGTGGGTTTCGTGGTCGCCGTGGGAGAAATTCAGGCGGGCCACGTTAAGTCCGGCCCGGATCAGGCCACGCAGGGTTTCCTCGTCGGAGGACGATGGGCCCAAAGTGCCGACGATTTTGGTGTGCCGGACTCCGGTTGTGGTGTGGCGGAATTCAGACAGGGCGCTGGCCTGTTGGGTTTGCAGGGATTGTTGGGCCATCAAGGAGTCCATGGGGTCGCCTGTGCTGGAAAAGGTTCGGGATTGCTGCTGTCGCCAGTCGCGATCAATCTTTGATCTTTCCCTTTTTGCCTGCAGAAAACAATTAAAAATCAGCATCTTGGCTGTGTTCTGCCTGGCCTGGAAGAATTTTTTGTCAAGCTTTCAAATGTTTGGCCGATTCCCCCGTGTAACCGGCGGGTTGGCCATGAGCAAGGCACGTCCAGGGAGCGGAAGGTTTTGGATGATTTCCAGAAAAAGATGATCGGTGCCCGGGTGGCGGATCGCTACCTGATCACCGGGACGATCGGGTCTGGCGGAATGGGCCTGGTCCTTGGCGCCATTCCGTTCGAAGACCCCTCACGCGAGGTCGCGATCAAGATCATCCGCCAGAACAAGCGGATGGGCCCTGATGTCCTGATGCGTTTCCAGAAAGAGGCGGCCTTGATGAGCCGCTTGCATCATCCAAACATCATTTCGTTCCTTGAACTTGGGCTGATGGATGCCGAGGCCGGGGCGTTTGCCCGTGCCCGCGAAGGCAATGAAGCAGGCGATCCAGGTGACTCAGGTGGCAGCCCGGGCGGCTATTACATTGTCATGGAGCGAGCCAGTGGGCGCAACCTCAAGGAGATTGTTGGGCGCAATGGTCGTCAGAGCCTGCGCTTCTTTTTCCAGCTTGGGATCCAGGTTGCCCAGGCCCTCGACTACACGCACAGGAAGAACATCGTTCACCGTGACATCAAGCCGCAGAACATCATCGTTGACCGGCCATTTGGTGATTCCAGGGAAGTCCGGGTCAAAGTCCTGGATTTCGGGATCGCCAGCTTGTCTGAGGCTGTTTTGTTTACGGGCAAGGATCAATCGGGAAACAAGCGGGTTCTGGATGAGGCAGCCGGTACCCCGCTTTACATGGCCCCAGAATTGACACGGATGATTGACGCCCAGGTTGACCACCGCGTCGACCTCTATTCGCTGGGCTGCGTCCTCTACGAGGCGCTTAGCGGCCACACCCCGTTCTCGGCCGATTCCCGCGAGAAACTCGAGAAGCTGCATGCATTCGCAACCCCCGAACCACTGAGTACCCGTTGTCCAGACGTGCCAGCTTACGTCGAGGCAATTGTGCACAGGCTGCTGTCCAAGCATCCCGACCAGCGCTACCAGTCAGCCTTCGGATTGCAGGCAGACTTGATGCGGGCTCAGGCTCTGCACGATCGTGGAGTGCTTAACACCGATTCCTTCCAGCTGGGTCGATTTGACCAGATCGGCCTGCTGTCGCGGCCGATGGTCTTCAGTGGCAGGACCCAGGAGATGGCAAATCTGCTGCAAAGTTATGAGGCTGTGGCAAGCGCACAAGGGCGCAGCCGGCTCACCGTCGTGCGCGGTCCCGCCGGCGCCGGGAAGTCACGATTGATCGGTGAATTCAGGGATGATCTTGTCCGCCGGCAGATCCGCTTTGTGTCGGGGCGCTTCTCCAGCCACGAGTCGGCATTGCCATTCAATGCCCTGGCCAACGCATTCAATGAATATTTGCTTCGCCTGTCCCGTTCGCAGTCGTCAGAGGCGAGTGAGTTTCACGAGAAGGTCAAGACACTGCTTGGCCCGCTGGCGCACCAGGTCGCCCAGGTTGTGCCTGGATTGCGCCCGTTTGTCGGGGATATCCCGGAACCGGAAGTAATGTTCGGTCCTGACGAAGAGGGATTCAAGGCGTTCGCCAAGGTGTTCAGCGATTTCACGCGTTGCCTTGCATCGGATTCAACTCCTTTCGTGTTTATTTTTGACGATCTTCAATGGGCAGACGACAAGAGCGTGCGGTTGATTGATCAGTTTTTCTCAAACGCCAACTCTCAAAAATTTCTGCTCATCGTTTCGGTGCGGTCTGGTAGCGTCATGCCCGGCAGTGAAGTCGCCCGTTTCCTGGAGCGTTTCTCGCGTTTGAAACGTCGCTATGTCGAGTTTGATGTCGCGCCGCTTGGCCGTGTAGCGATATCCCCGCTGATTGAAGCAACGCTTGGCAATTCATTCCTGGGCAATCCAGTGGCCGAGTCGCAGTTCTGCGATTGGATTTTCTCGCGCACTGGCGGCAACCTCCTGCACGTGTCGGAACTGCTCCGCGTACTCGTTGCCAACGATCATTTGCGCCAGGGGCGGGGTGGACATTGGACGGTGGATATCCAGAAGTTGGCGATGCATCCGCCAAAAGTAGATTCGGTGGACCTCGTGCTGGGACGCCTCCAGGAATTCCAGGAGGCGGACCGGCGCATTTTAGAAGCCGCCGCTGTAGCGGGAATGAGCTTTCAGTTCGAGACCTTGCGTCACGTTGCTGAAGGTGGACTGGCAAATGGGTCTAACCTGGTTCAGGCCCTGCAAAGGGCGGTCGAGGAAGGCATCATCGTTCGCGAGGCGATCGACGGTGAATCCCGTAACCTTGGCAAGTCCTACACGTTCATCCATTCCCGCGCCCGCGAAGACATTTACGGAACAATCCCGCTGGCTCGCCGGTCTGCACTTCACCTGGCGACTGCGTTGCGCCTTGAAGCCACAGTCGATGCCCCGGGCGACAAGGTCATCTTTGCGCTGGCGCAGCATTTCAATCGCTCGCTCGACGCTGGTTTCGATGCTGTCTCCTCAGGTGCCGGCGACATGCGCAGCCTGTTGCAGAAGGTGATCCGTTACAACTTGCGCGCCGGCGAGGCCGCCCTTCGATCGAAGTCCTGGCAGACGGCCGAAACCTATTTTTCGGCGGTTGAGGGCATGATGACCCGCGCGCCCGACGGTACGTACGAGATCGCGGAGCAGCTGCGGGTTCAGGAGACTCTTGCAGACCTTGCTGCAGCGCAGCGGAAGACGCAGGAAGCATCGCGTCGCTACCGTGCATTGATTGCGATGACCATGCCGGACGCACAGCGTGTTGCCCTGGCCAACAAGGTGATCCGTTTCTATGTTTCGCTCGGTATATTCAGCGAATCGATGCGCCTTGTCGAAGACGCTCTGCAACGCCAGGGGCTTGCCAGTGTGCATGACAGCTGGATCAGCCGTTTGCGGGCCAGGCTTTCGCTGATGCGTGATGGTGTGGTGGTCGACCGGCGTTTCAACCGACTGTTCCAGGTGATGAAACGTGCGTTCAAACCCTCCAAAGATGGCGTTCCACAGGCAGGTCTTGCAGGGATCGCAGGCAAGATGAGCCTGGCGGCGGCTGAATTGTACCAAAATGCGTCGCACGTGCTGCTATACCGGAATCGCAAGGCGTCCATGCTTGCGCATGAAGCGGCGTTTGAGCAGGCCATCAAAGGCCCGGTCAGTCCGGAGCTGGCAATACGCCTTGTCGCTGAGAGGGCGGCCATGCTGGCTTATGCAGGTTACTTCCGCGCTTCTTTCCACGCGTTTGACATGGTCATGGATGTGGCCAAGGCTTCTGGTTTGCGTGCGGAATACGCTTATAGTTGCTTGTTGCGAGTCATCACGGGCGACTACTTGCGTTCCCGGCATGACGAGATGAGCGATCATTTGCGCATGGTGCTTGGCAACCTCAATCCGGTCCAGGATCGTCTTGCGCACGGTGTTGCAATGACCTTCCAGTTGTTCCGGGAATTACACCGGCTGAACTTCAAACGGCTGAAGCAGGTCAGCTCTGAACTTCCCGAATATCGTGCCCTGCGTAGTCCAGTCAGCGCCCGGGCGGTGATGATCACATCGATGGGTTTCCTGTTGCGGGATTCCCGTGACGAGATTGTCAATTTCGCCGAGAGCTTCCTCAAACGCAGGCGCGAGGATGGCGGGCGGTTGGACGATGGCTTTTCGATGGCGATTTCGGTGATGGTCTCCTTTGCACGTGGTGAGCTGGACAAAGCGCGCAGTGTCTTCCACCGGCTGGTGGAACGTTACGCGAGTGATCCTGGTGCAGAGTTCATGTGGCCGTTCGAAAAAGACTGCATGGGCATGTTCGTGTTCCTGTTTCCGGTGTTGTTCAAGCGTGAGGCTGGCCGGGATGTCATGCCCCCAGCTGAATTTGCCGCTTTGGCGCGGCGCATCGACGCAGCCCTCAGGGATTCTCCTGAGCCAGAACATCACGTGTCTTTGCTGTTGCGGGCTCGCATTGCTGAACTGTGCGGCGACTATAAACGTGCAAAGTCGCTTTACGATGGTTGCCTGCGGCAGGCCAAGCTGGCGGGTGACAACCTGGTCCAGCTGCTCGGTTATTTCTGGTTCGGCTCCGTGCTGGCACGGATGGGCTTGAAGCCAAGGGTTGATTATCTGCGGCGCGCGGCCCTGCTGGCCAGCAAGGGCGGCGTTCGCGCCGTCCAGGACGCGATCAGCAAGTCCGGTGGACCTGCATTGTCGGAACTTGTGACCAACGACGATCCTTCGGTCACGAATGTCGTGGCCTCCAGCGCAGGGGCCGCCCAAGGATCCTTTGGTCGATCGGTTGCACGGGTTGCTGCTACTCGCAACAACGGTGGTGTCGCCTGGGCAGTCGGTCGTATCCATCCACTGGAAATGGCGCACCTGCGTTTGCTTTCCTCGCTTGACATGCGGCGCCTCGATGAGACCTCGGAGATCCGTGAGTGTCTTACTTTGATTGCAAAAAGCTTCGGCGGATGCAGGGTCTTTCTGCTGCGCCGGGGACAGGACCGGCAGCTGGCCGTGATCGAACCGCCGGGTCAGGCAGCGCCCCAATCCGATATTCAACTGGTGAGTGGTTACCTCAATCCTTACATGCAGCTCAGGTCGAGTTTGTTCCTGCCGCTGCACGATGCTCCCTGGCTAAGGCACGTCAGCTCCCACACTCCGGTTGATCACAAGACCCGTCAGGATGAGGACGATATCAAGACACTCGCGCCGGTATTGCTCAAGGCTGGCAACACGGCCAGTGGCGGCACGTTCGAAGGTACGCCTGCGGGAGGCAGCGGGGATGAAAAATCGCAAGGTGCAGCGATCCTTGGTGCGGTGGTGCCGCTGCAATGGAACGGGGAAAATCTTGGCGTGGTATTCATCGAAAACACCGGCGCACTTGTGCAGCAGGACACTTCTGCGGTGAGGCAGGCCCTTGACATGTTGGGCGCGCAGCTTGCTTTTGCCTTGCAAAAACGGCAGCGTGGGGCCGTCTACCGCAGCGGCACCTTCCTTTGTGAGCAACAATCATGGCTGCGCGGCTGGGATGTCGGGAATTTCCGTTCTCAGCGAGAGACAGGCTGGTACCTGGGGTTGAACTTCGGGGACGACCGTCACGTTTTGTTTTACCTTTCTTGCTCCGGCCCTGAAGAGGTCCGGGTCAAGTTCGGTTCAAGCCTCTGGCACCATTTGTTTGCTTTGCGTTCCGTCAAGACGGCCGATCCATCCGTTGAAATCGATCCGTTTGAACTTCGTACGGAGCTGGCGCGTTTCCTGCTCTCCGACAAATCATTTGGCCGCCTTGAATCGATCAACCTGAGTTTTTCGCTGGTGATGCGTAACCGAAACTCTGTCGCCAGCGGACATTTCGGAGTTTCCAGGCCAGTTGTGTTGAACGGAACGAATCGCGTCACTCCGGGCAATGACAGCATCATGACGCTCTCGGGCGGAAGCGAACTGCGCTACTGGGACGTGGAGTCGACTTTCGGGGAGCAGCAGCTTCTGATTGTCAGCTATGACACGTCCAGACTTGACGGTGTCCACCTGACCAGCCCTCACTCTAGCCAGTCCCGCCAGTCGGGAGAACAACCCCTCGATGAATTGTTCATGGTCGAGCGGTCTTCCGAGTTACATCAGGTTCTTGCGGCGCGGCTGCCCGTTGACTCCCTGCCGCGCTATTACGTCGCCCTCATGCGTCAGAGGGGCGAACGGCTTGCGCAGGGACGTCCTGCGCCAGGGGGTGGCCAAGGGGGCCAAACTCCGGCTGGTGGATCCGGTACGAACGTCGCTTGATCTGCCAAGGTGCGGTATCATGGAGGCAGGGCCGGGATTCGTCAGGCCTTTCCAACCCCGGCAACCAAGGTTGTTTTGGTCCGTCCGGAAAAAGATGCTTCAGGAGGCAGCAATGGCAGGTCTGTTTGAGTCCGTGACCAGGGTGGCCATTGAGGAAATCATCCGCAACCACGCCCAGACTTCCAAGTTTGGCTATGTGCTGACCGAGGCCGCGTTTCAGGACATGACGGACGACCTGTTCAACCTTTTGCTTGCCTCCCGTGAGCTGAAGGCTGCTGGTGATCGCCTGACGGGTGCCGCGCTTCAGGCCCCGCCCCGAATCCCTGGAAAATCCGTAACAAGATGAAATCAATGTGTTTTTCAAGATATTCTGCCGGAACTCCCGAAAATTTCTTGGCGGAGGCTCTGGAATGGTAAACTTTTCCTGTGGAGTTGCCGTTCTTCTCTACAGGGGAAGAAGACAAACTTTTTTCAGGAGGTTTTGACCCAGAGTGCAAAACAACCAGGCTTTCTCTCTCATCCCGCAGTTTGATTCACAGACGGGCAAGGCAAGTCCGGCGATCATCGTCGGTGTGCAACTGCCCGAAGACAACCCGCAAACCGTTTCTGAGGACCTTGACGAGCTGGCAGCGCTCATGGCGACGCTTGGCGTGAAGGTTGCTGCCCGCGTGGTTCAGAAACGTGGCAAGCCCAGCCCGCGCTGCATGCTCGGCACTGGCAAGGTGGAAGAGCTAAAGGCACTTGCCAGTGTGAGCGGTTCCAGGTTGATCGTGGTGGACCGTGCGTTGTCACCTCCGCAGGCCCGCAATATCGAGGAAGTGACCGGCTGCCACGTGATGGACCGTGCCGGGGTCATTCTGGAAATATTCGCCCGACATGCCCGCACCAATGAAGCCAAGACTCAGGTTGAAATCGCCCGCCTGGAATACCTTTTGCCACGCCTTTCTGGCGCATGGACCCACTTGCACCGGCAGCGTGGTGGCGGCGTGGCATCGCGCGGCATGGGGGAAAAGCAGATTGAAGTCGACCGGCGCAGGGCCCGCGAGAAGATCGCGCGCTTGAAAACCCAGCTTGCGGTCATCGCGCGCGAAAAGGCGACGCAGCGTAAATCCCGCCGCAATGAACTCAAGGTGGCGCTCGTCGGCTATACCAATAGCGGCAAGACCACAGTGATGAATGCACTGACCCATGCGCGCCTTCAGGCCAAGGACGCTCTGTTCGTCACGCTCGACGCCAACGTCAAGGTCCTTGACCCGGCGACCAGGCCGCGCATCCTGCTAAGTGACACGGTCGGCTTCATCCGCAACCTGCCCCACAGTCTGGTCGAATCTTTCAAGTCAACGCTGGATGAGGTGCTTGAGGCCGACTTGTTGCTCCATGTAGTGGATCTGGCTCACCCGAACTATCAGTCACACATCGACACAACGCGCCAGGTGTTGGCTGAAATCGGTGCAGAGAACGTCCCGGTCATCACTGTGTTCAACAAGATTGACCAGGTGGAGGACAAATTCCTGCCCAGGGTCATGCGTGGTGCGCATCCTCGCAGCATCGCCATCAGTGCCTTGAAGGAAGAAGACATCATCCGGTTGCGGGAGCACGTTTACGGGATTTTCTCGGACAACTTCCTGACCGCTGAATTGGCGGTCCCTGCTTCGGACCTGGGCGCGATTCGCTTGATGTTCAAATCCTGCATGGTACTTTCTACGGACTACTCGACCGAGGGCGTGGCCAGGTTCGAGGTCCGGGGTCCTCAGTCCGCCCTGGCAAGGCTCGATTCGTACATCGTCAAGTCGACTCCAGGGAAAGAACAGCGAAATGCAATCGTGCGTAAAGTTTGAATCCAGGTTTGTCCCGGCGGAAATAAAGGCTGCTGCCACATCCCTCCACGAAGAGGCGGTGTCTCACTTGGGGTCCATCCGGGAGCGGCGTTGTGCCGGTGCCGAGTGGACCGGCTGGTTTGACTACCCGTCCAAATCGGGTGGCGACGTCCTGGCCCAGGTGGAAAAATTTGTGCGTTCAAACGGCACATTTTTCGACCTCGTGGTGGTGATCGGGATCGGTGGGTCTTACGCCGGTGCCCGGGCCGTTTCAGAAGCCCTCAGCCATACTTTTGCCCACGCGATGCCCAGGTCCGCAAAGGTGCCGGTTGTCTTTGCCGGACATCATTTGTCCGAGGGCGCCATGATGGACTTGATTGACCTTTGTGATCGCCGCCAGCCTCTGATCAATGTCGTGTCCAAGTCTGGAACCACCACGGAACCCGGTGTCGCTTTCCGGATCCTTCGAAATTACATGGAGAAGCGCTTCGGTGAGCGTGAATCAGGACGCAGGATGGTGGTCACGACCGATGCATCCAAGGGCGCATTGCGCTCCCTTGCTCGCGAAAGAGGTTATCAGGCCTTCGTGATACCGGATGACGTCGGTGGTCGTTTCTCGGTTCTGACTCCGGTGGGAATCCTGCCAATGGCACTGGCCGGTTTTGATGTGCGCGCGTTGATGGAGGGAGCAGACCGGGTTTTCTCCGGGTTGCGTTCAGGGGCACCCGTGCGTGAGGGTTTGGCTGCGATCGAGTACGCTTGCCTGCGCAAGGCAGCGTGGGATCATGGCAAGCGGATTGAAGTCATGAATGTCAGCGATCCGCGGCTGGCCGCGTTAATGGAATGGTGGAAGCAGCTGTTTGGCGAGTCCGAGGGCAAGGCAGGCATGGGCATTTTCCCGGCCAGCTTTCTTTCCACTACGGACCTGCACAGCCTCGGGCAATTCATCCAGGACGGGACGCGCAATCTTTTCGAGACCTTTATTACGTTTGAGCAACCTGCCGCGGCCGGGGCTGTGGAGCGGCGGATTGCGATTCCTGGCCAGACCGGCAATGCGGACGAGCTCGGATACCTTGAAGGAAGGCACGTTGAAGAACTCAATGTGGCTGTGACGCGCGCCTCGCAGCTCGCGCACAGCGATGGCGGTGTGCCGGTTGCAGAAATTGCTTGCGACCGCCTGGACGAGTTTCATCTGGGCGCGCTCTTTGCGTTCTTTGAAGTCGCATGTGGAGTCAGTGCGCTGATGATGGGCGTAAACCCATTCGACCAGCCGGGCGTCGAAAGTTACAAACGCAATCTTTTTGCGCTGCTCGGCAAGCCCGGGTTTGAGTCAGAGGGCGCCGCACTTGCCCGGCGCCTCAAGTCGTAGGAAAAATCAGAGCCACTCGTCCAGTCGACGCCAGACCCGTTCGTGGGTATCGATGTCGAAGTGGTCGGAATCGACTTTCTCGTTTTCATCGGCCTGCTCAATTTTTCCGGAGTGCAGGTATGGGGTGTTGGTCTGGTAGAAGTTCGACCAGGCGTCAGTCCCGTCCTTGATGCGCATGCGCTCCTCCGGGTTGATGTCCTGCGGAGCCGAGAAACAGCCGTCCCAGTCTGAGTATGTGCACTTTATGCGGCTGATTGGATCGACCGTGATCAGGCCGTTCAGGGGAAGTCGTCCTGATAGCATGACCGCCAGCTTCATCGCCATCCACCCGCCGTATGAATGGCCAACGATGAACAGTTTGCTGCTGTTGCTGGATGAATCGCCCGCTTCGCGGATTAGATCGTCAACGGTGAGGTCCTGGTCTTCCCCCTCCAGGTTTCGCGTCACGCGGACTTTGTCGTAATCAAGAAAGCACGACGCCAGGACATCCGTCTGGCGACCGATGGAACGCAGGCGATTGATGGCGCCGATGATCTTGGCTGCCATGTCCATGCGCAACGGAGTTGGCCGGTCGTTGTGGTCTGGCTTGCAGCTGCGGTTGCCGCCAAAAACGATCAGCCGCACGGGCTTGGCGTCGTCTTCGGAGTCCCACAGTCCCGCTCCGCTATTCAACCTGCCGCAGCCTTGGCTGAGCAGCCCGATTGCCAAAACCGTAACCAATGCTCCGAGTCTGTGAAGTTTCATGTTACTTCCCGGCTCCCTGGATTTTGTTTCCTGCCACAGCCAACCGCCCCGATACTTCTCCGATCACCTGTCCCATGATTTCAATCTCCCAGGTGTCGCCTTTCAAGTGATTTTTTAGGTCTTCCAGCCAAGCCCTCTGCTCGGTGACGAAAGCCCTGGGATCATCGGTCATTGAATTGTTGAACGCTTTGGTCAGAAATTCCGTCCAGACCTTTTCCGGTTCGCCGAGCAGGTTGACCAGGCCATTGAGTCTTTGGGTAGCGTCAGATTCCTGCCAGCCGCCAGAGATTCTGAACGGGTACCATTGGCGATCGGTCTTGTGCAGCCATATGCGGGCTGTGGTCCCGGCTTCAGCGACCCTGAAATCTCCGGGCGTCGCATCGTGGTAGCCGTCGGGCCGTTTCCAAACGACAAACATGGTGGGTATTTCTCCCATGGTTCGGTTCCGTTCAGGTCATGATTCCCGCACAGATCCTATCACTACCCGCAGGATCGTTCCACGGCCTTGTCAGTTGCACGGTCCGGGAGTAGGCTTTCCTCACGTTTTTTTTGAATTACGGTTGTGCTCTCGGCAGGAGGCAAGGTCATGCTGGAACGGAGAACTCTCGGAGTTGTATCGCCCAAGCCCCACACACTTTTCACGCCGGCCGGCCAGAAGGCCCCGTGCACCGAGTACGTCTTTACCCGCGACGGTTTTTCCAGTGGTTTTGTGATGTTGTACTTGCGGGACGCGCCCACCGCGATCGAACTCAACGAGCCATGGCCGACCGGAAAACACGGAGTCACCATCGAGCGTCTCGTCGGTCAGCCGGTCAACCCGGCGGAGCAGCCCCTGGCCCGTCGCCATGTCCAGTCGTGGCAGGCACCTGCCGGGGAAAACCTGTTGGCCGCCCGCACTGCCATGTTTGTCAACAACACCACGCGGGTCAGTGTGGTCCGCGGCAAGGTCGGCCAGACTGGCAAGACGGTGGAAGACTCGTGGTCGTTCACCAACGGGGACGCGGACGAGCTCTACTTCTTTTATGCCGGCAAGGGCACCGTGCTTACCCAGTTTGGTGCTCTTTCCTTCGACAAAAATGACTACGTCCTGATCCCGCGCGGTATGCCTTACGTGATCGATGCCGCCGGCGAGATCGAAGCGCTTCTGGTCGAGGGGGATCCCCACATTGAGATCCCGGGTGATTATCGCAACCCGCACGGCCAGCTACGGATGGAAGCCCCATACACGCATCGCGACTTCCGTTCCCCTGCACGCCTGTTGACGGAGCAGGAGGCAGAATATTTCCGCCACGGCGTGGTGTTGCGTAACAAGGCGCTTACGCATCATGTCTACTCAAAGTCGCCGGCCCGCGTGGTCGGTTGGGACGGCAGTGTCTATCCGATGGCTTTTGGCATTCTGGATTTCCTGCCCAAGACCGGCAAGATCCACTTGCCTCCGAACTTGCTGTGCACGTTCAAGGCCAAGGACTTTGTGGTTTGCTCATTTGTCCCGCGCGCGGCGGATTACATGGAGGGAGCGATTCCGTGTCCGTACCCGCATGCCAACGTGCACTGTGATGAAATCCTTTACTACGTGCACGGCAAGTTTACTTCCCGCAAGGGCATCAACAACCGCAGCTTGAGTTACCACCCTGGCGGAGTGTCGCATGGCCCGCAGCCGGGCAACTATTTTGCCAGCGTGGGAATCAAGCAGTTTGATGAGATTGCCGTGATGGTCGACACGTGGGGACCGATCCACATGACCAAGGCTGCCCTTGGTTTTGAAGACCCGGCGTACCAGACGAGCTGGGAAGAATAACGCCGGGTCATTCTTCTGATTGGTTCAGGCTGACTGCTGCTTGCCGTTCGCCGCTTCCGGCATGACGGTGGCGTTATGGCGCCGGATGAAATCCTCAAGGATCTTCCGTTGCTCCGCAGAGAAACTTGAGAACTGGATACCCATGCCTGCATGCAGGTCGGGGCGGCCATCCACCTTGCCCTGTACCCACAGGACCGTGCCCTTGGTTTTCAAGGTTTCCTTGCTATCGGGGATCGTGAACGTGAGTTCCATTTCAGTCCCGGCCGGCAGGGCGCTGTCCGTCTCAATAAAAACGCCACCTGTGCCCAGGTCGCGGCAGAAATCAAACAAGTAGCTGCCGTCGGCGCGGTAGTCGACCAGCAACTGGATCGGCACCCGCACAGCCTGGCGGTTATCTTTGCTGGCGGTTGTTTTTTTCTGTCCCTGGGCCATTGGATGCCTCCTTGTCTTTTTTGGACGCACGCACAAGTTTGCGCACGTGTTCGTTGTGTTCGGCTAAAGTCCTGGAAAAGTGATGCCGCTGCTCTGAACCGGGTAACAGCACGTAGTAGTAGTTGCCTTCATTTGCGGGCTTCAACACGGCTTCAAGGGACGTCAACGTCACACTGCCGATCGGTGTCGGCGGAAGACCCTTGAATACGCGTGTGTTGAAAGGATTTTTGCGGTCGCCCAGGTCACGCCAGCGCAAGTCGCCATCGTAGTCCTCGATCCCATAGATCAGGGCGGCGTCGATGCCCAGCGGGGCATTGTCCTTGAGGCGCCGCCAGATCACTTCACTGACCAGCTCCTTTTCGTCTTCATGCAACGTCTCCAGTTCAATCAGCGACGCGAATTTCACGGCGTCAACGAGCGACAGCTTTTTTGCGCTGGCCCGCGCCTCGTAGTCAGCAGGGAGGCGTTTGAAAAACTCGGTGGTCATGGCGGTGATGGCATCTTCCGGCGTTGGCATCTTCGTGAACGAGTAGGTGGCCGGGTAAAGGAAGCCCTCCACCGTCTGTAATTTCATTTTTGCAAGGAATGGCAGGGTACGGATGAATGCGGGGGAACGCATCAGTTTCAGGTTCCGCTCCGGCGAGCCGATACCGTTTGCCGCCAAACGTGCGGCGATTTTTTTCATGGTGAAGCCTTCGGGGATCGTGAACCTGGCAGCGACTTCGACGTAGATCTTGCCTTCGACAAAGTCCTGGGCGATGCGGGCTGGGGATACCGCGCCCTCAAACCGGTAGCGGCCAGCCTGAAAGCGGGAGTATGTGCCCGAAAGCCTTACGTAAGTTGAGTAAAGGAAGGCGGATGAAACGGCTCCCTTTTCGGCCAGTGCGGTGCTCAGGTGCTTGAGCCCGGTGCCAGAGGTCAGTGTGACTTCGACGGGCTGCGCCAGCTCACGGGGTTCAACGGCCCAGTGGTGCAGCCA
The DNA here is from genome assembly GCA_041178085.1 of Pseudomonadota bacterium. Lineage (GTDB taxonomy): Bacteria > Bdellovibrionota_B > Oligoflexia > Oligoflexales > RGVZ01 > RGVZ01. The sequence goes on along the minus strand of JBEGVZ010000112.1, from coordinate 3,967 downwards.
ATTGTGGCCGCCAGCCAATGCGCCCCCTGCCAGTAAGGCAAGTACCAGTAATGTCGAAAAAAATTTGACCATCGTTTTCCGCCGATCAGTTAATGCTAACACGGAAAAGGCATGTATCGGGCGATTGGGCGGGGGTGTGGGGGGTGTCCGGAAAGGGGATAAAAGCCCTTAATTCTATGAATTTCATTGAAAATTTATGAAAAAGCCGTATGATTCGGCGGCTCATTAAAGAGGCCCCAATGACTGGTTTGCAGACCACATCAGAGAATCTCCCGTCGTCTACCCAGGGAATTGCGCCCGGATCGCGGATCATTGTCGCGATGTCGGGTGGTGTCGATTCTTGCGTGGCGGCAGCCATCCTTGCAGAGCGCGGATTTGATGTTGTCGGAATCACCATGCAGCTGTGGAACCATGGCGCAGAAGGGGAGTCGCGTTTTGACAGTTGCTGCTCCCTGACCGATGTCCATGATGCACGGCTGGCCGCCCATCAGATTGGTGTTCCGCATTACGTCGTCAATTACGAAAAAGAATTTCGCTCAGGGGTCGTTGATTATTTTGCCCGTGAGTATGCGGCCGGTCGGACGCCGAATCCCTGTGTCATGTGCAACAGCAAGTTGAAGTTCGATCACCTGGTTGACCGCGCCCATGCCCTCGGCGCTGACTGGGTCGCGACGGGTCACTATGCCCGTGTCGTGCACCATGATGACGGACGTCCTTCGGAGCTTTACCGGGGACACGATCCGCGCAAGGACCAGAGCTATTTCCTGTTCAATTTGAAACCAGACATGTTGCGCCGCACACTTTTCCCTTTGGCAGAGATGACCAAGGACGAAGTCCGCCGCATTGCCGGCCAGTTCAACCTGCACACGAAAAACAAGCATGAATCCCAGGAAATCTGTTTTGTCAGCGGCAAGCGCTACACGGACTTTCTGGAAGAGCATTATCCGCAGCAACTCGGCCGTAAAGGCGAGATCGTCTCGCGCTCGGGCGAAGTGCTCGGTTTCCACGATGGCATTCACAAGTTCACAGTAGGCCAGCGCAAGGGATTGAACATCGCTTCGCTTGAAGCCAAGTACGTTGCGGAGATCGACGCTGCCACAGGCCGCGTGATCGTCGATGACCTGGACAGCCTTGCCTGCGAAGAGTTCATCATCCCCGACGTGAACTGGCTGGTTCCGGAACTTTCTTCAAGTTCGCAACCGGTTGAGTGCGAGGTGGTGGTCCGTTACCGCGCTGCCCCGATCGCCTGCCGCGTTGAAAAGCTTCAGGGTGATGGCAGCGGCTGGCGGGTGCTGCTGGCCATGCAGGCCAAATGGGTGACCCCGGGCCAGGCCGCCGTGTTTTACGCGGGAGATCGTGTCCTCGGCGGTGGGTTCATCGGCAGCCGCCCGAAGCCGGTCCTGAACTGATCCAAAACCATCACTTGAGTCGCGATAGTGACGAGCGCATTCGAAAAATCAATCGGTTACTCCTTCAAGCAGCGGGACTTGCTGGTTGAGGCGCTGACACACAGCTCGGCCGGCATGGATTCCACAATGCCGGTAAATCCGGCACGCCGCTGGAATGAGCGCCTGGAGTTTCTGGGTGACGCCGTGCTCAGCCTGGGTATCAGCACGAGGCTTTTTGCACGGGAAGAGTTGTTCAAAGAGGGGGACTTGTCCCGGATCCGGGCAGCCCTGGTCAACGAAGGTTTTCTTGCTGGAATCGCGCGTCGCTTGCGTCTGGGCGATGAAATCCAGTTGGGTCGTGGTGAGCGCAAGGCCGGTCTTGCTGAGCAGGATTCGATCCTTGCTGATGCCCTCGAGGCTGTGTTGGGTGCCGTCTATCTTGACGGCGGCTTCGATGCAGCCAGGTTCGTGGTGGACCGGCTTTTTCAGGAGGAGCTCGAGGGCAGGCTCGCCCATCTGGTGGGGCGTGATTTCAAGACAGAGCTGCAGGAACTTGTCCAGGGGCTCCACAAGGAGCGTCCCGAATATGTTGTCGTAGGCGAAGAGGGCCCGCCACACGCGCGGACTTTCACGGTTTCGGTTTCCGTCCTTGGGCGCGAGATGGGGCAGGGATGCGGCGTGAGCAAGAAGGCGGCATCTCAAATGGCTGCGCAGGCGGCGCTTGGCAAGTTCGAGGGCAAAGTCCAGGCAAGTGACAGCGGGGTTTCTGCATGATTCGTGGCACAGTGGCAATTGTTGGACGCCCCAACGTCGGCAAGTCGACGCTCTTCAACCGTTTGACGCGAACCCGTAACGCCATCGTTGATGATCGCCCGGGTGTGACGCGTGACCGCCTTTACGGGATCGTTTATTACGACGATATGCGTGAGAGCGGTTTCACGCTGATTGATACGGGTGGTTTTGAGACAGAAGGTGTCTATTACCAGCCATTTTCAGAGAACCTGGTCTGGGCCCAGACGGAACTCGCCATCAAGGAAGCTGACGTCATTGTGCTGCTGCTTGATGGAAAGAGTGGCGTCCACCAGCACGATCATGAGCTTTCCCGTTACCTGGAACGCCTTGGCAAGCAGGTGATTTACGTCGCGAACAAGATCGACGGTCCAGAGCATCGCTCTGCGGCCTTCGAATTTTATGAGCTTGGTGTCACGGATGTTTTGACCGTGTCGGCAGCCCATGGGCGTCAGATCGATGTGCTTTTTGAAACAATTGAACAGCGTCTGGCGGCGCTGGCGCCAAAGGGCGACGCCCGCCTGCGGTCCGGTGCGCCCAGGATCGCTTTGATTGGCCGCCCCAACGCGGGGAAGTCCTCCATCCTGAATCGCCTGGTCGGTGAAGAACGCTCGGTGGTCAGTGAAGTGGCTGGCACGACACGTGATTCGGTCGACACGCCGCTGACATTTAACAAGAAGGATTATGTGATCGTGGATACGGCGGGGATACGCCGTCGGAGCAAGATCCACGACAAGGTGGAAGGTCTTAGTGTCATGCGCAGCCTTCAGTCGATCGAGCGTGCGGACATTGTGCTGCTTGTGATCGATGCGAAGGAAAATCTTACAGACCAGGATGCACGCCTTGCCGACCTGGCTGCATCGCAGTTCAAACCAGTGGCGATCATTGTCAACAAGTGGGACCTCGTTCCAGACAAAGATTCCAACTCGGCACGCGATTATGAGCGGGACTTGAAGATCAAGCTCAAGCTGTTGCAACACGTTCCCGTGCTCTTTGTGTCGTGCCTTGAGAACCAGCGTGTTCATCAGATCATGAACGTGGTGGAAGGCCTGGCGGCGGATTACGACCGTCGTGTCTCGACGCGGGATCTTAACGATGCCCTGCGGACGATTGTCTACGAGCACACGCCTGCCCTGATTCGCAAATACAGCAAACGCCCCAAGTTCTATTTTGCAACGCAGGTCCGCACGCGGCCGCCGACGATTGTCATTTTCTGCAACGTGGCCAACGAGATCCAGGAGTCTTACAAGCGTTACATTACCAAGCGTTTCCGGGAGATGCTTGGATACGGCAATGGACCTTTGCGGGTCCTTTACCGGTCAAAGGCTGAAGTTCGTGCATCCAAAGAGCAGCAACGGGAAAACTCCCGCCGCGGATTCAACGCGACGCTCGTGCATGACGAACAAGATTTCGACTATGGTGAACTTCCTGAAATGTCTGAAGACGAAGCTTTTTCTCCGCCAGAGGAATGATCTGGTTGCTGGTTCACAGATTGGCAGGGATGATACCATTTCCTGCAGCGGTCGAACTGGTGACGAAAATCAACCCGATGCTCGTCTGGGTTGAGCTGTTCCAGTTCGTGGATTGAGAAATATAAAGGCCAGAGTTTCCTGAGATCGTCGTCCCAAGTCCAAGTTTGTCGTTTGCGCTTGCGCCTAAAAGGGAATTGCTGGAACTGATCGGGCCGGAGCAACCAGTGGACCCAGAGCACCAGGTGATTGCCCCAGAATCCTGGGTTGCGCCAAGGTCCCAATAAGGTGATCCTACGACGTAGTTGCCGTTGTCCAGGA
>JBEGVZ010000111.1:0-8175 GCA_041178085.1 Pseudomonadota bacterium | reverse complement strand
AACCAGCTGAACCACAGCACCCGGAAATTGATCCGATAGCGCCTGCGATTGAGTTGATGTGCGCCCACAAACGTCATCAGGAATCACCGCATCAGGTGCCCGAAAAACCGCACAACAAGCGCAAGAAGGTTGATTTTGCCGCAAAACTTTCGGACGCCAAAGGCAATATCATTGCTGCGTTCAGGTCAGAAGTTCACTGCGCGAGGAACGTGATCATCCTGCGTAGACTTCCGAGAGATATCCCGCTCGTCCTGAGCGCAATCGTGACGAAAGGCAGAGTCGCTTATGTTGGAGAAAGCGAACCGTTCACCTTCAAAGGTGAAATGGTCCGGATCAACCTTGAGATGAAAAAGATGAAGATTGTGGAAGAAGACAAGAACGCCGTCGTCGACGTGACCTTCAAAGACTGAGTCCTCAGTCCAGACGCCAGCGGAACGGGATCGACAGCCCAATGGTCGTCCCGGTCCATGACGGCCCAATCACCAAAGCAGGAACCGCCGCCGCTCCAATCTGGAGCGGTGTGTCTTTTATGTCCCAGCTGACGCCGAAGGGCAGTCGAAACCCGATGACCGAGATGGTGCTGCGCTCGTCGAGGGAAATCGTGCCCACTTCGGCGCCGAAACCGTAGAACACATCGGGCTCATTGCTGGAGGTCTTCTTGCGAGGATAAATCTTGCAGTAATCCGCGCCAAGAGAAAGACCGCTGTAATACCACCAGGAACCAAGGTCCGCCTGGATGAAAGTGTCTGGATCCAGGCTTGTCCTCAAAGACAAACCCCGGTATCCGAGGTCCACACCAATCGATGTGGCACCTTGGGAAACCGGGGCGTAAAGAGCGAGACCAATCGAAAACAGTTTAAACAAACTGCGCATCGCCACCTGTGGCGATGACGATCTTTCCTTCTTCTTCCAGCTTCCGAGCAACCTGGACAATTTCATACTGCACCGCCTCAACATCCGAAAGCTTCACGGCCGGCATGGCCTCCATGTCCTCTTTGAGCATTTTCGCTGCCCGCTCGGACATGTTTTTGAATACCAGATCACGTACGGATTCGGAAGCGGTCTTGAGGGCAATTTTCCACTTGTCGTTCTGGACGGATTTGACGATTTCCTGGATGCCGCGATCGTCGATCTTGACGAGGTCATCGAAGGTGAACATCAGCTGGCGGATGCGCTCGGCCAGTTCAGGATCACGCTCCTCAAGTCCATCAAGGATCTGCTCTTCGGTCGCACCGTCAATGAGGTTAAGCATTTCGGCGATCGGTTCGACACCCCCAATCTTCTGAGTCGAGATGGAACCCATCGCCTGAATTTCCGCACGAAGGACGTCGTCAATCTCATCGATGATTTCCGGGGCAACCGCATCCAGATTTGCAATCCGGATCAAGATTTCGGTGCGGATGCTCTCTGGTAGCAGCTTCAATGTGTCACCGCACTTGCGCGCATCAAGGTGAGCCAGGATCAAGGCAATGGTCTGGGGATGCTCGTTCCGGATGAAGTTCGAAAGCGTACGCGCGTCGATCAGCTCGAGGGCGTCAAGATTGGACGACGAACCAAGAGCCAATTGATCAATCAGCTCATCCCCGTCGCTACCCTTGAAGGCATTGCCGATCACCTTCTTGGTGAAGTCGTTGCCGCCGTAGAAAAACTTCCGGTTCTGCTGCAGGATGCCGTAGAACTCGCCCATCACCTGCTCGACCACGTCGTTTTCCATGCGGCCAAGGCGGCTCATCGCCGCACCGATTCGTTTGATCTCGAATTCGGTCATGTTTTTGAAGATTTCGGCGGAAATCTCCTCACCGAATGAAAGCAGCAGGATGGCCGCCTTTTGGGCGCCGGTAAACTTCTGGTTGGCCATGGGCGTCTTCCAAATTGGTTTTCCTTTATTTTACCCCGGAAGCCCGCCCCCGGCCATCATTCTGGCTGGCTAACCTGTCCATCAAGTTGACAGTTGTCGCCCTGTGCCACCGCCGGTGACATCCCAGGGAGTTTTAGACAGGGCGACATTAATCACACGCCGCCAGTGATTCCGCTAACTTGCCCGGGGGAAAATAGGCCCGGAAGCTCACCTTGCCAGTGGAACAAGGCTTGCTCTTGCAGCCGTGGGTTTAGATGTCCTGTCTTGCGGAGCTGTTGTTGATGTTGTTGATGCGCAACCTGATACCCGTCCTTGGCCTTTCCAGTGTCTTTTTGACCCTTGGCGGCCCCCTGTCATCCCTTGCCCTCGCAGGGAGTAATCCACAACCCCGTTTCGATGGTCGGGTCCAGTCGGAGGTCCGGAATTCACTAAATCCTGAAAATCTTGCCCAGGACACCGCCCAATTCACGGTCCAAAAGACCAAGATCGGTAATGCCGATGACTGCCTGCCGCTTTTCGTCCGCCAAGTGGCCGAAGTACGAGTGCTTTACCTGCACTGCACTGACGAAGCCCTGCGCGAAGAATCAAAACCACGCAAAGTGACAGAAACCTTCACCGTGCCAGCAGAACTGGCTCGCCGTTTTCATTTCTGGCGCCGGGTCTACGGACTTTGGGCGAAAGACCAGTATGTCCTCCACAGCTCTGAGTACCCCGAGGTCGTCCTGGAGATCATGGACGCCAGCAAGATCTACCGGAGTGATTTCCTTGGGCGCGAGGCCCAGGCTGAGCGTTACGTTTCCCAGATCGGCAAACTGCGCAGAGCGAAGTACCGCGAACTGCTGCTCCAGCTGCACAGCAAGCGCAAACAGGAAATTTCCCAGCTTCGTCCGGAGCTGCAGCGCATTGCCCAGCTGTTCACGCATATCAAGGACCCGGGTAAATATGCCAAGGCCGCTTACAGCCTGCGCTTTCAACGGGGCCAACGGGACTTTATCGCCAAGGGCCTGACCGTCGGCCCGAAATACTTGCCGGCAATCGAACCCCTGTTCGAGGAGCAGGGCGTACCGAAAGAACTTTCGCGACTGGCTTACATTGAGTCCTCATTCAACCTCGGCGCTTTGTCAAAAGTTGGCGCATCGGGTGTGTACCAGATCATGCCAGAGACTGGTCGCCAATACCTGCGGATGATCCCTGGGATCGATGAGCGCAACGATCCAATCAAGGCCGCCACCGCAGCCGCGAAGTTGCTACGCCTCAATTATGAGATCCTTGGCAGTTGGCCCCTGGCTGTCACGGCTTACAACCATGGAGTCGGCGGCTTGAAAAAAGCAGTGCGCGCAACGGGCACCAACGACCTGGGCTACATGGTGCATAACTACAGCAATCCCCAGTTCCAGTTCGCCTCCAAGAACTTTTTCTGCGGATTCCTGGCAATCCTTGCGACACTGGAAGAGCATGAAAAACTTTTCCCTGATGTGACGCTTGCGGCGCCGTTTAAATTTCAGAATATCCGCCTGGTCCGTGCGACGGGCGTAAAGTCCGCGGCAAAGAAATACGGCATGACGCCAGCCGAATTGCTGGCCATGAACCCCGACATCCAAACATCCTACGGTCGCAATGACGGCATGTTGCCACGCGGCTACACGCTGAAAGTCCCGCCGGCTGGACCTGCCGAACTTGCGGCAGAAACGTCCAGCGCCAACATCAGGCCCGTTGCTGCAGGGATGAAACCATGAGGTTGACGGGCTTTAGTATCCCGGCTGCATCCCTGGCATTGATGCCTTTGATGTTTGCATGCAGCCAACATGACATCGCCGAGATCGTCAACGGCAAGCGCAAGGCCCCGGATATCATCGACGTGATTGACGGGACGAGCCAGGACGCTACCCTCATGAAACTTTATATCGACCTGACCGATCAGGGATTTTCCATCCGCGTTTACAACACTCCGGCAAATGCGGAGCTTTTCTGTCGAGTCGATGACCGGGAAACTGGCTTATGCAAACACGGCGACCGGTTTGCACGCCCTGCTACCGGGGACCACACGTTCACAGTGGAAGCACGCAGCTCCGGCAAGACCATCGATTCCGCAATCGCAAAGTTCACTATCCGTCCCGACGGACGGCAAAACGAGACCATCGGATCCAACGACAACGCCCATCCGCTGGCATTGACTGTGGCTAACGACGGCTTTAAAAACGGTGCGGCCCTTCAAGTGTCGCGGGCAACCACTTTCAACTTCAATTTCCTGCAAGCGCCGCCTTGTGAAAAACCGGTTTTGCGCTGCGCGCTTGATTCAGCCAGCAACCCATGGTCCAACTGTGACACCAGCCAATACCGCAAGGTCATTCCACAATCGTTGATGGCGCTTGGCTCGCAGTCGCTTTACGTGCAAGCAAGCTGCGGTGACTTCAGCGGTCCTGTCCTGCACGTCCAGTGGTTTGGCGTTCCCGATGGTTACCAGCCTCTGATGCCCCAAGTGTTCCGGGATGAATCCGATCAGCGAATCGTTGAACTCGCTCGCGAAAGTGACTGCCCCGCCAACGCCGTCATGTGGGAGTGTCGCGTGCGCGGCAGTAATTATTTAGAGTCCTGCGGCCAAGGTGGCCGCATTGAAAGCCAATACGCAAGCCGTTACGACGCTGTCCGCGCCATCTGTGGCGCGGCCCGCGGCCCTCTGGCTGGAATATAATTTATCCCATTGAATTCAGGTACTTGCCTGACTCTCCCTCAGACATACTTCGCTATGGTCGATAGCCTCAAAGAAGGCCATAGCGGGGAAACTAATGAACAAGCCAGTGGCACGCGAACAGCTGCTCGAAGCCAACAAACTGATCTTCGTCAAAGCATACGACGAGGCCGAGATCATCCTTGACCGGATTGCGGCAACTTTAGAAGGCAAAATGGATGTGCTGGTGCATCTGCGCCGCATCGAGCTGGCACAGATGCTTGGCAGGCTGCCCGAATTGCGGAAATCAATCATCCAGAGCTTCAACCCACTGCCATCAGATGAGACCCGGGAAGCCACTGAAGAAATTTTTGAAATCGTGCTGGCACTCGCCGACCAGCACGGGGGCAACGCGACACCGTCGGAATCCATGAGCCGCTTTCAAGGCCTGCTCAAGGAACTCCATCCGCATCCCGCAACGCACTATGGACTGGCCTTTGCCCTTGAGGGCCTGGGCAACGTCGACCGTGCCATCTGGCATTATGTCGAGTCGGTCAAGCTTGATCCACTCTGGTACCCCAGTTATTTCGCACTCAGCCAGCTGCACTACCAGAAGGGTAGCGAAAAGCAGGGCGACGAATATTTCTACCAGTTTGAACAAGCGGCGCCGTTCAACGTGTACGGAAACTTTGAAACGCACCGCAAGCTGTTCATGGAGTATTTCGACGAAGAACAACCGGAAAAGGCAACCGAGTCAATCCTGGCGTTGTCTGCGTGGTGGCGAGAAAACCGGGGGCAAACGCCCGATGAGATTCTGGTCTACGAACACTTCGCCCTTGGCAGGATTGCGCAGGCGCAGGGCGACAAGGCGCAACATGAAGCGCAAGTGGCAGGGGCTCAGCAACTGATCAATGGACTGCTGGAGAAAGCACAGGTCGAGGAAAGCGTCTTGTTTTTTGTCGCGCGGACCGCCGACGAGTTCAACGAACCTGAACTCGCCTTCAAGGTCTATCGCAAAATCCTTCAACGCAATGATTGCAATCCCAAGCTGGTGCAACGCATTGGTGGCCAGTTTCTTTCGGCCGGCGAGGCACGCCTTGCACTGGAGCTGTTCGAGGACGCGTACAAGTCTTCACCGGACAGCATCGAGATCAGGTTTTGCCTGCTGGTTGCAAGACTCAAGCTTCACGGCGTCAACGTAGAGGATTACCTGATCCAGAAAGAGCGCCTGAAGCAAATGCAGGAGGGCCAGGCTGACCGCGTGGAACTGCTGGCCTTGTTGCACAGCTTGATGGCCAAGTTCCAGGACGATCCCGACGTGTTGGCCCATGTGGCAGACCTGTACCTGAGGATGGGACACGTCAGCAAGTCACGCCAGTATTACGAGCGCATGCACAACATCGATCACCTTGGCCGTTCAAGTTCAATCCGCTTCGCGGCTTTTGAGATGCAGTACGGAGACCCGGAAAAGGCCATGGGTATCCTGGAACGGATCACCAATGCCCGCCACCCGGCAGCAGATGAAAGCCCCGAGATCTTCTGGCTCAAGGCCAACTATTTTGCGCGCAAGATGGATTTTGCGTCTTCGATTGTGACGCTGCGCAAGGCAATCGGGATGGACCCCTGGAACGTGTCTTATCTGCTGCAAGAAGCGATTAACTTGCAGGAGCTGGCACGGGAAAAACCCGGAATGGAAATGGCCGAGGACGCGATGCGCGATCCAGCCCTGATCAGCCTGAGTGCGGGCAATGCCGCAGGTGAGCAAGGGGTGGACTGGGAAGACTTCGACCGCAGGACCCGGATGGCCGAACAAGGCCATGCTTATGCGCTGGCCTACACAAGGCGAAAGCTGCGTTTCCTCTACAGCAGTGGAGACGGGAGTTGTCTGATTGAGCTGATCCGCACTGCCTGCCGGCACGACGCCAGCATTGCCACTTACGAAATCATGCGTCTGCTAAACACCAATTATGACAGCGCAAGCCTTTATTGGGCGCTTGGTTTGCTATTCAAGGAAATGTGGCAACTTGAAACAGCCGGGATGTGGCTTGAACAGGCATTGCTGAATCCGCGCCTGGACGAAACCACCCGCCGCCGCACTTTGCTGGAACTTGCCGACTGCTATATCTGGCGCAATGTGAATCTTAAAAAAGCGATAGAATACGCGAAGCTTGCAATAGAACTTGGTGAAAGAGCCAACGGCCGGGCTATCACGGTTCTGGCCCATGCTTACTTGAAGCAAGGCAATATCAGGGTTGCACAGCAGTACCTGGAACAAGTCGACCAGGACAAGGACATCGAGGCGACGTTCCTCCTGGGACTCGTCCATTACCGTAACGGAGCCCGCCAGAACGCCAACCGCATCTGGAAACCACTGATCACGGTACGCAGCGAAAGCTTGCGTTTCCATAACATCAAGCAGGAAATCCTGCGCTACTACTTTGAGGGATCCCCCTACCTGAAGTCAGACGGCCGCAACGTCAGTTGAACTGTCTTGGCTGCCCGGCCAAAAGAACTTGACATCGCCGGGCCCATGTGGAGAATTGACCCCAGCAAAATCGTACTTGAAGCAGAACCTGAACCACACACGGATGTGTGGCGATCGTGCAAAACAGGCGGCCGGTCCGGAGATTGGACAAGGCTGCGCGGATGCTGAACACAGGAGAATACCTTGAAAGCTACAGAACGCGTTTCAGGTAGCAGGAATGTTGCTAAAACGGCCTCATCAGCCGAAGCCCTCAATGCTCAATCCAACCACTGTGCCCACTGCCAATGCGACACCAAGGCACGGCGCCGGGATTTCTCGGAACAGACCTGGACGGTCCTCATGGTGTGGGGGGAAGTTGACACCAAGACGGTCGACCAGCCCTTGTGCGAGCCCTGCTACAACGAGCTTCGTGAGGTCCTGATCGACCGCACGGACGAGATCGAAGCAGCGCTGGCAAGCCACGCTGCAGGCGACAAGCCCGCCGCCATCAAGGCCGGCAACCCGAAGACGGTCGCAAGCAAGCCACGCAAATCGCCCAAGCTGGCAGGTTGATGGACCCGGCCGCAACGTCTCCCCGGTCTTGGGGTGCGTTTTGGCAAAAACACAACCAACCTTGATTTTTTCAACTGTGAAGCAGACCCGCACGATGCGGGTCTTTTCTTTTGACACCCCCGACGATCACCATGCTCAAGCCTTCAACGAAAAGGTCCGATTCCCCGCTTAACTGATCTATTTCGGGGGAAAGCGGATGAATCCTTTGGTGCAGTCATTCCTTGACCGTTTTACCGATTCAACCATCAAGTCAATCAGGGCTTCAGAGGGCTTCTCTGACTACCAGACTTGCCTGCTTTCGTTCTGGAACGGGCAGCTGGAAAAGACGGTCGAGCAAACCTCGTCAATCCTGAGCGCAAATCCGGATCACGGAATGCGTTTTTCCCTTTATCGCCTGTGGATCGAGGCGCTGTCATCCCGGGGCGAAAAGCTGTCGCTCCACGCGTTGCATGAGCACCTGCTACTTCGCGGACAGGCCACTCCGGAAGACCGCCCGACCTGGATGGCTCTGCGCGGAATCATCCACATGGAGCTTGACCGTCCCAACGCTGCAGGCCTCATGCTGCGGGCCACTGGACACGACACGAGCAATCCGTGGGTCATGGAGCTGGC
>JBEGVZ010000110.1:0-5081 GCA_041178085.1 Pseudomonadota bacterium | reverse complement strand
GCAATGATAGTGAGCGGCTTGTCGCTCTCAATCCGCAACTTGACCTCGCCCTGCGGCGGGACTTTCTTGCCTGAGGAAATCTGCGGCATGACGGTGATCGATCCCAGACTGCGGAAACTGTAAAGAAACGGCGTCCCAACCGAGACTTTGACCGTCTTCGACAGTTGCTTGCGTCGCTTGTGTTCAACGATCGACACGTCAAGGTCTTGTGGCCATCCGCCGCCGCGGTTGACGGGAACCATGCTCAAGGTTTGGGGAGAATCGGTGGCCGACAGCTTCACGTGCCGCGAAAGCGAAACTATGGCAACAGCGCGAGCAGGAATGGTGACATCACTGCCAGCCGGCAAGCGGTCCGTGGCAAATTCGTCAGTGGCGGCATAAACCGCTCCAGCTGACATGAGCATCGAGACAAAAACACCAATCAAAAATCTTGTATGGCGCATTTCCCTTTTCGCCCCCATGACGATCAACGCACCTTGACCAGCAACACAATGAGGATGATGGAAAGCATAGCCTGCACCAACGTAAAACGCACCAGAACTTGTGGGTTGGACCAGCCACGCTTGTGCCGGAAATGATCGTGTAACGGGAAGCGAACATTCTTGAAAATGGCGATTTTTGTGAAACGCAAAAGAGCGACTTTGATCAGTCCGGTTCCGCCATTCACAAGCAAAACGGCAGACACCATAAACACCACGAACGGATTGCCGCTCGCAATGACCAGCACGCCCAAAAGGAAACCGAGAGCCCTGGATCCTGCATCACCCATCAAAAGCTGGCTGGGATGGGCGTTGTACCAAAGATATCCTGCCAGACACCCGACCATCGAAAAGGCCATGATCGCCCATACGGCGCCATCCGGGTAATGTGGCAGCAACAAGTAGCCCGATATTTTTTCGTGACCGAGCACAAAATAAAGCATTACGCCGATGGTCGTGAAAGCCAGGCTGACCAGAGTGCCCGACAAACCGTCGACACCATCCGTGCAGTTCGTCGCATTGATCGTGGTCCAGAGCAGGACGGAAGCAAGGGGAATGAAAACCCACGGCGGCAAAATCAGGGTCGCCTTGGTAAACGGCAACCAGATCAAAGTATCCCGCATCTTGCACAAGACGGCCGCGGCAGCGGCAGAGATCAGCAAGTCGATGAGGCCTTTCTTGTATTCTCCCCACGCCAGCTTGGAGCGGTCATCGGCGTAACCGAACCACGATGCCAGGGCGGTCAAAGCAAGGATTGAATAAACCTGTAAAGAAGGTGGCAAGACGAGAAGCTGCACCATCAGGAATATGGATACAAAGATGATCCCCGACCCGGTTGGCTTGCCCTGGGCAGCTGCGGAATCGTGAGCATGGGCCCGGCCACGATCGCGTGGCAAAATCTGAAATGCGAGCTTGGGCAGAAGGATCCAGGTCAGGATCCCACACAGAAGGATCCCCATTCCACCCAGGAAAAGATGGGATGTCAGCAGGCGAAACGGCCCGTAAACTCCGTGCAGCCAATGGCCCAATGCGTAAAGCACGCTGGCATCCTCCCTGATGACTCAAACAACAAACGGCCGGCATCCCTGCCGGCCATTGCACTGTCCGTTCAAAACCTTGCGCGCCGAAGCGCGCCCCTTACAGTCAAGCCTTGCTGCTGGCTCCGGAGCCGTTGCGCTTGGCTCCGTCCTTCGCAGCGGCAGCAGCTACCTTGGTTGCGGCGGCTGCTTCGACCTTGGCTTCTTCTTCAACCCCGGGACGCTTGATCGCGTGCGCCGCAAGGACTTCCTGCTCAATCTTGCCCATCAGAGCCGGATGCTGCTCAAGGTATTCCTTAGCGTTTTCGCGGCCTTGGCCAAGGCGCTCGTCCTTGTACGAGAACCACGTACCGCTCTTGGCCACGATGTCCTTGGCCACAGCCAGGTCAAGCACATCGCCGGTGCGCGAGATGCCCTTGCCGAACATCACGTCAAACTCTGCCTGCCGGAACGGTGCAGCCACCTTGTTCTTTACTACTTTAACACGAGTCCGGTTGCCGATGACTTCTTCCTCGGATGCTTTGATCGAGGCAATACGGCGAATGTCCATGCGAACGCTGGAGTAGAACTTAAGGGCATTACCACCCGTCGTTGTCTCCGGGTTGCCGAACATGACACCGATCTTCATACGGATCTGGTTGATGAAAATGACGGTGCAATTGGAACGGGATACCGTTGCTGTAAGTTTGCGCAGGGCCTGCGACATCAGGCGAGCTTGAAGGCCCACGTGCGTGTCACCCATCTCACCCTCGATTTCCGCCTTGGGCGTCAATGCTGCAACGGAGTCGACCACGATCACGTCCACGGCGCCGCTGCGCACGAGCATGTCGACAATCTCAAGCGCCTGCTCACCCGTGTCCGGCTGTGAAACCAGCAGCTCATCCAGATTGACACCGATGCGCTTGGCGTAGCTGGTGTCGAGGGCATGTTCGGCGTCAACGAATGCGGCAACTCCGCCCTTGCGCTGTGCTTCAGAGACGATGTGCAGCGTGAGCGTTGTCTTGCCGCTTGATTCCGGTCCGTAGATTTCGATGATCCGGCCGCGGGGAATGCCACCAACGCCGAGGGCAATGTCCAGAGACAAGGCGCCCGTCGAGATCACCTCGATGTTTTCTGCTTCCTTGCCGTCCTTGCCAAGACGCATGATGGCGCCTTTGCCGAACTGCTTCTCGATCGCACTGACTGCCTGCTCGATCGCCTTGCCTTTGTTGAATTCGCCGGTCGTATTTTGCATCTTGGTACTCCTGGTGTCGAAAACATCTGCCCGCGTCCTGTGCATCCATGCCGGAAAGTTTCCCCCGTTTCCAGTGACACCCCACGTCAGCCCCACCCAAATTCATCCCGGAGGCCCGGAAGTGGTAAAGTGGAGGATGCAGAGGCGATCCCGGCTGGATTGGAAAACACGAAGACCTTCCTCAGGCATGAACCACGGAGCCCGGCTTGTCAATCAAACAAATTCTAAACAAAAAAGCCTGTTCTGCCGGTTTGTTGTTGCTTGTTTCATCGTTCAGCGCAGCCCTTGCACAGCAAGGGCCCCAGCCCGCCACGAAACCACAACCACCGCCACCGCAAATCCCGGCCACAATGGTTTCTGACTGGCGCCTTCTGGGCATCGACCCCGACATTTCCCGGCAGGCGAAACCACTCCTTCAGAGGACCAAAGCCGATTTGATTAAAAAATGGGCAGACGCTGGATCTCTGGAGCAGTTCACGACCTCTGCCGGCGCAACCCTCCCCGCCCTGCTCGCAGCCTTCGCCAAGTCCACCGCTGTGTCCGTCGACAAAAAGCAAGCTGCCGTGGGAGCCTCGATCGTTTACGAACCACTCCTGTGCCGCCTCGGCGATCGCTACCTGATCCATATCAGCGCCGCAGACACCGTGCTCGGCAATCTGCGTGGCGCGTCCCATACCAGCATCGACGCCCGCGAGTTTGAACAAAGCCTGCGCAACCCGGCCACCGCCGACACATTCTCAAGCAAAGTTGCCGACGCCGCTGGCCGCATTACCCTCACCAGCGACGGCACATCCCAGGACAACAGCGCCCTCCACATCGGGATGGCACTCGGACGTGAAACGACGCGACGCGATGAGGGCTCCGCATTCTGCGCCCTCGCGCTGCTGGCGGAAAATCTCTTGAAGGAAAAATTTACGGTTGTCCGCCCATGGGGCAGCGAAACCCTGGCCAAGATCCGCAACACACTGAACCTTCCCGCCAACCTGCGTCGCCCCACACGCGTACTGAATTTCGTCTGGGACGTGCCACGCGCCGGAAAAACCACGCAAAACCCGATGCAATTGAAAGCCGCCATCAGAGTCGCCGAATCCGTCCTTGGGCAGCCGCTGCCAAAAATTCCCCAAACCCAATGGACCGCCCAGATTGCGGGAGACGGTCAAATATCCCTGACCGCCGCGAACCAGGCCATGATTGATTTCTTGCGACAAGAGCGCCAATCGCTCAGCCTGGCCGAGGCTCCGCAAGTGGCGAAAATCAACCGTGGATGGGTCTACCTGGACAAGGGGCGGGCCTATGGACTGGAAATGGACGATCGCCTGGTCATCAGCGGTGGACCCAAGGACTACGGGGCAGCGATCAAGGGGCACGTTGTTGGTTTCTATGGACCGGAGAAAAACATCAAATCACCGCGCGGTTTCCCGGTCAACGAAGGGGCGATCGTTTTCATCCGCAAGGGTCAGGCCGAAACAAAAATCGGCCAGACATTTATTTTTGACGAGACAGTCTACCCGGTAAACTTTCCAGCGGCGGGCCGTTAACAAAATTCAGTCAAGGGAGCGACGGGCATGGATCAGTGGTTCATCAAAATCGGCGACAAAGTCAGAGGGCCCGGCACGCGGCAGAACCTGCTCAGCGCCTTCCAAAAAGGGACTATCAACGCAAGCACTCAGGTCGCAGAGAGCGAAAACGGTCCATGGAAACCCCTTGGCGACACCGGGATCGTACCAAAGACCCCAGATAACCCTTTCATCCCGGGCAGTGCCGGTAATGTGAAACCCAGCGGAGGCGGCGCCGGGGCCCTTGACGGTTTTTTCAAGGACCAGCCAGTCTATGGACAGTCGCGCGAATGCGCCTCTTTCATCGAGCGCTTCGCTGCTTCCCTGATTGACGGGGTAATCTTCACTGTAGCCACCACAGCTCTGACCATCATTGTCACCCCGGTCACCGTGATCATGGTAAAAATTGCGCCAGGAATCGCCGGTGCATTAAGCGCCATCCTGTCACTTGCAGGAATGCTCCTCTGGCCACTATACATCGTCGTCTTTCAGCAAAAATGGGGTTGGACCATCGGTCGCAAGGTCATGAAGATGCATGTTGAGACGGCGGAAGGACAGAAACCATCTGTCCAGGTTTTCATCGTCCGGTTTGCGGCTTCGATACTTTCGTCACTCATCCTGGGCATCGGCTACTTGATGGCGCTCGGTGACCCGCAGACCAGAACCCTGCACGACAAGATGGCGGGAACACTCGTGGTGAAGGACAAATAACCGCTTCAGTGTTCCAGAAAATCCAGGTCCCGGTGGAAACTTTCCTCCAGGCGCCAAAGAGCTA
>JBEGVZ010000109.1:0-7096 GCA_041178085.1 Pseudomonadota bacterium | reverse complement strand
CCACGGACGGAACGAAGGGCCTGGTTGTCGTTTGCGGCAAGGAGTGGGCATCAATTTGTGATTTGCATTATGTCGCGGAGTCGAACGAATTGGTGATCGGCCTCAGCGCGATCGAGGCGCGTCGTGAGGTATCTGCTCCGCCGTACAGCTGGGAAACTTTGAAAATTGCCGGTTATGGACTTCAGATGAGTCGCCCGGAATCGTCCCTCACCAAGTTTGACATGCGTTTGATCAATGGCGGAAAGACTACGGAACCTCAACGGCTGAAGTTGGATCCCTCATCTGGGGGAATCAGTCACAAGGGCAAGACGGTCGGCAGTCTGACAGAGGGTAGTTTGTGTTCCGGATCTTTCAGGGATACCTGCCGCGTTGTTACCACAGGCGGTCGTTTTGAGATTTTCCAGAAGAGTGGGAGCAACTGATGATCCGGATTCCCTTTATTCCCTTTATTTCCTGGATTCCCGGATGGTTCATAGTTCCCGTGACGTTACTTTTCGCTGTCACGGCTGCCGGTGCGCCGACTCAAAACTCCCCTGCAAAGCGCGGAGTTTCGGCGCAAAGTAACGGAGCTGTAACGCGCCCAAGGCAACAAGCTGTCCCAACCCGCAAGGGTGATTCTGCCGGGGAGGGTCGGCGTGAGCCGCCAAGCTCCAGCACGATCTCTTCGCCCCTGATGTCATCGCGTCGATCGACACTGGGCGTTGGTTTGGCGCTCGGGTCCAACGCAGTTTTTGGCAATGCGCTGACAGTGCACTTGCAGCCACTGCCGTTTGTCGAGGCGCGCGCAGGCATCGGCTATAACACAACAGGCGGGAAGTTTGGTGCCGGCGGTAGCTTTGTCCTCCCCATCGGCCCAGTCGGCTTGATGGCCGGTGGTGCCGTCGTACGTTCAACGGGAAACAAGGACAAGGTGTCTGTACCAGCAAAGTTCACCCCAGAGGGGTCCTCTTCGGCTGAAGAAATCAATGCCATTCGCAAGTACAAGGTTTCTGCTGCAAATATTTACTCGCTTTACGGCGCAGGCTATTTGACCTTCGCGAGTGCGCTCAGGTTGGAGCTGGCCGTGAACTGGAACAAGGTCATTTCAGGCAACAAAGTCGACTTCGAGGGCGGGGTAGAATACGACAAACCTGTCGAGCCCATGAACGAAGACGAAGTCCAGCCCAGATTCGAGGCCAAGGCCCGCGACAAGCTGGACTCCAATGGTATCGGTTTCTCAGTTGGACTGCAGCTCCGCCTATAACGGTGGCAGAGCTGTGTAGCAATCCGGAAACAGCATGTCCGTTCCGATATGCTCGCCGGTTGTGAGCGCGTGATGTACGCCTAACTGGACCTTCGTGGCGCACAAACAAAATGCGGGGTCGACCTCGAGACGGCTTCCTGGCTCGCTCCCCAGGCGCAGCAGCGCCGAGATTTCCCGCAGCTTCAGGTATGCCTCCAGCATGGGTCCGGAAAAGCCAAAGCGGTCGGCCAGGGCACTGAAGTGGCCGTGCTGAAAAGCCCTGCGAGGGGGCCAAGTAAAAGCAGACTAGCCCCAGCTTTTGCGGCGGCAAAAAAAAGGCGCCCAAACGCCGCGCTATATCGCGCTTTTAATATGCGAAAAAAACAGGGGTAAATAAAACTCAAGAAATTTGAAGAATATTCCGAAAACCTCTTTGGGAGGCCCGACGTTGTGCGTGTCCGTATGTATAGTCAGGTATTTTTTTTGGCAACGGTTGCGGTTGCTTGCAGCGACACTAATTTTGTTGGCTATTCACGGCCAAAACAAAAGCAGAATCTTGCGACGCCTGAGAGAGGGGACGCTGAGCGAATTGTCGGATTCAAATCAGGAGAACCGCGGAAACCAGAAGTCGCTGACTTTCTTTTTATACTGGATAACTCCTTTAGTATGAAGGACGACGCCAGTGCTATCGCCAATGGCCTTGCAAGGATTCCGGCTTCGTCCTTCCCGGCCTCCAGCCGCCTTGGTGTCATGACAACCATGGTCGCAGATTCGGCCACGGCAAATCCCATCGTCATTCACAATGATATTGGCCACTATAGCTGCATAAACAAGGAACCTGGATTTTTGGACCTGGTGAATGCCTCCGCGATCCAAGGGTGGCGGACCTGCCGGTCTAATGCCAAGCAGAGTGATGCGGCCTATTCACTGTCTGGGTGTGCCTCGGGATGGTTTGATCCATTCGAAAGAAATGCGAAAAATGAACGTTGCTTTGACGCGGCCTTGCAGAATCCATTTTCTGCTGTGAAATGCGAGGCAGGCCTGCTGGCATTGAAGCAATTTCTCCAACGCAAGGGCGCAAATCCTGCATTTCGCGAAGGCGCTCTGGTGAGCGTGGTGTTTATCTCTGATGAGCAAGTGGGGTGCGAGTCGGCCGAGACACTAGGCGACCCTTCTGACGCAGGCGCCGACGCGACGATAAAAGAAATCAAGGACGCAATCATTACCAATAGCAAGGCATCGGGTGTCAGGTTTACCGGTATCCTACCATCACCAAAGTATGTCCGGGAGAATGTGCTCTCTTACCAAAAAGTGATTGAACGGGCGGGAGGAAAATTTTTCAGGATCACTGAGGCTCGTGCTGACTACAAGAGCATAATCGAGAAGATTGTCAGCCCCTTGACGATTGATGCATCCAAAGAGTTTCCGCTGGACGGGGTGGCAACCGCCATCCTGCATGTCAAGGTTGATGGCAAGGTGATTCCCGAAAACCACTACGAGCTGGTCCGGACAGACGGTCGCAGCGCAGTCAAAATCCGGGGTCTCGAATCTGACAGGGAAGTTGACATTACTGTCGCTTACAAGACCGGAAAGAGGCTGTAATAAACGGGTTTAGCGATCATCGCACAACACGTTGAATTGCGGGGAGCCCTTTGGCAGCTAGATAATAGTTTTGAATTTTGGGCTTCAGCTCGACTTGACAAGCTTGCGAAGTTCCGGGGCCTCTTTGATTGCTTCAAATTCTCTCTGTGGTTCGATGGGCGGCCATACAAATACCCGGTCTGCCTGGATATCCTTTATGGTCAAATTCCCGCCAAGCGCAACCGGGCTGAATGTGGTCCTGACCAGTCCAAGCATTTCGGTAAATTCACTGTTCATCACGATGCGGTCTGAAGCCATCTCCAGCCTGCCAATCCTCTTGCCAAGTTGCTGAAGGCGGCGTGCCTTACCAGGCGTAGATCCGAACGCCGTGGCTTTGGCGATACCCCCACTGCCAAAAACACCAACAGAAGCAGTACCAGCAGTCAGCCCGATTTGCACTGCAGCTGGAAAGCCATGGGCTCGCGCAAATTCTTCGCGGAGGTCCAGGATCTTAACGCAAAATTCGAAGCTCATTCTGACCATGTTTGGGTCAGGCTGCTCATTGTCGGCGAATACAACAATAAACAACTCATCGGCGATCCAATCGACAAAGAAACGCCCGTCAGTAAAACTTTGGGAGAGCAGAGTTACAACCTGTTCGTAATAAGAGCCAAGGCTTTTTCCAATTGTCGACAGCGGGATCTGCTTCGTTGCTTGCATCATGTTCGTCCAATCTGAACAGATGCATACGCAAAAACGATCCGCCGGGCTGAATACGTTTAAGATGCTTACGTCGTTTTGCACAGCATTCATCAGTACCTGCCGCGGAATATACTTGGACTTCGCGCGGAACGTCCTGATGGCGTCAAGCGTGAGCAGCCGCTGGCTGAAAATCTGCACGTTTTGTCCGATCAAGAGTGCGCATGCAGTCAGGATAATGCCAATGTCCGGATTTTCGAAGAACCAGAATGCATAAGCTGCTGTGGGCAGCGAAACGGCTGCGACTACATTATGGGCCCAGGATTTCAGCGGCATCAGAAGGTTGCCAAGGAACATATAGGCTATCCAGAGTCCCCCAAGGACCATTGATCCGCGTCCGTCCCTCAGATCCACCAACGCAGCGGCTGTCCAAGCTATTTGCCCAAGAAGCATCATGGTGAAAATCGATCTTTGTTCCGTCTTGATAGAAGGCCTCTTGAGTAACATAAGAATGGCCGCGACAGACTGGACTAGCGAGTAGACAATGATAATCAAGTGTTCCGGGCTGTTGATAAAGCCAAATTCTTGGGCGAGAAGCGGGGGAACCCACGCGACGCTCGCCAGCAAAAAGAACAGTCGCGCTGTGTTCCGCTCCCTGCGGCTCATTGCGTTCAGGGCATAGTCCCGTTCCAGGTTGTTTGAGAATTTTGGTTCTTTCAAAATTTGGAACGGCTTCATTGGGTGACTGATCCTCTTTCTCTGATAACCCCTTGCTCAAGTGGCATCGGATAGTCCGGCAAAAAATTAAATGAGAGCCTTTTCTCGCCCCCGAGAATCATTACCGATTTTGTCGTCAATGCGGCAAAAGTCAAAAATCGGATGGGTATCCTGTGGCAAACCATTCAACCCGCCACGAAAAGTGGCGATACACGGGAGACATCTTGCATCTGCTTATAAGACTCTGGAGGGGAATCGGTGTTTAATGTAGGTTTTTGGGGTGATCCGAAGTTTTCAGACGCCGCTGAACAGAAATATACGGTGCTTTTACTTGAGCACGAAGAACGGGCCGTCGCCCGATCCTACCTGTTTCTGGCCAGCTTTGCATGGATCCCTCTCGTCGTGATGCGTTTGACACACTCGATTGGTTTCTATGAGTCCTCCATCCTAACGACCTTCCACGTTCTGAAGGCGCTCGTCTGCATTGCTCTGCTTATGTCCAAGCCTTCTACAAATGTGCTGCGCCGGGCGGTATTTTTTATGCTGTTGACGGCGCAGGTAGTCTGGACTGCTGGTGCGCTCGTCGGGGCAATCGGCGGGAGTGGGCCCAAGTGGTTGGCAACGTATTGGATCTTGTTGATTCTCGCAGGCAACATGTTCCTGCCCGTAAGATCTTACGGGCATAACCTGATTTTTATTCTGTCGCTGTTCACGACGCATTTTGCGCTCAGGAACTATCCGAATTATGGAATTAGTTATCTGATGATTGTCGTGTGTCTCACTTTTGGTCAAAACTATCGTCTTTATACCCATCGCATGATCAAGTTGTCGGCAATGCTCAGTTTTCGCGAGCAATCCCGGTACATTCCCAGGCAGGTTCTAGTTGCATCAGCCGAAACCCAGAAAAGTATCTTCGAAATTTTCTCACCAGCGAATCGGTTCTGTATTTGTATTTGCTCCGACTGGCGAAATTTTCAAAATCTTGCGTCCTCGATTCCAATGGTGCAACTGGGGCAAGGTCTGGCTGATTATTATCAGGATATCGTGGATATGTTGCATCGTCGCTTTCCTGACGGGGAATTTTTTATTGACTGGATTGCTGATGAATTGTTCGTGGTCATTTTTGCAAAGGGCGAGGCGCGTGATGAAAGACTACTAAAGAAGGCGTTTTCTGCCGCTACGGAGATACTTCATTATCGCAAGGCATACCATTCAAAGGCTGGCTTTCCGGACGGCATCGATATCGGTATATCGTGCGGCCTTGCATCAGTGGGAATCTTTGGTGGGGATGGAGTGGCAAAGGCTACGGCGTTTGGCATGACACCTGGAATAGCAAGGGCATTGCAATCCGCTGGAAGGGAACTCCGTCAATCGATTGGTGCACGTGACCGTATTGTCATGCAGCCGGAAGTGGTCTCTGAGATGCCTGAAGTAGCGAAGGATTGTGATTTACTTGATGCAGCAACCCTCGACAGCGAAGATTCGCTGGCAACAAATGGCGTCCGCCGGATTGCCGTTTGGGATGGTAGATCCGAATCGCTTGCCAGGAGCGCTTGAGTATGGGGCTTATGCTCCGGGTAACTGGGATTTTGATGGGCATCGCAAGTGCCTTGCACTTTGTTCAATTGCCAATTTACGTGATCGATACGAAGTGGTTCGTTGCTTTAGCAGCAGGGTGCTTATATCTGACTGCGGCAATCGGAACTCTATTGGAAAAGACATGGGGACTTTGGCTTTGTCTTACACCTATGCTCGCAGGGGTGTTCGTTGTGTCAGTGGTCTTCTTTGGCCCTCCGTCATGGGCCCCCGGTTTCCGCTTTAACATCTTTACAGCACTTGCCGCTGCGGTCGAGACCCCAGCAACAATCATGGCGATCGTGCTAATTACTCGACGGAATCGTTGAGCTTCTGGTAATTGGTCTTGGCATATTCTGATGCCAAGGCAGCGAAAACCTTTCTCCCAGACATCGGCTTTTTTAGGACTGCAGCCGCAGCTATAACGGCGGAATTGCCTCGTAACAATCCGCGAACAACATGTCCGAGCCAAGCCGCTCGCCGGTTTTGATGCGTGTGATATAGGCGTAGCTCGAACTTCTGGGAGCGCATACGAGTTGGGGTGTTGACCGCGAGACGGCCTCCATGCACGTTTCGTTGCGGACGTCGGAGCCGAGAGCTTGACCAGTGATAAGATTGTATATGTGTGAGTATGCGGATGAACGAGGTCCGCAGACCAGCCCATTGGTAGCCCGGGATATCAATTCCCGGCAAAGGGAAGTCGGCACATCTGTCCCGAAGCGATGGCCGTCACTCAGCCTTGTGACATAAGC
Source organism: Pseudomonadota bacterium (assembly GCA_041178085.1). Lineage (GTDB taxonomy): Bacteria > Bdellovibrionota_B > Oligoflexia > Oligoflexales > RGVZ01 > RGVZ01. The sequence goes on along the minus strand of JBEGVZ010000109.1, from coordinate 550 downwards.
ATAATTTGAAGATCGGGGTTCGCAGAATAGCTGTGGTGGTGGCTCGCTCCCAAGGCGCAAAAGAGCCGAGGCTTCACGCAGCTTCAGGAATGCCTGCTGTAAATCTGTGGCGGATGCGCCTGACCCATGCACTCCAGCAGCAATGCGCTGCGCTTCATTTTGAATCTCGTCGCGGATCGATTGCGCAGTTGCCACAGTGGTAGACAGAACCAGGGTAGATACGGCTGTTAAAAAAATTCTCATCTAATAACTCCTTCGCAATGAGAGCGATGATCAGGCAGAAGAAACACAATCAATCCCGCGAAAACAAAGCACACGGATGCGCCAAGCATGGGCGCCGAAAATCCAAAGCGATCAGCCAGGGCGCCGATCAGCCAAGGTGCCGACGCACTGATGCCGCGGCCTGTGTTGTAGATGGTGCTCTGGGCGGTCGCCCTCATTTGGACGGGAAACAATTCACTAAGCATAGGGGCTAGTGCGCTGAAGTGGCCGTGACCGAACAGGCCCACGAGAGGACCCAGCAATAGCAGACTTGTCCCAGCCTTTGCCG
>JBEGVZ010000108.1:0-7292 GCA_041178085.1 Pseudomonadota bacterium | reverse complement strand
TTTGCTTATGACCAGGTTTTGATCCCGGCCCTTGAGACCGTCGCTGTCACAGCAGAGGGGAACGCGGGAGCGCGGAAACTGGCAACCGATTTTTTTGGCAACACTGGAAAATCGGGAAAAGACGGCATCACAATCCCGCTCCACGATGAACGAATCTACAATCTGATCTTCAGCGGACTTTCCGGGCGCGAGGCGCGGCTTGGTAAGCTAAGCGTCTCATGGTCCAAGGATTCCCCTTGGCGAAAGATCGTCTGCTGGGCGAAACCCACGGAACACTTCTTCTGCCTTGAGCCCTGGTACGGTCTTCCCGATGCGGTCAACCGTCCGCGCGGGACGGTTGATCTGGCGATGGGTCAATCTGCAAAGTTTGATGTCAGGATTTCAATGCGCCCATGAGGGCGCAGTTCAAGATGGCTCAGTCCATGATCGCTCAGTCGACGATCGTTCCGACATCGAGATTGCCGCCCCATTTGACAACACCCCGGATTTAGCGTTAAAATTCGGGTTATGATTCGGAGAACATGCAAACTATCGAAATCTAATAGTTTTTTCTTGTTTGGCCCCCGTGGGGTTGGCAAAACTACGCTCATCCGCGAGCAATTCCCCCCCAAAGACACCGTTTACGTGGACCTGCTCGATATCGAGCTCATGGATCAGTTATTGCTCGATCCAGGCCGTTTCCGGCAGCTGATCGATTCCCCTGAACATTACGACAAACCAGTCTTCGTGGACGAAGTGCAAAAGTTTCCAAAAATTTTGGACGTGGTCCACGCTCAGATTCAGAGCCGGAAACGACAATTCATTTTGACCGGATCTAGCAGTCGCAGGCTGAAGCAACAAAGCAGCAATTTACTTGCTGGCCGAGCATGGGTTTATCACCTCTACCCTTTCTCAACCACTGAACTGGGGGAGGAATTTGACCTAAAAAAAGCACTGGAAATCGGCGGGCTACCGGAAGCTTATATTCAAACCAGCAAGAGCGCTTCTTTTGAGTACCTGAAGGCATATGTCGCAACTTACCTGCAAAAGGAAATCCAACAGGAGCAATGGGTCAGAAGGCTCGACCCTTTCCGGCGGTTTCTCGCGATTGCCGCGCAAATGAACGGCAAGATCGTCAATAAATCCAAAATTGCAAAAGAGGCTGGCGTGGACGATACAACCGTCGCCAATTATTTTGAGATTTTAGAGGACACTCTTTTAGGATTTTACCTGCCGGCGTTTCATAAGTCTGTGCGAAAGTCCCAGACTCTGACACCCAAATTCTATTTCATCGATACCGGCATTAAGCGTGCACTCGATCGAACTTTGACCGTGGAGTTATTACCCCAGACCTTTGCCTGGGGGGACGCTTTCGAGCACTGGGTTATCCTTGAGATCATCAAGAACGCGAGTTACGCCCGCTGCGACTGGGCCTACTCCTTTATGCGAACAAAAGACGACGTGGAGATCGACCTTGTTGTCGAGCGACCCGGCGCCCCAGCACTGTTTATTGAGATCAAATCAAAAAGCCTGGTCGATGAATCTGATGCCAAGGCCCTGGAGACCCTCGGTCGGGACACAGATGCCAAAGCCGACAAATGGCTTCTTTCAAACGATCCAATCGAACGCAACTTTGGCAAAACAAGAGCGTTTCATTGGCAGAAAGCCTTGCGGGAACTTTTTGGAGAGCGTTAACCGGGTAATCAGGGGCCCTGACTACCCGGAGTGGTTCGTTGATTGGAGGTCACCCGCCTGCGCCATGAGAACTACCCGAAGTAGAGATATGCGGCGGGGGCGCGAAAATCGGATTAGAATGGCTTATCGCGGTCACTTGCGCCGCAATTTCGTTTGAAGATACGCCTGCCTCCGCGGCGGCTGCCTCAGCGAGTGCCTTCAACTGTTCTGGCGTAAGATTCCGACCATGTGCCCCAGGCTGAGGCCGCAGCCCGGCAACCATCGCCGCGCCCGCCGCATCACCTTGCCCGAATGCTGCTAGGACAGTTGCCGAGATTGTTTTTGCAGCGTCGTTGAACTGACCTATGTCCGGCGGCGTCGAACCTGCTGCAACAGACTCGTGTAAAGCGCGCGCCACAGCGGCCCCAGCCATCATTGTAGCGTACAGCGACGCCGGCGCCTTGGCCTTTAATTCTGCAATCGCCTCATCCGGATTCTCAATTTTGGCGAACCCGGTAGAATCCCCGAGGGCAAACTTCTCTTTCGCGGCGAATATTGCCTCACTGTTATTGGCAGCTATGAGGGTCCCGATTAGGGCCGACTCCCCGCTATCAATCTTTGCGGCAATAGTGCCGTGGTCCAAGAGCGTCCCGAGCGCCAACTCTGCACGTACATCTTTTGACAACACTGCCAGCTGCTTCAACCGCTCGGCAACGTAAGCGCCCATCTCAGCCTTTGCTGCCACGAATTGGTCGTGAGTCATGGCACTAAGTTCTGGCATTGCCGCCTGAACGAAGTTTACATCGAGCGCTGCCATGAACGCCGCAACTACCGCCCCCGTACCGAGCGCGGTTTCCCGACTATCACCCGTCGGTGCCACACCCAGCCGTTCGAGTAATGCCCTGTAATCCGCTTCCAGTTCGCTCGCTCCGTTGTAAATAACGTAAGCAAGGTCAGGATCGAGTTCCGTCTTCACCTGGTAGAAACCTTTAACGGCCTCTGCCGCAATTGGGACACTAATTACTTCACCAGGTTCGTATCTGCCCGTCGCGTCGTTCGGGACGTACGATTGAAACGACACAGAATTCTCACCGCTCAATGCCAGACTTGCCGAACTTTTCGGCACGTAAACTGTAATCGTCATCTTTTCAGTCGATGTTTTTCCATCCTGCTTGCCACAAGCTGGCATCGCAAGGACAGCTAGCAACAACAACACGTTCAACAAATGACTGCATCTCATGTTCACCCCCAAAAAATAAAACACCTTCTTTCAACGTCGGGGTAGGCCAGGCCTGAATGAGACGAAATTTTTATCTCAATAATTGCAGCAACTTGAAAACATGGATTACAACCGAGGGGAACGTGTCTCCCGTAATTACGGATAGATTCGCCCACACCAACCGGGCGAATCTCAGAGGAAAACCTTGAACATCGACAGCGTTTTGCGACGCAACCGGTCAAGGTCCGTACCGCCAGAAATATAGCCTTGAGCAATTTCCTCGGTGACAAGGGAAGCAAATCCGGGACCGCTATCCTTGTTGAACTGGTCGATTAGCTTTGAAACCAGCAAGCGGTTGTCGGTATCAATCACCACTTCGTTGTTGAAAACCTGGCTACGCGGATCAAGGTTAAACGATCCAATCAGAGCCATCTGCCGGTCGATGATCGCGTACTTTGCATGGATCGTGGAATATCCGTTCTTGAAGACAGGATGACCACCCCATTCATGAATCTCGATGGGAACAGTCTGGTATCCACCGTTTGATGGCAAAGTCTGTACGATCAGCTCCTTATAGAACGTGCGACCAACATCCTGGATGGGTGCGCTGTCCCCTGACTCGCGAGAGTTGGTCAACAGCCGAACCCGCACGCCACGGCGGCATGCGTTGATCATTGCCGTCATCATCGCTTCGGACGGGATGAAATACGGGTTGACGAGGATCACTTCGTGACGAGCTTCGTTGATCGCCTTCAAGTAACGCGATTCGACGTTGAATTCCTTGTGCAGTGGCCGATGGTGGATCATCCGGGCATTGGAAGTCGTCCACACCAGCGGAACATTCCGCGAAGCGACATTCGCCACTTGATTCATTGCTGCAGGGCGCAACTCAATTCCGGTGGCCTTGTCCTGGCCAAACAAGCCGCGCGCACCTGACACCCAACCCTCGACCTTGTCGGAAAATGAACTGTTCTTGTTGATGGTGGCAATATCACCCAGATTGGCTTCAAACCCGCGGGCCAGGTCGACCACGACGTCTTCGCCACGAATCACGATATCCTGGTCACGCCACTTGAGCTCGTCGGGCTTGGCGACGATGCCATAGTATTCGTTTGCGACATTGGTACCACCGACCATGGCGATTCCACGCCCTGGCACCTCGGCGTCCACAATCATCATCTTCTCGTGGAAACGGTGGTTTTTCAGCTGGGCGACTGTGATCACCTGGCCAAAGCGATTCTCGATCGCAGACTCATTGTCAAACAGCCCGGTGAACAAGCCTGGATTGTTGGCCACCTGCATCCAGACCGGCCGGTAACCATGCACCCTGACACCGTGACTTGTCAGATAAAAATAAAGATTCTGTGACCCCTTGAAGATTGCGGTCGTGTCATCGACCAGCAAGGAAACCTTCACGCCGCGACCGGCCAGCTCAATCAATTTGTTGGCGATCGCCTGGCCTGTCTCGTCCCCGTTCAGGACAAATGTCTGTAAACGCACCGAGTGACTTGCATAGTCAAGCAAAGCCATCCGCGTGGTAAGGCCGTCTTCACCCGGCTTCACGTGAGCAATTTCGGCCTGGCGCCAGGTTCCCAGCCCATCATTGGAAAGCACGGGTTCGGGTAGATTCCACGGATTGTAGAGGGCATCAAGGCGCGCAGCCTCGAGTTGTTCCGGGGAAGGCGGCGAAGGGGCGAGCTGAGTTTCCTCGGTCTCATCGATCCGACCTTCGTCGCTGGCGACGTGCTGCGGACGGCTGCATGCGCCCAGCAAGCAAATGATCGCAAGCTTGCAGTGCAGCCAGTAGTTCGTCCGCTGAAATCTGTAAGGGTCACGTCTCATGAGCCATACGCCAGTTCAAAGGTTGAAAGAAAATGACAACTACTTACTCAAGGCCACGCCACGACATGTCTTCGGTCGTGATCGTCGGCAGGGCGTCCACTTCAGACTGGACGTCTTTGCGCATGCGCTCCATTTGTTTTGCCCTTGCCGCGGCATTCTTGGCATTCTGGCGGCGTTCCTTTTCCATGCGGGCCTGTTCGGCCTTCTGGCGGGCTTCCTCGGCCTTCTTATCAGCTTCACGCAAGCGTTCGATCTCACGTTCAACAGACTCGATGTCATAAACCGGTGCTTTTTCTGTGGCACGGCGTTTCATGGAAGCTTCCGCAGCGGCAAAGTCATCCTTGGTTTCATCACCACGGGTGGTCGAGCTGGCGCGTTCGTAATCCTTCAGGAAATCCGTGTCGTAACTGGGTTCAGCACCGGCCTGGTTCAATGAGTTGCCTTCCGTGTTATTGCGATCCTCTGGATTCACTTCGGGGACAGTCTGACCAGGCACTTTACGAGCCGGCTCCAGATCCTCGGAACCACGGGAGCTTGTTGAACCAAGACTCATCGACAATGCGGCACCGAAGTACAGCTTGCCGCCATCCAGATCCTTCACTTTCCAAGACTGCTTCCAATACTTGCCCAAGGCACGGTCAATCGATGCACCACCGTAAACACTGGTCTCAAAGCGACCGTATTTTGCAAAAATACCTGCCTGTCCGCGGCCTGTTGCCAAAGGACCAGCCTCGGAGCGAATCTGACGCCCGTCGGCCGCAAGGGTAAAGCCAAGACGATCGGTCACGTGCACTTTGAGGGACGTCTTGTAAAGGAGCTCGTGCCCGATCTGCAGATCTGCGAATTCCTCTGACGCCCGGTTACGATTGCCCAGCGCCAGGTTCCATTCAACTGCGTTTTTGCGATTGAAACCAAGGATCATCATGAGGCCGCCGCGAGCGCGAACGGCACGGGAAAACTTCTCTTTGCCCTTGGTGCCGATTCCGGACTCAAAGTGGGGGGCGAGAGCCAGGTTGAAGCCTGACGCATTGATTACGTTGGTTTTGAGCATCACAGATCCGCCGCTGACGCGCCGGGAGATTTCTTCGTCTTCACGCTCGTAAGTGCCATGCAGACCCAGGTGCAAATCAAGCCCCTTGACCAGGGAAGTGCCGGCGACCGCATCGAAACGGTTCACGCGGTCAATCCCATCATAAGAGGAATGTTCCCCTGCAGACGGTGCGAGTTGTGACTCGCCGTGCAACGTAGCCTTGGTGAATCCTGACTTGAGCGGTGCCGCAGAGGGAACCGTGCCCGTTCCCGACGCGTCGATCCGCGACTGGGGAAGCATGTCAGCGCCAAAGGCGTTGCTAGCCAGCAAAAAGACAGTGGATGATATGGCTACCGGGAAAAAACGACGTGTGATCATGTCTGCACCTTTCCACAACTCCGCAACAACCGGTTCCGCAACAGCTGAAAACAACAACTCCGCGACAAATCCGCTTCACAGCCCGGTAAGCCATCCACCCCCGGCGGGGTTTACGCTTCCGGACTCTGCCAGTGGATGCAAAAGCAGTGACAAGCAGGCGCGGCCCCAGCCAGGTAGGCGACACAAGTGATGAAAAACCAATATTTATTCAATGATTACAGTAATTTATCTGTAATCTGGCGATTCATAAAGGCGCTGAAAAGCACGGGCTGGCCCCCCCGGGGGGCTGTTCCCGGAGGAAGGGCTGTGTCGAAATTTTTGACAGAAGGTTTGTAATAATAAGTTTATACAATATAAATTATGTTTTACTTTATATTGTTATTTTAATACAAATTCTATCGAAGGCTGGGTTGCGCTGTCGCAAGAACCGGCCAGTAACCAAGATGAAGCAGAAAGGTATCCCCTCCATGAAGAAGCTGTCTCTCCCACTGGTATCCCTGTTCGTGACCTCGGCACTCGGCGCAGCCAGCAGCGCAGCACTGGCCGCAGAATCGCCTCTGACGATTTCATCGACCACCGTGAGCAACCTTCGCGTATATGAAGCCATTCCTCAAAATACGGACCAGTTCAGTAAAATCCTGAAGGTACGCGTATTACTGGGCGGTAACCCCTGCACAGCTTCTGCATCGCGAGCAACTTTGGAAGCCAAGCGTGAAGGCGGCAACTTGGTGCTGAAGCCGCGACTGTTGCGTACGATGCGTGACGAACCGCGCGTATGCACCACTGAATGGCGCCCAGTGACCGCAGACTATGAATTCGAGATCCAGGGCGCAATTGGCCAGTACCGGGATATCGTCGTAGAGAACGTCCAGACGGAAACTGGCGTGTCTGCAGTAAGCCTCGGCAGCCTGCAGTAAACCACAAGCCTCGCAAGCAAACTGCGCTGCGCAGTGTTAAATAAGGCCCGGAAGCCAAATTGGCATCCGGGCCTTTTTGCGGACTATAATCTTCATGGATGAAGACGCTCATGAAATTTTGTGCCGGCTGGATGTTCCTGGCGGCGATGATGTTCTTCCTGCCGACGGCGCCTTTCACCGTCCAGGAGGCGGATTCCGCGCAATTTCTTGCGCTGGGTTCAGAATGCCTGCGCAGCGGCTGGCCCCTCGCCCA
>JBEGVZ010000107.1:0-23124 GCA_041178085.1 Pseudomonadota bacterium | reverse complement strand
GCTCTTTCAAGCACTGCGACATTCCGCTGACAGCAATTCAACCAAGGATGGCGCCACCGTCATGAGTAACCTGATCGTGGACGGCGAGGTCGAAAATTTTTTCCAGCAGCAATCGCAACAGGCAAAAGAGCTCGGCTTGGCCGTTTCAAGATCCATGCGTCACGTGAAGGCCGTGATCAGGCTGGGGCTTTCATCTCAAAAGCACTCCGTCCCGTTTTTTTTGCGTGCGCTGTACTCGAAAGCCCCAACGGCACCAAAATCACCTGACTTCTCCGCCGCAGGATTCGACATCAAAATTGCCGGTTGGTCGGCGTGGTACTTCCTTCAGTACAATTACAACCGGGGAGCTTATGACTGCGCATTCCGGCCTGTGACTGAGACGATTAAACTGATCCTGAACGATTATGACCCGGAGAATATCTACTACATCGACGATTACCACCATCTATGCCCGGAGCTGTCTGATCCCGGCGCCATTGCAGAAATCCTTTCAGCGATCAGGGAAGTACGGCCCGGCGCGGTTGTTGGCTTCTATGGATTCGTGCCCGCCGTTGATTACTGGACTCTGCTGAAACCGGACAATGACCCAACGGTCGTAAATTACAAATCAATCAATGACGAACGGATGCGCATCCTTGGGGAGCATGTCGACCTGATCATGCCTTCGACCTACTTTGTGTATGGGGCAACGCTCAGTGCCAATGACGCCGAAATCCAGATGCATGCGCCACCATCGAATCCAGTCGACCCGGTCAATCCAGATCGTGGTTTGCTGAGGTGGAAACAAACGCGCAGCCGTTCGATCGCAGAAGCACATCGGCTTGCCGGCGCATCTTTCCGGCAGCCAATCGTTCCATTTTTGTGGCCCCAATACTACGACGGACATGGCTTCCAGAATGTCTATGTTTCAGGCGCGCTCTATAAAATGGCCGTAGAGCATCTCCTGGATAGCGGCATTGACGGGCTGGTTCACTGGGACGCTGTATCGACAGGGACCTTGTGGGATCCTACGTTCGCTGATCCTGAAGATGGCAGGATCAGCTGGTATGAAGCAATACTACCTTGATGTTTGGTGCATCCAGCTAGTCAATTGCGGCAAGCGCAAGCCACATAGCTTCTACTGCACCACCATCCAACCATCACCGGACTGCTGGGCATCGCTTCACAGCGGCCTTTGTCACCTTCGCCGCAGGCATTGCCAACAATCTTCCCGCGTCCGCATCCGGAGTCACTAAAGAAACTACAATTGATGGCCTTGGCGCTGTCACCGGCAGGACACGTCGCAGCGACGGCCGTTGTGCTGGCTGGTGCACCTTGGACAGAAGAACCACCCGCTCCCGCAAGATCAGGCATGTAAGTATAAGATTCTGCGGGAATCACAATCTTGTTGCCGTCTGCCTGCACGGCACGGCGCAATGCTTCAATCTGCCCAGGGCTGGCCTTGGCAACGAAATTATTGGCAAGACTTGCAGTCAATCCGGCTGGCGCTTCCATGAGCAAGTACGCCCTCTCGTGCTCCGTCAAAGAAGCGGCGACTACGTTGGCGTCCTCGGACGAACTTCCCGTTTGCGATGAGGAATCCGAACCCTTGCGACCCCATGGACCGCAAGATGCTGCCAGCGACGACACTAGAATCAACGGCATGAGCGCTTTCATGAAAGTCTCCTTTAAATCACAAAAACAGTCGGTCAATTTGCGGGGAAACCTTAGATGCACCCGAAAACACCGTCCGGAATGAGCATAAAATATTAATGTTTACAGGAATATAGATCAAATTCAGGACCACGAAGGCCCGGGGACTCAATCCGCAGTTCCCAACGCCTTTTCAATTCTCGTCCGGATCGTCTTGTGGACATTCAAGCCACGCAAGACCTCGTCCCGGTAACGGGGTTCGAGGTTGCGCAGGATTTCCAGCACTTCCTTGATACCCATCTGGGCTAGCCTCGCCCGGATACGCTCCACTTCAGGGTCCACTGCCGGCTTGCGGATTTCCCGGTAGCCCGAATTAAACAAAGGAGGTTCACCGGCCGGAGGTAAGGCACCGCGAACACGCGCTGTCGCCGGGTATTGCCGGTGCTGCATTTGTGCCTGTTGCCGGCGCTTGAGAAGCCTTAAGGGTGCCAGCGCCACCATGCACAGCAAAATCATCGCGATCACGGCACCAGCGCCTGCAATCATCGTCATTTCGGTCTTGTCGAGAAGCTTTAATGGAGCTTGTGCCTGCTCGATGTAAGGAGCCAGAACTTGCTTCAATTCGCCGGCATCAACCTTCCCATTGAAAAACTTGACCAGAGCACTCTTCTGCGAAGCCTCCGCGCCAGTGGAACTGGCGGACAAGGACGCGCCGTCCTCTGCCTGTGCACCAGGAAATGGCAATCTGCGCACACGCAAATCAAACAAAGGCCCTGATGCAGTTACCGGCTGCGGCTCAGGTCCAAAAACAACCGTGTAACCTTGCTCCTCAAAATGCTTCCGGAAAGATGAACGGAAGTCGACGATCATGCCATCGGGATAGCTTTCAGGCACGTATGCCGTGACCAGAACTCGCTCAATTTCTTGGACACCCGGCGCACCATCCTTGAGGAACGCTTCTGCACGGAAGCCAAGATCGGCTGGCGCCGCCTTTTCACCCATCTGGCTGAAATATTCACGCGCGATCCCGTCGGATTCGCGCTCCACTTCCGCCTGGACTGCCCTCTGGACTGTCCTCTGGACTTCTTGGGGTTTTTGCCCGTCCATGATTCAGATCCCCTTCCCCGGGTTCAGTTGATTCCCGCGAAATGTGCCAGATAGGCGATCCCTAGTTTGCCGAAGGATGCCGACTGGCTGAACGCATTGGCATTGACTGTCGTATCGTCTGCAGTGTGAATATGCGGATTGTACTCTTCCGGATGCTCAAACGGGAATGCCGCAGGATAGCCCCTGCGCGTCCATGAGGCGTGATCGCTTGAGCCCGATGTCAGGGATCCTTTTTCCCAAGCTACCTTGACATAAGAATCTACCAGTTTTGCCAGCTGGTCATTGAACCCTGCGTTGGTGTTTTCTTCGACAAACCAGATCTTGTCCGGCTGCCCGGGCTGCTTGTAGAGGTTCATGTCTTGCTGCATCATGGCCACCACACGTTTTCCCGCCGCCTTGTAATCGTTTGCGATATGCAGGCTACCGACAAGGCCGATCTCCTCTGCTGCGTAACCATGGATCTCCACTGTGCGCTCAAAACGAGCCCCATTAGCCATCAATACCCGGAAGATCTCGAGGTTTGTCGCTGTCCCGCTTGCATTGTCATCTACACCGGGTGAACGCTCGCGCGTCCCGTCACTCCAGTTGACACTGTCAATGTGGCTGCCAAGAACCAGAATCTCATCCGGCGAGCGGGTGCCGCGAATACGCACAACAACGCTTGCCTGACGCGAGCTCATGGCTGCATGGTCGTATTTTGCAATTTCGATATCTTCCCGCCCACTGGCAAGTTCACGATATTTGCCCACCAGCCAGTCCGAAACACCGACGCCGTCCGGGGTCGAGTAATAACGCGTCGTGATTGCGCTCATCTCATTGATGGTCGTTTTGATCCGTTCTGCATCAACCGCACCGGCGAGCTTGCGCACAACTTCAAGTTCCGACTCTACCGGCTTCACCGGCACCGGCGTCGCGATCGTCTTCATTTCCACGGTGGCATCACCCAGCCTGGTTAGAAGGCCGCAAGCCATGCCGGTGGCGTGCAATTCAGCAGCGAGCCGTTCCGCAGATGACGGATCGAGCAACACCAGTGCAAACTTTCCAGGCACGTGACCAGCAATAATGCCGCTCTCCCGGACAAATTGCGGCAGTTCCAACCATCTGGACGTATTTACCACGTACCAAGCCTTGCCACCGTCAACCTTGACGTGATCGACGTTCTTGATGACAGCGTGGTCGCCTTCGACGTGAACAATTTTGTTTCTGGTTTCAAGCCAGGGAGACCGGTCCATCTCTTGAGAAGACAAGTCAACGATCCCGAAGGGCATCGATATCAGGGCAGGAAGAAAACGAACGGCTGCGCGCATGTTGCCTCCGCAGGTCTCAAAGACCAGTGAAATGATCCGGGTATCTCTCCCGGATCATAACACAATTGCGGATTTTTAGCGGGACTTGGCAAACGAGAATTGCATCACATCCAGGGCGCTTTCCTTGAGCTCGCCAAAGACGACGATCATGGCGCGGGGAGCTTTTTCGAACTCCGCGGAGAATTCAATCTTTGCCTTGTTACCCTTGCTCATGGAGTTGGTGATCTCGCTCTTCTTGAAAGAGCCAAGGCCCTGCGCCTCACCGATCTTTTTGAGCAGTTTGTCCACCGGGGCCTTCGCCAGCTTGCGCAACTCGACCTCCGACATCTCCTTGACTCTTGCAACCGTCACGGACTTGAAATCGCCAATAATTTCAACCTTCTCCATCTTGATCGGCTGCTCTGGACGGTCATTTACCGTCTTCACCTTGGAGATCGCAATAACGTTGTCGAGGCCCTTGGTGACTTCCCCAAAGACCGTGTGGCGGCCATCCAGGTGGGGGGTCGGTTTCACCGTGATGAAAAACTGTGAGCCATTCGTGTCCGGACCGGAGTTGGCCATGGACAGGATACCTGCCTTGTCGTGCTTCAATTCGGGGACGATCTCGTCCGCAAAACTGTAGCCTGGTCCGCCGGTACCGTCACCTTTGGGATCACCCGTCTGCACCATGAAATCCGGGATGACGCGATGGAAAACGATGCCGTTATAGAAACCCTTGCGAGCAAGCTCCACGAAATTGGAAACCGTCTTGGGTGCCTTCGAAGCAAATAGTTTCGCCTCAATCACCCCCATGTTGGTGGTGATACGAACGGTTGGATCCTCTGCGCCCATGGCAATCGATGCCGCGCCGATCCCGGCAAAAGCAAAGAGCACAACTGCGGTGCGACGGAACAGACCCTGCGATTTGACGAACTTCATGGAACCTCCTCATCAAGTCCTTGGTTCAATTTTCATCCTGCTGATCCAGCAGGACCAATAGGTTGGTTATGCCGGCGAAACAAACCGATCGCGCGCGTGACCAGAAACAGCCAAAACGACACCGCTCCCAATGCAAGCGCCGCATACCATTGCGACGTAAACACCGCACCCAGGCTGATCGCTCCGGTCACGGCAAGGGCAGCGCCTCCCTTTCCAAAGCGGTAGCCAAACACATCGATCAGCTCCTTCGATCGATAACGTGCATCAAAACTAAGGGGGATGTAAAGAATCTCCTTGGTCGCCCTGAACAGGGAGTAGTCCAGCATCTTGAAAGTCATGAAGGCAATCCCGGTGCTGGCAAGGGATGGCTCCATGACCGCTGCTGCGCAAGTGATCAACTGCACGGCCGGGATCGCGATGTTGATCCACTCGTAACGAAACCAAGAAAGCAACACAGGGGCCAAAACGAATTGCAAGGCCAGCGCGAAGATGTTGAGCCGGGCAAAAAATCCGCCCAGGTATGCAGTGCGATCATCCGTCGAGGAAATGGCATCATTCAGAGCACCTTGAAAGGCAAAATCTGTCATCGCAGCGACCACCTGGGTGGTCAACACGATCGCCATGATCCAGGCCAGAACCGGTTCACGCCGTAACAGCGACAGGCCAACCACATCCATCCAGTTTGCCTTGCCCGGGTGCCCGACCGGACGGGCCTCGTGAGTCTGGCCGCGCGGGTCGCCACCGATCCGGAACGCGAGCCACGAAAAAACTGCAGCAGGCAAACAAGCGAGCGCCGCAAAAGCCAGCATGTTCACCGTGCCAATGCTGCCGACGACCTTTGCCGTAATCAGTCCGCCAGCAATCGCCCCAAGCGAGGAAATGCCGCACACTGGACCGTTCAGTCGTCGCGCAACGTCCCTGGAAACCTTGCTGTTTATGTAGGACCAGTACTGCTCAATGATCAGGACGACATATGCCTCGCGCAACACATAGAGCACCGCAGAGGCAAGGCGGACGCCGCTTTTGTGCAGTACGAATCCCAACGCAATGAGGCCACCTGAACCAAGTGTCGTTGCCACCAAAGTCCATTTGGCACCCCAGCGCCCCAGCATCCGTCCATAAATATAGAGAAACGCAACCACGGCGAACGGCATGTAGAGGGTCGCAACGGGTATGGCGTCCTTGCCAAAATCCTGCAGAAAAAGCGCGCTGGCAGAACTGCGGATGAACTCGTATCCGGCGAGTAGAAAGAACGCTGCGAACGCCATGCACAGCGATGCACGCACCCCATCGTTTGAAAAATCCAGAATTTTTTTCGTCCCGCCAGCTGCCGCCATGCCAATCCCCTGATGCCCGATTGGCACCATTATTGCTCAAATTCGTGAAAACGAGGAGGACTTATCATGAGAAGCTTGATCCCATGGCGTAACAACAGTTTTTTCGAACGGCGTCCCATATTGTCCAGCGAGGAACCAGTCACGTCCCTGCAGCGGGCGATGAACCGGGTCCTTGACGACTTCCTGGACGAGTTCTCCGCGGGCGCAAAGCCCATTTTTCGTCCAGACGGAGAATTCTCCCCGCGCATTGACTTGCGTGACTCAGGCAAACAAATCTTTGTCACGGCCGAAATCCCGGGCATTGACGAGAAAGACATGCATGTGTCGCTGGATGATGAAAATCACCTGACGATACGCGGTGAAAAAAAGATGGAGAAGGAAGGTGGCGACAGTGACCGCTGGTACGTGGAACGCAGCTACGGATCCTTCTGCAGGACCATGCGCTTGCCGGCCAGCGTTCAGCCTGATAAATGCGAGGCCGTCTACAAAAACGGCCTGCTGAAAGTCACATTGAACAAGACCAAGGAAAGTGTCGCGACGGGAAAGGAAATCCCGATCTCCCACTGACCCTGTCGGATCTAAAAAAACAGGTACCATATGCCGGCAGTAATGCCGGCAAATACCATCAGCCAGATGATGCGTTTCACCACACCGGGCCCCCGCCTGGTCGACTCAAGTTCGCTCATGATCTCGCTCAGGTTGGTGACTGGTTCCTGCTCAACGCCGGGGAGCGGATGATTGGGCAGAAGCTCGATCGGACTGGCCCGGCCGGCCGCCGCTACCGGCACCGCCCCCGGCGGCAAGGCCGTCAGGATTTTTTGCCATGCCATCGCCAGTGCGACGTCAAAATCCTCAAGCTGCAACCCGGCGATCTGGCAAGCATCTGCCGCTTGGAAGCCATAACGCTCCACGAGGAGGATCGCTTCACGTTCGCGCGCAGGCAACTGGCGCAAGATCAGGTCAAGCTTGGCCTGTGCCGGACTTGCGTTAACCTGAAGGGCCGGGTTCTGCAGGATCGATGTATCCGCGTGCCAATCGTCGCCGGCAAGGGTACGGGCTTCGCGAAAAAGCAGTAGCCGGAAATCGTCGTTGCCCGACATGTGCCCACCACCGGACAGCAATTCAGCCAATGCGCAGGAAGCCTCGTGCACCAGCGTCGACGACTTCATGATATCGCCGGTCATCCGCATGCAGTAATCAAACAGGGACGGCCTGACTTCCACCAGGACCGGGTTCAAAGACCTTGCATCATTCCTTGGCATCGCTCACCGCAACCTGCTTTTGCTCAAGCCCGAAATCCATCATGCCAAACCAGGTGGCGGCATAAATGAAAGCCGCCAGAATACCCATATTGTACAAGACGCGGTCGACATCCTGCTGAATGAGACCAGCCTCGCGAAGGGTCACCATCGTAACCAGGGCAACCAGATGCAGACCCGCATAGAAGCGCACGCTCGCACCAAGAATTGGTCTGCGCCGTACGCTGCCACGCAGGGCGTTTCGCAGGGCGCGCCATCCCAGCACGGCAAACAAGAAGTCGGTCGGCCAGAACAGCCAGAGGTTCGCATTGTGGTGGGAATCCGTGTGTGCGGAGATCGCCCACATGACGGTGTGGATTGTGCCGAACGCGCCGGACAACAGGGACCATCCGGCAAGACCGAAGCCAAGACAGGCAAGGGCAATCCGCACAAGTACCTGATGCCCGGTATCGAGGGTGTTCCACGCCACGCGCCCAGTCCAGTTTTCCGGATGATGCCGCGAAAGGATGCGACGAATACCGCCCACCCCGATCATGGCCATGAAGAAAAACAGGATTGGCAAACCAAAGAACATCTGGGCATACAGGAAGGCATTTCGATCACCGCTGGATGCGTCCGGTAACGAAAGCAGTTCTTCGGTGCCAGAGAGCAGTTGCTTTCCGGGAATGGCGCGACCCGCGTCATCGGTGGCTGGCATCGCGATCAGGTATTCACGCAACTTGGCCGGAAAGAACATCTCATCCCACTTGGACATTGGACGATCGATGTCCCCGTTCATGATGACATCCAGCCCCAGGCCGACCAGGGGATTGTCATTCAAGTACTGGCGTACGTACCAGCGGTGGTTTTCACGAGCCAGCTCAGATCCGTAAGTTGCCTTGACCGCACCGTCTACCGCTTCGTCGATGTAATCACGCGGCTTGGTGGCACAGTTGTTGTAAAAATACTGGTACGGGTAGCGGACATTCTCAGGCCGCATGTTCAAAGCAATGCGGTCCAGCAGGCGACGGGTCTGTGCCGGAGTGAGGTTAAGACGCTCCTGCCAAACTGGACGCTCTTCGTAGCGATAAGTATCAAGTGTCCGGGAGAAACTCTGGACACCGACCCGGTAAATCAAAACCCCCTTGAAAAACTTCCACGCGAAAGCCGGGTCCGCGTAATCAAACATCCCCCAGTTGTACACCGCATCGGTTTTATCAGTGTGGTCGACCACACGGATCATCGTGTGGCCGAAACGGGAATGGATCTGGTCGCCGATACCGACCGTCATCAGGTAGATCTCGACCGGATCACCTTGCGCAGCTGCCGGACTGTCAGCTCCAAGCGCGTGCCGGCTGGTGCCCGCAACGTTGGCAAGGAACGCAAACCCCAGCATCAGCCGGATCATTCGGCCGCGGTAAAAGGTCATTTCTGTTTCTCCAGCAGGCGCTCCCGCAAGGCAAGGCGTGCCGCACGCCGTTCCCGCGCGGCCTCAAAACGCATCTTTTCCTCTTCCGATTCGGGCAGTACTTGTGGAATCGGTGTTGCCCGGCCAAGGCTGTCGAGCGCAACAAAGGTCAAATAGGCACTGGCAGTGTGGTGTTTCTCCCCGGTCAGGGGGTTTTCCGCCACAACCCGGACACCGACTTCACAACTCGTCGTGGAAGTGAAGTTAATGGATGACTTGAGGATTACGATCCAGCCCAGCTTGATCGGTGAAATGAAGTGCATGGCGTCGATGGAGGCCGTGACGACAGTTTTCCCGGCGTGACGCATGGCACAGGTGGCGGCTGCGATATCCACCCATGACATGACCACTCCACCAAATACCGAGCCAAGAGCATTGGTATGCTGGGGCAGGACCATTTCTGTCATCTCAACCCAGCTCTCAGACGGATGCTTGGCTGCTTGCTTCTTCGACATTCATTTCTCCCGGCGAGGCTCCATCACCAGCGCCCACCCCGCCTAACGGGGCAAATACGGTAACGCGATTCTTGCCACTGTTCTTGCTCGCATACATTGTCTCGTCCGCCATGCGCAGCAGCTGCTCCCTCGAGCGGGCGCTTTCCGGGAAGGCGGCAAGCCCGATCGAGACGGTGACGTACACATCTTTTCCGGCAGCGGTGACGAACCGTTGCGCTGCCACGACTTCACGCACACGCTCCGCAATCATCTTGCCAGTCTCAACCGAAGCACCCAGCAAAACGAGGACGAATTCATCTCCACCGTAACGGGCGACAACGTCGACTTCCCTGACGGCGTCCTTGATCACAGCACCCATTTCTGACAGCAGCGCACTGCCGGCTAGGTGGCCATGGGTGTCATTGACTTTCTTGAACCCGTCCACATCGACAAAAAGCACACAAAATGTCGTACCAAAACGGCTGGCACGGCGCACTTCCAGGTCAAGCGCAAGCTCCAGGTAGCGCATGTTGTAGAGGCCCGTCAGGGAATCCCGGTAGAGCTCCGTCCTGGCCTGTTCGATCTCGAACTGGCGGCGCACATGCCCGGCAAATGAATCAAGGGCCACTGACAGGTCAGCGGCGCGCAGCTCGCGCAAAAGCGACTCCGGGACGCTGGCCATGCGACCGTCCCGTTTGATCCAACCGGCCTGCCACTGCTTGAATGCATGCACAGGCTCGCGCAGAAATACCACCAGCCAGCGATGTGCATCTGCCTGGATGGCCGCGTAACCCGTGCGTTGCGAATCGTCCGCACGCCTTGCCTGGTGCTCGGACTGTGGAACGTATCCTGTCAACAAACGCCCGCCCGAAGAACCGTCGTCACCGCCGATTGCAGCTTCGATGGTATTGCACGCTGTGGCAAGCATGGCCGGGTCGAGCGTACGCGCGCCCGGGATCCTGAATTCGGCACGTTCCCATCGCGCAGGTTCCCTGCCGTTGAACCACCAGGCTTCAAAGGCCTCGGCGCTGCTATTCGCCAGCAAGTGCTCACCGAAAAGACGAACGAGTTCCGGCAGCCGCCGCGCTCCAGCGAGTGCGCCTGCCAGCTCCCGGCCCGGTATTTCTACAACCCCATCCAAATCCAGAACTCCCTGATTTGCTGGCTGAACAGCAAGTCAACCATGGCTCCGGCCGCCAAAAACGGCCCAAACGGGACCGCCGTCCGTCCGTGGTACTTTCGCTTCAGGATCATAGCACCGATTCCAACCAGCGAGCCACTCACGGAGGCGATCAGTACAACCGGAAAAATGGCCTGGTAGCCGAGCCATCCGCCAATGCCCGCGAGGAGCTTGACATCGCCAAAGCCCATGCCGACTTCACGTCGCAACAACCAGTAGCTCCAGGCCACGCCATAGAGCAACCCGGCACCCAGCAAGGCCCCCAGGAGCGCGCTTTTCCAGTCGAGCTCGGGATGCAGGGCAACGACCAGTGGTGAGGTCACAACGAGCCCAAGGCTCATCACGTCCGGGATGATCATCAGCCGGAAGTCGATCACGGAAGCCGCCAGCAACAAGGAACAAAAAAGGATCGCATGAAGGAACCGGAGCGCCTCGCCCCGGTCGAACAGGATCGTCCCGTGGCCCGCAGGAGCGAATTCGGCAAAAGGGAATTTCCACAAGGCGATCACAAACAGGACAGCAGTTGCAGCCTCAACCAACGGATATTGCCACGAGATCCTGGCCTTGCAACATCGTGCACGTCCACGCAGCACGGCAAAACCGAGCAGCGGTATGTTCAAGTACCACGGGATCATGGCACCACAAGCCGGACAGTGGGAGCGGTGATGGCGAAAGAAGGTACCGTCAGGTATCCGCAGGATGCAGACGTTCAGGAAACTTCCCGTGACCAGCCCGGCAGCCACAACGGCCAACAGGATGAAGGCCGGAACCTGTCCGGAAGCAAAGCTGGCGACGGCCTGGTCAAGCATGGGACAGCCCGGAGATAACGTTAAAAATTATCGATGTTTATCCATTGAATCTCATTTATAACCTTTAGCAGGACCTTTCGCATATCAAAAGAATGGGAATCGATGGATGGCATGAGGCCGGTCGACCTGGAAAAACTTGAGTGGCCGTTGCTGCTGGAGACCCTTGCGGCCTACAGCCAGACCGACGATGGGCAGACGCTGTGCATCGAGCTACAGCCGGACCTCGATCGCGCGACGATCGAGACCCGCTGGGCGAACGTGACTTCCCTGAAGGAAATCATCCGGCAAGGGTACCGGCCACCGATCGGCGAACTGCCGCCGATGCGGCGCATCTTCCGCGCCCTTGGCCTGGGACAGGTGCTGGGCGGCACAGAATTGCGCCAGGTTTTACAACTTTTACAGGCGATCCAGAAGGTGCACGGCTTTTGCGTGAACTTCAGCGCAAAAAGCGAGCTGCTTGCGCGGCTCAAGAACCAGATTTATCCAGTCCCCAAGTTGATGCTCGCCATCGACAAGGCCATCAGCCCGGATGGCACTTTACTGGACGATGCCTCGCCGGAACTGGCGGCGATCCGCCGCCGCAAGGTCTCCCTGGCAAAGAAGATTGAGGAACAGATCAAGAAAGTCCTGCGCGAGGCCAGCGTCGAGCAGTACCTGCAGGACGACTTCTTCACAGTGCGCAATGAGCGGTACGTCGTACCAATCAGGCTGGATGGTCGCGGGCGGGTTGAAGGCACCATCGTCGACACGTCCGATAGCGGACAGACTTTGTTTGTCGAGCCTGCAAGTGTCGCACCGCTCAACGCAGACTGGCTTGAAAACCAGCTGGCCGAGAAATTGGAGATTCTCAAGATCTTCAAAAACCTCAGCGGTATGGCGGCAACCGAACTAGACACCTTGCGCGCTGATTACGACGAACTGGTGCAGCTTGACTTTCTCACGGCCCAGGCAGGCCTTGCGATCCAGCTTGACGCAAATCCGGTGAACATCTCCGACACTCCGGTACTGGACTTGAGGGCTGCACGGCACCCGCTCATCCGCAAACCTCCGGCGGAATTTACGCAAACAGAGGAACTGCCGCCGCCACCTTTGACGAAGATGCAAAATACTGCGGTGCCAAACACCATCGCGCTGACGGACGACCAGTGTTGTCTGATCATTTCCGGACCCAACGCGGGCGGCAAGACGGTGGTGCTGAAGACTGTCGGCATGCTGCACCTGATGGCCAAGGCAGGCCTGCTGCTGCCGGCGGACAGGACTTCCCGCATTCACCTGTTCAACCGGATTTTCCTTGAGCTCGGTGATGCCCAGAACCTGGCGGCCAACCTTTCGACATTCTCCGGGCACGTCCTGGGTTTGAAGCCTGTGCTCGAAAAAGCAGGACCAGAAGACCTGGCACTGCTCGACGAGCTGGCAGTCGGAACGGAACCTCAGACGGGATCCGCCCTTGCGCAGGCCGTCCTCGAATCCTTGGCGGCGCGTGGCACATTCACCCTGGCAACGACGCATTACGACAGCCTGAAGGGCCTTGCGGCATCGGCTGGAACCACAACCGGCGGCGCGGCGGGCAGCCGTTTCCGCAACGGCTCCATGGAATACTCGCTGAAGTCCATGCGACCAACCTACAAACTGATTCTGGACGTGCCCGGACAAAGTTACGGTCTTGAGGTGGCCAGCCAGACTGGGCTTCCTCCGAGCGTCATCGAGCGAGCGCGGGAACTTCGCGGTTCAGCCGCATCTACGCTCGAGCACGCGGTCAACCAGCTTCTCATCGCCCGTGAAGAGACTGAAAAAATCCGCGCCGGCCTGCGCCAGAAGGAACTGGCCACCGAGGAATTGCGTGCCAGGGTTGAGGAAGAGCGAAAGGCGCTGGAAGAGGCAAGACGGGAGGCTGCACGCAAAGTTGCCAAAAGTCAGGAGCAGGAGCTGGAAGAGATGCGCGAGAATATCCGCGAACTCCAGGAACAGCTCAAGGCTGCACTCAAGGCCCTTCGCAAGGCAGAGGGAGGCGACTTGCAGCAAGCGGTCGCCACTGCCGCAAATATTTCCTCCGCCACGGGCGACCAGATGAGGAAATTCGACCAGAAGATCCGGGAAGTCTCTGCCCGGAGCCGCGAGGGCGAAGTGTTGCCAGGCCGACCGCTTGCACCGGGCGAGAATTTGCAAAGCGGCCAAAAGGTATTCGTTGTTCCGCTCAGGAAGGAAGGCCAGGTTCTGCGTCCGGCAGACGGAGACCAGGCACCTGCTGAAATCCAGGTGGGCCTGGTCAAGCTGCGTGTGCCTGCGCACGACTTGCGGATTTATGACCCCGTGTCGGCATCGGGTGGCAGCGCAACAAAGCAACAGTCGCCAACCAAGCCTGCTGCACCGGGAAAACTCAAGCCAGTTAATCCGCCGCCGGAGATCCCGGCCCTGGTTCTGCAAACCCCGACCAACACCCTCGACCTGCGGGGACTCGATGCGGATTCTGCAATCGACAAAACAATCACGTTCATCGACAAGGCCCTTCTACGCGGCGAAGTTGCCATCGTGATTGTGCACGGCCACGGCACCGACCGCCTGAAGAACGCCGTGCGCAAGTCATTGCGCAGTGATTGTCCCTACAACGTCGCTTTCCGCGCTGGTGGCAGCCAGGAGGGCGGAGACGGCGTCACGATCGTTGCGCTCAAGGGTTGAGGATCAGGCATGGATATTCGTTCCTTCTCATTCAATACGATCTGCCTGGCGATGGGTTTGGCAACCACAAGCCAGGCCGCAAAACCAGGGTCTGCGTGTCCGCCGACCAGGACCGGGCATGCGTTGCTGGGTGCAGTAGACCGCGCGACCCATATCGTCCCGCTGCAGTTTTTCAAAATCGAGAAAACCTCTGAAGGTCCGCTGATCTGGAAGTTCAAGGCCAATGCCAACATAAAACCTGAAACGAACGGCATGCCCCGGCCGGTTTCGTTTTTCACGAAACCGACGGAAGCGGACCCCGTCGAGTTGAAATTGAATGACCGTTTTGTCTTGCTTTCCGTCAGAAAGGAACTGGATCTGGCCGCAACCATGAAAGCCTGGTTCACCAAACCAGAAAAGGTTGCCAGCGAGGATTGCTTCATCAAGTCCAACATCTACCTTGAAGACTTCATCAAAAGAGGGTCGAAGGTGGAGCCGAGCCGTGACAACGCCTGCCGGATCCTGGTCAAAAACCTTGAAGCAAATCCTTTGATCAATGACGCACTGGCATTCAGGTGCATAAGCCCGGAACTGGAGAAGCGGCGGATCGGGCAGCTTGCCGCCGCATATGCCAAGGCAAAACGATATGGCAACGCTGTGGTCGTGATGGAACTCGTCAATGGCAACTTCAACGCCAACACGCTTTCGACCGTGCTCGACTGGGCAAATGAATGGACGGAAAAAGACGATCGTTCAACCAGGCGGATCATCGAAAGAACGTTGTCTGACGATCTGCAGAAACACTTTGTTGAAACCAGGCAAATGTCCGCCATGAAGGACATACTCGAGGATAAAAAGCGGTTCAAAAACCTGCGGGAAACCGACTGGTTCCCGGATCTGGCAAAAGATTGGGCAGGCGTTGGCGCAGCCAGGTGAACCATCACGAAACCTGATCCAGGTGAACAACGGAACCAAGTCGTTCGGTGCGCGCAACCTTTTTGCCAACGCCACATTCAGCATCAATGAGGATGAACGCATCGGCGTCATCGGGCCAAACGGCGCAGGAAAGTCGACTTTGATGCGCATCATCGCCGGGGACGACACCCTCGACGACGGGCAGATCATCAAGAAAAACAACCTGCGCCTGGCCATGCTCAGGCAAGACCAGCAATTGCCCCTCGACCAGGACGGCATCAGTTACATCACCGCGCAATCCGGCGCCCAGGTCTGGGAAATCACCAACCTGCTCAACGCGCTGGAACTCCCCGAGTCCACGGCAAGGCGCCCCCTTGCGGAAATGTCTGGTGGTTACCGGATGCGGGTGCAGTTGTGCGCCCTGCTGGCGGCGAAGCCTGACTTGTTGCTTCTGGACGAACCGACCAACTACCTCGATGTCCAGACCCTGATTGTCCTTGAGAACTTGCTGCTGAGCCTTGACTGCACCTTCCTGCTTATCTCCCATGACCGGGAATTTCTGCGCAGGACCACAGATCACATCCTTGAGGTCGAGCAAGGCGACATCATCAAATACCCCGGTTCGATTGATGATTACTTCGAGCAGAAGGAATTGCTGCGGCAGCAACTTGAAAAAACGGCGCGCGGCATCGAATCCAGAAAGCAGCAGATCCGTGATTTCGCTGCCCGTTTCGGTGCGAAAGCAACCAAGGCAAGAGCCGTGCAAAGCCGCTTGAAACAACTGGACAGGATGGAATCAATTGACATCAAACCTCTTCCTGCCCTGGCAAAAATTTCGATTCCGCAGCCCACGACAACCGGCAAGATTGAAATCATAAGCAAGGAACTGGTCCTTGGTTATGGTGAGCGCACTGTGCTGCGCAATACTTCGTTCGAGATCATGACCGGCGACAAGGTCGCCGTGGTCGGAGAAAACGGCGCCGGGAAGTCGACGCTGGTCAAGGCAATCGCGGGGCGTCTGGGTCCATCGTCCGGATCGCTTGCCGCGAGCAGTCAGGTGCGCCCGGCTTACTACGCCCAGCATGTTGCCGCGGAGCTTCCTGCCGGGTCGACGATCATTCAAGTGTTTCGGGAAGCCGCCCCCGCTGGCCTGCCTGACCAGCGGGTGCTCGACCTTGCCGGCAGCTTGCTGTTTTCGGGAAGCGATGTCAGTAAACGGATCGCCAACCTGTCGGGCGGGGAAAAAGCGCGGGTCGCACTTGGAAAGATACTGCTCACGGGCAGCAACCTGCTCATCCTGGACGAACCCACCAACCACCTCGATTTCTACACTGTAGAGGCGCTGGCAAGGGCACTGCAGGAGTTCCACGGCAATGTAATTTTTGTCAGCCACGACCAGACTTTCGTCAAACAGGTCGCAACCAAAATCATTGAAGTCCGCGATGGCCGGGCGACGATCTATCATGGCAGCTACGACGACTACATCTGGAGTCTGCGGCGCGGCAGCATGAAGACGCAGGCTGCCACTGACCCGAAAGCAAACGCGACGGCGAGAAAATCCGGGGTCGAAAACGGGGAAAAGGCATCACTCCCGTCCCACAGGGAAGAACGGGAACGTCAAAAGCATGCACTCATGCTGAAACGACGCGCCGAAAAACGAAGCAGCGAAATTGAAAGCCGCCTGGCCAAACTCCAGGCCGACCAGGAACGGCTCTCTACGCTGTTACTCGACAGTCCTGCCGACGTGGACTTGATCCAAAAGCTGGCCGCCAATTCGGCGGAGATCACAACGCTCGAGGAAGAGTGGCTCGCCGTCATGGATACCATGAATGGTTCGCAGGGCTGAAAACGATACGGCGCCCCTGGACCACCAGGGACGCCGACCGGAGAGTTTCATTTCAGACCATACGCCTCCTGTCGTCAGGGTTACCTTTCGTCAAAATAGATGAAACAGCTGTTATATTTTTCGACACCAAATTCAGGCCGCCGCTCCCGGATCTCACCAAAGTCCTTGTGGCGGCATTCGGCATATAATTCGATGCCATGCGATTCATGGCGGCAGGACTTCCAGGCCTCGACACCGAGCGCTGGCAGTTCGCACACGCCTGGCACGGCAGGCATCTCACAAAGGACGGAGCCGTCATGCCTTGTCTTTACGGCCGGGACTTCGACCCGTCTGCAGATTCCAAGCACGCACTTCTCAACCATCTCAGTCACCACGCAAGGCGACGTCGAACTCCGGACTTCCAGCTGACGGTCTGCTGGTGAATTGCAGGCCGTGTGATAGGTTTCAACACTTCCCCCGCACGTGGTCTCGAAGGCCTTCTTGTACTGGTGCGCCGCGCTTGAACCCGGGCATGACATGTCTGGACCGCTACGGTAGCGCTCGACACCACAGACGCTGCTACGAGCTTCACTGAACGCCTGCACACCGCACTGGGGACCACGACCCTTCTTGACTTCAACGACTTGCTCCCTGAATAGCGCTGGACCACAGCGACGATCCTCGATCATCGATCCCTTGCGGACAGCGGGGATCTTCCGGCTACAAGAAAAGCTCACCTGCCCTTGGGCATCTGTGGCCGAAACCTGGAGCGCCGACACTTGATCCTCCTTCACCCTGCGGAATGCGACAGGAGTTCCTGATCCCGCGCCCAGCTGCACTGGCAAGCTGCGGCTTGCGAGTTCAAGGTTTTCGGTGGTCTGCCAGTTAAGCTGAACAACCGGCAAAACCTCGCGGGCAAGATCTGATGGTTCCCACTTCAGGTTCAAAAGGACATGGCCATCGTTGTCCTCGGCGTGGCAAAAGAAACCACCCTGATTCTTGCTGATGCATGCCTTCCAGGCGTCGACGATGTTTTCATCAGCAATCTGCTCAAGCAGGTCATAGGTTTTTTCAACCTGATTGGACTCATCGGACTCCGAACAATGTTGAGCCTTGAAGTTGCTCGCGTGAGCTTTCGCTGTCTCACGGGTATATTCCTTGTCCTGGCTGCCAGAACTTTGCCCTTCACCTTCGATGGTGAACCCGACCGGCAGGCTGTCGATAACCAGGTCCATGCCCGACTTTCCTTTGCCTGACGCCGCAGAAGTCCGCTTTGATTTGTCTGACATGTAATCGAAAAAAATCTCTTCAAGCGCAGACTCGGTCTGCGCACACAAGAAACGCCGCTGCCTAGCGGTAGCCAAGTAGTCGTCCTCGACGCGACGGGTGTTGAACACCCCCTTGGCTAGAATCTGGCTGCAGTGGTCATATGCCTGATGGCTTGCATCGCTGGTGACGGATTGCGCGGTGAGCGCCATCAGTGCCGGGTCAACAGGGTCGGGACTGGCGTGTTTTTGTTTTCGCTCCTTGCTTAAGCCAATCGTCCGGGCAAAATCCCCGACGGAGCTTCCGCAAGCTGCCAGCAAGACACCCATGGTCACCACTGCAGTGACCAGAACCACGATTTCCCTTGCACGCACACGACCCGACATCACGCTTCTCCTGATTGACCGGACGAGGGGACGATCCCCCAATCGATAGAACCAGGAGATCC
This sequence comes from Pseudomonadota bacterium, assembly GCA_041178085.1. Taxonomy (GTDB): domain Bacteria; phylum Bdellovibrionota_B; class Oligoflexia; order Oligoflexales; family RGVZ01; genus RGVZ01. The sequence goes on along the minus strand of JBEGVZ010000107.1, from coordinate 4,585 downwards.
ACGGTCCGTGCCGGGAATGCCAATTTCTTTTGTTCAATAATTACGGGTTGTTGTGAAAAGCAAGACGCTGTCCAGGCAGCCCTCCGGCGCGATTTCCAAGCCAGCGGTGGTCAAGTTCCTTGCCGCCACACCGGTAAGATCGCCCTGACTGCCTGGCCCCAGCGCCTGATTTTCCGGCGGAAATTTCCTGTTCCGTGGGGTAGTCTCTGTGCCTCAAACGAGGCCCTGACTACGGAATTTTAGCTTGCCGAAAAAGTTAGTAAAAATAGCTACTTGGAATGTTAACTCGGTTCTTCAGCGACTGGACCGCTTGACCGCCTTTTTGGAGCGGGAACAGCCTGACTTCCTTTGTTTGCAAGAACTCAAGGGTGCTGACGAAAAATTCCCGCACGAACCCATCATCGCCGCCGGCTATCGCGCGGAGGTTTTCGGACAGAAAGGCTACAACGGCGTCGCGATCCTTAGCCACGCCAACCGGATAAAATCAAAGCCGCTGAAAGTGGTCCGCAACTTTGGCGATGGCGGAGACGATTCATCCGCGCGTTTCATTGCCGGTACTTGGGATATCGGCGAAACGGGCGAGCGCCCACTGACCGTCATGAGTGCCTACATCCCCAACGGCCAGTCCGTCGGCTCAGAAAAATACATTTACAAGCTGGAGTGGTTCCAGCGACTGCGCAAATACCTCGATACACATCACAAACCTGACGACCTCGTGGCACTCACCGGGGATTTCAACGTCGCCCCGGCGGACATTGACGTTTACGACCCGGAAGGATGGCGTGAACACATCCATACATCGACGCGCGAGCGCCAGGGACTGCATCGCGTCACCACTTTTGGACTGGTGGACACCTACCGCAGGCTTTATCCGGACGATCCGGGTTACTCGTGGTGGGATTACCGGCAACTGTCGTTTCCCCAAAACAAAGGCCTGCGCATCGACCTGATCTACGCGACCCAACCGCTGGCGGAACTCTGCCGCGAATGCCGCGTTGACCGTAACGAACGCAAGGGCGAAAAACCTTCTGATCACGCACCTGTGATCGCTGAATTTCACTGGAGTTGAATAAGATGCAACCAACAACCAGTACCGAAACCGCAACCCGCACAAAGCCCAAGGCTTCCTCAAAGCCAACCGGCAATGATTCTGGCGCCCAGCCACGCCACGGGCTCTCCGCGGACGAGATCAAGAACGACTACCGCACAGGATACATGAGCCGCCAGGCCAGCCTGATCGGCCGCAAGGAAGTACTTACTGGCAAGGCCAAGTTTGGGATCTTCGGTGACGGCAAGGAAGTTGCTCAGCTGGCAATGGCGCGGGCCTTCCGCAAGGGTGACTGGCGCAGCGGTTACTACCGTGACCAGACGTTCATGTTTGCGACAGGTGCGTGCACCATCAAACAGTTCTTTGCGCAGCTTTTCGCTGACACCAACCTGGAACACGACCCGGCATCGGGTGGTCGCCAGATGAACAACCACTTTGCCACCCGTTACCTGACGCAGGACGGTGAATGGAAGTCGCAGACCGACACGGTCAATACATCTGCGGATATTTCGCCTACGGGCGGACAGATGGCGCGACTTCTTGGACTGGCCTACGCCTCAAAGCTTTACCGGCAATCGCCTGGGCTGGCCGGCGCAGTGAAATTCTCCATCAACGGTGACGAAGTCGCTTTTGGCACCATCGGCAACGCCAGCACCAGCGAAGGACTTTTCTGGGAAACCATGAATGCCGCGGGCGTTCTGCAAGTGCCCCTTCTGATGTCGGTGTGGGATGATGAGTATGGCATCTCCGTACCTGCCCAGTACCAGACGACCAAACAGTCGATCTCCAAAGTCATGGACGGCTTCAAGAGCGAGCCGGGCCTGCCAGCCTTTCACATCAAGGTGGTCAAAGGCTGGGATTATCCCGCCCTCATTGAGGCTTACGCCGGCTGCGCCCAGGTTTGCCGTGAGCAGCACATGCCAGCACTGCTGCACGTGGTGGAAATGACCCAGCCACAGGGCCACTCAACCAGTGGCAGCCACGAACGCTACAAGAGCAAGGAACGCCTTGCGTACGAGGAATCGATCGACTGCCTCAAGAAGATGCGTGAGTGGATGATCGCTGAAGGGATTTCGACTGCCAGCGAACTGGATACAGTTGAGGCAGAAGCACGCAAGCAAGTCGAAGCATGGCGCGAAGAAGCCTGGCGTGAATACCTGTCACCGATTGAGGCTGATCGTTCCCGCATCATCGAAATCTATGAGCGATTGAAATCTGCTTCTCAACATGCGGAAGTGGTCGAGCGCGCAGCACAGGAATTGTTGCGTGCGCCGGCGCTGATGCGTCGCAACATCCAGTCGTCAATGAAACGCCTCCTTTTCGCCCTCCGCGATGAGGCGTCTGCTGAAAAAGAGGAACTTCGGACCGTGCTGGCGGATTACTCCGCCGAAAACCAGCGCCGCTACTCTTCCCATCTTTTTTGTGAGACCGCGCGCTCGCCGCTGGCCGTGCCGGAAGTGAAGCCTCAATACGATGCCAGTCCGGAGAAGGTAGACGGTCGCCAAGTCATCCAAAAGTTTTTTGAGATCCAGCTGGCCCGCGACCCACGCGTTTTCATTGTTGGAGAAGACATCGGCAAGTTGGGTGGAGTGAACCTTGAATTTGAAGGTTTGCAGGCGAAATTTGGCGAGATCCGCGTCACTGACACAGGAATCCGCGAAGCAACGATCCTGGGTCAAGGCCTTGGCGCTGCCATGCGCGGCCTTCGCCCGGTGGTCGACATCCAATATCTCGATTACCTTTTGTTCTGCTTCCAGGGCCTGAGTGATGACCTTGCCACCATGCATTACCGCACGGTCGGGGGGCAGGTTGCCCCGGTGATCGTCCGGACCAAAGGACACCGCCTGGAAGGTATCTGGCACACCGGATCGCCGATGGGCACGATCCTTGGCGGAGTGCGCGGCATGCATGTGTGTGTCCCGCGCAACATGGTCCAGGCTGCCGGCATGTACAACACCCTGTTCAAGGGCGACGACCCGGCGCTGGTCATTGAGGTCCTTAATGGATACCGGGTCAAAGAGGACATGCCCGCCAACATTGGTGAATACACGGTTCCACTGGGGTTGCCGGAAGTCCTTTCGGCTGGCCAGGATGTGACGCTGGTGACTTACGGTGCCTGCGTACGCATTGCCCAGGAAGCCGCACGGATGCTGGCGGATGTTGGCATCAGTGTTGAATTGATCGATGCCCAGACACTGCTCCCGTTTGACCGCTACGGGGTGATCGGGGAATCCATCAGGAAAACAAATGCCGTGGTGTTCATGGACGAGGATGTTCCCGGCGGAGCCTCAGCTTTCATGATGCAAGAAGTGCTTGAAAAACAGGGCGCTTACGAATATCTGGACGCTGCACCAAGGACCATTGCGGCGCAGGAGCACCGATCGGCCTATGCCTCAGACGGGGACTACTGGTCGAAACCAAACAGCGAACAGGTTTTCGAAGTTGTGTATGGTGTGATGCACGAACGTAACCCGGGACAATTCCCGGCAATTTAACGAGACGAGGGTAATTTCATGATGACCATTCTTCGTAACCTCATGGTGTCTGTCGCTGCGACCGCCGCCATCGCAGCCGCCGGGCAGGCACAGGCCGCCCCGGCCTACCGGATGATTTCCGTTACTACCGGCCTGGTGGTGGACAGCGGCAGAATCACAGTGAGCCCCGGGTACACGTTTCCCGCCCCCCTGGTCACGCCGCGCCTGGCAGTTCAGCTGGCCGGCCCGTCTTGCCGTGCATCGGTGATTTCAGCTCAGTACCGCGGCAACCCGAGGCCGGTATTCGTCCACCGGATGAACCGCTTCATCGACGGCTCGTTTGAAGTGGAGTTTGGTTCCGTTACCTGGGTTGCGTTCGAAATGTCGCAGGCATGGGGCCTGCCTCCGTCCTTCTGCGAATTGAGGCTGTTCGCCCTAGTCGATGATGGCCTGCCATTGTCGCCGGTAAGCCCAGGTCCGGCTCCACAGCCGCTGCCCACACAACCTTCCGAACCATCGCAACCCGTTGAACCGGGCCAGCCATCGGACGGTAACAATCTGGTTCAGGGCGGGGAAGAACTGCTCGGCGTGCTCAATTACAGCGGCGGTTTTGCCCGTCAACTTCCCGTGGTCCAGAGTGGTCGTGCGCCATTGACCGGCCTGGTGACCGGCATTCGAGTGGCGATCCCGGAGTTCTGCGGACAGACCGAAGTACTCGAAGCGGGCACCGTATCTGAGGGCCAATTCGACGCAGCAGCCCCCGCTCAGTCACCTGCCGGCGCGTTCATCGTCAACAACGGCCATGGTTTGCGCGCCAGCGATATCCTCGTCACGCTCAACGGACCGTTCAATGCGCAGTGTGCGATCCCGGTCTACGTCAAGATCAAGCGCTGAAAATAGACAACTGATTAGAAGTGGCGGGCATCATGCCCGCCATTTTTTTTTAAACTGCCCCCATCCATTGTGCATCAGGCAGCCAAAAGTGAGAGCCGGGGTACCAGCCCCGGAGGTTTTTTGTTCGCAGGATTTCTCAGCAAGTAGTGATTATGAAACCAGGCGTAAA
>JBEGVZ010000106.1:0-2786 GCA_041178085.1 Pseudomonadota bacterium | reverse complement strand
TCGAGGCCTGCCTGCGCATCAATCGTTAACTACCAACTGATGGCGAAGCCGCCCCCGGCATAGGCGTTCACAAGGGTCAGATCGACCTGGACGTCTTCGGGGGCGCTGTCGCCCAGGGTCAACTTGCCCGCCCCACTCATCGACAAGGCTTCATACATCGAGAACGCCATCAAAGCTGGCTTCACTGAAGCACCGAGCAAGTTGAAACTCCGGCCGAACGTCCAGACCAGATCAAGCCCCGCACGGTTGGATGATACCGACCTGGTACCAAGTTTGGTCGCGATCCCGGCGCCATCAAGTCCATACCACAACCTTGCGACGTAGGACTTGGCACTCCATTCAGTGCCCAGTTCGATGGCAAGACTTGGCGCGTACTTGAGGTTGAATTCGACAACTGCCGGAAGTTCCGGTTTGCTGCTCTGATCCAGAATCCGGGAATTGAAATTCCAGGCTCCGATCTTGGGCGTGACCTCGATCCGGTTAATCCACTTGCCGGGCTCCAAACCGAATGACCTTCCGACAATGATCCGATTCCAACCAATTGACGTGTTAACGCCTTGCTGAACCGCTTTTTGATCTGGAATGGTGTCGTAGAAAAAACGAAAACCGCCCAGCGGACCGTTCCTGACTTCGGCGACCACGCCGATGAGGGTCAGCTTGGTGAGCAGATCGTCTCCCTTTAAAATCTGTTTGCCATAACGAAACCCACCGTATCCACCCGCTGCCGTTTCCAGCACAAGCCCTTTGACACCTCGCAGGAATTTCGAAAGAAAACCCTTCTCGTTGGCTTCATCCAATTTTGCAATCGCCGCAGCGATGGCACGATCCAAAGCGGCGGACTGGGCTCCACGCCCATTCACGTCATGAACCCAGACATTCTTGCCCTCGCGGACTGCAGCTGAAACCTCTGCGGGAACACGCCACGCCAGAGTCGCCGCCTTGCTTAAGTCCTTCTTCTCGACCGCTGTGACATTCCACTTGGGACCACCAAGTCGCTCGATCTCCCCAACAACGACAGGCTGGTAGGTCGTGCCCCTGACAACTGTCAGCTGAAAGGCTGTCAAACGTGGCGGGGGAGCCACCACAGGTAGCTGGCGCTGCGCCGGAATTTTCCGCTGCGCAAAGCGGGTTGTTCGCAAACCCTTGTCGTTAATGGACTTGGCCTCGATCAACCCCATTGCCGGCAAGTCGCTCAGGATCCGCATGGCAACAAGGTCATTCAATTCAACGTGAACCAGGTATTCGATAATCCATTCCGATTTAGGAGTCTTGAAAAACGACTCCTTTCCACCCTTGGCGTTTATGGTCGTGAACGTGTAACCGTCCTCGCCCGGCGCGACTTCCAGGGTCCAGGCAGCGTCCTTTGCTTCAGCTCGTGCGGCGGCGGGCTTTCCAACCCCACACGAGTAGCTGGAAAAAATACCGTAGCCCCAGGGCCCCGAACCAATAGTGAGCGCACGCCCCAAAGATTCACAGGCTTTTGCCCAGGAGGAAGCCTTCCTGTCGCCCTTCGCAACCGGAGCCATATCACCCTTCAAGACGATTTTCAGAGCTGGCGGTGTGAACATCGTGGCAGAACCCGCAATGGGAGGGGCCGCAAAAGCCACACGGGATCCCAGCAATAGAGGAATGGCCAACCAGGAACGCAAGCGAATCTTGTACATGAGGAAACCCCGGAACGGGCCTTCCCTTCAGTCCTTGAGCCACCGCGCCGCATCAAGTGCGTGGTAGGTAAGAACCGCATCTGTGCCCGATCTCTTGAATGATAACAAAATCTCAAGCACACAGGCAGCCTCGTCAAGGCAACCAGCCTGGGCGGCTGCCTTGACCATCGCATACTCACCGCTGACGTTGTAGGCAAACACCGGAATCTGGAAACGATCCTTCACACGACGGATGACGTCCAGATAGGGCAGTCCTGGTTTGACCATGACCATGTCGGCGCCCTCTTCGATGTCGGCGGCAACTTCCCGCAACGCCTCAAGGCCGTTAGCAGGATCCATCTGGTAAGTTTTCTTGTCAGCCTTGCCCAGTGCCCCGGCAGAACCAACCGCATCCCTGAACGGGGAATAAAAAGACGAAGCATATTTGGCGGCATAGGACAGGATCATGGTGTTGTGAAAACCACGTTCCTCGAAAGCTTGCCGGATAGCTCCCACGCGCCCGTCCATCATGTCCGAGGGGGCGACGATATCGGCTCCCGCCTCTGCCTGCATCAGGGCCTGTTGCCTGAGGGCATCAACTGTCGTGTCATTCAGGATGTAACCTTTCGCGTCAAGGATGCCGTCCTGACCGTGACTGGTATAAGGGTCGAGCGCCACATCGGTGATGATGCCCAGGCGCGGAAATTCTTTCTTCAGGCGTCTGATCACCCGCGGGACCAGTCCCTCGGGATTTGCCGCTTCACGGCCATCGGGGGTCTTCAGGGCAGCGCCAATCACTGGAAAAATTGCAATCGCAGGAATCCTGGCCGTTACTGCCTGTTCCACATGACGAACCAGCGATTCCTCGCTCCATCGGCGAATCCCCGGCATGGTGGGGATGTCTGCTTCACCAGCAGGTGAATCAGCCACGAACACCGGATAGACAAGATCTGAAACCGATAGAGTCGCCTCCCGGACCAGGTCACGGATGAAGGGGGACTGGCGCAAGCGCCTCATGCGGGTGTCGGGGAAACGCATCGATTGACCTCAACCTGTAAATCCAAGGACCGGAAGTCCCGGGAACCTTTCATTTCACAAATCCCTGAATCGTTCTATAGTTTAGCCATGTCACAAGACCCCAAT